>SUZV01000015.1 GCA_015059715.1 Rikenellaceae bacterium | reverse complement strand
TCTACCTTTGTGCTCGTAGTTAGTTGGCTTAATTACGACCTTCATGTAGTCTCCTATGTAGAATTTCGTAATTTTCGTAAAAACTAACACTGAAAATCAGTGAGTTAAAAATAAAGCCTGCCTAACGCAAAGATAGACATTTTTTATTACATACAATTTATTTATCGCATTATTATTTCAAAATTCTTTACACGACCTCTCTCCTCGGCCATTTTTTTGCCTGCTGTTACAACATAACGTTTTTTTCGCTACCTTTGCCTCTGCAACTAATAGTTGACATAGGGTATGAAGTTAACATTTTTAGGTACAGGGACATCTCAGGGCGTACCCGTCATAGGGTGCCAATGCGAGGTGTGCCACTCCACAGATAGGCGCGACAGACGACTGCGTACTTCGGCAATGGTGGAGATTGGTTCGAAGCGCGTAATCATAGATGCAGGGCCCGATTTCCGCTACCAGATGCTCCGCGAAGGGGTGAGGCATATCGATGCTATACTCCTCACGCACGAACATAAGGACCATACGGGCGGCATAGATGATGTGCGCGCATTTAACTTTGTCGACTACCCCACCATTCACACCATGCATATCTACGCCAACGAACCTACGATACGCGCTGTGCGTCACGACTTTGCCTACGCCTTCTCGGAGAATAAGTATGCTGGCGTACCCGAGATTGAGCTACACACCATAGACGAGAGCCGTAGCTTTGACATCGACGGCATAGATATCATACCCATCGTCGGGAAACACTCCGAGCGTTTCCGCTCCGTAGGCTTCCGCCTTGGGGCGTTGGCCTACCTTACCGATATGAACTACCTCGCCCCAAGCGAGGAGGCTAAGCTCAATGGCATAGATACGCTTGTTATCAACGCCCTACGCTGGCAGAGGCATAGCTCGCACTACTCGGTATCCGAGGCCTTGGAGCTTATCGAGCGCGTGGCACCGCGACAGGCCTTCATAACCCACATGTCGCACCATATAGGGCTCCACAGCCAGCTAGAGAGCAGACTACCTCGGGGTGTCTACCCTGCCTACGATGGATTGAGAGTAGAGATTGATGATTAATAGCGAATAACATATTTACTTTATAGAACATACCTTAACACTATGGGACACTATCTGAACAATAAAGTTGTCGTTGTGACAGGTGCTTCGTCGGGCATTGGCGAGGCTATGGCACGTGAGTATGCCAAGATGGGTGCAAAGGTTGTCATGGCGGCCCGTCGCGAGGAGGAGCTGAGGCGCATAGCCTCGGAGATTGAGAGCTCGGGGGGCAAGGTTACATATACGGCCTGCGACGTTGTCTGCGAGGAGGATTGCAAGCACCTTATGCAGCATGCTGTCGACACCTTTGGCGGCATCGACGTATTGATATGTAACGCTGGACTCTCGATGCGCGCACTCTTTGACGACTGCGACCTTAAGGTGCTACATAGACTTATGGATGTCAACTTCTGGGGCACTGTAAACTGCACGAAGTATGCTCTGAAGTGGCTACAGCAGTCGCGCGGCTCGCTTGTTGGCATCTCGTCGGTGGCAGGCATACATGGTCTGCCTGGCCGCACAGGATACTCGGCCTCGAAGTATGCAATGACGGGTTTTCTCGATACTATACGTGTCGAGAACCTTAAGAAGGGGCTACACGTTATGACTGCCTGCCCAGGGTTTACAGCCTCGAATGTACGCTTCTCGGCACTCACTGCCGATGGCTCGCAGCAGGGCGAAACACCACGCAACGAGGCTAAGATGATGACCCCAGAGCAGGTTGCACACATCGTTGCGCGAGGCATACGCCGCCGTAAGCGACTATGCCTTATGGAGTGGGAGGGACGCGGCACACACCTGCTCAAGAAGTTCTTCCCAGGCTTGGTCGACAAGCTCTTCTATGCCGCTATGGCTAAGGAGCCAGACTCACCGCTGAAGTAACATACCAACGCCTTATATTAGGGAGTTCCAAGGTTTTTCCAAATAATCTTTAGAAAAGCCTTGGAATTTCCTAAACTCATTAATCTCACTAATTTTCATATCGGCACTCCCCTCTGCCACCAACCCAAAGCTATCGAAATACAATCTCGCGACAACGACATACTTTTTTTTGCTAATTTGTAGACATACATTTAATTACAGATTGGGGAAAATCTCTTTGTAGTTTAAGAAAAAAATTGTATTTTTGCGCGATAAGGTTAGGAAAACAACTTAATAAATACTAATTTTAAACGCTAAATCTATGAGAATTAAGAATTTACTCTATTCTCTCTTCGCGCTATCACTTCTTTTCGTAGCGTGTGAGGAGAATAAGCCAGTCGATGAGCTTAAGGAGCCCACGATTTCAATCACTACGGGCACCACATCGCCCGAGAGCATCCGCTTCACTATCGTGTCGACAGATGCACAGAAGGCTGCTTACATTGTTACAGAGGCCTCTGCTACAGCACCTAACGCCTCTGAGGTCTTGGCCAATGGTACTGCTATCGAGGTAAACAAGGAGGTCGAGGTTAAAGCTACCGAGCTTGAGTCTAACACCGAGTACTTGATTACTGCTGTAGCACAGAATAACAAGGGTGTTGTTAAGACATCGGCTACGATGAAGACTAATAGTGGCGTAAGTAGCGAGTGCGAGCTTACGTCAGAGTCTGAGGTATCGTTCACTGCCGAGGGTGGCCAGAGCACAATCACCTATACCTACACTCTGAATGAGGATGCTGGTGAGGATGGTCCCGAGGCTGATAGGGATATGAATGTACATATTACCTGCGATGCTGAGTGGATTGAGGTTGAGAATACCCTTATGCTTGGCGAGGATATACCATTTACGGTAGCAGCTAACGAGGGCGAGGCACGTCAATCGTCTATCGTTGTTGAGTATATGGGCACAACCCTCTTCGAGGTTAAGGTTAAGCAGGCATCTAAGAGCGGCGAGCAGCCAGAGCCCCCTGTAGATGGCGAGGTTAACTTCAAGGCATCGGTATATGAGGTTCAGTATTATGGCACTAAGTACTCTGCTGCATACAACTATTTGGTATACCTCTCGGACACAGGCCTTAACGAGGACGGCCACTACAAGCAGGATGGCGTATACTATATGTTGGACATCTACGCAGCAGATAGCGCAGAGAATAATAACTTCACCCTCCCTAACGGTAAGTACACCGCATCAGATACCTCTAATGCAGGTACTTTTGGTATTGGCGACTATGGTGCAAATATCGTGGTTGTAGGCGGCGTTCCTACATACTCGCTCTACAAGCAGGGTACTGTAACAGTTTCAGATGGCAAGATTGAGGCTAAGATTCTTATGGAGGATGGCACTATCCACAACGTTGTTTACGAGGGTAACCTCCGCTTCGACGGCAACACGGATGACCCAGACAATCCAGATGGCCCAGATCAGCCTACTGAAGCTACACATACAGCCGATAAGTGGTTGTGGGGCGGTTCATCGAACTATGGCAACAAGTATCAGGTTGTTGGCGAGGGCTTCTCGGTAGATGTTCACTTCCCTGCACAGTTTGCATCGGAGTACACACTCACTACTGGCGACTACACTTGGACCTCTACAACAATGTTTGGCTACAACGACTTCGAGAATGAGTTTACAACACGTTCATTCACTGTTAATGACTCATCGGTAGCTGTTGACTCGGGTTCAGCTAAGGTTGCTGCCGAGGGCGAGGTGTATACTATTTCACTTGTGCTTGATGGCCGCGATGGTGTTAAGTATGTTATTGAGTACAACGGCAAGCTCAACGAGAAAGAGGAGGTAGGCGGCTCAGAAATCGTGATAACCTCACTTGCAGAGGGTATCTACAATGATGCATATGGTTGGTACACATTCAAGGGTGCAAACCAGACCGTAACGTTCGATCTTATCGTGAACGACTATCAGTCTAAGGCGACTACTATCGATGCTGGCAGCTTCGCATACGCTCCAATGAAGAGCTTCTCGGGTTCTGAGGGTTACTTCTTCGTTGATAACTTCAAGATGGATGGCATTAAGTATAAGCCACAGACAAACTCTACGATGGTTGTAACCAACGATGGCGCAAATGTAGGCATCACACTCAACCTGTTTATGGACTCTGGTGATGAGCTTGTAGTGGTATACAACGGCCCTATTGGTGAGGGTGGTGGCAACGAGGGTGGCGACACTCCTTCGGAGCTTACTAAGCTCGACACACCTTCGGTATCGGGCCTTGTATCGGGCAACGCTGCGACAATCAGTTGGCAGGAGGTTGTAGGTGCTAAGGACTACTCGGTATCGCTCGACGGCACATTCTTGCAGACCGTCGAGACTACATACATCGTGCTTTCAGACCTTAAGTACTCTACCACATACAGCGTATCGGTAGTTGCCAACCCTGCTGATGCTACTACTCACACAGCATCGGACGCTGGCACTGCATCGTTCACCACCGAGGCAGATCCTAACGGCGGTGGCGACGAGCCAGAGAATCCAGGTGATGGCGGTGATGAGTGGACTGGTCGCGAGGTTAAGCTTCAGTTGCTTGGTTACATGGATAACACCATCTATGCTAATGTCAACAGAGAGAGTATATACATGATGACCAGCTTCCGCAATGGCATTACAGCTGGTAAGTTTAACATTGCGAGCGACAATAAGAGCGAGGAGATTATGCTTGCCGGTCACGCAACATCGCAGTTAGGTCTGTTTGGTAGCACTACATCATTTGTTGAGGGCGATACTCTTGAGGTTATCGACAATGGCGGTGGTCAGTACACAATCATCTATCGTATAGACATCGATGGCGATAAGATTACTGCAACCTACACAGGTGGTCTTGAGTAATCGTGGTGGGCATCGTTAGCCCATCGCAAAAACAGACGAGGCTGACTAAATAGTCCTTAATGGCTTTTAGTCAGCCTCGTTTTATAATAGGTATTGTGAGGATGCTTAACCACACAGCAAAGTGCTAACTCTGCTCTATTGTTGCATAAATCGCAATTATGAGAAGCTGTTTGAATTTTATTTCGAGAGTATTTGAGAGCTATTATAGAACTAATTTAATATTGTAAAATGCAGGTAATAGCGGGCTATTTCCAAATTTTGCAATTAGAAAGAAGTCTATAAGAGCCTCAAAGACTCCGAAACTCTTCTCGCAGCAATGATTTAACTCATTTAATAAAATTCAAACAGCTTCTTAATAATTATGATAATAAATATGCAAAATGAGGGGGTTACAAGCGATAAAATTTGCAAGTGCATTTATTTTTCATATCTTTGCAGCCAGCTAATCGAAATAGCCAAATTACATTGTACTATTAACTTAGACACAAACACACAAACAATAATTTATGAATAGAATTGCTAAATTTATGCTATGCATAGTGTCGCTATTGGCACTTGCATCTTGTAGCACCGAGGGTACAGAGAATGTCAACCCTAACGCTATTGCTACGCCAGAGTTCACTACTTCAGTAACGGGTAACTCTATTTTGGTATCGTGGGAGGCCATCGAGGGTGCCGCCTACTACGAGATTACCATCTCAAACAAGGCTACGGAGAAGACCGACAAGACCGTTCACCGCTTCGAGAACCTTGAGTACAACACCGAGTATACCATCAAACTCCAGGCTATCGCTGCCGACCCATCGCTAAACTCGCAGGTGGCAACGCAGAACGTAACTACCGAGGCCCTTGCTATGCCTCAGTACAAGGAGTGGTATCCAAAGAATGGTGCCGCTGCTACCGCAATGTCAAACAATGGCCGCTATGTAGTCGGTGGCAACGACCGCGCAGGCTTCGTATTAGATTTGGCTAAGGATGAGATGGTTGAGTTTTCTGGCATCGAATTCACCGACGTTGCCGACGATGGTACGGCCGTAGGTGCCAGCTTCGAGAATAACTCCGATGGTACTGCTGCCCTGCTTGTGGGCGACAAGATGGTCGAAATAGACCTTTCGTCAGTAGCCGTAAATCACGGCATGAGCAACTGTACGGGCATCACTCCCGATGCTACCTACATCGTAGGTTGGTTCTGGGAGTACGACGTGGAGAACTCATACTTCGCACAGCAGTATGGCGAGGTTGTTCCATTCTGCTACGATGTACTTAAGGATAAGGTTACAGTTCCTACCGAGGGTGAGCGCATCTACAACGAGAATGCTGCAACAGCTATTAAGGCCGTTGCTCCAGACCGCACGTTGCTCGGCTACCAGCAGTCTCAGGGTATTCACTCTATCATATGGGCCGACGAGAACACCCCTTACGAGTATGCTCACTTCGAGTATAACGACAAGTACGAGCCTGTGTTTAGCCTTGGCGATACTCAGAATCTGTTTACTCAGTCGGGCCGCTATATCTATGGCAAGGCAACAGACTTTATCAATGGTCAGGTACAGTTCCCTGCAGCCTACGACCGCGAGAGTGACAAGCTCTACACCTTCACAGGTGGCTCGGTATCGGCAATGTCGGACGAGGGCATAGTATTTATCAACGATGCACCCTACTACCTTGGCACTACCTCATATGTGGTAGATATCACTAAGGGCGAGCCCTACGAGCAGATACCATTTGAGGAGTGGGTGTTAGATACTCACAAGGTAGATATCGTATCGTTCCACCCATCGACAGACGAGACTGATGGCGACGACCTATGCTTGGAGGCCGTTATCACCATCGCTGTATCGGAGGATGGCACCAAGTTCCTCGGCATCACCAACACAAATCAGGGTTGGTTGACATACGTTGTTGACGTAAATGGTACACCAGCACCACAGCAGTAGTTGCTCGCGTCACACTCCAGATATATAGCAAAATAGGCTGCTCCTTTGGGCAGCCTATTTTGTTGTAGATGAAGACCTTATGTGCTACTGCTTAGAGAGCCACTGGCGGATATTCTCGGCCACGCACTCTATAAGGCGGTCGATAGCCTCGACTGCCGACCAGGCGTTGTGTGGCGATGCCAAGAGGCGGTACTTATCCTTAATGTTGTATAGTGGCGACTGGCGTAGTGGCTCAACCGAGAATACATCCAACGCTGCTGCTGCGATATACCCCTTGTCAAGAGCCTCGGCAAGTGCCGCCTCGTCGATAATACCTCCACGAGCGACGTTGACAACTATAGCCGAAGGCTTCATCGCCTTAAGCTCGTCGACGCCTACAAGACCGCGTGTACGCTCGTTAAGGGGCGAGTGTACCGAGAGGATGTCGCACCACTCCAAAAGCTCGCGAAGCTCCATAGCCTCGTACTCCTCGTTGCGCTTAACTCCCGATGTCGAGAAGTAGCGCACCTTGCAACCAAAGGCCGAGGCTAAGCGTGCCACCTCGCGCCCGATATTACCCATGCCGATAATACCCCAACGCTTGCCACGAATCTCGAAGGTGAGGCGGTCGTATGAGAAGGCGCGGTCGGCCTTGGCATAGCGGCCATCGTGGAAGTACTCGTTGAAATAGACGATGTTACGCGCCAAGGCGAGTGCCGAGGCGAGCGTGGTCTCTGCTACCGACGAGGTCGAGTAGCCTACGGCATTTTTCACCTCTATGCCAAGCTCTCGGGCAGTGTCGAGGTCTACATTATTCATACCCGTAGCCGCCACGCATATAAGCTTTAGTCGTGGCAACTGGCGCATAGCCTCACCATCGATAAGCACCTTATTGGTAATGGCGATGTCGGCATCCTTAAGACGCTCAACGACCTGCTCCTTAGGCGTATTTTCATAGGCTACATACTCGCCCTGTGATGTTATGCTGCTAAGATCGCGACCTGCGATGCTATACTCATCCAAAAAGACTATTTTCTTCATATTTATAAGGTTTTAGTTTCGTTATTAAACTCTCCGATTAAATCACGCACAACTACCGAGGCGCAGCCGATGCCAAACATCGCTGGAATGTAGGATATAGTGCCCACATTCGACTTTTTATTCTGCTCCTCGCATAGAATCATCGCGCCCTCGCGTACTGGCTCGGGCGAAAAGACGGCCCAAAAACCGCGCTTGATGCCAATCTTATGGAGCCTTTTACGGAGCATATGGGCCAAAGGACAGTGGTGCGTTTTGGCTATATCCTTAATCTCCATAAGTGTCGGGTCGGTCTTTGCACCTGCCCCCATAGAGCTGACTAAGGGTATACCCCTATCGAGTGCCCCCTTTATAAGTGCCAACTTGGGCGATAGCGTGTCGATGGCATCTACGACATAGTCAAACGGTGCGCTATCCAAGAGAGCATCTGTCTCCGAGTCCTTGATAAAGCGGTTGACAACCGAGATATCTATCTCGGGATTAATGTCGCGCAGACGCTCAGCCAAGATGTCGCACTTCTCGCGCCCGATGGTCGAGTGCAGAGCCACAAGCTGTCGATTGATGTTCGATTCTGTGACCTTGTCGGCATCGGCAATGGTTATATGCCCCACACCTGCGCGAACAATCATCTCGGCAGCGTAGGCACCTACGCCCCCCACACCCACAACCAACACATTAGCGTTGCGTAATATATCGAGCTTCTCGCTACCTAAAAGTAACTCTGTGCGTTCAAGCCACATATCTTAAGTAATGTTCTATAAATTAGCAATTACCTCTCTGTAGTTTAACATCATCTGTCGACATAGCTCCACGAGGGTAGTACCCTTTATCTCGGCCACCGCAGCGTATAGCTCGCTAAGCTCAGTATCGGTGTCATCATCCGTCTCGATAAAGAGCCTGTCGAGCGGCGTAGCCAAGAGCGCGCGCAGTGTTCGCTGCGAGGCTAACGAGCGAGAGCCATACGACAGATAATAGCCACGCCGCAGTGCGGCATTGGCCTGCTGCTCGGAGCCTATAAAGCCGTGAAATACAACACCTTTAATTGCGTAGTCGGCCAGTATGCTCATCGCTGGCTCGAAGGCCCTAACCACGTGTAGCACTACGGGCTTGCGGAGCCTCTCGGCGGCTTGCAGATGCTCGCGAAACAGACGCTCCTGCGCCTTGCGACCAACCCTGCAAGCGTAGTCTAACCCCGTCTCACCAACAATATCGCACGCTGCAAAGTCGGGCAGCGGCAAGCCCCTCTCAGCATCCCAAGGGTGTATGCCCGCCATCGTGGGCGAGAGTACACCTAAGCGAGGGTGGTGTGTATGTATGTCAACATAGCTTATCTCCATACTCCTGCTTTGCCTACAAAAGTAACATTTTTTTATTTGTGTACATCATAAAACCTCACTTTTTTTGTTATCGCCGCACGAGGTGGCATAGATATGTGGCGAATAATAGGAGAAATAAGAAATATAATAGAGTAATTATTGGACTTTTCGAAAAAAAAGCGTATCTTCGTGCGCACTTTATAGTGGAGTTGGCAATTTGCGAAATTTGGACAGCAACAAATATACAAAATAAAACTATTAAATTAATCTAACAAACAGTGTTTATGTCGAAAAACATTAAATTATGTAAAGGTCTCGACATCAAGCTCGCAGGTAAGGCCCAGGCCGTAGTGGAGAGTGCTCCAATGGCTAAGTCGTATGCTGTAAGTCCACTTGATTACGAGAACGTTACACCCAAGCTGTTGGTTAAGGTTGGTGACAAGGTAGAGGTAGGTAGCGCACTCTTCTTCGACAAGAAGGACCCTCGCATCCTCTTTACCTCGCCAGTAAGCGGTACCGTTTCGGCCATCAATCGTGGCGAGAAGCGTAAGCTGCTTAGCGTAGCCGTAGAACCTGACCAGGCTCAGAGTGTTAAAGAGCTTAAGATTGTCAACGCTGCCAAGGCTAATCGAAAGGAGATTGTCGAGATGCTTCTTGAGTCGGGTCTATGGACTCGCATCGTTGAGCGTCCCTACGGTGTCATCGCTAACCCCGATGCTACACCTAAGGCTATCTTCGTGTCGGCATTTGACTCGGCACCTTTGGCCCCCGATTACAACTTCGTACTCAAGGAGGAGAAGGCAGCAGTTGAGGCAGGTTTGGCACTCTTGTCGCGCCTTACCGATGGCAAGCTCCACCTCTCGGCTCGCAAGGGCGACGAGGGCTATATGTCATCAATCCAGGGCGTTGAGTACCACACCTTCTCGGGTAAGCACCCAGTAGGTAATGTAGGTGTCCAGATTCACCACATCGACCGCATCGCCAAGGGCGATATCGTCTGGACAGTAAACATCCAGGATGTAGCCATCATCGGTCGCTTTGCTATGACAGGCAAGCTCGATATGACCAAGATTGTGGCAGTAGCAGGTAGCGAGGCCTCGAAGGCTTGCTACAAGCGTATCATCTCGGGCGCATCAATCGAGTCTATCGTAGGTAAGGTTGCCGATAACGTGCGCGTTATTTCGGGCGATGTGCTTACAGGCTCTAAAAGCTCGGAAGATGGCCATATCTCGATGACTGCAAATATGCTCAGCCTTATTCCCGAGGGCAATGTATATGAGCTTCTTGGCTGGGCTATGCCACGTTTCCACCGCTTCTCAGTATCGCGTGCCTACTTCTCGTGGCTCTGCCCTAAGAAGGAGTATAAGCTCGATACCAACCTCAATGGTGGCGAGCGTCCATTCGTAGTTACAGGACTTTATGAGAAATACCTGCCTATGGATGTCTACGTATCATACTTGTTGAAGGCTATCCTCGTTAAGGACCTCGACAAGATGGAGAACCTCGGTATTTATGAGGTATTGCCCGAGGATTTGGCACTCTGCGAGTTCGTCGACCCATCGAAGATCGAGATGCAGCAGATTGTGCGCGATGGTATTAACCTAATGATTAAGGAGAGCTAAGCTATGGGATTGCGTAAATTTGTAGATAAGATTAAGCCCACCTTCTCTGAGGGCGGTAAGCTCAGCTTCTTGCACTCGACATTCGAGGGCTTTGAGACATTCCTTTTTGTCCCCAACACAACGACATCTAAGGGTACACACATCCGCGACTGTAACGATATCAAGCGTGTAATGATTACCGTCGTTGTGGCACTCTTGCCAGCCCTGCTGTTCGGTATGTACAATATCGGTTACCAGGCAGGTATCGAGGGCATCTGGCCAGCCTTCTGGTTCGGCTTCCTTGAGATGCTTCCAATGATTATCGTATCATACGTCGTAGGTCTTACAATCGAGTTTGCCTTCGCACAGAAGCGTAAGCACGAGATTAACGAGGGTTTCCTTGTTACGGGTCTTTTGATTCCAATGGTAATGCCAGTGAGCGTACCTTTGTGGATTGTAGCACTCTCTACAGCCTTTGCCGTAGTTATCGGTAAGGAGGTATTCGGTGGTACGGGTATGAACGTCTTCAACCCTGCACTCTTGGCTCGTGCCTTTGCATTCTTTGCCTACACACCACAGATGTCTGGCGAGGCAGTATGGTATGCCGACGCTAAGACAGGTGCTACGGCTCTTGAGCAGCTTGCAACTACAGGCGGTATGGAGTGGAGCGCGCTCGATGCCTTCATCGGCCTTATCCCAGGTTCGGCAGGCGAGACCTCTACAGCAGCCATCCTTATTGGTGCTGCTATACTCCTCTTTACGGGTGTAGCCTCATGGCGTATTATGCTATCAGTATTTGCTGGAGGTTTGGCCTTTGGCTACCTCTTCGATGCTGTAGGCTTGACCGAGTATCCTGCATACTATCACCTGTTGGTTGGAGGTTTTGCATTCGGTGCTGTATTTATGGCTACCGACCCTGTTACCTCAGCACAGACCAACTGTGGTAAGTGGATTTACGGCTTTATGGTGGGTGCTTTAGCGGTGCTTATCCGCGTTGTCAACCCAGCATATCCCGAGGGTATGATGCTTTCGATTCTGTTTATGAACGCTCTTGCACCACTTATCGACTACTTCGTGGTTGAGCGTAACATTGCACGTCGTAAGAAGTTAATCAAGAACGTTAAATAGGCATACGACTATGGCAATTAATAAGAATTCAAATATATATATCATCATCTACACGATTGTGATGGTGGTTATCGTGGGTACGTTGCTCGCCTTCTTGGCTACAAGCCTTAAGCCACAGCAGGAGGCTAACGTGCTCAACGAGCAGAAGGTATCTATTATGAAGGCCTTCGGCGAGGCAGAGCTTAACTTCGACGATGTGGTTACTATTGGACGCATCACCGACGGAGAGTTTGTTGCAGTTGAGGAGGGTGACGTAGCAGCTATCTTCTCACTCCTTGGCAACCGCAAGGCTCTCACCGAGGCACAGAACGAGCTGCCTATCTTCCAACTTGAGAAGGAGGGTACTACAAAGTATGTACTTCCTATCGTAGGTAAGGGTCTTTGGGGCGATATCTGGGGCTATGTTGCTTTGCAGCAGGCCGAGGATAACATCGTTATCACTGGTATCGTTATGGACCACGCAGGCGAGACTCCAGGTCTTGGTGCCGAGATTGCAACCGATAAAGTTCAGTCTATGTTTACAGGCAAGAAGCTCTACAACGCTGAGGGTGAGTTTGCAGTCCGCATGCAGAAGGGTGGCGCACAGAATGAGCATCAGGTAGATGCCATCACTGGTGGTACTAAGACGTGCGACGGTGTAAACGCCATGTTGGCAACCTCTATCGGCAAGTACGAGTCATTCTTGCGTGCTACCGAGGCAGAGGCTCAGGCCGACACCGAGTGTTGTGGTGAGTGCTGCGCCGACGAGGCTAATGTTGAACTTAATAATGAGGAGGAGTAAGCTATGAAACTAAGCAAGAATTTTACTAATCCTTTGGCAGCTAACAACCCTGTCATCGTTCAGATTCTGGGTATCTGCTCGGCTCTTGCCGTAACTGTAAAGCTTGAGCCCGCCTTGGTTATGGGGCTCTCAGTAACCTTTGTTACAGCATTCTCAAACCTTGTGATGTCTTTGTTGCGTAATGGTCTGCCCTCGCGTATACGTATCATCGTTCAGTTGGTGGTTATCGCAACGCTTGTAATCGTCGTAGACCAGTTCCTACGCGCGTATATGTATGATGTATCTAAGCAGCTGTCGGTATATGTTGGTCTTATCATCACCAACTGTATTGTGATGGGTCGTGTTGAGGCCTTTGCTTTGGGTAACAAGCCTTGGGACTCATTTGTTGATGGTCTAGCTAATGGTCTTGGCTACGCCTTTATCTTGGTTTTGGTAGCCTTCTTCCGCGAGCTCTTCGGCTCGGGCACATTGTTTGGCTTCGACGTGTTGGCACGCTTCGGCTATACCAACAATGCGTTGATGCTTTTCCCACCTATGGCACTTATCATCATCGGTTGCATCATCTGGGTTCATCGCTCTATTAATAAGGATTTACAGGAAAAATAGGAGGGTAGCATATGTTAAATTTGTTTATTAATTCGGCATTTATCGAAAATATGGTCTTCGCATACTTCTTCGGTATGTGTTCATACATCGCCGTATCGAAGAGCGTTAAGACCGCACTTGGTTTGGGTGCTGCCGTTACCTTTGTAGAGGTTATGACCGTGCCACTTAACTACCTTCTCGACCAGTATGTACTCAAGGATGGTGCCTTGGTTGAGGGTGTAGACCTCAGCTTCTTGTCGTTCATTCTCTTTATCGCAGTTATTGCTGCCTTTGTGCAGCTCGTCGAGATGATTGTCGAGAAGTTTGCTCCATCGCTCTATAACCAGCTCGGTATCTTCTTGCCACTTATCGCTGTAAACTGCGCCATCATGGGTGGTTCGCTCTTTATGCAGCAGATGGTAGGCACCGAGATTAACTCTGTAGGCGACTCTATCGTCTATGGTCTTGGTTCGGGTATTGGTTGGTGGCTCGCCATCGTTATGATGGCCGCTATCCGCGAGAAGATTGAGTACTCACACGTTCCAGCAGCGATGAAGGGTCCAGGTATCGCGTTTATCATCACTGGTCTTATGGGTATGGCCTTTATGATCTTCTCGGGTATTCAGTTGTAACCTTTAAAAAGAGTAAGGAGTATGAATTTTACAGTTATTTTATGGGCAATAGTAGCCTTTCTTGCAGTAACACTCTTGTTGGTGGCACTGCTACTCTTTGCAAAGGCAAAGCTTACGTCGTCGGGTGCCGTAAAGATCGATATCAACGGTGGCGACAAGGTGTTGGAGGTAGAGTCAGGCTCTACGCTACTCAACACACTCTCAGAGCAGGGCATCTTCCTGCCATCGGCTTGCGGTGGTAAGGGTGCCTGTGGTCAGTGCAAGTGTCAGGTTGTAGCAGGTGGTGGCGAGATTCTACCTACCGAGCGTGGCTTCTTTAACCGCCGCGAGATTAACGAAGGCTGGCGACTTGGCTGTCAGGTTAAGGTTAAGGAGGATTTGCAGATTAAGGTTCCTGCATCTGTTCTTAGCATTAAGAAGTGGGAGTGCGAGGTTGTGTCGAACAACAACGTGGCTACCTTCATCAAGGAGTTCGTTGTTAAGCTTCCTGAGGGCGAGCATCTAAACTTCCGCTCGGGTGGCTACATCCAGATTGACGTGCCAGCAATCACCGTAGACTATAAGGATATAGACGTAGATCCCGAGTACCGCGAGGATTGGGAGAAGATGGGTGTGTTTAACCTCAAGATGGTCAACCCAGAGCCACAGGTTCGTGCTTACTCGTGCGCTACCTACCCTGCCGAGGGCGACATCATCAAGCTCAACGTGCGTATTGCAACACCTCCATTTGACCGCGCTAAGGGAGGCTTTATGAATGTCAACCCAGGTGTATGTTCGTCGTACATCTACTCGCTCAAGCCAGGTGACAAGATTATTATGTCGGGACCATTTGGTGAGTTCTTCTTGCCCGATAACCTCTCGGATGACCAGGAGCTTGTATTCATCGGTGGCGGTGCAGGTATGGCCCCTATGCGTTCACACATTATGCACCTCTTCAAGACTGTTAAGACAGGTCGCAAGGTTAACTTCTTCTATGGTGCTCGTTCACTTAAGGAGGCCTTCTATCTTGATGACTACTACCAGATTGAGAAGGAGTTCCCGAACTTTAAGTTCCACCTCGCTCTTGACCGTCCCGATCCCGAGGCAGACAAGGCAGGTGTACCATACGTTCCAGGCTTTGTACACAACGTTCTTTACGAGACATATCTCAAGAACCATGACGAGCCAGAGGGCATTATCTACCTTATGTGTGGACCTCCAATGATGGCCCAGTCGGTAGTAAACCTTCTCGACAGCCTTGGAGTGCCTGAGGAGAACATATTGTTCGATAACTTCGGCGCATAGTCTCCTCTTCTACTGGGCATGTATGGCCCAGTAGAACAGAGTGGCTGAATAAAAAGTATATTCTGGCGTTATACTCGCCATCGAAATATACTTTTTATTCGGCCACTACCTTTATAGCACCTATGGGTGCGGCCTTATCGTCCTATTGTCCTATTGTCCTATTGTCTTATAGTCTTTATTTTTTTAGGACATTAAGACGTTAAGACTATAAGACATTAAGAGGTCGAGTATCACAACAAAACATAACAACGAAAACCCTTAAACTACCCTTTAGCTGGCGTTAAGCCAGCGCACTACTCTTTAGCTCGCATAGCGAGCGCACTACCCTTTCAGCTTTAGCTGTCACCGCGAGGTGAAACAACGCTCGGCAAAAATGCCGTTGATGGGTAGTACCACCCAATTTTTGATTAGAAGGTAGCAGATGTGGTGCATCACAAAAGAAGGCCCATCGGGATAGTACACGTAGTACAGCCCGATGGGTCTTACTTGTAGGGATGTGCCGCAGATGCCGCCTTATAGTCGAAAATATTTTTGATTAGAAGGTAGCAGATGTGGCCTCGATAAAGAGATTGCCTCGGATGGGTAGTCCGCCCAATTTTTGATTAGAAGGTAGCAGATACAACGCTCGGCAAAAATGCCGTCGATGGGTAGTACTTGTGGTACGTCCCATTGACGGCACTTTTTGTTAGCGGCAGTAGATGCTACCTTATAATCGAAAATTACTTTAGGTACTTATTAAGCCATCCAAAAAACTCACGATTCCAAACAACACTATTCTGTGGCTGGAACACCTGATGTGCCTCGTTCTCGAAAGATACAAGACGAGCATCGATACCCTGCACACGTGCTGCGGTAAAGGCCTCAAGTGACTGGCTATAAGGGATGCGGTAGTCCTTCTCGCCTGTGATAATCATAATTGGGGTATCCCAATTGGCGACCTTCTTGTGTGGCGAATTGGCATAAGAGCGCATAGCCGTAGCATTATCCTTATCCCAGTAAGCACCGCCATAGTCGTTAGTCACAAAGAAGAGCTCCTCGGTATGGCCATACATAGACTCGAAGTTAAAGATACCACAGTGTGCAATGAAGGCCTTGAAGCGACCCTCGTGAACACCTGCAAGATAGTATGTCGAGTAGCCACCATACGAGGCACCCACGCAACCACGCCTGTCGGTATCTACCCAAGGCTCCTTAGATACCTCGTCGATAGCCGACAAGTAGTCCCTGATATTCTGACCTGAGTAGTCACCCGATATCTGATCTGTCCACTCCTGACCAAACGATGGACAGCCACGACGGTTAGGAGCTACGATAACATAACCCTCGGCAGCCATAAGCTGGAAGTTCCAGCGATAGCTCCAGAACTGCGATACGGTGCTCTGAGGACCTCCCTGGCAGTAGAGAAGCGTAGGATATCTCTTCGTTGGGTCGAAGTCGGGAGGTAGAATTACCCATGTGAGCATCTTCTTGCCATCGGTCGTGGTAATCCAACGCTCCTGCACCTGGCCGAACTTGATATTGTCGTATACCTCGCGATTTACATTAGTAAGCTGCGTTAGCTCGCCACTATCGAGGTTAACATCGTAGAGCTCAACAGCCTTAGAGATGGTATTCATATTTGCTACGATACGTCCCTGGGCAAAGGTGAAGGAGTTGATGTCGTGGTTACCCGAGGTGATGTGCTTCATATTACCGTCAAGGTCGATGCGAGCCACCTGGTGCGTACCACGCCAAGGCAGCACGAAATAGATAGCCTCGTTGCCATCCCAAGCCACCTCGGTAACACAATAGTCCTGCCCACGTGTGATGTAACGACACTCGTTGGTATCGAGGTCATAGACCCACAGACGCTGCTGGTCGGCCTCATTACCCGGACGACGCTGCGAGCGGAAGGCTATCTTGCGGCCATCGGGCGAGAAGACTGGATACTTATCGTAGCCTACAAACCTCTCCTCGTCGTTTGCAGCCTCCTTGGTGAGATTGCGCGTTAGGCCCGTAGCGAAGTCGTAGAGGAAGATATCCGAGTCGGTAGAGAGCGCGTACTCCGTACCTGTCAGAGGCTTACACGTATAGGCGAGCAGTGAGCCATCGGGCGAGAGGCTAATCTCGGCAGCATCGAAGTAGGGGGCAAGAGGTGAGTCGTATGCCTTATCGGCACCTATTATATCCTTGCCATTCTGAATCTTGCCGCCTACATAGTCTGCGGCGAAGACGTGGAGGTAGCTACCATCATCCCAATAGTCCCAGTGACGAACCATAAGGTCGTCGTAGAGGCGCACCTTAGATTTGTCCATATCGGCATACTGGTCCGAGCCCTTGAGCTTGGCCACCTTGACACGCTGTAGGTAGAAGGCGTGGTCTCCAGCGATGCCGAAGCCCTCGATGCCACCCTCGACATCGCTAAGCTGCGTTGCTGCGCCAGAGGCTACGTTCTGGGCCCACACCTGCATCGAGCCGCTGCGATTCGACATAAAGGCTACGTTGTCGTTGTCGAGCCACTGGGGCGAGGTGTTCGTAGAGCTATAGTCGGTGATAGCTCTCTGGTCACCTGTTGCCATATCGCGCAACCAGAGGAGCGTAACGCCACGATTCTCGGCAAGGTTGTACTGCGTGAGCGTGTAGATAAGCTTCGAGCCATCGGGCGAGAGTGCCTGCTGGCCTATGCGGCTCATCTTCCACATAATCTCGGGGGTAAATTTACCCTCGGCCTTCTCCTCGGCCGTCAGGGCGTTGTCAATCTGTAGCGGCTTAGGCACCTCCGCGCCACCCTCTGCGCAACAGCCTGTAGCAAGTATTGCTGCAAAAGTCATAAGATAGAGTAGTTTTTTCATAAAATGTGTTGTATTTTGAGTTGTATTTAGTCTATTCTTAGGTTATCGCTATAGATTAGGTCGAGATGATTCCGAGAGTTAATTTGGGTGGATTTCCCAGCTCGTGCAAAGGCGCAACGTGAGCATTGTAACTAAGCAAAGCTAAGAAATATACCAAAATAGATTTAAAAGTAACAGAACATCCCAACAACGAATAACATATCCACTAATTTATAGAACACCCCTTTAATTTTTTACTAATTTATGGAACGTAGCTTAAACTTTATTAGTACCTTTGCCCTTGCAACGGTAAACCTATGGAGAGCTACGTTATATATTTTGGGGACAGAGAGGTGGTTATAACGACCGAGCCACCTGCACCCTACTACGCCACCATCGAGGCCGATACGACACTCTCGGTTTCGCGAGCGAAGTTAATAAAAAAAGTCGAAACAGACAAATTCATAGCCATAATATCCTCATCCCCGGCTATCACCTTTGCTATGCTGAGCTTGGAATTTAAGGTTGTACGTGCCGCAGGCGGTGTTGTCTTAAACGATGAGGGGGCAGTGCTTATGATACGCCTACGCCAGAGGTGGGACCTGCCGAAGGGACATATCGAGGCTGGCGAGAGCAGCGCGGAGGCGGCCCTGCGCGAGGTTGAGGAGGAGACAGGCGTATGTGGCGAGATTGTTGACCCTCGACCCATTATGACCACGTGGCACGCCTACGATATATATGGAGAGTGGGAGCTTAAGTCGACAGACTGGTGGGTGATGCGCAGTGCAGGAGGTAAGCTACAGCCGCAGCACGACGAGGGTATCAAGGAGGTTGTGTGGTGTAGTCCCGAGCAGCTTGACGAGTACCTTAAATCGAGCTATGCCACAATTAATAGTGTGATGGAGCGTTATCTCTCTGAGGAGAGCAGAAGGCCAGGCTTGCCAAGGTGCTAAGGGCAACACGTTTGTGCCCACATTGGCCACCCCACGCTCTGCACTAAAGCAATAAAACAGTAAAACTGCTTATTATGAACAAGATACTCTGGGTAGATGATGAGATAGACCTACTCAAACCGCACATTATGTTCCTCACATCGAAGGGATACGAGGTCGCCACGTCGAATAATGGCTACGACGCTGTCGATATGCTCAGCAGCGAATCTTTCGACCTTGTCATCCTCGATGAGATGATGCCTGGCATGACGGGACTTGAGACGCTGCCCCTTATCAAGGCGGCACACCCCTCGCTACCAGTAATCATGGTCACCAAGAGCGAAGAGGAGAATATCATGGATAAGGCTATAGGCTCGAAAATTGCAGACTACATCATCAAGCCCGTAAACCCCAATCAGGTGCTCCTGGCCATCAAGAAGTCGCTACACTCGGCACAGCTTGTCACCGAGCGCACAACGGCAGACTACCGCTCGGAGTTTGGACGCATAGCGGCACAGCAGCAGTCGGCCTCGACGTTTGCGGACTGGTGTGCCCTATATCGCAAGATTGTGGGGTGGGAGATAGAGCTCTCCTCGTCCTCGGATGCGAGCATCCGCGAGGTGCTCACCTACCAGAAGAATGAGGCCAACCAGGAGTTCTCGAAGTTCGTGCGCCGCAACTACTTCAACTGGATAAACCAGCGAGGCGAGGAGAGCGACATCCCCGTTATGTCGCATACGCTTATGCGTCGACGCATACTCACCGATGTTGAGGAGGGGGGTCACACCACCCTGCTACTTATAGACAATATGCGCTACGACCAGTGGCGCACCATAGAGCCTATGCTACGAGGCTACTTCGACATTTCCACCGACGACTTCTACTGCTCGATACTACCCACCGCGACACAGTATGCTCGCAACTCTCTCTTCGCAGGACTTATGCCCTTAGCTATTGACCGTCTGATGCCCGACAAGTGGCTTAACGACAACGAAGATGGGGGTAAGAATATGTATGAGGAGGAGTTTTTGCGCAGGCTCATAACACAGTCGGGACGAAAGCTAAAGCTCTCGTTTGATAAGCTTGTGCGCCCCGAGGCTGGACGCAGGCTCCTCGATAATATGCAGCGTATCTACGATGCCGACTTCTCGGTTATCATCTACAACTTCCTCGACATCCTCTCGCACGCACGCACCGAGACCGACATCATCCGCGAACTTACCGACGACGAGGCCGCCTTCCGCTCGCTGACGCGCTCATGGTTCGAGCACTCCGAGCTATACACACTCCTCAGGCTACTATCCGAGCGCGGTCACCGCGTCATCATCACCTCCGACCACGGCACGATACGTGTGGATAACCCTGTGCGAGTAACAGGCGATAAGGAGACCTCGGCAAACCTACGATATAAGACAGGGCGCAACTTGGCCTACAACTCGCGCGATGTGTATGAGGTTACACGCCCCGAAGATGTACAGCTACCGTCAGGTCGCCTGACATCGAGCTATATATTCGCCTACAATCGCGACTTTCTCGTATATAACAACGACGCAAATAGATATATAAGGTACTACAAAAACACCTTCCAGCATGGCGGCATCTCGATGGAGGAGATGATTGTCCCCTACGCAGTACTTAAACCTAAAAAGAGATAGAACAACAAAAGAGAGATTATATGGAGAGAATAATAGAGATAGATTCGCTTGACGAGCTCGACAGGGTTGCCGAGGCGGTCATCGAGGAGCTCGGCACGCGATGCGTCGTGGCACTCGATGCACCTATGGGAGCGGGTAAGACCACGCTTGTCAGCCACATAGCAGCACTCCTCGGTGCCGAGGATGACGTGACAAGCCCCACCTTTGCCATTGTAAACCAATATGAGGGCACGCGGAGGATATACCACTTCGACATGTACCGCATCGAGCGCATAGAGGAGGCCTTAGACTTCGGTGCCGAGGAGTACCTATCCTCGGGCGAACTATGCCTGGTCGAGTGGCCCGAAAAGATTGAACCCCTACTTCCCGACGACACTATGGTGGTAAAGATTGAGATTCTATCACCTACGGCACGACGTTTTGTAATTCGGTAATTTTAACTACCTTTGCACCGTTTTAAAGCACATAGAGTACAATTATGGAGAAATACGAGTCAAAACAGCAACAGATACACCACCCAGCGTCGCTCATCTGGCCCATCATCTCGCGCTTAGACCTTATGACCCCAGCTATTCAGGACAAGGTCGAGGAGTGGGAGGCTACGCCCGACAGCTGCTCATTCAAGGTCAAAGGCATGAAGGTAGGCCTTCGTATCGCCGAGCGCGTCGAGAACAAACATGTAAAAATCGTGGCCGACGAGGGTGGCATACCTATCGACTTTAGCTTCTGGATTCAGCTCAAGGAGGTTGCCGAGCGCGACACCCGTATACGCATGGTGCTACACGCCGAGCTCAATATGATGATGCGAATGATGATTGGCAGCAAAATTGAGCAGGGTCTAAACCAAGCTGTCGAGGGTATAGCTACAGCTCTTAACAACTTCAAATAAACCATAAACCTACGGCTATTGTTTACCATACAAGGGGTTGCAGAGTTAAAAAAAATATTTTATTTTGTTTTTTGCTTGCATATTCCCCAAAGATGGCGTATATTTGCAAACATTTTTTGCTATAAGCCCCCCATTTAGGGCAAAGAAAGTAGATAACTTGTTATAAATAAACTAAAATAAACTATTTACAACTATGACAAAAGCAGATATCGTAAATGAGATTGCCAAGTCAACCGGCGTAGAGAAAATCCAGGTTCAGGCTATCGTTGAGGCATTTATGGAGAGCGTTAAGAACGCGATGGTTAATGGACAGAATGTTTATTTGCGAGGCTTCGGCAGCTTCATCATCAAGAAGCGTGCTATGAAGGTTGCTCGTAACATCTCAAAGAATACAACCATCACTATTCCTGAGCACAATATTCCCGCTTTCAAGCCAGCTAAGAGCTTCGCAGGCGAGATAAAGTAAGATACTTTCAAACCATTAATATTATAGATTATGCCAAACGGAAAGAAGCACAAGCGTCATAAGATGGCGACGCACAAGCGCAAGAAGCGTCTTCGCAAGAATCGTCATAAGAAGAAGTAATTTTTCTTTACAGACATAGTTGGAGAGGTTGTATAACAATAGGGATTTGTAGAGCGAAACTTTTAAGGCCAACATTAGCATGTATGCAAATGCAAGTCGAAGATAAGCACAAAAGCAAATCATCCAGTTAGACAACTTCTTCACCTATTTTCAAGGGGCCGAGTTAAAGTACTCACCTGCCAAGAACTCCCCTAAATCAAGGGGCCAAGATAAGTTGAGGGACCGAGATTGGGGTGCTGAGAGAAGTTGAGGGACCGAGAGATATTGAGGTGGCAAGGTGAAATAAAAGTAAGCATAGGCCTAAGTATGGAGGTAGGCAGCTACAGCCGTAAGCTACATAGCTAACAGTAGCTGGCTACTCAAAGATCACTGATTTACATTGTTTAGACTATGAACAGAGAACTATTTATCAATGTAAATCCAACGGAGGTCTCGATAGCACTATGTGAAGACAAGGTGCTTGTCGAGTTAAACAAAGAGAAGTGCCAGACAGGGTTTGCCGTAGGTGATATATATCTCGGCAAGGTACGTAAGATTATGCCCGGTCTGAATGCAGCATTCGTAAGTATAGGCCACGAGAAGGATGCCTTCATCCACTATCTCGACCTTGGACCAAACTTCACATCACTGCAACGCATTGTCGACAGCCGCGAGCCAGGAAAACGCACGCTGCGCGTAGAGAGCCTAAAACTCGAAGAGCAACTTGCAAAGGAGGGACGCATAGGCGACCACCTCAAGCCTGGACAGCTAATAATGGTGCAGATAACCAAGGAGGCGATATCGACAAAGGGCCCACGCCTAACAGCCGACCTATCGCTTGCAGGTAGAAATGTGGTGCTGGTACCCTTTACAAACAAGGTCTTCGTATCGGCAAAGATACGCTCGAACGCTACAAAGAAACGACTTAGAAAGGTTGCACAGGAGGTGCTGCCACAGAACTTCGGTGTCATAATACGCACGGCAGCTGCCGAGGCCGAGGACATCGACATTATGCAAGACATACTCTCTCTTGTCGAGAGATGGAACAAGACACTCGATGCTATACGCAAGAGTACGGCTCCAGTACGCTTGATGAGCGAGATGAGCCGTGTAAACACTATTATTCGCGACTCTCTGAACGACACATTCTCGCAGATTATGGTCGATGACGAGACGATGTACAACGAGATTAAGAGCTACATACACGCCATAAAGCCCGATATGGAGCAGCTGGTAAAGCTCTACAAAGGCAAGGTATCTATCTTCGATAACTTCGATGTCGCGAAACAGATAAAGTCGTTATTTGCAAAGTACGTATCGCTACGTCGTGGCGCATACCTGATAATCGAGCATACCGAGGCGATGCACGTCATCGACGTAAACTCGGGAAACAGAACAAAGGCCGAAGACGACCAGGAGCAGACAGCCCTTGAGGTAAACTTAGCTGCAGCAGCCGAGATAGCACGACAACTACGACTTAGGGATATGGGTGGTATTGTCATCGTCGACTTTATAGATATGCGCAAGCAACAGAGCCGACAGACACTATACCAGGAGATGCAGAAGCTGATGGCTACAGACAAGGCTAAGCACACAATCCTGCCCATAACCAAGTTCGGACTTATGCAGATTACCCGACAGAGGGTACGCCCTATCGCCATTGAGGAGACATCGGACACCTGTCCTACGTGTCACGGTAGCGGAAAGGTCGAGCCTACAATACTCCTCGAAAAGAAGATTGAGGGTCAGGTACAGCTGCTTGCCGAGAAGGGATACAAATATGTAAACCTCAAGGTCAGCCCCTATGTCAAGGCATATCTTTGCGAAGGTCTCATCTCGAAGAGACTACGTTGGATTTTTAAGTACAAGCTACGCATCAAGATAACTTCGGACCAGAGCGTCGGAATGATTGATGTAGCATACTTAGACAAAAAAGGAGAGTCGCTTCTAATAAACTCCGCAGAGTAGTAACCAAGTGAAGCGATATGGATTACTTAAAAAGCATCATCCGCAAGTCCAAACGTGCGGGCGAGCTTAAGAGATGTTTGGATAATATAGGCTCTACCGTCCATCTTGAACAGATGGTCGGCGGAGCCTATTCGCTTTATGCTGCCGATATTGTCGAGCGCGTAGGGGGCATACATATCTTCGTTGCCGACGACAAAGATAGTGCTGCATACTTAGTAAATGACCTCTACGAACTCCTCGACGAAGAGCGCGTAGTATTCTTCTCGTCGGCCTACAAACGCTCGGCAGCCTATGGTGCCGAGGACCCTCAGGGCATAGTGCGTCGCACAGCAACGCTAAACGCCATAACAACATTTAGCAAGGGGTACTTGGTGATATGTACATACCCCGAGGCCCTGGCCGAGAGCGTAGCAGACAAAGAGAGACTTACGGAGCAGTCGCTCCATTTGGCCGTAGGCGACACGCTGAGCGTAGAGAGCCTTGTAGAGTGGCTTAATGACCACAACTTTCACCGCGTAGACTTTGTCTACGAGCCTGGGCAATACTCCCTTCGAGGCGGTATCGTAGATATCTTCTCGTATGTCGAGTCCAAACCCTATCGTGTCGACTTCTTTGGCGACACGATAGACTCACTACGTCGTTTCGACATCTCCAGCCAGCTCTCTGCCGAGCGTCCTAACGAGGTAGACATCATCCCCAATATGCTTAGCGACCAAGGGTCTGTAAGGCGCGTGTCGCTTGCCGCCTTTGCAGGCGAGGCGACGTGGTGGATGGCCGATGGCGACCACATACTGCGTAAGATATCCGACATCCGCAAGAGGGTACTCGAGACGGCCGAGAGTGAGGAGGAGGCCACGACGCTTTCGGAGCGTGTCACCTCGCGCCAAAGACTCCTTGAGGAGCTAAAGGGGCGCACGTTGATACTACGTCGCAACAACATACGCGAGCGCGAGGCTACGCACACCGTAGTATTCAACACACAGCCACAACCAGCCTTTAACCGCAACTTCGAGATGTTGGCTGACGATATTCGTTGGAATTCAGAGCGCGGATATACCACCTCGATACTCTCGCACAACAAGGCCCAGATAGAGCGACTCACCAACATCTTCCATCAGGTAGGGCGACGTAGCGTAGACTTTCGTGCCGAGGATGTGGTGCTCCATGAGGGTGTTATCGACAACGACCTAAAGGTGTGTCTATACACAGACCACCAGATATTTGACCGTTACCAGCGTTACCGCATACGTGGCGAGATAAAGCGCGATGAGCAGATGACCGTAGCGGAGCTTAACGCGCTCAAGGTGGGTGACTACGTCGTGCATATCGATCATGGCGTGGGACGTTTCGGAGGTCTTGTCAAGCTGCAGGAGAATGGCCGAACAAAGGAGGCTATAAAGCTTGTATACAAGGACAACGACATTCTCTTTGTCAATGTTCACGCTCTGCACCGCATCTCGCGCTACAAGAGTGGCGAGGGTGAGCCTCCGAAGATATACAAATTGGGCAATGGTGCCTGGCAGAAGCTCAAGGCCACGACAAAACGCGCCGTAAAGGATATATCGCGCGAACTTATCGCTCTATATGCCAAGCGTAAGGCATCAAAGGGCTTTGCCTTCTCTGAGGATGGCTACCTACAACAGGAGCTTGAGGCATCGTTTAAGTGGGAGGATACTCCCGACCAGCAGACAGCCATAGCTGCCGTAAAACGCGATATGGAGTCCTCGGAGCCGATGGATAGGCTTGTGTGTGGCGATGTAGGCTTTGGTAAGACCGAGGTTGCGATACGCGCGGCATTCAAGGCCGCCTGCGATGGCAAGCAGACTGCCGTGCTCGTACCGACGACAATCCTTGCACTGCAACACTACCGCTCCTTCTCGGAGCGTCTACACGACCTGCCCGTAACGGTAGAGTATATCAACAGGACAAAATCGACAAAGGAGACGCGACGCATAGCCGAGGAGCTCAAGGCGGGAAAGATAGATATCCTTATCGGCACACACAAGATTCTATCACGACAGTTGGAGTTTCACGACTTGGGACTGCTCATCATCGACGAGGAGCAGAAGTTTGGCGTGGCGGCTAAGGAGAAGCTTACGCAGCTCTCCGTTGCTGTAGATACGCTCACACTCACCGCCACACCTATACCTCGCACGTTGCAGTTCTCGCTGATGGGCTCGCGCGACCTGTCGGTAATATCTACGCCACCGCCAAACCGACAGCCTATCGTCACCGAGTCGCACACCTTCTCCGAGGAGGTGATACGCGATGCTATCGAGGAGGAGCTATCGCGTGGTGGTCAGGTATACTTCGTACATAACAGAGTCGAGGACATCATGACTATGCAGGGTCTTATCACACGCCTATGCCCTAAGGCCCGAGTAGGCGTAGGTCATGGGCGTATGCCTGCCGAGCAACTTGAGAAGCTCATCATGGACTTTATATATGGTGAGTTTGACGTTTTGCTTGCCACCACCATCATCGAGAATGGCATAGATATTGGCAACGCCAACACCATCATAATCAACGATGCACACCGTTTTGGTCTGAGCGACCTGCACCAGCTACGCGGACGTGTGGGACGCTCCGACAAGAAGGGTTTCTGCTATCTACTCTCGCCACCTGACCAGATTCTTGGTGACGATGCACGACGCAGGCTGCGTGCCATCGAGGAGTTCTCGGACCTCGGTTCGGGCTTCAACATTGCCATGCAGGACCTCGACATTCGTGGTGCAGGCAATCTGTTAGGTGCCGAGCAGAGTGGTTTTATCGCCGATATTGGTATTGAGACCTATCAGAAGATTTTAGCTCAGGCTATCTCGGAGCTTCGTGCCGAAGGTCTCGATACATCGGGACTTTCGCAGGCCGAGAACGATGCAATGAAGGAGATATCGTTTGTCGATGATGCTACGATAGATATCGATGTAGATGCCTCGATACCAGACAGCTACGTGCGTTCACAGAGCGAGAAGCTACGTCTTTATCGCGAGATAGACGCTATGAGGAGCGACGAGCAGTTCGAGGGATTGATAAATCGACTTACGGACCGCTTTGGTGCCGTACCCGAGCCTGTACTTACGCTTATTGACGTAGTCAAGCTCCGCAAGGAGGCCGTCAACCTCGGCATGGAGCATGTCAAGGTCAAGAACGGTTTGCTCATCGTAAGGTTTGTGGGCGACAACAACTCGCCCTTCTTCAAGACCGATACATTCCTCAATATGCTGCGCAAGGTTGTTAGCCAGCCTGAACGTTTTGTTGTCAAGCAGTACAATAACCGACTCTCGATGACCGTTAGAAAGATATACTCTGTCGCCGAGGCAGTGGCGATGTTGCGTATGCTGGGCGAGGGTAACGAGAGGAGTTAGTTACGAGGTATGAAGCTGATTATAGACATAGGAAATAGCCGCGCAAAGATTGTGGTGATGCGTGGTAATGAGTTAGTTAACGAGCTCACTACGGAGAGTGTCACAAGGGCCGACATCGAGCTTTTACAGCATAACTACCCTGCACTACGTAGGGCTATCGTGGCCTCGACACGAGGCGATGGTGAGCACGTTACTGCTATGGTGCGCAGTCTTGGTATTGCTACCATACTATTTAACCCTGCGACAACGCTCATACCGCTTGAGAATCGCTACCACACACCCGCGACATTGGGCCCCGACAGGCTGGCCGCAGCTGTGGGTGTAGCTGCGCTATACCCCAATCGCGACGTTATGATTGTCGACTTCGGCACGGCCATAACCATCGACTACGTGGTGGGAGGAGCCTTTCTCGGAGGTAACATATCGCCAGGCGTAACCACACGCTTTCGCTCGCTTGCCGACTACACCGCCTGCCTACCACTATGCAGCGCAACGGAGCAGGTATTGGAGTATGGTCGCACGACACAAGAGGCCATAGAGCAGGGCGTGATGCGAGGCGTTGAGCAGGAGATAAGGGGCTATGTTGAGAGTTTTTTGTTAAAAAACTGTAAAAATTGCACTATTTTCACCGGAGGTGATGCAAAATATTTTGTAAAGAGAATTAAAAATGCGATATTTGCAGACTGTGAGCCGGTAGTTTACGGTCTCAGTACAATTTTGGAGTATAATGCAGAGAAGTTTTAGACTCATATACATCATCGGTCTTGTATTGCTTATGACCATGCCCTTTGCGGCATCGGCACAGACAAGCAGCATAAATGCCTACTCGCCATATTCGATGTATGGTCCTGGAGAGTTGATGACTCCAGGTTCGGTGCAGATGCGCTCACTCGGTGGCATAGGTATCGGTATGCGAGCTATCGGACAGATAAATCCTCAGAACCCAGCAGCAGCAAGCATAGCACCGCGCAAGAGCTTCCTCTTCGATTTCGGTATCGACGGCACACACTTCCGCAATAGCCAGCCGAAGTACAACGCTCAGGGCGAGATGATATCCAAGGCTAAGACCGTCTACAACAGCGCGAATATCCACAGCATAGCCCTAACGTTCCCAGTCTATAGGAACTTGGGTGTTTCGCTGAACGTATCGCCATACAGCAGCGTAGGATACAAGGTCAAGACTACGGACCAGAACCAAGACAACTGGGCAGATATTGGTCGTGTGATGTATGGCTACGAGGGCGAGGGCGACATCACAGAGGTGAAGCTATCTGTAGGTTGGGCCCCCTGGCGTCGCCTGTCGATAGGTGTGGCAGCCAAGTACTACTGGGGCGATATAACACGTAGCTACAAGGCTCAGGTGACAGACCAGATTACGGGCATAGGCACCTTTAGCCCCACCGTAGGTAGGGATAACTACGTGGTTAGCAACTTTAAATTCCAGTTTGGCTTGCAGTGGAACATCCTCCTTACCGAGACTCGCATATTCACCTTAGGTGCTACATACGACCTCGGAGGAGTGCTCAACCCTAAGAAGGAGAGCTACGTATATACCGACAACATCATCAATAGCATACAGAGCATCCCTGTGCGCGACCGCATAAACTCGCTTGAGCTGCGTGTGCCACATCAGTTTGGTGTAGGTCTCTTCTTCCGCGATAGAGCAATAGCATGGGGTGTCGACTATGTGTATGCAGCGTGGGGCAGCAACAATAGCTCGTACCAGGAGAATACCAATCCGAACAATTTAGAGGTGACATACTGCAATACACACACCATAAAACTCGGCTTCGAGCTCACGCCACGTGTCAGCGATGTGCGCAACTACCTAAACCGTATATCGTATCGCGTAGGTGCTCGCTTAGGCAACAACTATCAGATGTTCGGCGGTCAGCGCGTCAACGAGATGGCCATCACCGCAGGCTTAGGATTCCCCGTAAAGGTGTGGGGAGCATCGTCGGTAAACGTAGGCTTTGAGTATGGTCGAAGGTCGGTACCAGGCACAGCAAATATAGGGGCACAGAAGATTGGCCTTGTAAACCAGAACTACTACAAGGTATCTATCGGCTTCTCGCTCTTCTCGGCTGACACATCCGACTACTGGTTCGTGCGCCAGAAGTACGATTAATAGCTCATTAACGGCTGACATACATATAGGCAACAGAGTAAGGACAAAAACAAACATAATTAAAAACAAAAACTATGAAAAGCGTAAAATTTCTATTAGCTGCCTTGGCAATGGTCGTAGGATTCTCAGCCTCGGCACAGGATTTTAGCGACCCTAAGTATGCCATTTGGGGCGAGACACCTGAGGAGCGTCAGGCAAACATCGAGGCAAGTAACTACCTTAAGGAGGCTATCGATGCTAAGGACTTCAAACTTGCAACTGAGTATTTCCAGCAGCTGCTCAACAACTGCCCCGCAGCCTCGCAGCAGACATTCGCACGTGGTGTAACCCTCTACAAAAATAAGGCACAGCGCGCCCGCAGCGTAGAGGAGAAGCGAGTATTTATCGACTCAATCCTCTTCATCTATGACCAGCGTGTCATCTACTTCGGCGACCACCACAAGAATGGTAAGGATTATATCCTCGATATGAAGGCTCGCGATATGATGCGCTACTGCACAACCAACCGTCCACTACTCCGTCAGGGCCTTAAGGATGCTGTTGACGCAGCTATTGAGTCGGGTCGTGTAAACCTCGACATCGTGGCATCGTACTACCGCTACCTCTGCGAGGACTTCGAGTATGATGACAACGTAACCAGCGATATGATTTTGGCCGAGTATGAGCGTCTATCACCTCTCTTTGCCGAGATTTCTGCCGAGGACGAGCAGTATAAGGAGGCCTTCGAGACAAGCTTCGGTACCAGCGGTGCTGCGAGCTGCGAGAACCTTGAGGCACTCTTTAGCGTAAAGCTCGCCGCAGAGCCAGATAACGAGGCTCTCTTGGCACAGGCCGTAGCCCTTATGTCACGCGCACAGTGCTCAAGCGACTTCTTCTTCGCCACTACCGAGAAGTACTACACCGTAAAGCCATCATCTGAGACAGCGTTGTTCTTAGCACAGGGCTTCCAGGCACGTGGCGAGAATGACAAGGCCCTTAAGTACCTCCGCGAGGCTCTGGCCGTAGAGACCGACCCAGCTAAGAAGGAGCCATTGTATGTTCAGATTGGTCTTATCGAGATTGGTAACCGCAACTACGCAGCAGCTGCTGAGGCAGCACGCGAGCTTCGCGGCATCAACCCTCAGAACGGATACTCGTTCTTCATCCTCGGTCAGTGCTACGCATCGACACCATGTACAGACGATAAGATTGGTGGTGCTTCGGTATATTGGGTAGCATACGACGCTATGGCTCAGGCAGCTACACTCCTCAAGGATGAGCCTGAGGTACAGAAGGCTGCACAGCAGATGATGAACGCCTACCGCGCATCATTCCCTCCACAGGAGAGCTGCTTCTTCGCCGAGCTTGCTGCAGGCGACCGCTACACCATCTTGTGCGGCTTTGCAGCTGGTCAGGCAACCACAGTTCGCTACCGCTAATTGTAGGATAACCAATATATTACTATATGCTTAAGGCTATACGTAGATATGCAATGATAGCACTCTCTGTCTTAGGGAGTGCTACGTTGCTATTCTCGTGTGGCAAGGATAGCACTGCTACGGTGTACGACTATGAGACGCTGATGACCGAGTCGAGCGAGAACCGCACCATCATAATGATGGACAATGGCAAACGCTCCTACACCTTCACCTCGCCACTCATGGAGGGATATAGCCTTGCGACAAACCCATACCAGGAGTTCCGCAGAGGTATAGAGATGGTCACCTTCACCGACTCGCTATCGCTGGTAGATGCCACTATTACGGCAAACTACGCCATATATTACGAGCGTCAGAAGCTCTGGGAGGCCAAGGGCAACGTAGTGATTATAAAGAGAAATCGCAAGGAAGGTGACACCATAGTCACAGGTCTAACGGAGATATATACTCAGCAGCTCTTCTGGAATGCCACGACAAAGAAGATATACTCGAATGTAGATACCAAAGTACTACAACCCGATGGTTGGCACTTTGGCGTGGGATTCGATGCAGATGAGGACCTTAAGAATATCCACTTCCGTAAATATAGCTCCGAGGTAGAGTTCGACATGAGCCAGCCAGAGCCTAAGAGTGATAACGGTGACAATAAGAGTGGTGACAAGGGGGAGAATAAGGTGGAGAACAAGGAGAATAAATCGAGCAAGGATAGCAAGAGGGGTAGCAGCAGTGACGCTAAGAGGGACAAGATGAGCGGTGGAACGATAGGTAGCCGTAAAACTCCGCAGCCCAATCGCCCAGCAGTAACACGACCCTCGAAGCCTACGGGTAGTAGAGATATCACCACCACGCCCACCTCGTCGATGCGCACAGCAGAACAAGAGTTAGAGCAGGGTCCCAACACCGAGGCTATCTCAAGTAGTGTACCCTCGATGGGTATCAAGCGCGAAAATGTTAAGCATGAGATAAAGAGCGATGTCAAGCTCAACGTCGCTACCTCGATAGACGACACCGTACCACTGACAACCGAGCAACTAAATAGTAAGTAGCATCAAAGCAAGCTGTGGTAGATGTTTATGATAGGCCAATAGGAGTGAACGCAGCCACAGCCTTAGAGCTATCAAAGTATATTAACCTATAGCAGGGCGCATCGCGCCGATATGGAATATTTAGACGTAGTATGGAGGAGGGAACACTCACGATGATTCTAACCATAGCCATTATGCTACTCTTCTCGGCCTTTTTCTCGGGTATGGAGATAGCATTTTTGGGACGCAACAGACTGCGCGAAGAGATAGACCGCAAGCAAAATCCACTGTTTAACCGCATTGCCGATACCTTCTCGCGCAACTCAAGCAACTACATAACGACAATTCTCGTAGGTAACAACATCGCGCTTGTTATCTACTCTATGTTTATGTCCAAACTCTTGCTTGCGGCATTTGGTATCGACAACACCTTGGTACAGACGATAATATCTACGGTAGTCATCATCTTCATAGGCGAGTATATCCCCAAGTCGATAGTTAGGCATAATCCCAACTTCTACTACTCGGTGCTCTCGCCCATAATATACCTATTCTATATTATACTATACCCTATCTCGCGATTTACAACGCTTATATCATACGGACTTATACGCCTGACGGGTGCTCGCGTCGAGGAACGCCCCGAGCCTATGGAGTTTAACCGCGACGACCTTGCATCGCTCGTCGAGTCCGAGAATGTCGCTGTAGATAGCGAGGATGAGCAGGATATACGCCTCTTCCAAAACGCTCTGGACTTTGCCGACCTTAGGGTGCGCGACTGCATGGTGCAGCGCGTAGATGTCGAGGCCGTAGACCTTGAGTCAACGACCATCGAGGAGCTTACGCAGCGTTTCGTCGAGACCAACTTCTCGCGTATCTTCGTATGGCACGACACGATAGATAACATCATTGGCTATGTTAACTCAAAGAGCCTCTTCGAGCGTCCCGAGTCGATATCCGACATACTGATTAAGACCATATATGTTGCCGAGACGATGCCACTACAGACCATGCTCGAAACATTCACCAAGCGTAAGGCGAGCATCGCAGTAGTCATCGACGAGTATGGAGGTACGGCAGGCATAATATCGCTCGAAGATGTGCTGGAGCAGATTTTCGGCGATATCGAGGACGAGCACGATGTTCAGGAGCTTGTCGAGAAGCGCGTAGATGATGACACCTGGATATTCTCATCGCGCTTAGAGGTCGACTACCTCAACGAGGAGTACTCGCTCGGCATCCCCGAGGGCGACGAGTATGACACCCTTGCAGGCTACATCATCGCCGAGAGTGGTGGCATACCTCACGAGGGCGAGCGTTTTGAGAATGAGCTATTCTCAATAAAGATATTACGACGCGAGGGCTCGCGCTTGGACCTTGTTGAGGTTAGGTGCAAACGCCACTAAGGAGCTTGCATACCCGATTTTTAGCGACATAACCGAGAATAAAGGATTTTTTCAACCCCTATGTAGTGTTGTTTAATAAAAAATTACTACCTTTGGAGGCTAAAACGAATTTAACGATAAAACAATAATTTTTATGGCATCATTAAACACTTTAAGAACCAAGTTTGGCGTAGTACTTTCGATACTAATCGGCCTTGTACTTGTTGCATTTATTCTTGGCGACCAGCTCTCAATGCAGAATCGCCAGAGCGAGATTCCCCAGGACGAGACACTTATGACCGTCAATGGCGAGGAGGTAAAGGCATCGAAGTATGTACAGTATCAGGAGACATTCCGTAATGCTAACCTCAGCGAGGACAACAAGTCTGACTTCGCTTATCAGACTGCAATTTATGACTACTTCTCAGCCCCAGCACTTGCTAACGTAGGTCTTGGCGTAGAGGAGGCCGACATCAAGAGCTATGCTAAGGTATATAGCCAGCAGGCTGCCGAGATGTACAAGATGTATGGCTGGCCAGCTGACCAGATTGAGATGATGGTGCAGAACCAGTGGATTAGCAACCTGCCAACTATAGGTCTTAACCTTGGCTACCAGAAGTTTAGCAAGGTATATAGCGCAGCAAACTACGTTAACCGTCTTGAGGTTGAGGATGCTCTTCGCAACGACAAGCTTTCGTTCGATGGTCGCTACGTTATGGTACCCTACAAGGCTATGCCTGCTGTTGAGGTAAGCCAGGAGGAGATTGACGCTTACTACGAGGCTAACAAGCTCGAAAACAAGAACTTTGGCGCACGTACACTCCGCTACGTGACATTCGAGATTGCCCCTACGGCTGATGATATGGCCGCAGCTGAGGCTCAGGTAATGGCAGCAGATAAGGCTGTAGCTGAGGCTAATGGCGACAGCAACGCCATCAAGCAGGCTGTACGCGCTATCGGTGGTAAGGTTGACACATACAAGCTCTACAGCTCTGTAGCTGGCAACATCCAGGAGGCTATCAAGGCTGGTAAAAACTATGGTCCAGTACTTGAGGGAGAGACTTGGAAGGCAAGCTACCTTGTTTCGGACGTTACAGCACCTGCAACATACGAGTTTGAGGTGGCTACAATGAGCAACATCATCGAGGCAAACAAGCTCGTTGAGACTCTTAAGGCTAATGGCGGCGACTTTACGAAGCTTGAGACTGCCGTAGACCTCTCGAACGACACTCGCGAGATGGTTAAGATGAACGAGACTGACGCTAAGAACTTCATCGACAAGAAGGTGGGAGATATCTTCGTATACACCTACAACCACAAGCCTGCGGTAGTTAAGATTACCAAGCTCGGTGATAAGGAGCGTTTCGTTCTTATCGCAAACATCGAGAAGAGCGTTAAGGCAAGCGAGCTTACTAACCGCAACATCGTTAACAGCGTAGATAAGTTTGTGCAGGAGGCTGGCAACACCGTTGAGAGCTTCAACGAGGCTGCTAACAACGCACACTACCAGGTACTTGTAACCACAGCAAACCGCAATGACTACACCCCTATGCAGGGTCGCACACGCGGTGTACGTGGCATTGCAAACTCTCGCAACATCGCAGTATGGGCATACGACGCTCCTATCGGTGCAGTTAAGAGCTTCCATGGTGAGAATGTTATCAACGTAGTTATGGTTGCCTCTATCGACGAGAATGAGTACGCAGCAAAGAACGACGCAATGATTAAGATGACCTTGGAGCGTGGCAAGCAGTACGACGCTATCGCATCACAGCTTGCTATGGGCGCAACTATCGAGGGTGCTGAGAGTGGCGAGTTCAAGGGCGTTAAGTTCACAGACAACAACGTTGATGGCAAGTATGAGTCGGCACTTGTAGGTGCTGTTGCAGCAACACGCACTACAGGCGTTGAGACTAAGGTTAAGGGTAACACTGGTGCCTACGTATTCGTTGTAGACGCTATCAATGGCGACATCGACCCTGCAACAATCGACACTGAGCGCACACCAGAGATGACACAGCGCGAGAGCGAGCTTAGCCGCGTAGCTGTCGAGGCTATCACTACCAAGGCTAAGGTTGAGGATTTGCGTGGCGAGGGCGAGATTTAATAGCTGCCTGTAACACGATAACTAAGCTACTGCCTATCCCATATGGGGTAGGCAGTACTTTTTATGTCAAAAAACATCGCACCAAAATAATTGGTAGGTTTGGTATATTTTTAGTACCTTTACCCGTGAAAAAACTATATTAACTATGGCACAGATTCGATGTATAGGAGTGCTCACCTCGGGAGGCGATGCGCCAGGTATGAATGCCGCAATACGTGCTGTTACACGAGCAGCGATATATAACAACCTCAAGGTAATAGGCATAAAGCGCGGATATTATGGTCTTGTATACAACGAGTTAGAGGAGTTTGGCTCGAAATCCGTCAGCAACATCATCCAGCAGGGTGGAACAATACTCAAGACGGCTCGCTGCAAGGAGTTTACCACACCCGAAGGACGTGCTAAGGCCTTTGAGAATATGCAGCAGGCGGGCATAGATGCACTGGTGGTTATAGGTGGCGACGGCTCGCTTAGTGGCGCGCGCATCTTTGCCGAGGAGTACGACATTCCGATTGTAGGACTACCAGGGACTATAGACAACGACTTAGGGGGTACGGACGAGACCATAGGCTACGATACCGCGCTAAACACCATTGTCGAGGCGGTGGATAAGATACGCGACACGGCGACAAGCCACGAGCGACTATTCCTTGTCGAGGTTATGGGTCACATGGCAGGCTACTTGGCCCTCAACGGTGCTATAGCCTCGGGTGCTGAGGCGGCGATAATCCCCGAGATGGAGACAGAGTTGGACCAGCTTGGCGACCTTATCAACCGAGGGTTTCGCAAGAGTAAGAACTCGGCCATCGTGCTCGTTGCCGAGAATCCCACGACAGGGGGAGCTTTGGGCTTAGCCAAGCGAATAAAAGAGGAGTTTCCGGAGTATGATGCACGTGTGACCATCCTTGGGCATCTGCAACGTGGCGGCTCACCCACCGCAGCAGATAGGATATTGGCCTCGAAGATGGGCGCACAGGCCATAACGGCACTCTTAGAGGGACAGAGGAACGTGATGATAGGCACGAAGAATGGAGAGCTTGTCTACGTGCCCTTCTCTAAGGCGACAAAACATTGTAGCAACATAGATCGTGGCGATATGGATATTGTCAAGATACTATCTATATAAGAGATAATAACTAACTACCCAAATATATGATAAATCGCATTATAGGTATTGGCAACGCCCTAACGGATATGCTTGTCAATCTATCGAATGATTCGGTACTTACGCAGTATCAATTGGCCAAGGGCTCTATGAGTTTAGTCGATAGCCAGCTACAGACCGATATATCAAAGGCCGTAGCGGGATACCCCTACTCACTCTCGCTCGGAGGCTCGGCAGGCAACACCATACGCGCTATGGCACGTCTCGGCACACGCACAGGATTTATCGGCAAGGTGGGCAACGACACTACGGGTGACTTCTACAAGCAGGCACTGCTCAACGTAGGTGTCGAGCCTTACATCCTGCGCTCGGAGTACCGCTCGGGCAAGTGCGTATCGCTTATCTCGCCCGATGGCGAGCGCACGATGGTCACTCACTTAGGTGCTGCGGCAGACCTGCAGGCAAGCGACATAGACCCTGCCACGTTTGATAGCTACGACTGTCTATATATCGAGGGTTACTTAGTTCAAGACCACGACCTTATACGCACAACTATTGAGCAGGCTAAGGCTCACGGACTTAAGGTTGCCATCGACCTTGCCTCGTTTAATGTTGTTAGAGAGAATCTTGATTTTCTGCGCTCGCTTGTTGCCAAGCACGTAGACATCATCTTTGCCAACGAGGATGAGGCGCGTGAGTTTAGTGGTGAGCAGAGGGCTATTGATGCTCTACACTACATAAGCCAAATGTGCGAGTTGACCGTAGTAAAGACTGGCATGAAGGGTGCGCTGATAAAGCGTGGTGAGGAGTTTGCCGAGGTGGGCATTATGGCCGCCGCCAAGCGTGTAGACACTACGGGTGCTGGAGACTTCTACGCCGCAGGCTTTCTCTCGGCCCTTAGCGAGGGTATGTCGCTTAGGCAGTGCGGAACGATAGGTGCAATTACAGCAGGCAAGGTTATTGAGGTGGTAGGCACTACGTTTGGCGAGGAGGTATGGCGCGATATTTTCAACCTCAGAGAGAGGGTGCGTCGTGAGCAGTATCTGTTCTAAAGGTGTAGAGCCAAAAGGAGCATCTTACCGTAGCAAATAGGGATGGCTAAAAAGTTAGCCATCCCTATTTTGTGGTAATAAAGTAAAATACAACAGGTTATCCTACTTAGCAGCCTCTGCAGTACCTACAGTTGTCTTCTTGCCAGATACCTGAAGACCCTCCTTAGTGCTGAGCTTGTTCTTCTTGCTATCCTCAACCTTCAGGCCCTTCTTAGGCTCCTCAACCTCCTTAACCTCAGATACTGACAACTTCATCTCGCTGCCCTCCTTAGCCTCGACAACCTGAAGCTGAGTATCTACATTAGCCTCAAGCTTCTGACCATTGAAGACCTCCTTCTGCTCAGTATTCTCGGTCTCGGTCTGTGGAGCTGGAGCTACTACAACCTCTGTAGACTCAACAGCTACATCTGTTGCCTCAACAGCCTCCTCAGCGTTATTCTGCTGGTTACCACCACAAGCTACTGCAAATGAAAGCATTGCAGCGAAAAATAGAATCTTTTTCATAGTCTAAAATTGTTTGTTAAATTAATGTTTTTCGTTCGCAACTACAAATATATATATAATTTTTATATCTCGCAAGCCATGAGCCCACATAATAATCTATATTCTATCGATGCTTTGCTCCTGTGCGACGCTTATCACTGCGTTTGCTACCACCACTTGTCGCCACTGCGCGCCTTGTCTTCGGAGCCCTTGGCGAGCTCTTAGCATTAGGCACATGGAGCCTATCCTTGGGTAGCTCGCCACCAAAGAAGTAGCTCTTCTGGCGACGCTTATCCTCCTGCGAGCGTGCCACATATACCTCTTCGCCCGTATATGGATTTGTACCCGTATAGAACATCACCGACGAGAGTGTCATAGGCGTAGGCGTGAGGTCCTGAACCTGCTCAAGCGTAAAGTGTAGCTTGCCGAGAACCTTATCGGCCAGAGCCTGCATATCGCGCTCCTCGCACCCCGGATGCGACGATATAAAGTAGGGAATAAGCTGATAGTTAAGCTCCTCGCGACGACATATTTGCTTAAAGCGGCTATGCATCTGCTCGAATAGCTTAAACGAGGGCTTACGCATAAGCTTTAGCACCCTATCCTCGGTATGCTCGGGCGCAACCTTTAGGCGACCCGACGTATGGTGCTTAACCACGATATCGAAGTACGACGACTCATCGAAGAGGTCGTAGCGTATGCCACTACCGATGAATGCTCGCTTAACACCCTTCGTTGCGCGAATCTTGCCATAAAGCTCTATGAGGCGGCTATGGTCGTTATTCATATTGGGACATAGTCGAGGATGAAGGCACGAGGGACGCTTACACCTCTTACACAGAGCCTCATCTCGTCCGCGCATACCATACATATTGGCCGAGGGGGCACCGATATCGGATATATAACCCTTAAAGTCGGGCATCTGAACTATGCGACGCACCTCTTCGAGGATGGAACGCTCCGAGCGCGAGTTGATAAACTTACCCTGGTGTGCCGAGATAGTGCAGAACGAGCAGCCGCCAAAACAGCCTCGATGTATATTTATCGAGTGCTTTATCATCTGCCACGCTGGTATGTCGCCCTTGCCGCGATAACGTGGATGGGGCGCACGCTCATAGTCGAGGTCAAACGAGTAGTCGAGCTCCTCGGTCGTGAGCCTCTTATGCGGAGGTGTGATGACAACATAGTCGTCACCAGCACGCTCTACGAGCGTTGTATCACACTCCATCATATTGCTGAGCGTCTCAATCTCTGTAAAGTTATGGGCAAACTTTTGCTTATCGGCCACACACTCCTCATACGAGCTGAGCACCCGAGTACTACCATTATACAACCTCTCGACATACTCGCTATCGGCTAAGAAGCCCACCTGGCGCAGACCACGCAACAGCTTCATATTAAAGCCATTGCGCAGTGCGCGAGCCACCTCGCGGATAGGCTTATCGCCCATACCATATATCAGCAAGTCAGCACCCGACGTAAGCAGTACTGAACGTCGTAGCGAGTCGCTCCAATAGTCGTAGTGGGTAAGTCGTCGCAGCGAGGCCTCTATGCCACCTATGACAACGGGCGTATGGGGATATAACTCCTTGAGTATCTTGGTGTATGTATCTATAGCTCTATCGGGGCGGAAGCCAGCCTTACCCCCAGGCGTATAGGCATCGTTGGACCTTAAACGCAGGTTTGCCGTATAGTGGTTGACCATCGAGTCCATAGCACCTGCTGTGACAGCGAAGAATAGGCGTGGCTTACCGAGCTTCTTAAAGTCGCGAAGGTCATCACGCCAGTTAGGCTGCGGAACAATAGCTACGCGATAGCCCTCAGCCTCAAGGATGCGACCTATGACCGCAGGGCCAAAGGCTGGGTGGTCAATATAGGCATCACCCGAAAAGATTATTACGTCGAGTTGGTCCCAGCCACGCGCCTCGACCTCTCTATTTGTTGTTGGTAGAAACACTCTTTTTTACTCTTTAGTGATAGCTTAGAAGTTGTTGAACCTCAACCAACTTCTTATATTTCATCAATATCCAACCCCACAGAGTCGGTATACCCCTCCCACTTCTGTAATACAGCCTTAAGGTCTTCGGGGAGCTCCGACTCGAACTGCACATACTTGCCCGTAGTCGGGTGGTCGAAGCCCAAGGCACGTGCGTGGAGCGACTGTCGGGGTATTAGCTTAAAGCAGTTCTCGATAAACTGTTTATACTTCTGGAAGGTGGTACCCTTCAATATGCGGTTTCCTCCGTAGCGTTCATCGTTGAACAGCGGGTGGCCCTGCCACGACATGTGGACACGTATCTGGTGCGTACGCCCCGTCTCTAAGCGACACTCCACCAGCGTGACGTAGCCATAGCGTCGCAGCACCTTGAAGTGCGTCACAGCATGCTTGCCATCCTCGCCATTGGCAAAGACGTACATCTGCAACCTATCCTTCGGGCTGCGGCCTATATTACCTATGATTGTGCCCTCATCCTCGGCGATATTGCCCCACACCAACGCCACATAGCGACGATAAATCGTATGGTCAAAGAATTGCTTTGCCAACGAGGCGTGTGCCCTCTCGTTTTTTGCCACCACGAGCAATCCCGAGGTATCCTTATCGATACGGTGTACAAGGCCTGCACGAGCATTGCCCTCGCTAAACATCTCAAGGTCACGTAGATGGTACGACAACGCATGTACAAGCGTCCCACTATGGTTGCCGACACCTGGGTGTACTACCATACCCGCCTCCTTGTTTACAACGATGATATCGTCATCCTCGTAGACAATATTGAGCGGAATATTCTCGGGCACTATCTCCTCCTTACGGCGAGGATAGGGCATGACAATAGATATCTCGTCCAACGGCTTGACCTTGTAGCTCGACTTCTGAGGCTTGCCATTGACCAGGATGTTACCCCCATCAGCCGCCATCTGAATACGGTTACGCGAGGTGTGCTCCAAGCGTGCGGTGAGGAACTTATCGAGGCGCATCAGCGACTGCCCCTTATCCACCGTCACAGCAAAGTGCTCATACATCTCATCACCCTCAACATCGCTATCGCCCACCTCGATATCGAGGTCGAGCTCTGCATCTACTTCGGGCCGTAGGTCTGCTACGTAGCTATCTCTTTCAATATCAACCACCGCAACTATGTTATTATCTTAATACTACTCTACTAATGCTAACGAGTCGGCACGCTCGGCAATCTCCTTACGACGACGCTCCTCAAACTTACGAAGCTCGCTCGATGCTACGACACTAAGCGAATCTACCATACTATCATCGCAGCTCAGATAGAGCGTAACCTCACTACCGCGCTTAAGCCTTGTGCCGAGCTCTATAGACTGCTTATAGACCCTCGCCTTACGACGCGATATCAAATCCTCGACACTATCGTCGTATACCACCTTGCCCACATTTAGGGCATTATCCCACAGCGTAGCGCGTGCCTGCTGTAGCGATAGTCCCACAAGACGCGGAACATATACCTGCATCTCGTCACTTCGGTAGCTAACCTTGAGCGTAACACCCGTACCCACCTCACACTTACGATTTGTCGCAGGTAGTATCTCCCTACCATCGATATACTGGCTAAGCACATAGTCCGTAGAGGTCATATCGGGCTCGTAGACAAGCTCCTTTACGGTCAACCCCGAGCGTTCTATCTGATTAAGGGCCTGACGCAACGTCTGCTTTGCCACGTAGGGGATATCTACTACGCGACGGCTATAGGCGTTGATTGTAACATATATCTTACGTCCAGGCTTTACCGTAACATCGCGCACATTCGAGGTGCGAGGCAGCTGGTCGACGATAGCACCTCCTGGAAGGTCTACATCGAAGATTGAGTCGCGCACCACAATTCTAAACTCTCTATCCTCGGCCATAATACGAGCATCGTCGATGGAGAGACCCAAGAGATTGGGTACCTCGATAGCCTTGCCATGACGTGTGCCACTCTTAAGGCCGATATATACTCCAATAACGAGCAATAGACCTAAAACAGAGGCCAATACGACATTTGCTATGATTGGATAGGTGTAGAACACTCTTTTTATACTTGAGAAGAAGCCACCCTCACCATCTCCTTGTCGCTTTCTCTGTGCTGTCGTAGGGGTTTTACGACCCTTATCGCTACTCTCTCGCTTCATACCCTCCTTGCTACCTTTGCCATCCTTAACTTCGTTATCATCCTTATCATGCTTGTCACGCTTATTGCCCCCATCGCTCTTAGGCTTTTCGACCTCCACGACCTCTGTTGGTGTGGCCACCACCCCCTGAGGCTTACTATCGTGGCGCGAAACAACATTATAGTGCGAGTCGCGCTCTACGGGCACGAAACCCGCCGCAGTGACCATCGCCTCAAGCTCCTCGACACTCATCGTGGGACGCTCAACACCCCCAGCCATAGAGTATATCTTCGTAGTGTCGCCAATAGTGCCATCGATATCGTCAGCACCAAAGGCCAAGGCCATCTCGGTAGTTGCCTTGCCATACGACACCCAATAGGCCTTGATATGGGGAATGTTATCGAGGAATATGCGGCTTATGGCTATCGTGCGAAGGTCATCCTCAACACTGCTCTCGCCAGCCTCCGAGAGCCTATTGCCACGACTGTGGTACTTAAGCGGAATGAAGGCATCGAAACCTGGGGACTCATCCTGCAACTTACGCAGACGCTCCAAGTGGTCAACCCTATGTTCCAAGGTCTCGATATGGCCATAGAGCATCGTACAGTTTGTCGCTATGCCCATATTGTGTGCTGCACGATGCACCGCTAACCACTCCTCCGAGGTACACTTATCGGGACATATCTTTTTGCGTAGCTCAGCATCGAAAATCTCGGCTCCACCACCAGGAATACACTCCATACCCGCCTCCTGAAGTCGTCTTAGCCCCTCGACTACCGAGACCTCCTCGCGACGTATCATATAGAATATTTCGACTGCCGTATATGCCTTTACGGTGACATGGGGAAGTGCGCGCTTTACACGACGTATCATCGCGCAGTAGGTGTCGAGGTCGTGCTTCGGATGTACACCACCGACGATGTGTACCTCGGTAATATCAGCACCACGCAGCTCCTCGGCCCTACTCTCTATCTCCTCCAACGACATATACCACGCATCGGCATCCCCCTCACGACGACGGAACGAGCAGAACTCGCAGTTAAAGAGACATATATTCGTTGGTTCGAGGTGTACGTTACGATTGTAGTATACCGACTCGCCACTGACCACGCGCTTACGCATAGTAGCCAGCTCACCAAGCAACCACAACGGAGCCTCGCGCCACAACTTTAGGGCAGCCTCCGCAGAGATGCGCTCGCCACGACGAACAGCATCCGAGATATCATTAATCGAGAGCATTGCTATTTTGGGGCTTTAAAGTAGACAACTAATGCTATTAAACTAAATATCATATTCGGCAGCCATACGCCAATCCAGGGCTCAAGGCTACCACCCAAGGCTATCTGCTCGAATACTCGTCCGAGCATAATATATCCGAAACAGAGCGTAATACCGACACCGAGGTGCATACCCATACCTCCTCGCGTCTTGCGCGAAGCTATCGAGACACCTATAATCGTGAGGATAAATGTCGAGAATGGGTACGAAAAGCGCGTATGACGCTCCACCTCGATAAGGAAGAGGTCATCCGAGCCCTTACGCCGTTGCTGCGCAAGAAAGTCGTTTAGCTCCTCTAACGTCAACGTCTTAACCAAACCCTTGGTGTCGACAAGCTCGCGCGCATCGAGGTTTATAAGCGTATCGAGGTTGCGGAACTGCTCATATCCCAACGTCCCCTGCTCATCGCTTGAGTAGATAACGTAGCGCGGTGCCGTCCAACGCCCCGACTCCTCGTCAAACGATGCACTTGCAGCGTTTAGCACCTCGACCATGCGAGCACCCTCGTAACGCTCAATGGCGAAGAAAGGGACACGCTCTAAGTTCGGAGAGTAACCCCTGACATATACGAAGGTGCCAGGCTCAATCTGGCGATATACATTCCTATCGTACTCGATGAGCTGATTACCCTTAAAGTACTTTGCCTGAAAGGCTACACTCGCCTTCTGACCCTCGGGTATCACCCATAGGCTCAGCGATAGGCTCAGGGCGGCAATCACGCCAGCACCAAGCATATAGGGCCACATAAGCCTACGGAAACTAACACCTCCCGAGAGTATCGCGACAATCTCGGTCTGCATAGCCAACTTCGAGGTAAAGAAGATTACCGAGATAAAGGTAAACAGCGCACTAAACTGATTGATAAAGTGCGGGATGAAGTTCAGATAGTAGTCGAAGATGATAGCTCTCCAAGGTGCATGAAGCTCGGTAAAGTCATCGACACGCTCGACATAGTCGAACACGACGAGGATGATGGTCATCATCAAAAGACCAAAGAGGTATGTAAGCAGAAACTTACGCAGGATATATCTATCTAAGGTTCTGTATCCTGGTATCGAGGGTATCAACTTCACGCTCTTAACATTTTATTTGTAAGTTCTCAACATCTTTATAGTCTGCGCGACAATTTTACCACCATAGCCTCCTTCCAAGGCTTAAAGTCGCCTGCCGCAATATGCTCACGCGCCTGACCCACAAGCCAGAGGTAGAATGCCGTATTGTGTAGCGAGGCAATCTGCGCCGCCAGCATCTCCTTGCAGACAACCAAGTGGTGCAGATAGGCACGTGTATACTGGTGGTCGACAAAGGCTACGCCATTAGGGTCGATAGGCGTAAAGTCCCTCTCCCACTTCTTGTTGCGTATGTTTATTACACCCTCCGAGGTGAAGAGCTGGCCGTTACGTCCATTGCGCGTAGGCATCACACAGTCGAACATATCGACACCGCGATCTATCGCCTCAAGGATGTTTACCGGAGTACCTACACCCATAAGGTAACGTGGGCGGTCTGTGGGTAACACAGCGTTGCACACCTCAATCATCGAGTACATAACATCCGTAGGCTCGCCAACGGCCAAACCACCAATCGCATAGCCATCAGCGTTATACTGCAACACGTTACGCGCAGCCCTCTCACGCAGGTCGGCATATCCTGCACCCTGAACTATAGGGAAGAGTGCCTGATAGTGCCCCCACTTGGGCTGGGTCTGGTGATAGCGATTGAAACATCTGTCGAGCCATCTCTCGGTTAGTGCCAACGACTTTGCAGCATAGTCATAAGGGGCATCGCCTGGAGGACACTCGTCGAAGGCCATCATAATATCGGCACCTATCGTGCGCTCGGTATCTATGACACTCTCGGGGGTAAATAGGTGCCTCGAACCGTCGATGTGCGACTGAAAATGACACCCCTCCTCCTTAAGCTTTCTACAGGCTGCCAGCGAAAAGACCTGAAAGCCACCACTATCGGTAAGCATAGGCTTTGTCCACGATGAGAAACGGTGTACACCGCCTGCCTCCTCTAAGATATCCACACCTGGGCGCAGGTATAGATGGTAGGTATTTGCCAAGATTATCTGGGCCTTAGCCTCCTGCTCAACATCGCGATGGAAGATACCCTTCATCGCAGCGGCAGTACCTACGGGCATAAATATAGGGGTCTGTATAGGGCCATGATCGGTCTCCAAGAGTCCGCAACGCGCCTTGCTATCGGGCGCAGTATGTAGCAATGTAAACTTCATAACGTATATATAACGTGCAAATATACGAAAAATAATTGGAATATCACCACACAGGAACAATTAGTAGTCGGTAATGGGTAATTAGTACTGTTGCGATACCCGACCTCGTAATGTCCTAATGTCCTAAAAAATAAAGACAATAAGACGATAGGACAATAAGATGGTTGCGGACGAACACTTTTTTCCTTTTACTACCCTTTAGCAGCTTTGCTGCGAACTACCCTCAACCACCCTTTAGCAGCATCAGCTGCGAGCTACCCTCAACCACCCTTTAGCAGCATCAGCTGCGAGCTACCCTCAAACCACCATTCGGACAATAATACGGCTTTTTCTCAAGGTCTTGAGGACAACCGCTAACTCTGGGTACAATCACAAGCTAATTGCTATTTGCTAATTGCTATTTGCAAAATTTTTCCTATCTTTGTGCGATTATATAGATAGATAAAGAGTGACACACGTTATAAACCAGATAATTGATTGCTACACCTACGAAGGATTGGCCCTTGTGGCCGTCATCGTAGTACTCTTCGCTGTGCAGATATACTACTATGGCATAGCATATTACCGCGTCTACCGCTTCCGCCTTACGCAACATAAAAGACAGATAGACCAGAAGCCTCCGATATCGGTTATAGTAGCCCTGCGAGGCGAGAACGAGAGATTTCTAAGCGAGGAGCTCCCAGCGTTACTAAACCAACAATACCAACACTTCGAGGTGGTCGTCGTCTACATCGGCAGCGATATGGACTACTACGAGGAGCTACAACGCATACGCAACAACTTCTCGTATATGCGTCTGACACGTATGGGCGGCAACGACCGCATATACATAACCACAAAGCAGGCCCTCAACGTCGGCATCAAGTCGGCACAGTACGAGGCCCTGCTCTTCACCACCCCTGGGGCAATACCCAGTTGCGACAGGTGGATAGAGTTTATGGCCAAGGGTTATGAGTATGGACACATCGTATTAGGCCCCTCGATACCACGCTTCGAGGAGGACAACACAAAGAGCTATATGATGCGTATGGTCGAGTTTCAACAGCTGCGCAATGCTATGGCTCGCGGTGTGGTGGATAAGATGTACTACGCACCGCGTAGCAACTACGGCTTTACACGCCAACTATACAACTCGACACGTGGATACAACCACTTAGGCATCGATATAGGCGATAATGACCTATACCTTCAGGATATTGCGACCAAGAGCAATACCTCGGTGGTACTATCTCCTCATGCTATGGTCATCGAGGAGCGTAGTGGTGTCTGGAGCGAGTGGGTCGAGCACATGCGCTACTACGGCTCGACATTCGATAGTTACACAGCAGCGACGAAGAGCTTCATACGTCGTGAGCGTAACAGCCGCGTACTATACTTCCTAGCGACGGTAGTAGCTATCGTCGTGCTACCATTAGAGCTTAAGCTCGGGGCAATAGCCCTGGCACTACTGCGTTACTTAATCGTGCTGTGGTCGTCACACCGCACAGCACGCCGCTTAGGTGAGCGCGGTGTGGCACTAAGATACTGGATGTACGACATTGCAGGACCTGTAGTGGAGTGGATGATAGGCTCAAGCGAGAGCTTTAACACACCAAAGATATGGAGATAGATGACTATATCGTAGCTACGGATAGTAGACTTGTAGAGTTGGCCTCGGAGGGTGACCAGCAAGCCTTCGAGTACCTCTTCACGCGCTACCGCGAGGCTCTAATGCGTCTCTTCGAGCAGCGTCTCGACGATAAGACCGTAGCCAGCGACCTGCTACAGGAGACATTTATCAAGGTGTACCTCCACCTCGACAGCTACTCGAAGAACTTCACCTTCGGGCAGTGGATATACACCATAGCGCGTAATACGTTGGTCGACCACCTGCGCCGCCGCGCTGACGATGTGCCTATAGACGAGCGTTTTCGCTCGCCACAGGCCACGACACCCACACCCGAAGAGTCGGTGATAATAAGCCAGAGCCAGAGCCATTTTTATGCCGCCCTCGATGAGCTCTCGGAGGAGTATCGACGTATTATAGAGATGCGCTTTATCGAGGAGTACTCCTATGAGGAGATTGCCGACAAGCTCTGCAAGCCGATAAATACCATAAAGACCCAGATACGTCGAGCACGCCAGGCGGTGTGCAAGCTAATCCTCGAAAAGGAGTAGACAAGGAGAACTAATAGCAACCTAAGCAGATGACAAACAGCGAAATAATAACAGGCTACTTTCCGAATATCAGCGAGTGCCAAAAGAGGCAGTTCGAGGCCTTGGGAGAGCTCTACGCCGAGTGGAATAGCCGCATAAACGTAGTGTCGCGCAAGGACTTAGAGCACCTATACACCCGACACATACTCCACTCGTTGGCCATAGCCAAGGTGTGCCAATTTGAGGCTGGCGCAAAGGTCGTAGATATCGGTTGCGGAGGAGGCTTTCCATCGGTGCCGCTGGCGATAATGTTTCCCGAGGTTGAGTTTGTTGGCGTAGACTCTATAGGCAAGAAGATACGTGTTGTCGAGGGTATTACCCAGGGTGCCGATATTAAGAACCTAAGGGCCGTAAATTGCCGTGCCGAGCAGCTTGGCGAGAAGTTCGACTATGTGGTGTCGCGTGCCGTCACCGAGATGGCCCGATTTATGCCTTGGGCGATGCACCTGCTACGTCGCGGATGTCGTGGCACACTCGCCAATGGCGTGCTATACCTCAAGGGTGGTGAGTTGGCCGAAGAGCTCGCTGCAACACGCCTAAAGTGGGATATCTACGACATCAGCACGATGTTCGACGACGAATTTTTCACGACCAAGAAGGTGGTATACACACCATATAAATAACCTATGTGAGGTTCTAAAACAGGTTGACTAAAAAGAGTCGAAGCCAACCTCAACGCAACCTCCCGACAACGAAAGTGACATTTGCGACTTTTTTTGAAAACCCTTTATATGTATAGCGATATATGGAGGAGATGACTAACACCATACGACTGAGGGTGACGACACCCGATGAGCGAGTAGTGCTTGCGCAGCGAGGATGCTATGCCGAGAATTGGGACAGAGTGCTTGTCGCCGAAGACTTCGATACCGAGCAGCTACGCAACGTGCGCTTCGAGGGCGAGGTAACCATAGGCTCGAAGAGTCGCATCTACGACTCGACAATATCAAACTATATCATTGGCAATAACTGCCTCATAGATGATGTGTTGCGCATGAAGTGTCGCAGGGCCTCAACATTTGGCGAGGGTGTTATGGTTGCCGCAGTAAACGAGAACGAGGGCCGCAGCATACCCATCTATCGCGAACTTACAGCACAGCAGGCCTACCTTATGACCATGATGCGCAACAGACCTAAGATGGTGGAGCGCATGATGGAGATGGTGGGCTCACTTAGCGAGAGCCACCGCTCCACAGTAGGTCGTGTGGGCGACAACAGCAAGGTTGTAGGAGCGCGTTTTATCCGCGAGGTCCTCATCGAGGAGGGCTGCGTTGTCGAGGGTGCCTCTCACTTAGAGAATGGAACAATAGGGCGCGGTGCTCACGTAGGCATCGATGTGCGTGCCCACGACTTCATAATCGACAACGATGCCCACGTAGATGGCGCATCGAGCATCGTGCGTAGCTTCATCGGCGAGAACTCCGTTATGGATAACGGCTTTACGGCTATCGACACTCTGATGTTTGCCAACTGCCACTTCGAAAATGGCGAGGCAGCATCGGTATTTGCAGGTCCATTTACCGTATCGCACCATAAGTCGTCGTTGCTCATTGCAGGCATCTTCTCGTTCTTTAACGCTGGTAGTGGTACCAACCAGTCGAACCACCTCTTCAAGAGCGGTGCTGTACACCAGTCGGTACACCAGCGAGGCACGAAGTTCGGAAGTAGTGCATACGTCATGTCGCCCGCCATCGAGGGCCCCTATACCGTAGTTTTAGGCAGACATACACGCCACCACGACACGCAGGATATGCCATACTCATACCTCATCGAGGAGGGTGGACACACGACACTTATGCCAGCACTGTCGCTGAAGAGCTACGGAACGATACGCGATATAAACAAGTGGAAGAGTCGTGATAAGCGCACTCTTAAGCGCGACAATATATGTTTCGAGGAGTTTAACCCCTTTATCACGGGCAAGATGCTACGCGGTGTAGATGCTCTGACACGCCTCTACGAGAATGACCCCGAGGCTAAGAGCTACAACTATAACCGCACAACGATACGCTCGGCGATGCTACATCGCGGCATATCGCTATACAACAGCGCAATAGTGGCATCCTTTGGAGCTATGCTCGAAAAGGGCGACTACACGGCATACAACTACGATGGTAGCGAGTGGATAGATGTCGCAGGTCAGTATCTACCCCTTGGCGAGGTGGAGAGGATTATGAGCAGTATCGCAGCAGGGGAGCTCACCCTGAGCGAGGTAACAGCCGAGCTTAACAGGCTGATGGATAGCTACGACGATATGGCGGCAACGTATGCCTACACCATCCTCTGTCAGCTTCAGGGCCATATGCTCAGCCAAGAGGAGGTAAAGGAGGTTATCACCTCTTCGGCTAACACCTTGGCGCGTATGCGCGAGCTTACAGACCAAGATAGAGCGCGCGATACGGGCCTTGATATGATGGTCGGCTATGGCTACGACTTCCGCGATGAGGAGGAGCATAAGCAAGACTTCCTAAATACGCGCTGATAATGCCAATAACAACATATAGCATTGTTACTAATTTATATAACATACTTTAAATAACTTAAACCAACTAAGACTATGGAGAAAGTAAAAGTTTTGATTATCGGTAGCGGCCCTGCAGGCTTCACCGCAGCTATCTACACCTCACGAGCCAACCTCTCACCCGTACTCTACGAGGGTATCGAGCCTGGAGGTCAGCTCACAACAACCACCGAGATTGAGAACTTCCCTGGCTACCCAGAGGGTATCACTGGTACAGCTATGATGGAGGACTTGCGTAAGCAGGCATTGCGCTTTGGTGCCGACGTGCGTCGCGGTATCATCACCGACATAGACCTCTCACAGCGACCCTTCAAGGCTACCGTAGACCACGAGCATCAGATTGAGGCAGAGGCTGTAATCGTATGTACAGGAGCTTCGGCCAAGTACCTCGGTCTGGAGTCTGAGGCTAAGTATCGCGGTATGGGCGTTAGCGCGTGTGCAACGTGCGATGGTTTCTTCTATCGCAAGCAGGATGTAGCCGTTGTAGGTGGTGGCGACACCGCATGCGAGGAGGCTACATACCTTGCATCAATCTGCAAGAAGGTATACCTTATCGTCCGCAAGAACTACTTGCGTGCATCTAAGGCTATGCAGGAGCGCGTATTCAACACCCCAAATATCGAGGTACTATTCGAGCACAACACCGCAGAGGTTCTCGGTGATGAGGATGGCGTAACAGGTGTACGTGTTGTTAGCACCTCTGGCGTAGAGCGTACTCTCGACATCATGGGCTTCTTCCTCGCTATTGGTCACCACCCCAATGTTGAGGTTCTCAAGGGTCAGCTCGAACTTGACGAGCAGGGCTACATCAAGGTCGTTCCTGGCACATCAAAGACCTCGGTTGAGGGTGTCTTCGCTGCTGGCGACGTTAAGGACCCACACTACCGCCAGGCTATCACCGCTGCAGGCTCGGGATGTATCGCAGCTCTCGACTGTGAGCGTTGGCTTCTTGCCCAGAAGTAATGGCCTTCAGTGTAACCATATTAGGCAACTCATCAGCTAAGCCTACGCCATCGGCACACCCCTCGGCGCAGGTGGTAAACCTCAACGAGCAGTACTACTTAGTTGACGCTGGTGAGGGCGTACAACAGCAGCTCATAAGGCGCGGCATCAATCCGCTGCGCCTTAGAGCTGTGTTTATCAGTCACCTACACGGCGACCACTGCTATGGACTCTTTCCACTGATATCCACCCTCGGATTGGAGGGTAAGCGGACACCTCTCGACATCTACGCCCCTGCACCTATGGGCGACATCCTTGAGCATCACAATCGCTACTTCTGCGAGGAGCTGCCATACGAGGTTAAGTGGCACGAGGTCAAGACCACCGAGCATAGGATTATCATGGAGAATAGCACCTTGGAGGTGTGGTCCATACCTCTCAGACACCGCGTACCTACAGCAGGGTATCTATTTCGGGAGAAGCAACCATCGCTTAATGTCCGCAAGGAGGAGATTAAACGCTTGGGGCTTACGATTGCCCAGATAGTGTCGCTAAAGCGTGGCGAGGATATAACGTTAGATAGTGGCGAGGTCATAACCCATGATAGTGTGACATATCTGCCATACGAAGCACGCTCCTATGCCTATCTCTCGGACACGAACTACTCGGCAAAGGCTGCCGAGCGTGTACGCGGCGTAGACCTCCTCTATCACGAGGCAACATACTCTGCTACAGAGCAGACATTAGCCAAAGGACGTGGACACTCTACAACGGCCGAGGCGGCACGTGTAGCTGCGCTTGCCGAGGCTAAGAGATTGATAATAGGACACTTCTCGTCAAGATATAAGGAGAAGCAGCCGCTTGTCGAAGAGTGTCGTGCGATATTTCCGAATACGGACATCGCCAACGAGGGCGAGACCTTCTATATTGAGTAGAGATGATGACTAAGGCCGAGATACAACATGTGCGCTCGCTCGGCGATAAGCGCGTGCGCGATAGTGAGGGGCTGTTTATTGCCGAGGGAGATAAACTCGTCGAGGAGATTTTAGCATCGCCTCTTCACATTCACAGGGTATATACTACGCACAGCGATATGCGTGGCGCGGGCATTATGACCATAGATAGGCGCGATATGGAGCGTATCAGCGCGCTCAAGACCCCCACGACGACGCTTGCCGTAGTCGAACAACCACGCCACCACCTCAACATCGCCGAGCTGAAAGGGAGGCTCACCATAGCCCTCGATGGTGTTCAGAATCCAGGTAACTTAGGCACTATAATACGCCTTGCCGACTGGTTTGGCATCGAGGATATCATCTGCACGCATGAGTGTGCCGACTGCTATAACCCCAAGGTTGTGCAGGCCACGATGGGTGCCATTCTGCGTGTTCGCGTACACTATACCGACAATTTGGCCGCTATGCTTGGCTCGTTGAGAGATATGGGTATTGCCATCTACGGCACGTTGCTCGACGGCGAGAGTATATACGCTACGGAGCTACGTAACGAGGGTGTTATCGTTATGGGCAACGAGGGTCGTGGCCTAAGCGAGGCGTGCCGTAGTGAGGTAAGCCACAAACTCCTCATCCCCCCCTACCCTGCTACGCGAGCCACATCCGAATCACTCAACGTAGCTATGGCCACAGGCATCGTCCTCGCTGAGTTCCGCCGACGTGGATAGTGGTAGTGGCTAAAACGACAGAGACCAACCAGAAGTATCTGATTGGTCTCAATTTTTTCACAAGGATGAAGCCTTACTCCGACTTCTTCATACGACGCTCCTTGATACGCGCCTTCTTACCAGTGAGGTCACGGAGGTAGTAGATACGTGCGCGACGTACAACACCATACTTGTTAACCTCGATTTTGTCGATGTGTGGTGAGTAGAGAGGGAAGATACGCTCTACACCTACGCCGTTAGAAACCTTACGGATGGTGAACATCTTTGTACGGCCAGAACCCTTAATCTGGATTACTACGCCACGGAAGCTCTGAAGACGCTCCTTGTTACCCTCTACGATACGGTAGGTTACTGTGATTGTGTCACCTGCACCAAACTGAGGCACATCTGCCTCGCTCTTGGTCCACATCTGCTCGTTTACGAGTCTGATCAACTGATCCTTGTTCATTGTTGCAACAAAATTGTTAAATGTTAACGTTCAACATTATCGCTGTGTCGGCACTACCATATTGCCACCCTCGACAATAATCCTTCGGGTATTAGCCCTAAAGCCACCCAAAACTGCACCTTCACCCTATATAAGAGGTTGATACGGGGTACAAAGGTATGAAAAATTTTTAATTCGGCAAATAGAATCAACGAAAAATGGATGTAACGCGGTTATTCATACCGCGCATATGGCTCCTTTGTGGGACATACTCACGGTACAACTCAACAAACTCCTCAGCAGCAGAGGTATCGGCCTTGGTAAACGTTTGTGGCTCGGAGATAAACAACTTACCGATATAACCATCCTCATCCTCGGCCAAGCCACACACGATATATTCGTTGCCATAGCTACACAAAGACCAGTCGGGTGACGAGGTGTAGGCGTACTCAAGCAGGCTCTCTACTATCGCCTCCTCGCCATACTCATCCAGGGTGTCGGCTGGGAAGATATCAAAGTGTAGTGCAGGGGATGGCTTCAAGGTGACCACCTCGATAGACATAAAGTAGTCGGCATAGCCCTGCATCGAGGCGTAGTAGGGCTCCAAGGCCGCCACCTCACCAAGGTCGTAGGCCGAGCACCTCACCTCGGTAATAAGATTACTTCCCTCGCCATTCTCGGCAGTCGTGAACCTATATATAAATAGGTCCGTTGTTGCCGCACCTGCATAGTAGCCATATACGGCAATCACAAACTCCGTAGCTGGGGGTAGCTGGTCTATATGCTCTCTATATACACCCGAGAGCTCCAGCGGTGCATACTGCGCCATCACATACTCCAGCTGCTCCTGCTTATCGCCATCTGGGAGGTTCTTGGCATACATCATAACAGCCGAGTATGGCTCATCCGTAGAGGGTATGATAGATACATCCACCGAGCGAGGCATAATATTGGTAAACTCAACGTCGAAGGTCATATCCGAGGGTTGCACAGTGCCCGTAGTAAAGTACTCAACCACAGGCTTAGAGACCACCATAGGCACGTTACCATCCACCGAGTCGATAGCGTAGATAAGGGCCATATATCTGTGGTTAGCATTTAGCGTCTTACGAAACTCCGCATTGCCCTTATATCCGAGTTGCTGCATAATCTCCTCGGCACTAAGCTCCTCGAAGTAGTAGAGGTGGTCGGCCACGTAGAAGAAGGCCTCGGCAACAGCAACCTCAGCCTCGGCGGTAAATGCCATGCCCTGCTCGATGTAGCCTGGCTCGCTATCCTCGACAAGCTGAACAGCGTAGTAGCCATCCCACTCCTTTGGGGTTACCGAGAAGCTCACCTCGGGGCCATCGGCAACGATTGTAGCCTCGAAACTCATAGCTTTGCGCTCGGGCAATCGGCTCACTATCTCGATATGCTCCACATCGGTTATGGCTGCATATTTATCGCCATTCAGATATATGCCATAGGCGTAGATGACATACTCGCGGGCTGGTGAGAGCTCCTGCCAACGCTTTGTCTGCGCACCTCGTAGCGCAAGGTTACTCTCTAAGAGGAACTTATCGAGCGTCGTATCGCCTGCGATGTAGGTGTAGAAGTAGGCCAGGTCCGCAGCCACAAGCTCCTCGACACTATGAATACCCTGCTCTGTAAGGTAGCTCTTCTCGGCCATCATCACCACATAGGGCATATCGGCATAGGCTGGCGTGATGCGCACCTCACACTCCGAATAGTCGCACTTGACCAACTCAATAGACAACCTCTCGCCCCGCTTAGCTTGCTGCTTAACCACCACCTTGGGGGTTACGTCGGTCAATATATGGCGCAGGGTGATAGTCGTAGTTCGCTCCTCGGCCGTATCGTTTGGTAGCACTCGAAGGCTGATTGTCCCAGCTATTGAGTTGTCCACATCTGTAATCCACTCTGCATCGCACACCGCCACAGCGTTCATCTGCAACTCGGCCTGAAGGGTGTAGCCGATGGTTATGTTGCCGCCTATGTCATCGACCTCGATGCTCTCCTGCTCGACACTAAATGGCGATAGAGGAGCTACCGTATTATCGGTACACGCCAAGAGGGCCAAAGAGAGTAATATGGGAAATATTCGACGCACGATATATCAAAGAAAATGGTTAGATATAGGTTAGATATATAGTATTGACGGCATTGAACGCATCACAGGTATCTCGCCATCCTTAGACTCTACAGCAAAGACAATAATCATATACTTTTTACCCGACTGTAGTTGCACGTCGAGTGTGCGGTACCCTGTATAGCAGTTAGCACGTAGATACTGCTCGGCCGAAGCTCCGCTCTTCATCGCATTACGCGCATTGGTGTAGAACCTATTTGCAAGATTCTTAACAATACCCTCGGTTATGGGCATACCTGGCTCGACATAGTACAACGAGTCATCGGGGGCTATCTGCACGCTGTAGTATCCCGTCCAATCATCCGGGTCGATACTTATAGAGGCGGTAGTGCCCGACATATTACACCTGATGTCAAACGTGAAGTTGTACATCTCGGGCAAAGGTAGCTCAACGATAGTGGTGTGCAAGGGTGTTGTAAGCTCGTAGCTATTACCCGAGAATGTGATGCCGTAGCTATATATCACATACGTAGCACCTGGCTGCATACCTATAAACTCACGCTCGGCATCGCCCGTATATATCAGCTGTGGCGACACGCGCCCCATAAGATCCTCAAGGGTCATATTATTACGCTGGGCCAGAGTTAAGTAGTTCGCCATCTCGGCATCGACAAAGGCCTGCTCCTGCGAGACACCCGACTGCTTGAAGTACTCAGCGTCGATGATGTTTGCCATATATGGACGACTCTTATCGATAGGCTTATAGCGGACCTTGCAACTCTTGTACGTAAGGTCCAACACCTCGAATGAGAACTGGTTGAGCAGCTGCTTATCTTGCAATATTGTCACCTTTGCCGCAGACTCCAGGCCTGGATACTTGATTGTTACCATCGCAAAACGCTCCTGGCTACTATCGCAGGGCTCGATATGGAGTACTATTGTCGTGCTGGTCACCTCCTTAAGCGACACCCACTCCTCGGTACTTAGCACCTCGAACTGACCCCCCTTGACTGGGTTTGAGAGTATGTAATACAGCGGTATATCGCCACCTCCGCCATCGACATTTAGCGAGTAGGTATCGAGGACTAAAACTGGAGGGTTGTTTGGATCCACGCCATCCTTCTGACATCCCGACATAAATAGGGTCACCACACACACCATAAAGGTGTAAATCTTGTTCAACTTCAACATAGTTAAGGTTATTTAGCATATTATTGATTTCAACACGCACAAAGGTAGCGTATTTTTGCAGTTTAAACAATAATATCCTCGTTTTTTTGCTCGCTGGTTGGCCATCTCAAAGAAAATGTATAATTTTGTCTTGCATAACAGCCGTATAATTAAGTACTCAATAGTTATCGCATAGCTATAATGTTGAACATAGATACCATACTTTCTATAGATAGCCGCGCATCATTCGAGCAGTGCGCCTTAGAGCTCTTTCGCTTTCAGGCAGAGCACTGCGCCCCCTACCACCGATATATCGAACTACTCGGCATAGACCCCACAGCGGTAGACTCCGTAGAGGATATCCCCTTCCTCCCTATCGAACTATTTAAGAGTGAGGATGTCTACTCTGCCGACACCGCTCCCGAGGCTATCTTCACCTCAAGCAACACAGGCTCGACGGTAGCATCGCGCCACCTTATGGCCTCGCTCGAAGCGTATCGCAAGTGCTTTACAGCCTGCTTTACGCAGTTCTATGGCCGACCCGAGCAGTGGAGTATCTATGGTCTGCTGCCCAGCTACTTAGAGCGTGAGGGCTCGTCACTGGTATATATGACCGACAGGCTTATTGCAGCATGCGGCTCGGGAGGCTTCTATTTAGACAACTACGAAGCTCTTATTGCGGACATAGAGCGCGACCCGAAGCCCAAGATTTTGCTCGGTGTAAGCTACGCTCTCTGGGACCTTGCCGAGAGGTATGCCCCCAAGCTTCAAAACACCATAGTTATGGAGACAGGAGGCATGAAGGGCCGCCGCAAGGAGATTACCAAGAGCGAGCTACACGCCATTCTATGTCGGGGCTTTGGCGTAGAGCATATACACTCGGAGTATGGCATGGCCGAGCTCACGTCACAGGCCTACTCCTCGGGCGAGGGCATCTTCCGTGCGCCAGGGTGGATGAGGGTCTTGGTGCGCGACATAAACGACCCCTTCGACCATCATCCCGAGGCTATGCGCGGAGGTATCGACATCATCGATTTGGCCAACCTATCGTCGTGCGCATTTATACAGACTCAGGATGTTGGCCGAATATTTGATGATGGCACTTTTGCGATTGATGGGCGTATTGCAGGTAGCGACATCAGGGGCTGCAACCTGTTAGTACACAAACCATAGCGACAGATGAAGTACAATAGCGACATACTCCGAAGGCTACACTCGGAACTCTACGACATACTCCGTGAGGTGATACGTGTATGCCAAAGTGCCGACATACCCTACTTCGTGCAGGGTGGCACAGCAATAGGCGTACACTTCTTCGAGGAGATAGTGCCCTGGGATGACGATGTAGACCTCGGCATGACGCGAACCAACTACGAGCGATTTCTGCGTGAGGCCCCAGCACTCTTAGGCGAGGAGTACACCCTTCAGGAGTACAACACCGAGCCTAATACACCCTTCTACTTCGCCAAGGTGCGAAAGCGCGGCACTCGCTTTGTCGAGAGTGAGTGGGTAGGACTACCCATCGAGGAGGGCATTTACATCGACATCTTCCCCTACGACCTTATACCCGATGATGAGAGCCTACGTCGTCGTCAAAGGGCAAAGGTAGGCTTCTGGGTCAACTGCTTTATCGCCAAGAGCACCTGGATATGGCCCTGGTTCGGAGAGCCCAATAACGGCATTAAGAAGCCCAAGAGTATGCTCTCATGCGCTATGCTGAGGGTAACATGCGCCCTTATGTCTAAGGGTGCGATATACGACAAGTTACACCGCGAGCTTACTCGCTACAACGACACCTCGGCAACCTACTACAACATAGTGCGCATGCCAAAGGATATGATTAGCTCAGAGTCGATAGAGAGGCTTGAGGAGCGACTATTTGGTGGTATGAAGGTTATGGCACCAGCAAACTTAGAGAGCTACCTGCGTAGCCACTATGGCGACATTCAGAAGTGGCTCCCCGAGGATAAACGTCTTAACCACGCCCCCGAGATTCTAAGCTTCGGAAGAGGCATTACCACCGATGAGTCGGAGCGTATATCTGTGGTGATACCTCTCTATAACAAGGCTGCGGAGGTGGAGCGAGCCCTACTCTCGGTCGTCAACCAAAGCCTCGCGCCACGAGAGATTATCGTAGTTGATGACGGCTCTACAGATGGCTCGCGCAGCGTATGCCAGCGCGTCATTGCATCACACCCCGAGGCCAACATACGCCTTATCACACAAGCTAATAGAGGTGTCAGCGCGGCTCGCAACAGAGGTATTAGCGAGGCTACAGGAGAGTATGTCGCGCTGCTCGATGCCGACGACTACTACACATCGGGATATATCGCCGAGGTGTGCCGCCTTATGGAGTACTACCCCAACAGCGATGCCTACTCTACGGCCTTCGATATTGTCGAGGGCAAGAGGCGCGTTGCTGCACGTACACCAGCCAAAGAGGGTTACTTTAGCCCCGATGTTGAGGCCCTGGACCGCCGCTACGGCATCATACCCTCGACCGCGACACTTAAACGCGATAGAGTACTCGAAATAGGTGGTTTCCCCGAGGGTATGCGCCTCGGTGAGGACCAGTGGCTATGGATTCGTATGATTCAGCAGGGCTGCACCTTCTGCTTCTCGCCAATGTCGCTCGTGCGCTACTCCAAGCAGGCATCGAACCGCTCAGCCTCAATCTACCGCGCCGAGCAGTCGCAACACACCATCGCAGAGCTGTACTCGCCCACCGCGCCGCCCTCGCTAAACGAATATATAGCTCGCGTAGGTATCGGCAAGGCTATCACGCAGAGTGTCAAGGGTGGCACCGAGGATGCTGCAAAGGCCATCGAAGCCTTCGCCTACACGCGCTACTCTCGCGGCCAACTGCGCCGCCTGCGCACCCTTAACGCGCTACCTCTGTGGCTACGCGCCTTAGCCGATAAGGCATACACGACGCTGGCCTGGATAGCCACTCGACGCGGATTGTAGCCATTGACCTGCATCATTATAGCGTAGGACTCTATGCAGCCAAGGCGTTGACATCCCTAACACTTAGGCTCGCCGAAGGCTATAGGTATCGACGCACACTTAAGCCTCCGCAGAGCCTCCACAGGCCAACTTGCCGAGCCTTCCACCACACTTTTACAGCCGCCATAGGGCGAAACAGATGCTAATTAACACTATTTTTGCCCAACACTATTGTAATTTCCACAACTTTGTGTATATTTGTAGGTTGAAATCAACGTAACTATGAGCAATAGACTAAAGATAGGCATCTCGCAGGGCGATACCAATGGTGTCGGCTGGGAGATTATACTCAAGATATTTTCGGATAGTCGCCTTACGGAGCTGTTCACTCCTGTCATCTACGGTACGCAGGCAGCAGCCACATATTACGAGCGCACGATTAAAGAGTACGACAAGGTTAAGTTTACAGTCGTAGAGTCGGCACAACGAGCCCAGAATGGGCGCGTCAACCTCGTAGAGTGTGGCAGCAAGGAGATATCTATAACCCCTGGTAAACCATCAAAGGTAGGTGGCGAGGCTGCCGCTGCGGCACTACGTCGTGCGGTGGCTGACCTGAAGGCCAAGAACATCGACGCATTAGTCACAGCTCCTATCGACAAGGAGATGATACAGAGCGATGACTTTAGCTTTACGGGACACACCGAGCTACTGGCCGATGCCCTCGGTGGCACGCCGCTGATGATAATGACCTCGGAGCTTATGCGCGTAGGTCTTGTTACGATTCATGTCCCCGTCTCTAAGGTGGCCGAGCAGCTCACCAAAGAGCTTATCGTAGAGCGTATCTACCAGATAAACGACTCGATACTCAAGGACTTCGGCGTGGTACGCCCACGTATCGCCGTATTGGCCCTCAACCCCCATGCAGGTGATGGCGGCCTACTCGGTGTCGAGGAGACAGAGATTATTAAGCCCGCCATAGTCGAGGCCTACGAGCACGATATCCTCGCCTTCGGACCCTTTGCCGCAGATGGATTCTTCGCCTCGGGGCAGTTCAAAAACTACGATGCCATCTTGGCAATGTATCACGACCAGGGTTTAGCACCATTTAAGACCCTAACGCCTAATGGTGTTAACTTCACCGCCTCGCTCTCGGAGGTGCGCACCTCACCAGACCATGGCGTAGCCTACGACATCGCAGGCAAGGGTATTGCCGACGAGCAGTCGATGCGCAACGCCATATATGAGGCTATAGATATCGTGCGCCGCCGTCGCGAGTATGCCAAGTGGAGCTCAAACCCACTGGAGCACTTCGAGCGCGAGAAGGGCCGCGACATCTCGATTAAGGAGCTGCCAGAGACTGAGAATAACGACTAACCTCCATAGATATGGGTAGCAACGCAAGAGTCATAGTGAGCATCGTAATAAGTGGCGTACTCATAGGTTTGGTAGTATCGTACTGCATCAGAACGTGTATGCCCTCGGAGACTATCGACTGGGTAATGTGGATAGCAATGGCGGCATTTGGCATATCGGCAGTATTACGCATAGCGTTGCTGTCTAAGCAATTAAATAGCAACAAAGAGGAGTAAATAGAAGCAAATAGAAGATACAAGGAGTGCAGCTGAGTAGTAATCCGTCTCGTCATTGTGGAGCTATGAAGGCACTCGAAACATAAACTTTTAAAACACAACTAAATTATGGTTAAAGTAACCTTTCCCGATGGCTCGGTAAGAGAGTTCGCCAAAGGGACAACTGCCTTCCAGGTGGCAGAGAGCATCAGCCCTCGTTTAGCTGCTGACTCACTCGCAGCTGAGGTAAACGGCGCAACAGTAGATATGACTCGCGCCATCGATTGTGACTGCACAATCAAATTTTTCAAGTGGGACGACCCCGAGGGCAAGCACGCCTTCTGGCACACATCATCACACCTCCTCGCCGAGGCGTTGGAGGCTCTATACCCAGGCATCAAGTTCGGTATAGGTCCCGCTATCGACAATGGTTTCTACTACGACGTAGACTCACCCGTAGCCATCACCGAGGCCGACCTCGAAACCATCGAGAAGAAGATGGTGGAGCTGTCGCGCAACAAGGAGGCATTGGTGCGCACAGAGGTATCTAAGGCCGATGCACTCAAGACCTTCACAGAGAAGGGCGACCAGTACAAGGTTGAGCTTATCACCGACCTTGAGGATGGTACTATCTCGTTCTATACGAATGGTGCGTTTACAGACCTATGTCGTGGTCCACATATCCCCAATACGGGCTATATCAAGGCTATTAAGCTCACCTCTGTAGCAGGTGCCTACTGGCGTGGTAACGAGAAGAATAAGATGCTTACACGTATCTATGGCGTATCGTTCCCCAAGAAGTCGATGCTCGACGAGCACCTTGCACTCCTTGAGGAGGCTAAGAAGCGCGACCACCGTAAGCTCGGTAAGGAGCTCGAATTGTTTATGTTCTCGCAGCGCGTAGGTCAGGGTCTTCCTATGTGGCTACCTAAGGGTGCTGAGCTTCGCGATCGCCTTGAGCGTTTCTTGCGTAAAATACAGAAGGAGTATGGCTACCAGCAGGTTATCACCCCACATATCGGTAACAAGGACCTCTACGTCACCTCGGGCCACTACGCCAAGTACGGCAAGGACTCGTTCCAGCCTATCCACACCCCATTCGAGGGCGAGGAGTATCTGCTTAAGCCTATGAACTGCCCCCACCACTGCGAGATATACCGCTCGAAGCCACGCTCGTACAAGGACCTACCATTACGTTTGGCCGAGTTCGGTACGGTATATCGCTACGAGCAGTCGGGCGAGCTGCATGGCCTAACACGTGTACGCTCATTTACACAGGACGATGCTCACCTCTTTGTACGCCCCGACCAGCTTCTTGAGGAGTTCGAGAAGGTGATGGATATCGTGCTCTACATCTTCCGCACGCTTAAGTTCGATAACTACACAGCCCAGATATCGCTGCGCGACCCTAACAACAAGGAGAAGTATATTGGCTCGGACGAGAATTGGGAGAAGGCCGAGGCTGCCATCATTCAGGCATGTAAGGATAAGGGCCTCAACACCACTGTTGAGCTTGGCGAGGCAGCGTTCTATGGTCCTAAGCTCGACTTTATGGTCAAGGATGCCTTGGGACGTAGCTGGCAGCTCGGTACTATACAGGTAGACTACAATCTTCCAGAGCGTTTCGACCTTACGTACAAGGGTTCGGACGATAAGCTTCACCGTCCAATTATGATTCACCGCGCACCATTTGGCTCTATGGAGCGTTTCGTAGCGGTGCTGCTTGAGCATACGGGCGGTAAGTTCCCATTGTGGCTCACACCAGACCAGGTTGTCGTGCTCCCTATCTCGGAGAAGTACAACGCCTATGCCGAGGAGGTGGCTAACGAGCTCAACCTTAGCGATGTGCGCACCCAGGTAGATGACCGCAACGAGAAGATAGGCCGCAAGATTCGCGACAACGAGCTTAAGCGTATCCCCTACCTGCTTATCGTAGGCGAGAAGGAGGCCGAGGAGCGCAAGGTATCGGTACGCGCACAGGGCGAGGGCGACAAGGGCCAGATGACTATCGACGAGTTCAAGGAGTTTATGAAGAACTTGGTAGCTCAGGAGGTAGACGCTACGCGCTAATAACGACATTTAATTAATTAAGTAAGTATAACTAACAATTAACTAATTTGGCAGGACAATATCCATTCCGCCCACGCCCACAACAGGCGCAGGGGAATAACCAGCAAAACGGCCAGCAGAATGGCCAACAGCGTGATCAGCGAGGTCGTCGCCCACAGCAGGAGAATCCAAATCGTATCAACGACGAGATTACAGCACCAACAGTGCGTGTTGTAGGCGAGAACGTTGAGCCCAACCTTGTGTTACCAATCAAGGAGGCTCTACGCCTTGCCGACGAGATGGAGCTTGACCTTATCGAGATATCGCCTAAGGCCGAGCCACCAGTATGTCGTATTGCCGACTACCAGAAGTTCCTATACCAGCAGAAGCGCAAGGCCAAGGAGATTAAGGCTAAGCAGGTTAAGGTGGTAATTAAGGAGATACGCTTCGGCCCACAGACCGACGACCACGACTACAACTTCAAGCTCAAGCATGCCGAGAACTTCCTTAAGGAGGGTGCTAAGGTTAAGGCCTACGTATTCTTCCGAGGACGCTCTATCGTATTCAAGGAGCAGGGTGAGATTCTACTTCTTCGCTTTGCCAACGACCTTGAGGAGATCGCTCGCGTAGAGATGATGCCCAAGCTCGATGGTAAGAAGATGAATATGATTCTGGCTCCTAAGTCTAAGAAGTAGAGCCAGGGGTTATAGCTTAATAACTACCCATAGTGACTCACCAAGAGGTGTGTCGCTATGGGTTTTTGTGATTTATCTGCGCTGAGTGGCCTCCGAGAAGGGATAGGCCCTCGCTAATCTCCCGAATTTGCCTAATCTTGCTAAACTAATCGACTCGCAAGCCTTAGTCATATCTTGCACAAAATAGTCATATAGTAGATTTATTGTTAAAAAGTTTGGAGTTATTGAATTTTTTTGTACTTTTGCATCAATTGGAAAAAAGTGAACTTAAAAATGCCAAAGGTGCCAAAGCGCGAAGAGTATCTCAGAAAGCCAGAATGGCTGAAAATCAGCCTGCGTAGTACGGCAAATACCGCCGATGTAGAACATATCGTCGAGGGTAAGTGTCTGCATACTATATGCACAAGTGGTATGTGTCCTAACAAGGCCGAGTGCTGGAGTAGGCGCACTGCTACGTTTATGATTCTGGGCGATATATGCACGCGCAACTGCCGCTTCTGCGCCACTACAACAGGTAGACCACTGCCCGTAGATGCAGCCGAGCCTATGAAGGTGGCCGAGAGCGTCAAGCAGATGGGCCTAAAGCATGTCGTTATCACATCGGTAACGCGCGACGACCTCGCGGACCATGGTGCTCAGATATGGGCCGAAACCGTAGAGGCTGTACGTCGCCTTAACCCCAATTCGACAATAGAGCTCCTTATTTCCGATATGGATGCCCGCCCCGAACTTATAGATATGGTGCTGGCATCGCGTCCCGACATCGTCGGACACAACATCGAAACCGTCGAGCGACTAACCCCCGAGGTGCGTTCACGCGCTAAGTATCGTACCTCGTTGGCCACACTTAGGCATATAGCCGAGAGTGGTGCGGTTGCTAAGAGCGGCTTGATGGTCGGTCTTGGCGAGAGCGAAGAGGAGATACTGCAAACACTCCGCGACCTGCGTGAGGTGGGCGTATCGATAGTAACTCTCGGCCAATATCTTCGACCCACTAAGGAGCACTACCCCGTAAAGGCTTATATTACTCCCGAAAAGTTCGAAGAGTACCGACTCAAGGCTCTCGAGATGGGTTTCGCTTACTGTGCGAGCGCACCACTTGTGCGTTCCTCATACTTGGCGGATGCCGCACTTGAAGCAGTCAGAGAGGTATGCAAAACAGAGTAGAACTACCAGAAGTAGAGATTAGAGATTTAGGCTCAATGTCGTATAGCGAGTGCTGGGAGCTCCAGCGCACGCTCTTTGACGCATTGTGCCAGCAAAAAGCCGACAAGGCGAATACCAAACCGATAATCGGAACTATACTCCTCGTTGAACACCCTGCAGTATACACCCTCGGCAAGAGCGGTCACTACGACAATATGCTCTGCACAGAGGAGTACCTCAAGAGCTTGGGTGCTGAGTTCTACCACATAGATCGTGGTGGAGATATCACCTTTCATGGACCTGGACAGCTGGTCTGCTACCCTATCGTCGATTTAGACACAATAGGTCTTGGAATACGACGTTATATAGAGGCACTTGAAGAGAGCGTCATCGAACTGGCTGCCGAGTATGGCATCGAGGCGCACCGCAGCGAGGGTGCCTCGGGCGTGTGGGTAACAACAGCCCAAGGTCGCTTAGTTAAGCTCTGCGCCATAGGCGTGAGAGCGTCGCACGGCATCACGATGCACGGCTTGGCGATGAACGTAGCCACTGACCTCAAATGGTTCGAGCTTATCAACCCCTGTGGTTTTACCGACAGAGGAGTATGCTCGCTCACGACGCTCTGCGGACGCGAGGTTACGATGGCCGAGGTGAAGCCCAAGTTTATCAATTACTTAACGAAAAATTTAAATGTTAAATATAAAAAATAGACGTTATGCCCATAGAAAAGAGATGGGTTGTCAAGCCACAAGGCGACAGAGCTACGGTGGAGGCATTATCCACACGACTCGGGATGTCTACGGTGCTGACAAACCTATTAGTTCAGAGGGGCATAGACACCGAAGAGAAGGCAAAGAGGTTCTTCTCGCCCGCACTACGCGACTTGCACGATCCCTTCCTTATGAAGGATATGGACAAGGCCGTAGAGCGTATCGAGAGGGCCGTAAAGGCTGGGGAGAAAGTGATGATTTACGGCGACTACGATGTCGATGGCACCACCGCTGTAGCATTAGTATACAAGTTCTTAAGCCAGATAGGGCACAAGAACTTGACGTTCTACATCCCCGACAGATATGTCGATGGTTACGGCATATCGATCCGAAGCATCGACCACGCAGTCCGCAAGGGCGTTAAGCTGGTCATCGCCTTGGACTGCGGCATCAAAGCCGTAGAGAAGGTGGCCTATGCCAAACAGAAGGGCGTAGATTTCATCATCTGCGACCACCATTTACCTGCTGAGGAGATTCCCGCAGCAGTGGCTGTATTGGACCCTAAGCGCAACGACTGTAGCTATCCTTTCGATGAGCTATCAGGCTGTGGCGTTGGTTTTAAACTCGTCGAGGCGTATGCCAAGCGCAACAACATCGCATTTGCAGAGATTGAACATCTGCTCGATTTGTTGGTTGTCAGCATCGCTTCTGACATTGTGCCTCTTGTGGATGAAAACCGCATCTTGGCATACTACGGATTGCGCAAGCTAAATGCTTCGCCATCAAAGGGTTTGTTGTCGATAATCAAGATTTGTGGACTCCAGGGTCACAACATCACCATCGACGACATAGTATTCAAAATCGGCCCACGCATCAACGCCGCAGGGCGCATGCGTATGGACGAGGATGACGAGAATGCCGCTCCTTCGGGTGGCCACGCTGCCGTAAGCCTTCTTATCGAGGGTAACGAGCAGGAGGCCGCCAAGTTTGGTGAGGTTATCGACTCGTTCAACCAGGACCGTAAGAGCATCGACCGCAACGTTACTCAGGAGGCGCACGACTACGTGGAGTCGCACCCCGAGCTTAAGGCACTTAAGAGCACGGTAATCTATAATCCTAAGTGGATGAAGGGTATCGTGGGCATCGTAGCCTCGCGCCTTATCGAGACCTACTACCGCCCTACGGTTGTGCTCACGAAGTCTAACGGCTTTGTCACAGGCTCGGCACGCTCGGTTGCAGGCTTCGACCTCTACCAGGCCGTTGAGTCGTGCTCGGACCTTTTGGAGAACTTCGGAGGCCACATGTATGCGGCAGGCCTGACGATGAAGGAGGAGAATGTTGAGGCCTTCACTAAGCGATTTAACGACTATGTGGAGCGCAATATAGACCCCAATATCCTTGTGCCTCAGGTAGATATCGACAGCGAGCTACTCTTCTCGGAGATAACCGAGGAGTTTCACCGCCAGCTCAATAGTTTCCAGCCTTTTGGTCCAGGAAACAGTGCCCCAGTCTTTATGACCAAGGGTGCGAGCAATAGGGGTGATGCCAAGTTAGTAGGCGTTGAGTGTGACCATCTGCGCATGGACCTTATGCAGCGCGAGAAGCCTCACACGACAATCCCTGCTATCGCCTTCCAGCAGCCCACACACTACGAGTGGGTACGCGCAGGCAAGCCTATATCGGTATGCTACCAGATTGTCGAGAACCACTATCGTGGCACGGTGAGCAAGCAGCTAAGGGTTAAGGATATAAAACCCGAGAGATAGCCCTGTTACACCCCTACAAGGGGCCAGACTTGAGAGGGCCAGACTTGAGGGGGGGCCAGACTTAAGAGGGGACCAGACTTAAGAGGGGGCCAGACTTAAGAGGGGGCCAGACTTAAGAGGGGGCCAGACTTAAGAGGGGGTCGGACTTGGAGTTTAGGGAGCTTAGAGAGCTTAAGGAGTTTAGCGATAGATTTCTTAGTTTCTCCAAGCTCTCTTGCTATGATGCGGCACCTCGGCGAGGGCATAATCCGTCATTTCAACCCTAAAAATTGGCGTTTCGCTATTTTTTCTCCGAGAATATTGCGCAGTTTGGCGAAAAATCACTATCTTGCGCACAAGTTAATAGGTTAATGAATAACAAACGACCTGTTACTGCGTTATACTGCTAAGGGCCGAGGACTTCTTGCCTTGAGGATATAGGTTTACCAAGTAGCAAGTAGGATATAGGTTTACCAAGTAGGATATATATTCACCAAGCAGGATATAGGCTCATAGAGTAGACACTATTAGAGAGAGATTGTTAACTTAAAACTTCTAAAGTATTATGAAAAAGCTAATGTTTTTGATGCTCGCCATGATGGTTGGCTTTGGTGCTTCAGCACAGTCGTTGCCCGATGTAAAGGTTGAAAATCAGGAGGGTAAGGTTATCTCTATCCAGGAGTTGGTAGATGGCACACCTATGATTATCTCATTCTGGTCAACCACCTGCAAGCCTTGCATTATGGAGCTTAACGCTATCAACGACAACCTCTACGACTGGCTCGACGAGGTAGACATGAAGGTTGTAGCCGTATCTGTTGACGATGCTCGTACCGTAAGCCGCGCACGTGCTATGACACAGGGCCAGGGTTGGGACGACTATGTATGTGTCTACGACAAGAACCAGGATTTGAAGCGTGCCATGAACGTGAGCCTCACGCCCCACACCTTCGTTGTCGATGGCCAGGGTAACATCGTAGCGTCACACTCGGGCTACACACCAGGTAGCGAGCAGAAGCTCTTCGAGGAGATTAAGGCACTTAAATAATCGAACCAAGACTATAAATACATAGGGGGTTGTGGGTCGCCACAACTCCCATTGTTCCAAGTTATAAACTTTCATATATGAAGAAATTTTTACTCTTTATCGGCGTTTTGGCCGCCGCTACATTTGCTACTAACGAGGCCTCGGCACAGATTAAGGTCGGCGAGGGCCAGCTTTCGGTAGCTTTGGAGAGCAACAATACATACTACACCCCCGATAAGACTCTTGAGGAGGCAGGACTCATCAAGCCCGAGGAGCGTGTTCGTGGCGATTTCGGTTCGAATGACTACCTCAAGGTAGACTACCGTCTTGGCCGCTTCTCGGCAGGCGTACAGATTGACGGCTACCTACCAGGCCTCTATGGCTACGACCAGTACACCTATCAGCAGCGCGACTCGAAGCTTACGGCCTTCTTTACGAAGTACGTACAGTGGGAGGACCAGAACTGGGGTGTTCGCCTCGGTGATATATACGACCAGTTTGGTAACGGTCTTATCTTCCGTACATACGAGGACCGCAACCTTGGCTTTAACAACGCATTGGCAGGTGCCCGTGCCTTCTACAACTTCAACAATATGGTTAACGTGAAGGTGCTGGCTGGTCTACCTCGCCTCTACGATATCCGCACCACAAATCCTGTTTGGGGTGCTGACCTCGCGCTCTCTATCTCAGAGATGGCAGGTTGGTATGATGGTATGATATCTATCGAGGGTAGCTACGTAGGTCGCTACCAGAAGGATGCGCACGTAGACTTCCCTATCGTCGGCGAGGAGGACTTGGCATATATGGCTCAGGGTATTGACCACGATGTACTCCACATGGTATCTGGTCGTGCTAACTTCGAGTATAAGGGTTTCTCGTTCCGCGGCGAGTATGTACAGAAGCTCAACGAGGATGTCTACAACCCTGCTCTCGATGCCGCTAAGGGTAATGTTATCAACATCGACCTCGGCTACAACTACAAGCGTTTCTCGGCCTCGGCATCATTCCGCCGTCAGGAGGGTATGACAACATACGCCGATATGCGCATGCAGGCTATTGGCGGTGGTAACACCATAAACTACATCCCACTGCTTACACGTCAGCACACCTACTCGCTTGCTAACCTTAACCCATATATGGGCGCAAGCGTTCACACTGGAGGCGAGATTGGTGGTCAGATCGACCTATACTACTCGTTGCGTAATCCCAAGGCTCGCGGTAAGTACTGGAACTTCCACGCTAACTTCTCGATGTTCAACACCATCGACCACCACAACAAGATGTACAACATTAAGGCTGAGGGCCGTAACGTATGGATTGACTTTAACTTCGACGTTGAGCGTCAGTGGAGCAAGAAGCTCAAGACTACCTTCCTCTACTCATTCCAGCGTTGGGACCAGGCTATCACCAAGTATGATAACCCAGAGTCACACTACTGCCGCTCGCACATCTTTGTAGGTGATGTAACCTATAAGTTCAACAAGAAGCACTCTATACGTGTCGAGGCACAGTATTTGGCATCTAACGAGTACGAGGGCGACTGGGTAGCAGGTACTATCGAGTACAACTTCGCACCTAAGTTCAGCTTCTACGTGAGCGATATGTGGAACTGCGAGAAGATGATTGATGGCCAGTATGGTAACTACTACATCACCAACCCCGATACTCAGGAGGGCGAGCACAAGCTCTTGCACTACTACCAGGTAGGTGCCAGCTTTACACACAACAGCCTCCGCGCACAGCTCTCTTATGGCCGTAACCGCGCAGGTTACGTATGCTCGGGTGGTGTATGCCGCTTCCAGCCAGCATATACAGGTGTAAACCTCTCGCTGACCCTCTCATTCTAAGCAATAACAGTAATAAAAGAGTATGAGATTTACTAAGTTTTTAGCATTTATCGCCGCAGCCGCAACCCTCGCAGTAGGTTGTGGTGGCGACGACAATGGCGATGAGGGCAAGAAGCCTACAGGAAGTGCTACGCTTAAGGCCGATGTGCTATCTGTAGAGGTTAACAACCCTATCACCTTCACCGTAACAGCCGAGGATGGCACCGACATCACGGCCGAGGCTACTATTTTCGACAAGACTCACGACTTTGTAGAGGTATCTAACCCCTACACCCCCACCGAGGATGGTAAGTATGAGTTCTATGCCGTAGCAGGTAGTGCTATTACGGCGACTATCGAGGTTACGGTATTGCCATCTATTCCTGCACTTCCAGCAGATGCAAACGAGGCAAGCACAGCATTTAAGCACCGCATCCTGCTCGTGGACCACACAGGCAACACCTGCGGCTACTGCCCCAAGATGATGCTTGCACTCAAGGAGGTCTCAGAGACTGGCGACTACCACTCGAAGTATCACGAGGCAATGTCGCACAGCTATGCATCGAGCGACCCTGCTACCTCGTCAGCAGCAAATGCTGTATCGGGCTACTATGGTGTAACGGACTACCCTACGCTCACCTACAACTTCGCATACACTACCACCTCGTCGTACAATGCTGAGCATATCAAGCAGCAGATAGATGCGCAGTGGAGGGAGTCAGCCGATGCAGGTATCGCCGCAGCTACAAGCCTCGCCTCATCATCGGTAATAGTGAATGCCGAGGTTAAGGCGGCTGTCGAGAACGAGTATCGCGTAACAGCGTGGCTTCTTGAGGATGGCATCGTAGCAAACCAGACAAACGCCACAGAGGAGTGGATGAATACTCACGACAATGCCATCCGTCAGGCCGTAACGACCAACCCTATCTCGGGTATGGACCTCGGCACTATCAAGGCTGGAGAGAGGTCATCGCTCGCTATGTCACTCGAAATTACAGGTACTAAGTGGAATCGCGACAACCTCAAGGTTATGGTTATCGCCTCGGCAAAGGGTGCTAATGGCAAGTTCGAGGTTGTAAACGTCGTTGTATGTCCCGTTGGCGAAAGCGTAGCTTACGACTACAAATAGGAGAATTATATAATTATCAAGTTTAACTAATTAAAACCTAAAAACACTATGAAATTCACAAAGTTTTTTGCAATGCTCTCTTGCGTAGCAATGGCATTTGCAGCTTGCGAGCCTGTAGATGACGGCAAAACCCCTGGCGACAACCCTGGTGACAACCCTGGTGGTGGCACAGGCGGTAACACTACAGGCGAGCTTACCCTCACAGCAGACAAGACAGCTATCGAGCTCGGCGAGTCTGTAACCTTCACCGTAACACAGGAGGGTACAGATGTAACTAAGGATGTTACGCTCTACGATGCAGACCTTAACAAGCTCTCTAACCCATACACTCCTACGGTGAGTGGTGCAATCAATGTAACAGCTACTAAGGGTAAGTACACATCAAACACTGTGACTGTTACCATCATGGCTCAGATGCCTCAGGTACCAGCAGACCCACAGCCATCGAACCTCGCATTCAACCACCGTGCAGTTGTTATCGACCACACAGGTGTTAACTGCGGCTACTGCCCAGGTATGACCGACAAGCTCTTGGCCTTGGCTAATACTGAGTGGCACCAGCACTACAACGAGGTAACTTGCCACGCTGGTGGTATGGCTTCTGGTGACCCAGGTAACTCAGCTGCTGCAACAGCTTTGAACCAGATGCAGGCTCCTGATGGCTATCCTAACATCAAGATTAACTTCTACACTGCTACAGTAGGTAACTACGGCCAGTCAGTATTCCTTAACTACATGGCCGAGGCTCTTGGTGCATACATCAAGAAAGATGGTGCTGATGTAGGTATCGCAATGGCTGTAGAGGGCGACTCAACAAACATCTACTGCGCAGCTCAGGTTAAGGCTAAGGCATCTAAGGAGTACAAGGTAGTAGCTTGGTTGCTTGAGAGCAATATCTACTCTCCTAACCAGGCAGGTGCTACTAAGGACTACCACAAGATCTACAACTACGCTCTTCGTAACATCTCTGGTGAGTACTCACGCAACAACGTAGCAGGTGAGTCTATCGGCGTTCTTGAGCCAGGTCAGACATACGACTGCGCCTTCACACTTCCAATGGTATCTACAAAGTGGAACTGGGAGAATATGGGCGTTCTTGTAATCGTATCTGCTAAGGATGCTAACAACCGTTGGGATGTTGTTAACTCGGCATACTGCCCAGTTAAGGAGTCTAAGGCATTCGAGTACGTTGAGTAATCAAGACTCGATATAGCTAATAGTGTCAGGGGGGGCTAATCTACTTTTAGTCCTCCCCTCTCTTTTGGAGTCGAATCGTTGCAAGTAACACACTAATCTCCTTAATCTTCGTAAAACTCCTTATACTCCATAAAACCAATTTAGCTGTTACCCTGGCCAACAATAGAGCCTCGTGCCGCCTGTTGTACCGCGTAGATAGCAACACTTAGGATGCTGACATTCAATATATTAGTCGAGTTAAGTAAAAAATATTAAAAAATATTTACAGAATTATTTGGCAGATTCAAAAAGTTATACTACTTTTGTGCTTGGAGAGGTGGCAGAGTGGTCGATTGCGGCGGTCTTGAAAACCGTTGAGCTGCGAGGCTCCGGGGGTTCGAATCCCTCCCTCTCCGCTGAATGGAGAAGCAGGTGACTGAGTTATCAGTCACCTGTTTTGTTTTTGTGGTGTGTTGTCGTTTGCAAGCGAACGCCACACTCCACACCGCCCTATAGACAGCGTAAGACCCCCACGTCGGAGCATAGAGCCTTAGTCACACTCCGCCCCCTTACTTGCTACTCCTCGGGGTGACGTTTTTGGGCTTATTGGTCAAAATAGTACATAAAATCGGGGCGGTTTTTGATTCTTGGTCAAAAATAGTACATAAATGCGGGTGTTTGCCCGCATTTTCTACTTGTATTTGAGCTTGAAATACTCGTCTATAAAGAGCCTTCGATATCTCTTAGACATCCCATTATGTACTCGCAGTTTTGTTTTTAGATCTGTATTGATTGC
>SUZV01000014.1 GCA_015059715.1 Rikenellaceae bacterium | reverse complement strand
TACGAAAAGTGTACGGAGCGACAACCAGCCAAATAGTGAAGTTGCTTAACCTGCGCTATGTGTGGATTGTCGGAGGTTGCTTTGTGGTGGCAGCACCTGTGGCGTGGTATATCACCTCGCGCTGGTTAGAGTCGTTCGCCAACCGCATCGCACAGCCTTGGTGGCTCTATATCGCTGCCCTCGCCGTTGTCCTCGCCGTAACGGTCGGCCTTGTAACCCTCCGCTCATGGAAGGCTGCCACGGAAAACCCTGCCGATGTGGTGAAGAGTAACTAAAAGAAAACGAAGAACAGGGCTACTTTGTCGTTACGCTTGCTCCTCGGATGCTCATTTACACGCAAGTAAACTCCGCTCCTCGGAGCATCGCAAGCCTTGTATTCGCCTCGTTACAATCCTTTTTCAGAAAGGTATTAATATTAAAAAACGCCTATTACCATAAGCAGAGAAGCGTTAGGAGTCTGTTTGAATTTTATTTCGAGATTATTTGAGAGCTATTTTTATGTAGATTTTGACTTGGGGAACGCAGATAATAGCGGGCTATTTTCAAATTTCACAAGTCAAAAGATGCAAGAAATAGCCTCAAAGAAGCCGAAACTAATCTTCAAAGCAACGGACTAACTCGTATAATAAAATTCAAAACAGATTCCAAAGGCTTGGGAGGTTTGACCGCCTCCCAAGCCACTACAAAACCAGAAGAATATGAAAAACTTAAACTATTCACTACGCTACTTGCTAAAGAATCGTGGCAACTCCATAACTCGACTTATATCGCTTGCGTTAGGTCTTGTTGTTTCGCTGCTAATCTGTTCGTATGTCGGCATAAATCTCTCTTATGGTCGTTTCTTTACTGACAGAGAGCGTGTATATCAGATATTCGAGAACTCACCTCAGTTTGGCATAACTGGCCCACAATTGGAGCCTGTTGCATACACGCTTGCTGAGAATATACCCTCGATTGAGGCCGCTACAAACTATTTCGATCGCCTTATGCAGGTTAAACTTGGGAATAGTTATATGGATGCTCGATGGCTTGAGGTAAGCGCAGACTTTTTCACAGTCTTGGATTTCGGTGTGGTGAGCGGTGATCCCAAACATATTCTCTCACGAGAGGGAGTTGCCAATAATGAGGTATTTATCACTAAGCGTCTTGCAGAGTTGTTATTCGGGAGTGAAGATCCATTGGGTAAAATCTTGCCTACAACTCAGGGGCAGGAGTATGTTGTCTCTGGTATTTTCCGCACACCTCCCGTAACAAATCCGCTCGATGATTTTGATATAGTTAGTTTTCGCGACTACAATCCCATGACTGCAAATTGGCAAGGGGATGACAGCTATCCGACCTTTATAAAGCTTCGTGAGGGGACAACAAAGTCTCAGGCCGAGGCAGAAATCCAACGCCTAATTGAGGAGCATCCTACATTAAGGAAAATGGTGGAATTATGGAAAGCAAATTATTTTCTTGTACCAATTGAAGAGGTTGTTTATGTGGACAATAATATTCGACAGACTCAAATGATATATGGCATCTTGGCAGTGTTGGCACTCCTTGTAGCTACGCTCAACTATGTGCTTTTGACGCTGTCGTCACTTGTACAACGCAGTCGTACTATTGCTATGTTGCGTTGCAATGGTGCCTCGCGTTGGGATATCTTCCGAATGTTGCTATCCGAGACACTAATTATGATTGTGGCGGCAATTGTAGTGGCGGTATTTGTCATTGCGTGTCTCCACCAAGAGATTTATCAGCTGCTCGGCTATCAACTTGTTGATCTTTTTGCGTGGGAGCGTATATGGATTCCTGCTTTGGTGTGTGTGGTATCGTTCCTTGTGGCAGGTTTAATCCCTGCATCACTTTACTCACGAGTGAGCATGAGTTATGCCTTTCGTCGAGGTAGTGACAACCGCACTTGGTGGAAACGCATCCTCCTCTTCGTGCAGGTGGCTTGTACAACAGGAGTGGTCTGCTTTTTACTTACCACATCACAACAATCGAAATATATCTTGGAGGCCGATCTTGGCTATGACTATAACCGCATCGTGACGATGAACTTTGGAGCAACCACCTCTCAACGCTCAGCAATGGTCGAAGAACTGAAACGCCTGCCGTTTGTTGAGAGCGTAGGTCACTCTATGCAGTATCCTATATGGGGCTACTTTGGTAATCCGGTCTATGATTATGAGAAGAAAGAGATACTATTCTCTTGCCGCTTTGAGTATTTTGATGAGGCGTATATCGAGACTATGGGTATGAAGATAGTTGCAGGGCGCAACTTTAACGAGCAAGACGCACTCAATAAGACTATTGTTAACGAAGAGTTTGTTCGTCAGCACGGTTGGGAGTTGGAGAGTGCTGTAGGTAAGAGTTATTGGCAAAATGGGGGTTGGTGCGAGGTTGTCGGTGTTATCCGCGACTTTACACAAGCTGGAGGTTTTGTTGAGCCACTGTCGGTATTTCGTACAGCATATATCGACAACGACCCTAACCGTCCGCTCACCTTGCAGATGAGCATGCGACTTACTGAACTAACGCCTGAGAATATCAAAGCTTTGGATAGCGTGATCGCCGAGAATTATCACTCCGAGTGGGAGTATCAACTTACCCCCTATGTGGATAGAGTCAAGGAGCGTTTTGTATATCGTGATAGTATGCGTAATAATGTATTGCTTGTTTCGCTCACTACACTTCTTATCTCCCTTATTGGTTTAATCGGCTATCTAGGCAACGAAATGGCTCGCCGCCGCAAGGAGATAGCTATCCGCAAGGTAAATGGTGCCACAACTTCGCAGGTGCTTAGCCTATTGAGTCTTAATATCTCGTGGGTTGTTATTCCAGCAGTAGTAATAGGGGTAGCCGGTGCTGTATGGGGCGGAATGAAATACCTTGAGATGCTCGAAACTATGTGCGAGCCTTTGGCTTGGTGGATTTTTGCCGGCGGAGCAGCTGTTGTGATTGCCATTGTATATGTGATACTTATCATCCGCACCTGGCGCACCGCCAATGCCAACCCTATTGATATGATTAAAATAGAGTAAGATAGAATTATGAGAATACTACGTTACATATTATCTGTTGCTTGTGTTGCGATGCTTACAACATCGTGTGTGGTTTCACGAGCAATTCTGTATGGCGATGCCTCGGTAGATGATTATCGTGCTTTTGAGCAGGAGAATATCGCAAAAGGCGACTACACTTTCCGTTTCGCAGAGCTTACAGAGTCGGAGCGTATGCTTGATACGATGAGATTTGAGTGGATGCACTTTGGCAGGGGAGAGATGGCACAAATGACCATAGATGAAGCTATTGCTCCATCCGTAGATAATGCAGCCATCTTGATTATCCATCGAGATACAATACTCTATGAGCGTTATTTTGGGGAGTGGAGCAAGAGTACTCAATCGCAAATATTCTCCGTTAGCAAAACTATAACAGCCATGTTGTGTGGCGTGGCACTCACCGAGGGGCATATCCGCAGTGTGGAGGATAGAGTTACAGACTACTTGCCAGAGTTGAAACAAGCCGATCCTATGTTTGGGGAGTTGAAGATAAAACACCTCTTGGATATGACGGCGGGACTCGATTTTGACGAGAACTACTCCTTCAATCCATTTTCAAAGATGGCCAAGTTGTATATGGGGCGTAATACTATGCGAATTATTGAGCGAGCCAAATTTAGCCACAAACCCGGAGAGAGGTACGACTACAACTCGCTTACGACAGCAATTCTCGGAGTTGTGATAGAGCGTGCTACGGGAATGCCCTATGCCGAATATCTATCGTCAAAGATTTGGCAACCTTTAGGTATGGAGCAAAGTGCTTCAATTGGCGTTGATGACAAAAAACACCGAGTAGCGAAGAGTTATGCAGGGCTTGTAACCAATGTGCGCGACTTGGCAAAGATTGGCAGACTCTATATCAACGACGGAAATTGGAATAACAAGCAGATTATAGATTCGAGATTTGTTCACACTTCACTATCGCCTCGAATTGTAGGTGAAAAGAGTGTAAATATGTACTCATACTCTTGGTATTGGGGCACGCAGGATGAGAGCCTGTCAAGGCGAGATTTCGCAAGTAAGGAAGAGATGCAAGATTACTACGCCGAGCATCGTGATGTCTCAAAAATCAACTCTTGGAAGAGTGAAGGAGGCGGTTATACTGCCGTTGAATATATGAAACGCAGATACTTCCCCGACAGAGAGAGTTTGCAGAACTACTATAAAGATGATGTGCATACTATTATGCAGTGTAGAAATGGATATTTTGCCATTCAGTATCAAGGTGGCCACTACGCATTTGGAGTCAATGGACAGATACTCTACATCAATCCCGAAAAGGAGTTTATTGGAGTATATCTTGGCGAGGATGATCTCAATGTTGTACACCTCTTTGAGCAACTTTGCAAAATACTATAACAAGAAGATAAGAAAACTAAAATAATTATTAACTCAACGCGGTCTGCCCGCCCGAAGCCTTTTTTGATTTTAGGCGAGCAGATTTTGCGACTCCGCAGTCGAGCCAAGCAGGAGCATACATGTGGTATGTGACTGTTTGGAGAGGCAAGGAGGTGCGAAAGGTGCCGCATAAAATCGAAAAAGTATGAAGATTGCTTTTAAAAATTTCCTGATGACGCTCAAGCGTTACAAGGTCGCATCGCTGCTTAATGTGCTCGGTTTGACCCTCGCCTTTGTGGCGTTCTACATCATCGCATCGCAGGTGTGGTACACCCTCACATTCAACAGTGCGATAAAGGATGCTGACCGCACCTACATCATTTCACCAAACTTTGGCAATGACCCTAACAATATACAATGGAGTACCAACTCTCCGGGTATGGCGGCATATGATGCTATTGCCAAGACACCTGAGGTGGAGGAGGCTTTCTCTATTAGTCCAGGTCAGCTACCTATTCGTATATGGGTTAAACGCAACGATTTGGATTACGACAAGTACACCGAGGAGATAAAAAATGCTACGCCAAATACTCCTGATATGGCTGGTTTTGAGTGCATCGCAGGCGACTTCTCACGACTTAAAGAGCCTAATACTGTGATAATGGCGGAGTCAGTAGCCGAACTTATGGGCGTGGGCATTGGCGATAATATCTACCACGAGGGAGGTTATTGGTTTAATGACGGCAAGCCTACGAATGAGCTTACCATAGTTGCGATATATGAGGATATGCCCAAGAATACGCTCTTCGGTAGTTGGAAGATTATCAAGGGTGACGAGAACGTATATACCACCGAGAACAACAACTGGAACTACTGCACTTTCGTTCGCCTCAGAGAAGATGCCAACCCCGAGAATTTTATCAAGAACTTCAAGGATAGCTATGCTCAGTGGTTCTTGGGAATGGTCGAGGAGTGGATTGCCGAAGATCCCGAGGATGAGGCCTATGTGAAGGAGGAGATTGAGAATGGTGTGCATATCCTCGCCACACGCCTTGTGCGCATCGACGATATGTACTACCACGGTAACTTCCACGATGCTTTTGGCGCAACATTCGAGAGTGGCAAAGTCTCTGCGCCAATCATCCTCACGGCTATCGCTCTGGTAATTGTCATCATCGCCTTTATAAACTTTGTAAACTTCTTCTTCGCCCTTGTGCCGGTGCGTATGCGTGCCGTAAATATCTGCAAGGTGTTCGGTGCAAGTCAGGGCACACTGCGTTGGAACTTCCTCTTTGAGGCTATCGGCTTGGTGCTTATATCTATGGCTTTGACATTCTACCTGATGATAGCCATTCAAGAGAGCTTTATCACCCAATATGTAACTTGCTCGTTGGCTCTTGGTGATAATATTCCGGTGATTGTGATGATGGTAGGACTAATGATTCTGCTCGCCTTCGTTGCTGCGCTATATCCTGCTTTTTACATCACCCGTTTTAATGCTTCATTGGGTGTTAAGGGTGGTTTTGCACAGTCGGCGACAGGTCGTCGTTTGCGTTCTGTAATGGTTGGTGTTCAGTTTACCGTAGCGATGATTCTTATTATCGTAACATCGGTATTCTTCCTCCAGTACCGCTATATGGTACAGTACGACCTCGGATTTGAGAAGGAGAATATCGTAAACTTTGCCAGCAACGACCTTTATAACCACACTGAAACCGTCGTAGAACGAGTTATGCAACACCCCGATGTCATAGATGCCACATCATCATATTTCAACATCTTTGGCGTTGGTCAGTCCACACGCATTGAGAAAGAGGGCAAGGAGGCTACGCTATATGTCAACTTTGTGCGCCACAACTTCCTCGATTTCTTCGGTCTTAAAGTCGTTGATGGCAAGAATTTTACCCCTTCGTCTGGCGAGCGTCGTGAGGCTATTCTATTCGCAAGCGTAGCGGAAGATATAGGCTGGGGCATTGACGAGGAGGTCTACGATAGCAAGGTAGTAGGTTTAATAAATGATGTTCAGTTTGGCTCTGTCGGCAACCCTAACCAGTACCACGCATTAGTATGTCGCAATACAAATGACGGGCATAATAACTTCTATGTGCGCCTTCGTGCAGGAGCAGACATCGCTGCCTTTAATAAGTATATTGCGGAGTTGTCTAAGGAGCTTGCTCCTACATCTGAAGCACCAGGATTGTACACACTTGATACCTGGATTGAGTGGCAGTATCGTGAGACGAAGAAGGTGATGATTCTTGTAGGTATGTTCGCCATTTTAGCCATTGTTATCGCACTGATGGGAGTCTTCGGTATTGTGATGTTCGAGACGCAGCACCGCCGCTCGGAGATTGCTGTTCGCAAGGTCTATGGCGCAACGACACGCCAGATTGTCGAGATGCTGAATCTGCGCTATGTGTGGATTGTCGGAGGTTGCTTTGTGGTGGCAGCACCTGTGGCCTGGTATATCACCTCGCGCTGGTTAGAGTCGTTTGCCAACCGCATCGCACAGCCGTGGTGGCTCTATATTGCCGCCCTCGTGATTGTCCTCGCCGTAACGGTCGGCCTTGTAACCCTCCGCTCGTGGCGTGCTGCCACGGAAAACCCCGCCGATGTGGTTAAATCAAACTAAAAGTCTATGTTCTGGAGAAACTTTATAACACTACTACGCCGTTATACGGCATCATCGCTACTCAACATAGTGGGTATGGCGATAGCCTTTGCTGCGGCATATCTGATATTAGTGCAGGTCCATTACGACCTGCGCTATAATCAGTCTATACCCGATGTTGAGCGCATCTACCGTTTGGAATATCCAAGTTGGACAACTGAGGGTAATTATGCTATGACATGGAACCGCCTGCTGCCGCAAGCAATGTGCGAAGCGTGTCCGGAGGTGGAACAATGTGCTAATATCTTCACACAAATAATTGGAAGACAATACTTCTCTATAAAGCGTAATTTGCAAATAGACAATTTTGAGCTGGCAATATCACGCACTGACGAGAAAGCGTTACAACTATTTTCATTTGAATTTATAGAGGGGTCAGCGGAGAATATCGGAGTGCATGACCTTGTAATGGCAGAGAGTTGTGCTCGACGCTACAATCTTAAGGTCGGAGATAGGCTCCATATCGGACAAGGTGCAGATGAGCGAAATGTAGCATTCCCTATTATCGGCATCTATCGCGATCAACCAGGTCCTGGCGACTTGGCAGAAATTGACTGCTTTGCAGGATTTCCCGAGATTAACTATCAGCAAGAGGAGTCATCGTGGTCGTACCCCTGCTATGTAAAGCTCTCAGAGGGTGCAGATCCTATTGCTGTTACGGCAAAGCTGGATAAGTGGCTTCGTGATTCAATGAAGGAGGAGGGTGCGTCGGAAAGTGAAGTAGAGAAGCAAATGAAGTTGCTTGCGCCACGCCTAAATCCATACAGCAGACTCTATTTTGCCACCGAGTGCGAGGGTGCTTACACTGCCCAGGGTAATAAAACCACAACACTGACACTCATCGCAATTACAGTGCTGATTTTGGGAATCTCGTTTATCAATTTTGTCAATTTCTTCTTCGCACTTATCCCTGTGCGTATTCGTGCCGTCAACACGCTCAAAATTTTTGGAGCACCGACCACACAACTGCGCCTCAACTTTTTGTTTGAAACCATAGGTTTGATTCTTATTTCACTATTCGGTGCTGCTGTTATCGTTGTGTTGGCCGGCGATACGCCACTTACCGAATATATATCCACCTCGATTGCGATAGAGGATAATTGGAGTGTTGCCTTATCGTTGGTGGGCATTGCCCTAACTCTTGGTCTAATCGTGTCGCTCTATCCGGCATGGTATATCACAAAATTCTCACCTGCCTTTGTGTTGGGCGGCTCGTTCCACGCCACACGCCAAGGTCGAATTTTGCGCTATGTGTTAGTCTGTGCACAATATGTGATTTCGTTGACCTTGATTATTGCCGTAATATTTATGGAGCGCCAGCAACGCTTTATGATGAACTACGATATGGGCTTTAACAGAGAGCTAGTTTATACGGTTGCAGTAGACGAAGACTATACTGTACCTACTCGCGATAAACTGGAGGCCCTCTTCGATAAACTTAAACAAAATCCGATGGTAGAGGATGTAACAGCCGCCGACGCTCCGATGGTGGCTCCGATGCACGGTGGCTGGGGTGTAAATATGCCTGATGGTCGCTTTGTAACCATTTCAGCCCTCTATGTCTATTGGAATTTTCTTGATTTTATGGGCATTGAGCTAACTGAAGGTCGCAACTTATCATCATCGGATACCGATGCGATGATTATGAATGAAACGGGGCGAAAGGCTATTGACTTGCAACTCGATCGGGTAAGTAGCTATGCAGGAAGTTTGACATCATTGGTGGGCTTTTGCAAAGATTGGCACTCTCGTTCGTTACAATTTACCACGCCTACTATGTGCTTTGTCATTGATGATGAAGTTACCCCTTCGTATCTCTATGTTCGTATGGCAAATGGAACTCCATCCGCTGAAGCGCGTAACTACATTCGTACAACATTGGCTGAGTTTAATCCTGCCATATCCGCAGATACATACACTATACGCACAATGGATGAGGATATTGAGCGACTCTACCAGAGTGAGCAAAAACTCACAACCCTCATCACGCTATTTACCCTTATCTCTATCGTCATTTCACTAATGGGAGTCTTTGGCTTGGTACTTTTCGATGCGCAATATCGCCGCAAGGAGATAGGCATCCGAAGAGTGAATGGTGCAACGGTTACGGAGATACTACTGATGTTCAATCTGCAATTCCTGAAGATTGTTGCAGTATGTGCTGTTGTAGCCGTTCCGCTCGGTTATTACGCTATTAACAGATGGTTGTCCAACTTTGCCTATCGCATCTCTCTTGATTGGTGGGTCTTTGTCTTGGCAATTCTTATATTGGCATTACTAACCGTAGGCATCGTTACCATCCGCTCGTGGAAGGCTGCCACGGAAAATCCTGCCGATGTGGTTAAAAACAATTAAACATTGTCGCATAAATATGTCATATGCTAAAATTCAAACTTTTTTAACAAAATTTAACCTGGAAAATTTGGAAAATCCGTGGGGGGGGGTAAATTTGTAGGCTGAAAATCAAAACTACATAAACACCGCTTTATACCGAGAAAACGTTGTAGAGAGTTATAAAAACAGGATACTAAGCGTTATATAGCCCAGTAGGATTATTAATAGATGTTATATAAATTAAATTGAGTTAATTATGAAACGAGTAATCATTATTCTGCTTGCTGCATTGATATCATTTGCAAATAGTGCAGTGGCACAGCAAACAAAGTACAACTACCACAAAACAGGCTACTGGGGAAGTGTTACGGCCGATGGTGGCCTACTCCTCTGTGGCAATGGTGGTGGCAGCAATATCGGCATTAGCACCGTACATGGTGGCCGTATTGGACATGGCGTAGCTATAGGTCTCGGCATGGGCCTATATGTAGATATTAACAGCTTCTTATACGTCGTTAACATCCCTGTATTCATCGAGGCAAAATACTCGCCTCTGAAGAGTGGTAAGTCGCCATTCGTATCACTCCGCACAGGCTTTAGCCTCACCGACAACCTCGATACAGGATTCTATCTTGCTCCTGCTATAGGTGTCGACCTCGGCCGTATATCGCTATTCGCTCGCTATGGCTTTAACCTATTTCCAACATCTGTAGATATCAGCTTCCCCGAGCTAAATAGTAATATAATCACACGGGCTAATATCAAAGTACACTCTATGTCGATAGGCGTAGCGGTGAATTTCTAACAAGAGGACAAATATAATGGTCAAGAATAGGCAGATGCGAAAAATCACCAATGGAGCTACGCCATATATACCCATTAACTTGCCGCAATGGTTAAACACCCTGTATAAATACCTATAAACCAGCAATTTACACCACAACTATTAATTACATAGCCATAACTTATTGATAATCAGCACTATGAAAAATCAGAGGTTTCATAATATATAAATCACTGATAATCAGTATAGTTTTAGGCTATGCGCTGAAAAAATCTGTATCTAAAAATTTGGTTACAGCGCAGCAATAGGCTAACTTTGCATAAGGAAAATTTAAAGGAAAATGCAATATTAATTAATAAATATAGGTACTATGAAGAGAGGAAAATTATTCTATCTACTAATTACTCTATCGCTAATCTTCGCAGCTTGCGACAAGAGTGACAAGAGTCGTAACGATATCCCAAACAAGGAGAGCTACGATGAATACTTAGAGGCTAAATATCTCTTGGTGGAGTATTGGGGCGATGAGTTTACACCAGGCATTGATAACTACTCTATAATTATTGCCGAGGAGGAGTTTAAGATGAGCCTCGGCGGAGAGTCACTAACCGAAGGCTCGTACTACTGCATCGATTTGTATGCCCCCGCAACCGAGGATGGCAATATTCCCGAGGGCACATACACCTTCGATGCGAGCGATAGCGGCGCAGAGTGGACCATATACGGTGCCCTAATCATGGTTGATACGGATGGTAACTTTATAACCGACGAGGAGGGCATACTCTTTAGCGAGGCGACGCTCGTAATTGGTGAAAATAGTGCAGTGCTTACCGCAATCATCGAGGGTAGGTCACACTATGTCACCTTTACTGGAAAGTTTGCACACATAGACTCGACAAACGAAGGTGGCGACGTTATCCGCCAAACAACACTCATAAACGACGTGGAGATAGATGGCGATGCTGCACTGTTTGTAGCCGAACAGTTGGAGGGCAGCACATATATACTCGTTATGGTGGATAATCGCTTAGAGGGCGCAGGCGGCAGCGCGATATTTATGCTCGATATAGCATTGGCCGAGGGTAGCGATACCATCTCAGGCACATACAGCGTAGCAGATGAGACTCTAAGCATTGGCACATACGACTCATACGGCATGTGGGGTTCGTGGTATTTCACCACCGACGATGATGGCGATTTAGGTCCTGAGTATGCCGCCATACATAGTGGCTCTGTGACATTTGTTCAGGAGGGCGACACCTGCACCATGCAGCTCGATTGTAGCGATGTGGAGGGGTACTCTATCAAGGCGACACTGAGTGGCGAGTTTATATCGGAGAGTTTTGCCCCCGAGGCTCTCACAAAGCTATTTAATAGATAGATAAGGTTTTGGTTATGAGAAGCTATCTCTTCTATATTTTTGCGATTGTGACATTAGGCTCGCTATCGTCGTGCGAGAGCGTAGACGACGAGAGCAAGCAGCCCCAAGAGTCGGGCATTAAACACTACTTCGGCGAGGTGGTAGAGATTGAGGTTAAAGAGAACAACGCAACCATCATTGCCACAATGCCACGCATGACGGTAGATGGCCACGAGAATCCCAAGGCGAAAATCAAGCTCGGCTACGAGGCGCACATGGGCGATATGGTGGAGGAAGAGCAGTTCCAGAGAGAGTATGGCGTGCGTGATAGCTTGGTGGTATTCAAACTCAGCAAGCTCGCCCCAATGACCGAGTACAGGGCACGCATCTACATCGAGGATGAGCGTTACGACTACTCGGCGGTAAGCGATGATTTCACCTTTGGAACGGCAAGGAAAGACCCGATATGCGACTTTGACTACGATATCGATATAGAGACTCGGGGCCTATTTGCTACTATAACGCTCGATAACATAGAGTATAGGGCCGATGGCGAGACCCACCCTCTGCGCTGCATCGAGCTTGAGTATCGTAGACATGGCTACCCACACGAAGATATGGTGACGGTTGAATACGCTGCCGAGGAGATTGTTGACGGAAGATTAGTTATGGAGCTACCTACAGCGGGTAGCGGCTACCTCGCCTACTCGACAATGTATCAGTACACCATAACGATTTGGCCAGAGCAGACTATCATCCCCGAGGACCCTGTATATAGGAGCATCGAGCTACATGGCGACTTTAGCACAACAAATGCCGAGATTGAGGTTGACTTCTCGACTCCCCTACTCTCGTGCCAAATAGAGGTATTCGATGAGTTAGATGGTGTTGAAAATGTCGAAATAAGCCATGTCACGGCGGTTATTGACAGGGTGGACATCCTCTACGACGGTGTGCCATCGGAGGATTACACCCCAGCATATCACATCTACGATGAGGTGATTCAACTATGCTACCGTCCTTTGGGCATCGAGGAGTGGGAACGTGTGCAGATATTCAAGAACGAGGCTGGTGGTGCTGAATCGAGATTTGGACTCTACAACCCCGAGCCAGAGAGTATCTACGAGGTTTGCTTTGCTGTATTTGCAGGAAGCGACCGCACTGAGGGCCACTACTCCGAGATTGTCAAGATTAATGTAAAACCTTAGACAACTTATATATAGCCACAACTAAACACCTATCTTATTAGTGTTGTAGCACAACAAAGGGAGTGTCGAGCAAGTTTTCGACACTCCCATCTTGTTGTAAGCAGATAACACCTCTATTCTAATGCTACTCGCGGGTTGGAAAGGTGCAGCTGACCCAAGAGCCTTATTAGGCAGCCTCACATTATCACACCCACTATCTCCAATCCCACGATGGATGCGCAGGGTCCTCAGCAAGGAGTGCCTCGCTCAGCGAGAGCCCCAATGCCTTTGCCACACCCTCGCCATAAGCAGGGTCGGCGCGGTGGCAGTTGCGGATATGGCGGTACTTAATAAACACCTCTGCGTCACCCATAGCGCGAGCTGTGTTCTCGCAGGTCGCCTTTTGGTCTTCTGCCGACATCAGTCGCCAGAGCTTACCTGGCTGCGTGTAGTAGTCGCTGTCGAGTTCGCGTTCATCGTAGTTGTATACCTCACCATTGATGGCCAACGGCGGCTCTTTGAGCGTTGGAGAGTCCTGCCACTCGCCATAGCTATTTGGCTCGTACCCTATCGTGCGACCCGCGTTATCGTCGGTACGCATCTGTCCGTCACGATGATAGGCATGGTAAGGACAACGAGGCTTGTTTATGGGTATTAGATGGTGATTTACACCCAAGCGGTAGCGTTGCGCATCGCCATAGGAGAACAAACGCCCCTGCAACATCTTATCTGGCGAGAAGCCAATGCCGTCGATTACGTTCATAGGATTAAATGCCGCCTGCTCGGTCTCGGCAAAGAAGTTCTCAGGGTTGCGGTTAAGCTCCAAGATGCCGACATCACGTAGCGGAAAATCGCCATGATACCACACCTTAGTAAGGTCAAACGGGTTGATATGGTACTCTTTTGCCTCCTCCTGGCTCATCAGCTGCACCTGCATAAGCCAACGAGGGTAGTCGCCACGCTCGATAGCCTCAAACAAATCGCGCTGATGCGACTCGCGGTCTTTGGCAATAATAGCCTCCGCCTCGGCATCGGTCAGATTCTTAATTCCCTGCAGGCTTCGCAGGTGAAACTTAACCCACGTGAGGCGATTATCAGCATCGATAAAGCTATAGGTATGGCTACCAAAGCCGTGCATATGGCGAAACGAGAGAGGTATGCCTCGTGGCGACATCGTTATGGTCACCTGGTGTAGAGCCTCGGGCAACAACGTCCAAAAGTCCCAGTTGCTATTTGCCGAGCGCATACCTGTTCGAGGGTCGCGCTTAATGGCGTGGTTTAGGTCGGGAAACTTCAGAGGGTCGCGCAAGAAAAATACTGGAGTATTATTACCCACCAAATCCCAATTGCCTGTGTCGGTGTAGAACTTCATAGCAAAACCTCGAATATCGCGCTCGGCATCGGCAGCACCACGCTCACCTGCAACGGTGGAGAAACGAACAAAACAGTCGGTCTTCTTACCCACATGGGCAAATATCGAGGCTCGCGTATATTGCGTAATGTCGTGCGTCACGGTGAACGTGCCATAGGCCCCTGCACCCTTGGCATGCATACGACGCTCGGGAATCACCTCTCGGTCGAAGTGGGCCAACTTCTCGGTTAGCCAAGGGTCTTGTAGTGTCACTGGACCACGCACGCCTGCGGTCTGCGTATTCTGATTATCGGCAATGGGACGACCATTCTCTGCCGTTAAATATTTTTTCTTCGTCTGCTTCATATAGGAGATATTTAGTTACTCAACTCCATATTTCCAATATTGTGCCAATATGCTATTATCCTAAGCAGAAATGGTGTTGTGACACACCACGCACCTAAATACCCTACTGGGCAATATGGCTCTTTGCCGTCTCAAGGTCCTTACGGCATACCTGTAGCTGCACAGGTGCTTCGCCACCATTGATATAAATAGGACTACCCTTCTCGACTATCATCGCCTTGATACCACAGCCCTCAAGCTTCGCTGATAGGGCCTCGGCACTCTCGATATCCTGACACTCGGCAGCCACAACAAGTCCATTAACATCATTCTCAACCTCGCGCTGCTGCCTACGTGCATATAGATAGTTGAAGATACTTACCGAGAGGCTCAACGATAGCCAATGTGCCGTCCTAAAGTGAGCATCGGCATCCTCTGACGAAGTAGCATCCATATCCAAAAGCAGAAAGACTCCAAACATTATAGTAGATGTAAGCATCACACTGCGGCAGGCCACTACAGCCTCTCGACCTCGGCCCTTAATGCCCCTCCTGCTTAGAGTAATATCAACGACTATAAACACTACACTTAGCACGACACATATTAGTAGGATTGGCTGCCAGTCAACACTATCCTCGCCACCAAACAGCTCCAATATATAGGATATAACGTAACGTATGGGGATAAAGCAGACTATCACCAAGGCCATAAGAGCAAAAAACGTAAGAGCCCTCCTAAGCAACTTTTTCACTTTTTGTGCCATAATTTCATATATTAGTAATTAATTCTCTATGGCAAAGATAGCATAAAATATATAATAGACAAATAATTGCACGTTAATCTACACAGCTAACACACTCATTACACACATGGAGGGTAAGATGCTGAATTTCAACAATTTACATCTATATACAATATCTCACACATAACTTGTTGATTATCAATAAGTTGAAAAATTTGCAATTTTAGCATTTTTATACTACTGATTATCAATATATTACAAACAGCTCGCTGAAAAGTTTAAGAGCTAAAAATTTTGATATTACAGATATTGCATCTAATTTTGCAATAAGAAAATCGCAAGAGTTCTGTTACTGTATAATAATAAATACTTAGTGTTATGAGACGTTCAATTATTTCCATTTTTGTCGCATGCTTTGCCCTTGCAGCCTGCGAGAGTACTCCCGAGGAGCTTCGCCCAATTGAATTCATCCCTGGTGTAGAGATTGGCAATGGCTCCGATGCATACAACTCGACAACATATAAGGGTGCCCTACTGCCTGAATACCCAGAATCTCGCGCCAAAATGATTGAGGTGCTAACTCTTATCGGCAAACAGGAGGGCGATATAGATGACAACCTGTTTATCGATAAGCTCAACACCTCAGTATTCAATTGCAATCACCGCTTTATGTTGGTTAAAGACCTCAATGGAGAGGAGGCAGACTTTTGGTCAGATAGTTCCGACTGGGTTGGAGCACAGATGCAATTCGATGCTCTACTAAACGACGATGGCACGCTCAACACACGTTCATACCCAGGGTCTGCTGACCCATCATTTGAGTACTACCTTAACGAGCAGGGCATCAAAGGTTACTACAACACCGAGATGTGGCGTTACGATAGCGACACCAACACGCTCTACACCAGTGCGGATGATGAGTATGCTGCCGAGCTACTATACTTTGACGGCAAGCAGGCCATTCTCCTGGGCCACGTATACCCCATGTGGCTATACTATAGTAAAAATATGGGTTACAAACGCACATGTCCTATGGAGCTATATCACTATACTTTCGATGAGGGACGCGAGGGGTACCTAAATGGCTACATCTCTTACGAAGAGTACATTGCGATATTGGAAGAGTACATTGCGAGTAACGAGCAGTAGTGGTCAATATAGCCTAATTATATAACTTAAATATCAACGCTATGAGGAGGGTATTCGAGCTTACAGCAATAGTTGCGCTGATACTATGCTCGTCGTGCGAAAAGATTCTGATGCACCAAGCCGAAAAGGTGCAGGATAGAATCGAGGAGCGTCGCGAGAGGCGCAACGTACACCCTTTCGAGATATTCCTCACCACCGCAGAGCCCGAGCTTGACTACGTGCGCTTCTATGGTGAAAGCCAAGATGTAAAGTCAGTGTTCGACACCAATGTGGATAACTGGTTTAGCATATTCCACAACTTAGATGGCTCATTCGACTTTACATTAGAGAATAGAATAGCGTGGTTTACGGACAACACCTACTCTCTTGTCTCGATATACCTTGACTCGATAACGGGCACCGAGCCAAAGATAAACACCAAGTACTACTTCGGCGACACGACAGGTAGAGAGTTAGATGGTCCGACAACGAAGGATGGCTACGTAGACCTTACGTTAGTAAATATCAAAGAGGATGGACATATCGCTTGGGAGTACACCTCAACCTTCGGATGGATAGAGTTTACCTATATTGGCAGTAATGAGGCGAGCAACAACCCATTTATATACGACAACGCTGCGATTGTCGATATCTCGCTCTACTTCGAGTGCGTAGACCCCACCACAGGCGAGCTACTTCTCAAGGCCGAGGATTGCACAATGACCAACTGCTGGGGCAGTAGGATATCTTATCAATACTAACACTGCGAGTGGCCAGGTAAGAGTCTATTTTGGCACTCTATGCCGCGATTAAGTGAGTGCAGAGGCTGCTTGCAGGATTTACCGAGCGAGAGCGGTGAAAAGGCACTTAAGCCTAGAACTATATCTCTTTATTCAACCACTTAAACACACGAGGGCGACTATCTACCATTTAGTCGCTCTCGTGTGTTACTTCGGTATAGATTTTGACACATAGATATTAGCTAAAAGAGAGTGTTATGAGAGTATCCGATTTCGACAATATCATCGCTGCCGAGAGGCTAATTATCGTAGACTTCTACGCCACATGGTGTGGAGCATGCAGGGCAATGGACCCTACGTTAGACCGAATAGCATTGGCTATGAGCGATTTAGCCACACTACTGCGCATCGATACAACTTCGGCACGTAGTAGCGAGCTTGTGCGGCGATACAACATCGTGGCCGTGCCTACGATTATGCTATTTTATCGTGGTGATATGCTGTGGCGACATAGCGGTATTATATCGTTCGAGAGGCTATGTAGTGTAATACGCCGCTACCAGACCGTAGGGGCATATTAACAGTGTTCGTGTGAAGTGCTACATATACTCCAAACGCCACTCTATCTCCTCCTCGATATGACGCTTCGTTGGGGAGTCATTAAGACGCTCCAAGAGGTGTGGAATACCCACCTTAACAGACTTATCTCGCGAGGCGACATAGACAAGCAGCGCAACAACAGCCTCGGCAATATACCTCGACTCTGGATTAGCCTTAACGCTATTCTCAATAGCTATAAAGGCGACCTCTGTTGTTGTGCGCTCATTACGTGCAGCAGCCATAAGGGCAGCGTAGGCCACCATCTCATTACTCTCGGTAGACCATACGCCCATAAGCGAGTTGATATCGTAAATCTTTGAGAGCAGCGCAAAGGCAAGCTCCTCGGCAAGCTCCGCATTGGCGATACCTCGCGACCAGAAGGGGAACTCGTGCGTATCGAGCTTCTCGGGCTCTGCAAGATGTGTGGCTAAGAGCTTAAGCTCGCGCACCTGCTGCTGATAGAGATACTTAGCAAAGGCGTAGTCCTTAGGCTCGCCAGCGGCAATCTCTCTAAGCGTAGCGATGCTCACACCATAGTTAAGGCCATAATTCTGGCCATGCGTAGCCATACTCTCCGACACCGCACCATTCATCTGCTTGCGCACACGCCCCAAGAGGGCTATCATCCTCTGCGTATTATCCATAGCTTACTTCGTGGGATTAAGGAACATCACCGTAGCTCCAAACTCATAGATAGGTAGTATGCGGCGCGCTAAACGCTCCTGTCCATACATAACCATAACCTCGCAATTATTGGCATAACGGTAGGCCACAGTACCCTTGGGGTTACTCTCTGGATAGCTCATATCCGAGGGGTTGATGACCACCATAACCAAGTCGCCCGCAAGGTCTTTGCTATCAACAATGCCCTCGGTAGGGCTAAAGCGCGCCACAATGGTTGTCTTCTGCTCGCCATTTACCGCAACCTCAATACGCTCTGTCGTAGTTGTCACCTCGCTACTGCCGTAGAAGAGCTGTAGGTAGCCGCGCTCAAGTTTATCTATCTCGCGCAGCGCACTCTCCAAGCCTCCGCCATAGACACCATCACCATGCTCACCAGTGACAATCTCAAGACGTACCTGACGTAGATTGAATATATGCTCGGCAGCCTCTGTAGCAGCACTCTCAGTACCCATCTCTGTCGACGACACCCTATCTATAGGCAGTGGACTATGACCCATGAAGATTGGTGCTCGGTGATGCGGACGAGTAGCGCAATCGTCACACCCTGGCTCCGTAGCGTAGTATGCTGGCTCCTTAAGCACCGCAACATCGGCCGAGATAAGACGATACTCATCACGAGCAACAAGCGAAGCACGTGTGCCTAATAGTTTCTGCGCATAGCGTGCATAGGGGCCTGGCTTGAACACCTCATGCTCGGTAACAAGGTCCACGACAAGCGTTGTCGTAGCCTCGGAAATGACAACATCGCCACCTTCTCGATATACACCTATACGCTGCTTGACAACCTGCTGCGCCGAGGCATCGATGACAAGCACCATAGCTACAACCAATGTAAATATCTTAAATATCCTCTTCATAGACTCTTCGCTCTTATAATATAGTTTAATCAACGATGGCAAATATAGTGATAATTTTACAGCCATCAAAACATTAGATAAAATTCTTCGGTCATCTGGCGATATTTCATCATATACGCCCCATTCTCATCCTGTATCGTGAGTTCATCGCAGCGCGGCATCAAAGGCTCAGCCTGCAACGTAAACTCCATAAGTAGTCGCTTTGGAGGCTCGCCCTGGCGCGTAATGACCTCCGTCTGGCGGCTTAGCCACAGATGGCCAAAGGCCGCGCTACGCATCCTTGGACCACACTCTACGGGGAGTATAAGGCTAAGACGACCCCCGACACGCAACAGCCGCTCTGCCGCTACAACTATATCCTCGAACTTAAGTGTCGTGGTATGTCGCGCTACACTACGCGCCACATTTGGCGGCAACACAGCATCGCTAAAAAAGGGTGGATTGGAGATTATATGGTCGAATTTGACTCCATAGCTAAACTCTCGTAGGTCGGAACACATAACCTCTATACGCTCGCTCCAAGGCGACATATCTGCATTACTACGTGCCTCTGTAGCTGCATCCGATACTATGTCGATAGCGACAATATGCGCCTTGGCATTACGCTGTGCAGCCATCAAGGCTATAAGTCCCGTACCTGTGCCAGCATCGAGGATTGTATCGCACCCCACGACATCGGCCCACGCACCAAGCAGAACACCATCGGTGCCTATCTTCATCGCCGAGAGGCTATCATCTATCGAAAAGTGCTTGAAACGAAACATATTAGCTACCGATGTCGCTATAGTAGGCCAGTAATACCTACGCCAAACAGTGAGTAGTCGTAGCGTACAGGGTCATCTGCATTGAAGCAACGCAGACTACTTGTAAGCTCCTCGACAGCCCTCCAATCACTCTGCTTACGCCTTAGTAGACCCAACTCTCGGCCCATACGCCCAGTGTGGATATCCAATGGTATATAGAGGGCTGACATAGGTATCTTACGCCACAGGCCAAAGTCCACGCCACGATTGTCGTATCGCACCATCCATCGCAGGTACATACACAAACGCTTGCACGCCGCACCCTTATCTATTGACGAGAGGTGCTTCTCGGAGTGGGCGTTATGCTCTGCCGCGTGGAAATCGCGCCTGAAGGCCGACAACACGCTACGCATATCGCGCATCTTATCGTAATGACTCTCAAAGTAACCGCCAAGGCTACCCCAGTGAGTGATTATATGGCGCATACCGCGCACAAAGTCCTTAAAATCCTCACCATTAAAGGTGCGATGCACATAACTCTGAAGCGTGGCAAGTTCTCGCTCCGAGGCATTAACAACAAAGTCGTAGGGGGCGTTATCCATATATCGCATCATACGGTGCGCACTCTTGACTATCGCCTTGCGGTTGCCCCAAGCGATTGTCGCAGCCAAAAGACCCGCCACCTCCCTATCCTCAGCACCACTGAACGAGTGGGGCACACTAATAGGGTCGGCCTCGATGAAATCCTCGCAGTTAAACCTGTCGTGAAGCGACTCTAAGAGGTCACGAAGCTCCTCTCTCTCAAGGTTACAAATATCACCCTTATCGTACAATTGTTCCATCCTGCATAACTACTTTTCGGTCCGAGCGCAGCGACAATGCCTCATCGTGGGTGACGATAAGGAGTGTCTGCCCTGTTCGCTCACGAAGTTCAAAGAAGAGGTTCTGTATCTCGTCGCGTGTGTGCGTATCGAGGTTACCCGTAGGCTCATCCGCAAGGACTATGGCAGGGTTGTTGGCCAAGGCACGAGCAATGGCCACACGCTGCTGCTCGCCACCCGAGAGTGCCGAGGGTTTATGCCCCCTGCGGTGCGACATAGCCACCATATCGAGAAGCTCTGTGGCACGTCGCTCGGCCTCTCCGCGTCCTACACCTCCAATAAGCATAGGCATCATAACATTCTCTACGGCTGTAAACTCGGCCAGAAGATGGTAAGCCTGAAAGATAAAGCCTATACGTCTATTTCTAAACTCCGAGAGCGCACCATCACTTAGTCCCGATAACGAGACACCATCGACGACAACATCACCACTATCGGGACGCATAAGCGAGCCTGCAATCTGCAACAGCGTACTCTTACCCGCTCCACTTGCACCAACCAAAGATACTATCTCGCCCTGTGACACCTCTAACGACACGCCATGAAGCACCTCAAGGTCACCAAAACTCTTCCTTATATTACAAAGCTTTATCATCTGCAATTATAGATGTTCTATATATGTTCGATAGGCGCACCACCTGTTGCGTAGCCCCAACATCGTGGACCCTAAGTATGGCATTACCCCCCTGTAGCGTCTGCCACGCAAGAGCCAAAGAGCCAGGCAACGACTCCTCGGCCGAAATACCCAAGCTGCGATATATCATCGATTTACGCGACAGTCCAACAAGTATAGGATAGCCCAAAGCTCGAATATTATCCAAACCTCGCAACAGCTCAAAGTTCTGCTCCGTACTCTTGGCAAAGCCAAAGCCAGGGTCGAGGATTATCCTCTCAGGGGCAATACCTGCCTCCTGAAGCTCTTCTACCCTACGCCTAAAATAGCCTACCACCTCGCCTACAACGCCACCCTCATACTTGGTCATCTGCTGCATTGTCTGTGGCGTGCCGCGCATGTGCATAGCGATATAGCAGAGGTCCAAGCGTGCCACCGTAGCGGCCATATCGGCATCAAGCTCGCCTGCCGAGATGTCGTTAACTATAACATCGCCAAACTCCTCGACAGCACGGCGCACTATCTCCGAGCGAAATGTGTCAATAGAGACCACAACACCCTCATCCATCGAGCATACCGCCTCCAACCCCATCCTCACACGTCGCCACTCCTCGTCAACCGACACCTCCGCAGCACCTGGGCGCGATGAGTAGCCACCTATGTCGACAATGGTAGCACCCTCGGCTACGGCCCTATCTATTGCAGAACGCGCCGACTCAAGGTCCTCGTTGCGACTCTTAGCGTAGAACGAGTCGGGCGTGAGGTTGATGATAGCCATAACGTGGCTATCACGAAGGTCTATACTCTTAGGCGCGAGAATCATAGCATATACGTCTATGGAGCTGCTCGACATCCTCTCTGAGGTCGTCGATATCGATATTTATAACAACATACTTAGCCCTATCAGCAAGCTCATCATCACTCATCTGACTACGTATGCGAGCCTCTATCTGCTCTCTCTGCGCACCATCACGTGCCATGGCACGCTCTATGCGCAGCTCTTGAGGCGCGAGTACCGCAATAACCATATCCACACTACCCTCAAGGCCTGCTTCAAAGAGTATCGCCGACTCTAAGACCACATAGCTACCAGCTGAGCTCTCGGCCCAGGCCTCGAAATCGGCCATTACAGCAGGGTGAACGATACCATTAAGTGCAGCAAGCTCCTCGCCATTGCTAAATACTCGCTCGGCAAGGTAGCTGCGGTTAAGGCCATCGGCGTTATAGCACTCCGTTCCAAAGCGTTCTACAATAGCCTCGCGCAGCGCAGTGTCGGTTGTCATCAACTCCTTAGCCCTAACATCGGAGTTATAGACCGCCACACCCAACTCTTCGAACATAGCGCAAACAGTACTCTTGCCCGAACCTATTCCTCCTGTTATACCAACCTTATACATATACCTATATTATATATATTAGGACTATATACGCGCTATAGCCCTAATTATAGTTACTCTTCGTAGCTCTCGATAGTAGGCAACTTACTCACCGCAACCACATCGACATCGTTCATACGCGATGCCAAGGCTTGCTGCATAGAGTGGCCCGTAACATGGCGATAGGTCTTACCCGTATCGTCGGTCACCTCCTTATCGAAGCTAAGCTCCGACGAGGGGACCTCAAAGTTACTTCGCTCCGATGACATGGTATAGCTGATAAGGTTTGTACCCTTACCACGTATCGTACACCCCACATCGAAGGCCTTACCATCTACTACGACGGTAACAACGTGGTCCGTAGTGTATGTATCACCGAGCTTGGTGATATACCACAATATGAAGGCAGCGACGAGCATCGTAACGTATGCTGGCGATATATAGCTACCAAGGCGTTTAAAAAATCCCTTTATATCTCCCATAAATATTTAAAAACTCTTATTGCGCAAAGTTATAAAAAAGTATGTAATTTACACCACGTGTGACGATATATTATGTAATACGATGCTGTAGTAGATGCATCATTATGATGCCAAAGGTAGAAAAAAGTAGGTAATTTACACCACGTGTGACGATATATTATGTAATACGATGTTGTAGTAGATGCATCATTATGATGCCAAAGGTATAAAAAAGTATGTAATTTACACCACGTGTGACGATATATTATGTAGCACGATGCTGTAGTAGATGCATCATTATGATGCCAAAGGTATAAAAAAGTATGTAATTTACACCACGTGTGACGATATATTATGTAGCACGATGCTGTAGTAGATGCATCATTATGATGCCAAAGGTATAAAAAAGCATGTAATTTACACCACGTGTGACGATATATTATGTAATCTTGTGCTGGGGTATTGCTATAACATACAAAAATAGGCCGCAATCCATCGTAGGAATGCGACCTATTATGAAGAGATATCTCTTTGTATCTACACAGACTATGCCTCAGTAGCCTCCTCACCGCGCTTAACATTCTTGCGCTGGAGGTCGTAAGCGATAGGTGTAGCGATAAATACTGAAGAGTAGGTACCGATAATGACACCGAGAATCAACGCAAATACAAAGCCTCGGATAGTCTCACCACCAAAGATGAAGATAGCCAACAAGGTTACCAACGTAGTACCCGAGGTGTTGATTGTACGTGACAAGGTTGCGCAGATAGCATTATCGATATTTGTCTTAATATCGCGCTTAGGATATAGACCAATGTACTCGCGGATACGGTCAAAGATAACCACTGTATCGTTGATAGAGTAACCGATGATGGTCAAGATAGCAGCGATGAAGGCCTGGTTAACCTCAAGGTTGAAAGGCATAACAGCATACAACATTGAGAAGATACCGATAACCAACAAAGCGTTGTGTGCCAAGGCTACTGTAGCACCCATAGCCCACTGCCAGCGACGGAAACGCACTGCGATATAGAGGCCAATAGCTACAAGGGCGATAAGCACCGCAATAATCGAGTTTACGGTCATCTCAGACGAGATAGACTCGTTCACCTGCTCAGATGATACGATACCCCACTGTGCAACACCATCACCAGCAGTACGGAACTCCTCGAAGCCGAAGTCATCGATAGTGAAGTACTTATCCAAAGCTGCGAACAACAGACGATCTACAGCATCGTTAGCCTCCTCGCCCTCAAGGCCTGCAGGCTGATACTGAGTAACGATACGCACCTGGTTGTCATCACCGAACTGCTTAACCTCAACAGATGAGTTAGCAGCATCAGCCACAGACTCAAACTCCTGAGCTACGCTCTGACGTACATCCTCAACGCTGATAGTCTCGTTAAACTTAACAACATACGAGCGACCACCAGTGAACTCAACACCCTGATTAAGACCGAGAGTAAAGAGCGAAATGATAGATGCGACAATCAATATACCCGATACAACGTAAGAGACCTTGCGCTTAGAGATAAAGCTAAACTTAACATTCTGCATGAAGTTCTCAGTGAACTTACGCGAGAAGGCGATGGTGCCACGACGCTCCACGTGCGACTCAATAAGTACACGTGTGATAAAGATAGCGCAGAACAACGATGTAATAATACCCAATACCAAGGTTGTTGCGAAGCCCTTAACTGGACCTGTACCGAAGAAGAAGAGTACGATACCTGTAATGATTGTGGTAAGGTTACCATCAATAATCGCTGAGTAGGCGTTAGAGAAACCATCCTTGATGGCAAGCATAATGCCCTTACCTGCACGCAACTCCTCCTTAACACGCTCGAAGATGATGACGTTAGCATCCACAGCCATACCCATAGTGAGCACGATACCAGCAATACCTGGAAGTGTCAACACTGCACCAAACGATACCAATACGCCAAAGAGCAATAGCACGTTGAACAAGAGTGCGATGTTGGCATACCAACCTGCTGTCTTATAGAAGAATGCCATGTAGAGAAGTACAAGGCAGAATGCCAATACGAATGAGATAAGACCTGCGTTGATAGACTTAGCACCGAGTGATGGACCTACAACCTCAGAGTAGATAATAGTTGCAGGAGCTGGTGACTTACCTGAGTTAAGTACGTTAGCCAAGTCCTCGGCCTCCTGTGCTGTGAAGTTACCAGTGATAGATGACTGACCACCATCGATACGATCGTTTACACGTGGTGCAGAGTAGACGTAGCTATCGAGAACAATAGCAATCTGACGACCTATGTTAGCACCTGTGATGTTACCCCACTCGATAGCTGTCTTAGAGTCCATAGTCATAGATACCTCGAAGCCACCATACTGACCACCTGCCGCACGAGCGTTGGTGATGCCCGAGCCATCCAATACTGGAAGCATAGCACCATCCTTGCCCTTAAGAGCGTAGAGGAGGAAAGTACCCTTAGAGCTATCAAGCGAGCTCTTGTTTGACCATGCAAGCTTAACATCGGCAGGAATCAAAGCCTTGACAGCTGGGATATCCAAATACTCGTTGATAAGCTGTATGTTGCTCTTCTCAGCAGCTGCAACCAAAGGCTCCGATACACTGAAAGTCTGAACGCTGCCATCCTCAACAGGTGCAGGGTATGAGGTCATAAGCAACTCGCTAAGTGGAGTGATGCTCACCTCTGTCTCATCGGCACCCTGAGCAAGGAGGTAGTCACGCACGATAGCGTCACCATCGACAAAGAGGGTCTGCATAATGGTGTTAGCATCCTCGCTGTCGCACACCTGCCAGAACTCAAGGTTTGCTGTCGAGGCCAAGAGCTTACTTACACGCTCAGGCTCCTTAACACCTGGAAGCTCAACCATGATACGGTTAGTACCTGCAATAGGCTGGATATTTGGCTGGATAACACCAAGAAGGTCGATACGTGTTATCAACACCTCGTTCATCTTAGCTACCGAACCCTCGATGTGGCTCTTAAGCTGTGATGCTACGGCCGAAGCATCGTCAGTAGCATAGATAGCCATAAGGTCCTCAGCCGAAAGAGCTGCTACATAGGCATCAACAACAGCCGAAGGCGACTCCATAGCCGATGCAGCATCCAATGCCGCCTCGATGCTCTCACGAAGAGTGTTGTTTGATGCTACAGTGATGTCGTTGAAGGCGTTAGTGCGGATAACATCCTCTGCCTTAATCTCAAGCATCACGTTCATACCGCCCTTAAGGTCAAGACCCAAGTTTAGCTCCTTCTCCTTACACTCACCATAGGTGTAGCCTAAGTAGACACTCTTATCCCACCTCTCGTCGAGGTATGCCTGGGGATTCTCCTGCTTTGCAGCCTCAGCCTCGATGTTTCGCGTAACGAAGCTAAATGAGAGCTGCCAGATGCTAGCAAGGCCCAAAAGCACTGCCAGCCACTTGATAATTCCTTTACTCTGCATTGTTAGAAAGTTTTGTTATTTGTTATTGTTTATGTATTTTTCGTGTCGTTAATCACACTATCGTTAGCCATCACCAACACATAACCACGCCGAACACCTAAATATTCGCGCGTTAATCGCGCAAAGATAGCAAAAAAATCGCAATCCACAAATATGGACTGCGATAATTGTAGGATTATTGCAACAAATTTATGCTTATCGGCAAAGGCTCTATTTCGTGCGTAGCTCGACAATGTAGTCTATAGCATCGGTCACAGGGCCTGTGATGATACGGTAGCCACCATCGCACTTCTCGAAGCTAACACTCTCACCCGAGGCAAAAACCGTAGCCTCAATAACCTCACACTCCAAAGGCAACACGACGGCATCTCCCTCAAGCTCGAAGATATGCACAAAGAGACGATCACCCTTACGTGTTGTGCAACCCCACTCCTGCTGGGCAACATCACCAGCCTCGGTAGCGTATATCGTATCGCCATTTACCGAGAGCCACTCACCCATAGCCTTCATACGCTCTAAGGCAGCCTCAGGTAGCTCGCCATTGGGCTGAGGGCCCACATTTAGCAAGAGGTTTGCACCCTTACCTGCTGCACTTACTAAGTAGCGAATAAGCGTCTCTGTAGACTTATAATCCTGATCTACGACCTTATAGCCCCACATACCATTCATCGTCTGACACGTCTCCAAAGGCAAGCGGCTGATGGCCTGACCCGATAATCCGTGAGTATTCTCACCAGGCAGATCTCGCTCAAAAATCTGAATATCCTCACCCTCAAAAGGCACCTGGTGGTGGTTATTGGCAACAAGACACGCTGGCTGCAACTTATGAACAAGAGCATACTGCTCATCGAGCTGCCAGTCGAAAGGTGTCTCATCCTCGTCGTGGTCCCACCAACCATCGAACCAGATAGCGCGCACTGGACCATAGTTGGTCAAAAGCTCCGTTATCTGACGATTCATAAAGTTGTAATATGCAGGCCAGTTGATAAGCTCGGCATTACGTCCCGTAACACCCGTAGCTGTACGGCCACGTGGATACTCATCGCGCGACCAGTCGGCGTGCGAATAGTAGAGGTGAAGAGCTATGCCCTGCTTCTTACACTCCTTGGCCAACTCCTTGAGTATGTCGCGCTTATATGGCGTAGCATCTACGATGTTAAACTCCGACTCTGCCGTATCCCACATCGAGAAGCTATCGTGATGACGCGAGGTAAAGCATATATACTTTGCTCCCGAGGCCTTGATTGCCGCCACCCACTCCTTGGCATTGAAGCGGTGCGGATAGAAGGCATCGGCAGCCTTTGCATACTCGTCGCGGTTAAGGCCTACATTCTGGAGATACCACTCACCCTGCGCAAATATGCTATATATGCCCCAGTGGATAAAGATACCAAACCTATCCTCGGCAAACTCTTTGCGCGAGCGTAGATTCTCCTCCGTAGGGGTGTAACCCTGTGCCGTTGCCGATGTCGCAACAGTCAGTATAAGTATTAGTGATAGAAGAACTTGTTTCATAAGATTATATTTATTTGGTTTAGGTTGTTATCAACATTATTGCTAAGGTCTACTAAAATGTATCGATATCCACACTTATAGCCACCACCTCGAACTTGCGCACCGCGCCACCTTCATTTATCATTTACACCGCCTATAACAGGGGCGGTGAGGGTCGCGTGAGAGTCCCTATACCGACTCTATATGAGCGGTAGACGGGACTCGAACCCGCGCTACGCGCCTTATTTTATATTTACACCCCCAACCCCTGATAGGGGCGGTGAGGGTCGCGTGAGAGTCCCTATACCGACTCTATATGAGCGGTAGACGGGACTCGAACCCGCGCTACGCGCCTTATTTATATTTACACCCCCAACCCCTGATAGGGGCGGTGAGGGTCGCGTGAGAGTCCCTATACCGACTCTCAATGAGCGGTAGACGGGACTCGAACCCGCGACCCTCGGCTTGGGAAGCCGATGCTCTACCGACTGAGCTACTACCGCAATTATTGTATAAATCGTGTGTTAATATGATGACAAGGTGCTATCTCTAACCAAATAACATATTAACACTATCACATCAAAGAACCAAATTTGTTGTTAGAAGGGTTACATATGCGGAGTTTACTCAAGGTAAATGAGCATTTTGCACTCAAGCCAGATGCCGCAGATGATACCTTATCACTGCAAAGAACCAAATTTGTTGTCAGAAGGGTTGCAAATTTGGAGATTTGTCGCAGACTGAAAAAGCGGAGCATACTAAACGTATGTGAGCATTTTTCAGACAAGCAAAGCTTCAAAGATGCTCCCTTATCACAGCAAAGAACCAAATTTGTTGTCAGAAGGCATTAGATACAACGCTCGGCGAACTTCGAGGCGATGGGCTGTACTTGGATGTACTGCCCATTGCCAAGATAATTCGTTAGCGGCAGTAGATGATGCCTTATCACAACAAATTAATCCATCTTGAGCACCGCAAGAAACGCCGACTGCGGCACCTGCACCGAACCAATCTGTCGCATACGCTTCTTACCTGCCTTCTGCTTCTCCAACAGCTTACGCTTACGTGAGATATCACCACCATAACACTTTGCTGTAACATCCTTACGCACAGCCTTAACGGTCTCACGCGCTATAATCTTAGCACCTATGGCCGCCTGAATGGCTATATCGAACTGCTGACGAGGAATAAGCTCCTTAAGCTTCTCGCACATCTTACGTCCAAAGTCGTAGGCGTGGTCGGCATATATCAGCGACGAGAGAGCATCTACAGCCTCGCCATTGAGCAATATATCGAGCTTAGCGAGCTTACTCGGCTGATACCCTGTGCGGTGATAGTCAAATGAGGCATAACCCTTAGAGATACTCTTAAGCTTATCGTAAAAGTCGAAAACTATCTCCGAAAGTGGCATCTCGAAGTTTACCTCCACGCGGTCCTGGGTGATAAAGGTCTGATTCTTCATCACACCACGCTTATCGATACATAGCTTAAGGACATTACCGAGGAAGTCGGCCTTGGTGATTATCTGTGCGAGGATATAGGGCTCCTCAATCTTTGCCACCTTGGTAATCTCGGGGAGTCCCGAGGGGTTATGCACCTCAAGCTCCTCGCCTAAGGTAGTGGTTATATGGTACGACACATTAGGTACCGTAGTGATAACATCCATATCGAACTCGCGATACAGACGCTCCTGAATAATCTCCATGTGCAGCAGACCGAGGAAGCCACAGCGGAAACCAAAACCGAGGGCCAAAGAGCTCTCAGGCTCGAAGGTCAGCGAGGCATCGTTGAGCTTAAGCTTCTCAAGCGAGGCGCGTAAATCCTCATACTGATCAGCCTCAACAGGATATACACCAGCAAAGACCATAGGCTTGACATCCTCGAAACCCGCTATAGCCTCATGCGCAGGGTTAGCTACCGAGGTGATGGTATCGCCAACCTTAACATCGGTAGAGTTCTTAATTCCCGAGCATATATAGCCTACATCACCTGCCTTAATCTCGTCACGCTCCACCATCTTGAGTTTGAGCACTCCAATCTCGTCGGCATCGTACTCGCTACCAGCGTTAAAGAACTTGACATGCTCACCCTTACGTATCGAGCCATTGAACACGCGGAAGTAGGCGATAACACCTCTAAATGGGTTAAATACCGAGTCAAAGATAAGGGCCTGAAGGGGCGCATCAGGGTCGCCCTCGGGGGCAGGAACACGCGCAACAATAGCCTCCAACACATCCTCGACACCCTGGCCCGTCTTGCCCGAGGCGAGGAGTATATCCTCCTCCTTGCAACCTATAAGGTCGATAATCTGGTCCTTAACCTCGTCAATCATCGCCGACTCGCAATCTATTTTATTAAGTACAGGGATAATCTCAAGGTCCTGACCAAGAGCAAGGTATAGGTTCGATATGGTCTGTGCCTGAATACCCTGCGTAGCATCGACAACAAGCAGCGCACCCTCGCACGAGGCGATAGCTCGCGACACCTCATAAGAGAAGTCGACGTGTCCTGGGGTATCGATAAGGTTGAGCGTGTAGAGCTGGCCATCCTGAGCCTTATACTCCATCTGTATAGCGTGGCTCTTGATGGTGATACCCTTCTCTCGCTCCAAGTCCATATCGTCGAGCACCTGTGCCTGCATCTCGCGCTGATTAAGTGTATTGGTCTTCTCAAGCAGACGGTCGGCAAGTGTGCTCTTACCATGATCAATATGTGCTATAATACAAAAGTTGCGTATATTCTTCATCGTGCGATGTTATTACTCCATATATACATAATAAATCACGCAAAGATACTATTTTTTTCTAAAACTTCAACAACATACCTCAACAATCTTGCAATTATAGCTACACAGCGGCTCAAATGTATGACACTAACCTACCACCCGACACCCCTATTGTGTCACACCTGACCACTTACGACTGACAATTTGTCACCTTTTTACACGTGGCACATAGTTTGCCACCCCAAAAAGCGTAGTTCACAAACTCAGTAATATTAGATAAATAGGTAAGTAACTAACAATATAAGACTATGAGAAACGGTAAAATTGGGGTAACGACAGAGAACATCTTCCCCGTAATTAAGAAATTTCTATATTCGGACCACGAAATTTTCCTCCGCGAGTTGGTCTCTAACGCCGTAGATGCTACGCAGAAGCTCAAGACCTTAGCCGATAAGGGCGAGGCAAGTATCGAGCTTGGCGACCTCACGATACGCATCGACGTAGACGAGGAGGCTAAGCGTCTGACAATAACCGATAGAGGTATAGGTATGTCTATAGAGGAGCTCGACAGATATATCAACCAGATAGCATTCTCGGGTGCCGAGGAGTTTATGGCCAAGTACAAGGACCAGACTATCATCGGACACTTCGGCCTCGGCTTCTACTCGTCATTCATGGTTGCCGACAAGGTGGAGATATTCTCGCAGTCGTACCGCGAAGAGGAGAAGAGCGTACACTGGAGCTGCAACGGCACTCCAGAGTTTGAGATGGAGGAGCTCGAAGAGAGAGTCGAGCGCGGAACACGCATCGTACTACACCTCTCGGAGGAGTGCGCCGAGTATGCCCAGCGTGGCCAGATAAGCAAGCTACTGCGCAAGTATTGCCACTTCCTACCTATACCTATCGCCTTCGGCAAGAAGAGCGAGTGGAAGGATGGCAAGTACGTAGACACCGACGAGGATAATATCATCAACGACACCACACCTCTCTGGACACGCAAGCCAGCAGAGATTACCGAGGAGGAGTACAAGGCCTTCTACAGCGACCTATACCCTACTGCCGAGGAGCCTCTGTTCTATATACATCTTAACATCGACTATCCGTTCAACCTCACGGGTATTCTATACTTCCCACGCCTGCACTCTAACTTCGACATACAGCGCAACCGCATACAGCTATACTCGAATCAGGTCTTCGTAACCGACGAGGTAAATGGCATCGTACCCGAGTACCTAACGCTGCTACACGGTGTTATCGACTCGCCAGATATTCCTCTAAACGTTTCGCGTAGCTACCTGCAGAGCGACTCGAACGTTAAGAAGATTTCGAGCTACATAACACGTAAGGTGGCAGACCGTCTTCAGGAGCTATTTAACACCATGCGTCCAGACTATGAGGCTAAGTGGGATGACCTCAAAATATTTATACAATATGGTATCCTCACCGACGAGAAGTTCGCTGAGAAGGCCGCAAACTTCATCCTCTGGAAGTCTATCGAGGGCAAGTACTACACCCCTGAGGAGTATACCGCAAAAATCGCAGAGCAGCAGACCGACAAGGATGGCTTTACCATTATGCTCTATGTTGATGACCCAGTGGGTAAGGATGCGTTTGTCGAGGCTGCCAAGGCCAAGGGTTACGATATCCTTGAGCTTAACGGACAGCTGGATAGCCACTACATCCAGTACTACGAGTCGAAGAACGAGAAGGTACGCTTCGTACGCGTAGATAGCGACGTTGTTGAAAACCTGATACGCAAGGAGGAGCGTGCTGCAATGTCACTCACCACGGAGCAGCAAGATATTATGCGTCCCGTATTCGAGAGCCAGATGCCTCGCGAGGATAAGATTTCGTACCACATCTCTTTCGAGGCTATGTCCATAGATGCAGCACCTGTTGTCATCACGCAGAACGAGTTTATGCGCCGTATGAAGGAGATGGCTGCAACCAGCGGTGGAGATATGAGCCGCTTCTATGGCCAGATGCCCGACAACTTCACTATCACCGTAAATGGCAACCACCCCATCGTCCTCGACATCCTTGGCGAGGTAGAGCGCGAATATGGCGATAAGCTCCGCACTATAGGCAAGAAGATTACAGCTGCCGAGCAGGAGGAGAGCCGCTTTGAGGAGACAATAAAGGGTAAGAAGGAGGATGAGCTAAGCAGCGAGGAGCGCGAGATGCGCGAGACACTCTCGAAGCGCATCACCGAGCTGCGCACCGAGCGCGACACACGCCTTGAGGAGATAGGTAGCCAGAACCGCAAGGTGCGCCAGATTATCGACCTTGCACTGCTCTCGAATGGTATGCTTAAGGGCAAGAACCTTACGGACTTTATCCAGCGAAGCATATCGCTCATAGAGTAGCATAAAAGAGATTGACACCCCCTTTCACAACGATGTCATCCCTATACCAGGGGTGACATCGTTGCATAAAGCGAAGATTATACTTGCCAATTAATATATATTTCGTATATTTGCCGCCGATATCACTTTTTGTGTAAAAACAAAACCCAAACAATATACGAAATGAACTTTGAATGGTTAAAAACTGTGGTTATGGGAAGTGGTGATCCTGCACACCCATCCATCGCACACACTATCTTTGTCTTAGCGGCAGTAATTGCCTCGGGTATCGCGCTTAGCCGTATAAAGATTAAGGGCATATCGCTCGGTATGACCTGGATACTCTTTACTGGCATCGCATTTGGTCACTTCCTCGACTCGGGGACTATGCACCACGACACTCTACACTTTATCAAGGAGTTCGGACTTATCCTCTTCGTCTTCTTCATCGGCTTGCAGGTAGGCCCAGGCTTCTTCTCGTCGCTAAAGAGCGGAGGCCTTAAGCTCATCGGTCTGGCCTCGCTGATAATATTCCTCGGCGTGGGTACGGCATACGCCATACACCTTATCACTGGCGAGCCACTACCTACAATGGTCGGAGTATTGTCTGGTGCGGTGACCAACACCCCAGGTCTCGGTGCTGCACAGCAGGCATACGCCGACTCGGGCATGGCCGACCCAACAATTGCCGACTCCATATCGCTCGGATATGCTGTGGCATACCCTCTCGGTGTTGTAGGTATCATCACGACGATTATCATCATGCGCTACGTGCTGCGCGTAGACTTTAAGAAGGAGGATGAGGGTCTTGCAGCTCTTACAAACGAGACAAACCTGCCACACCGCTACTCGGTGGAGTTTACAAACGAGATGCTTGAAGGCAAGACTATAGCCATAGCCCACATGCTCATCAACCGCCAGTTTGTCGTATCGCGCATTATGCACTCATCGGGCGAGATAGTTATGGCCGATGGTAACTCGAAGCTCACCATAGGCGATAAGCTCCGCATCATCTGTACCGAGGATGATAGCGAGGCCATCCTTGCCTTCTTCGGTAAGCCTGTGGAGATGACAGCCGACGACTGGGGCGCAACAGCGATGCAGTCTACACCACTGGTATCGCGTCGAATACTTATCACTCGCGAGGATATCAACGGTAAGAAGTTCTCTGACTTGCGCCTACGTACTCGCTATGGCATAAACATCACGCGCGTACATCGTGCAGGTGTCGACCTTATACCCTATCAGGGTATGGAGTTGCAGGTGGGCGATAAGGTGATGGTTGTAGGTCCCGAGGCCGCTGTTGCTCAGGCCGAGAAGGTACTTGGCAACTCACTTAAGAAGCTCGACCACCCAAATCTGCTCCCAATATTTATTGGTATCGCACTCGGTGTATTGCTCGGCTCAGTGCCCTTGATGAACATCCCACAGCCCGTGAAGCTCGGCCTTGCGGGCGGACCTCTCATTATCGCCATCCTCTTAGGTCGCTACGGTCCACACTTCCACCTTGTGACGTATACTACAATGAGTGCGAACCTTATGCTCCGCGAGATTGGCCTTGCTATGTTCCTTGCGGCAGTAGGCATTGGCGCAGGTGACGGCTTTATTGATGCTATCGTTGGTGGCGGTTATAAGTGGATTGGCTATGGTGTCATCATCACGGTACTGCCTTTGGTTCTTGTATCGCTGCTTGCACGTCTTAAGTTTAAGCTCAACTACTACACCCTTATGGGTCTTATGTCGGGAGCTATGACAGACCCTCCAGCCCTCGGATTTTCGAGCGCATCATCGGGTAACGATATGCCTGCCGTAAGCTACGCTACGGTATATCCAGTGGTTATGTTCCTAAGAGTACTCACAGCACAGCTGCTTATGCTCGTTGCACTATAACGGAATAGATATAAAGTTGGGGCCGACTTCACACGCTGAAGTCGGCCCCTTTTATCTATATGTAGGCATCAACTATATTTAGAAGCTGTTTGAATTTTATTTCGAGATTATTTGAGAGCTAATTTCGTGCCGAAAAGAGCCTCAAAGAAGCCGAAACTATCTTTTGCAGCAACTGACAAACTCTTTCAATAAAATTCAAAACAGCTTCTTAAAACCTAAGGCCCAAGCCATACATTAGATTGTGGGTATACTGCGTACTATTAAAGCGATAACCCAGATAGAGGAAGAGCCGCTTAGTAAGGAATGTCTTAAGCGAGAAGGTTGTATATACAAGGCTCGAATCGTAACCCGTATCGAGCATATTGAGGCCAAAGCCTGCACCGATGGCAAATATAGGTACCTGAATCTCGACACGTGCCGACATACCAACCTCCAACTGCTGCCAAAGAGGTGGTCGCGAGTAGCTAACAACTTCGTTAAGGTCGTTCTTCGTGCCATTATATAGGTTAAGGCTACTATCTGCCTGAACATCGAGCGATAGGCCAACTGCAAAGTGACGATTTAGGTGATACTGCGGCTGAAAGTGAAGACCTAAGAGAGGTAGAGGCTCATTTATAACAAAGAAGTCGCCATTCTCATAGAAGCGGTCGGCACGCCAGCCGCCATAGAGCATAACATCGTAGCTTAGGTGACGAGCAAAGCTCTTGCCCTCAAGCTCCTCGGAGGCGACTATATATCGCTTCGGATTGGCAACTACGCGCTCCACATCGAAGAGGTAGGTTGCTCCAAGACGCAAACCAAATAGATTAGCACAGCTGTTGCTAAAGGATGTATCGCCATTTGAGAAGTGCGTAAAGTCCGCCGTTAGCGACAGCTCCCAGTGTGGTGCTACACGCCAACTTAACGGTAGGGCCACACTAATCATAATGTTACAGCGCGAGTTCATCGCCTCATTAGGATGCCACCCCCACGATAGACCCAAGTTCCACTCGTAGCCCAACGACACTCTATCGCCAAAGTCTGCTATACGCGCACCCTGCATTATATAGGCCAACATCGGTGTTCCCGTAGTCCTGTGACTAAAGAGCGTATAGGCCGCAACGCCCACACCCTGATATGCCGCAGGATATAGACGACCCAAGCGACTCTCGGGCGAGAAACTAAAGGCGTAGCGAGCATGCATAGATAGCGCACTATTTAGAGGTCTATCGCCACTCTTCATAGCGTAGTGCGACACTATGTTGTAGGCTGGGCGCAGCTCAACAGATAGCCTATGGCTAAGCGAGTCGCACCTATGGCGAGGTGCTGCCGTAGCTGTCGCCGCACCGCATAGCACAACCACAAACGTAATAAACGATATAACCGCTCTTGTCATCTTAGCCTATTCTATATTTTTGAGATGCTGGAAGTAGATACAACGCTCGGCAAAAATGCCGTCGATGGGTAGTACCTCCTAATTTTTGATTAGAGGATAGCAGATGTGGCCTCGATAAAGAGATTGCCTCGGATGGGACATACTTGTGTGTATTTCCCATTCGAGGCAATGATTGATAGGTCGCAGATGCTGCCTTATAATCAAAAATTACTTGATGCGCTCGTAATACTCGCGAGTACGAGTATCAACACGAATCTTATCACCTGTATTAATAAACAGAGGCACCTTGATAGTTGCACCAGTGTTTACAGTAGCAGCCTTAAGTGAGTTAGTCGATGCGGTATCGCCACGTACACCTGGCTCGGTATATGTAACCTCCATATCGACGATTGGAGGAAGCTCTGCAGAGAGGACTGTCTCCTTCTCGGTGTGGAACATAACCTCGACAATCTGTCCATCGGCCATAAGGTCGGCATTGTTGATAAGGTTTTTGTCGATGTTTATCTCCTCGAAGGTCTCGGTGTGCATAAAGTGTGCGCCAAGGTCATCCTCGTAGGTAAACTGATATGGACGACGCTCAACACGTACCTGCTCAATCTTCTGAGATACTGATGAGAATGTCTTATCGAGAACGTTGCCATTCTCTAAGTTCTTGAGCTTTGAGCGCACGAATGCTGGGCCCTTACCTGGCTTGCAGTGCTGGAAGTCTACAACGATAAAGGTCTTACCGTCCATCTCCACACACATACCAATCTTAATGTCAGATGCTGTAATTGTCATAGAAATATTGTAATTTAGTTAATTTATAGTTTCATATCCTACAGTAGCAACAGCTACAACCGCGCAAAGATACACATTTATTCCGAACCGACAAAATTTTACACCATATATGACACATAAGTCATAAGAGTCCTCGCTCTTTAAGACTAATGTCGAGGTATGCTGCCCTATGCGTGTAGCAAAAGTTGCTAAAAAGGAGATTTGCCGCCACTCTTTTGCCAACCTCTATCTACTACCTCTTGCCACCACCAAAAGCATAGCCGAGGCTTATAACAAGATGGTTGTTTGCCCTATCGAAGACCTTATAGGCAAGCGTAACACGCAGGTGATGAGCAAGCTCTACACCTACACGTGGCATAACGGCAAAGTGAGCACCATTGAGAGTGCCGTCAGCATTGATTTCACTCCACGAGACACCCAAACCCACACCTACAAACGGAGATACTTTACGCCCTTGGAAAAAGTTATAATCGGAGGTAAGAAGAAGGTTCTCGCTTACGAAGGAGTATCGCTTGGCAATATCGTTAACCTGTTCGCTACGATATATCTGGCAGAGCGCGAAATATATACCTACATCTATGGGCTTGTCGGCTAAGTTATATCGTAGCTCGACATTGGCATCGACACCCTCACGTGACTTACCAAACTCGGTCATATTAGTAGCTGCTGTAGCAAGACCTACGCCCACCTCTACCTCAAAAGCTCCCACCTTCCTACCAGCACCACTGCGCTGCGCCGAGGCATCAACACTTAACAACACCATAGCTACAACTATGGCAAACAATGCTTTTCTCATCTGATTTAAATTTTAGTATAACCATTATTGGATGACTCGCATCCTTTGTGAACATCTCTTAAGACCAAAACTAAGGAGGGAGCCTTAAACCCACTCCTTATTATAACTATGCCAAATATCTATTACAAGTTCTCCAAACAGTAGTCAACCATCTTCTGACGTATGTTGACCATATCGTTTGGACGCATAGAGTGGTTCTGGTCGGGATAGACCATCATATCGTACTGCTTACCTGCATGGTTCAGAGCACGACACATCTCCATACTATTCTGGAAGTGTACGTTATCATCGGCCGTGCCATGAATGATGAGCAGGCGTGTATTAAGACTTAGTCTATCTGCAAAGTTGATAGGCGAGTTATCGTCGTAGCCTGCAGGGTTATCCTGTGGTAGGCCGTTATAAATCTCGGTATATATCGAGTCGTAGTAACGCCACGAGGTCACAGGGGCTACAGCGATAGCCATCTTAAAGAGACCATCGCCCTTGAGCGCGCAGCCCAAAGCCATAAAGCCTCCATACGACCAACCATAGATACCTATGCGCGAGGCATCTACATAATCTAACGAACCTAAATGACGAGCAAACGATATCTGGTCCTCAACCTCGGCATGTCCTAAGTTGGCATATGTAACCTTCTTGTACTCCTCGCCTCGGAAACCCGTACCGCGAGCATCGCAGCATGCTACGATATAGCCATTTCGCGCCATAGTCTCCTCCCAGTCGGTAGACCAGCGATTTGCTATCTCCTGTGAGCCAGGACCCGAATACTGGGTCATAAGCACTGGATACTGCTTGCTACAATCGAACTTATTCGGATAGATAAGGTAGTACTGAAGCTCATCTCCACGCTCGGTAGTAAACGTTGCATACTCGCGCTGATACAAAGGCTCGGCATCTGTAGGCTCCTCAAGCATAAGCGAGCGTACCAGCTTACCCTTGTTATTGTATACCGCAGCCGTAGGATAGCAGTCTGTTGCCGAGTGCTCGGCAGCAAAATACTTCATATCCGACGATGGATAAACGCGCCAGTAGCCAGGCTTCGAGAGCAGACACACCTTGTTGCTACCATCGAGCGAGATAGAGTATAGATGACGCTCCAAAGGCGACTGCTCGGTAGACATATAGTACAAAGTCTTCATATTTGGAGCTAAGCCTACAAGCTGCGTAACCTCCCACTCACCAGCAGTGATGGCGTTAAGACGACCCGAGTGTATAGAGTGCAAATAGAGGTGGAACCACCCTGTAGTGGTCTCCTCGCGCACGATGAAACGCTCGCCATCGATAAATGTTATAGTCGCAGCATTAGGACGCTCTACGTAGCGGTCATCCTGCTCGTTATATATCACGCGCTGAGTGCCATCCTTAGCCACAAGAACAACCTCGAAGTGGTTCTGTAGACGATTGACGCGGTAGTAGAAGAGGTCGCCTGCAGGCGTGTAGCCTATGCGTGGCAAATATTGGTCGGTCTGGGCACCTGTATCGATAGTACGTGTCTGGCCCGTAGCGATATTGTACACATGGAGCGTAACGATAGAGTTCTCCTCACCTGCCTTAGGATACTTAAAGCGGTAGGCCTCGTTGTAGAGCTTATTATCGTAGCGCATCATCTCAAACTCCTTAACGTGACTCTCATCGAACTTAAGATATGCTATCTCTGCGCCATCGGGCGAGAAGGCATAAGCCTGAGTAAAGCCATACTCCTCCTCATACACCCAGTCGGTAGTACCATTGATTATGTGGTTCCACTTGCCATCATCAGTGATGTTGTAAATCTCGTTGGTCGTGAGGTTATATAGGAAGATATCGTTATTATACGACATAGCCAAGAACTTCGAGTCGGGCGAGAAGGTGACATCACGCACGTCGTCAATCTTGATTGTCGAGCCATCGGGGCAGGCAACGTAGTAGTCCGAGAAGAACGAGTGGCGATATACCTCGTGACGTGGTGACTCACCATCCCACTTCTCGTAGAGTGCCATTGTGCCATCTGGCGACTTGACATACGACATAATGAGCTTATCGGCCGTAAAGACTATCTTACCATCCGACTCACGCTTATAGTCATAGAGCTTGACGTGGCGACCATCCAGCTCCATATACTGATCCGTACCTGCAGCAGGCGTAAGCAGTGCAGGAGATATATAGTCTGGAGCAGCACTGTTGCGCGCCTCAACCATCTCTAAGTAGCTAACCTGTGCCGAAACACTCATCGCAGCAGCAAGCATAGCTATTGTGCATAGTAGTTTTCTCATAGTGGTTATAGTTTTAAGTTATATTCTATTATTATTTATAAGTTTCCCAAATTTGAAAGAACGTGACAAATAGGTATTAAACAACCTCTTAATTCAAGGTACTTGTCGTCAGCACAGTATATCGCTACTACCTCTGGGCTATTCAACCCATCGCATCGAGCATACCCTAAAACCTCGGTGTCGACATTTGTTTAGATATCGTCAATCGAGAAGTCATAGCTAAGACGTTTACCCGTAGTGAACTTCGAGTTATCGAGCTTGCTATTAAACTGGTCGACCGTAACACGTATATTCTCCTCGTATGGGGGCATCAACAAATCGAAGTTTAAGGCGTAGTGCATAGCTGTCTCGATAATCTCGACTAAGGCATCGCGGTCAATCTTTCGCTGTCCAAAGGCCATAGGGCGCACCAGCGTCTGACGCTTGCCCTCGACAAAGAAGCACTTCTCGCGATTGATGAAGATGCGACCTACCAGATAACCCTCATCTGCGCTACGGTTATACTTAAGCGAGTCTGAAAGGAAGTTATAGATGTTGATAACACCGATATAGGAGTTATCCCTATTCTCCTGCACGTAGCTATTCTGCCATATTATATGGTTCGAGTCGAACTCGAATACGTCTGTGTGCATCTGGAAGATGAGGACATCGCTGGCCACCTGAATCTGAGCCTCGAACTTACCCCTATCACGATACTCAATACGCACACGGCGGTCAAGCTTACCATCAAGCTCGTCGTCTATCTCGGAGGCCAACTCGAAGAGCGTCTCCTTAAGCTCGTTAAACGTCGAGAAGGTATTATCAAAAATCTGCTGCTTGAGCGTCGACTTCTTGACTATAGCATCTAAAATTTTGTTTCTTAGTTGAGCCATAACTCTATGTATTTAAGGGATGTTCTATAAATTTAGTAACTATATTTTTCGTTGCCGAGAGGTTCTGTTTCGGTTGTCCTATTTCGTAAAACCTCCCTTAACTTTTGTACATACACTATCGCAACTTAAGCGTTGTCCCTGGGGTTAGCTTAGCATCGGCACGTAGGCGGTTTAGCTTCGTAAGTTGATTAAGACGCACGCCATACTCCTGCGATATAGAGCGTAGCGTCTCACCCTGCTTAATGGTATGCGTAGCCTCGGCACCACCCCAGTGCGATGCCTTACGCTCAATATATACCACATCACCCTCCTTGGGCTCGGCATCACCCTTTAGGTCATTAAACTTGCGCAACGTATGTGGCGACACCTTGAATAGCTCACCAAGCGAGGCAAAGCTATCGCCACCCTTAGCAATAATATAGTGCGCACCATTTGTCAGGTATACGTTATAACCATGATGCGAATTTATCGTTACGCGGAAGTTATTGGGGTCTATACCCTCCTCGCTATAGGCCTTGGGGATATCGTCGCTTGCGTTGCTATCACCCTTTGCCAAGCTATCGTCACTATGTTTTGACGACTCACGCTTGCCATCCTTACCCCTCTTGGCTGCCGCAGCACTCTCGGCCAACGCCTCGGGGTCGTGACCCAGCTCCTCGGCAACGTAGTCATCATACCTTTTGATAGGATTCTTGCCATCTAGCAGATACAGATGGTAACGCTCTATAACCGAGATAAGGCGAGCGTCGTAGTCGGGAGCGGTGGCATATCCAGCCTTCTTAAGGCCCTTCGCCCAACTCTTGTAGTCGTCGGTATCGTAGGCAAAGAGAAATTGATAACGCTGGCCCTCGTTGAGAAACTCGGCATGGTCGGCAAACGAGGCCTCGGCACTCTCATAGACCCTAAAGCAGTCATCGGGGCGGTCATCGTTATGGGTTATGGTAGGTCCCGTCCACGACTTTTTACACTTAATACAGAAGTGGTTATTTGCCACACGTGCCAGGTATCCGTTACCAAAGCCAGACTCAAGGATAGCCTGTCCCATAGTGATACTTGCGGGGATGCCATATAGCTCCATATTCTCAATAGCCGTCTCTCGCCATCGATATATATACTCTTCGGGGGTTAGCTTAACCCACTCGTCAGTAGGCTTTCGCGCCTTGCCAGCCTCGGGCTCGGAGACCTGCGCCTTAGCAACACTCACCGAGCTGAGAGCCATCACAACACTACACAGCACCAATTGCACACAATGCTTAAAGTCTATTTTCATAAGTAGGTACATCTTATTACCGCAAATATACTAAAATTATAGTTACCATTCCACTTTTTAGGGTCTTTTTTTACAAAAAAAAGTATCGACCTACAAGTATTTATCCTCGTAGGTCGATAAAACGTATATCTTAGTAGTTTAGAACTCCACCACAGGGGCTACATCACTGCCCTCCTGCGCCTCGAACATAGCCATCTTCTCGAAGCCAAACATACCAGCGATGAGGCTTGTGGGGAAGCGACGAATCGACACGTTGAAGGCCTTGACCTTCTCGTTATACTTTCTACGCTCGGTAGAGATACGATTCTCCGTACCCTCCAACTGCTTCTGTAGCTCAAGGAAGTTCTGGTTAGCCTTAAGCTCTGGATAGCTCTCCGAGATAGCGATAAGGCGACCAAGTGCCGAGCCTACAGCATCCTGAGCCTCGAACCACTCGTTCATCTGCTCTGGAGTAGCCGTTGTAGGGTCTACGTTGATAGAGGTAGACTTAGCACGTGCTGCGGTTACAGCCTCCAGAGTCTCGCTCTCGTGAGCAGCATAACCCTTAACCGTAGATACTAAGTTGGGGATAAGGTCGGCACGACGCTGATATACCGTCTCGACATTGGCCCACGCCTCCGATACGGCCTCCTCCTTATTAACCAAACCATTGTAGGCACCTATACCCCACACCAACACCACGGCAACGATACCGAGGATAATCCATAAAGTCTTGTTCTTCATAATTTTACAGTTTTATATTGTTTATTTTATCTTCGAGCTACCAGCTTGAGCCTGAGCCACCACCACCAAATGAGCCGCCGCCAAAGCCGCCACCGCCGCCGAAGCCACCGCCACCAAAGCCGCCTCCTCGGCCAAAGCCTCCCATAGGGAATACATATATACCTCCGCCACCACTGCCGCCATCTAAGTCACGACGACGTGTATGGTTGTGACCGCAATACTTACAACTCAGCGTCTCAATAACAATCTTACGCGATGACGATAGCTTAGTAACCTCGGTCTGGATAACCTTAAGACCCTGCTTACCACACTTAGGACAACGCTTCTGCGCACGGTCATACATAACAAGGCTGAATACCACAATCGACAGTAGCAGCAGCGTCACTATGCCAGCTATCACAGCCGCCTTGGCATCGTCATCCTCGGCCACGGGCAACTCCCCCGAGGTGAGCACAGCATCTATAGCCTCGACACCTGCGACCATACCCCCAGAGTAGTCCCCATTGCGGAAGTAGGGAAGCATATACTCCTGCTGAATCTCGTAGCACAGCGCATCGGGGAGAACAGCCTCCAAGCCATAGCCCGTATGGAAACGTATCTGGCGCATATCGCCCACAAGGAGGATACCAAGACCATTGTCGAGCTTATCATCACCAACACCCCAACCCTCGAACAGCTCCTGCGAGAAGTCGACCATATCCCTCGGCGATATATCGTCTAAGGCCACAACGACAACCTCGGCAATACCGCGCTCACGAAGCGACAGACATATTGAGTCAAGACGCTCAACAGCCTCACCCGAGAGTATTCCGTCGGGATTAGTGACAAAGCGTCTACTATCCACAAGCTGCACATTGGGCACCTCCGAGGCCCTATATTGCGCACTATACGCCGCAGGGGCAACAGCTACAACAAATGCAGCGACAAGGAGTAATAAGCGTAATTTCATCTCTTTCATAATATACAAAACGCGGATAGTCCTTAAATATTATCTTAAAGACTATCCGCATACTCTAAATAGACCACTTTGGGTTACCTTCTTGCATCGATAACAGATGTGAGTCTATCGAACACCTCATCCATAGTACCCAAACCGTTAATCTCGGAATACTTACCCTGATGGGTGTAGTAATCGGCTACGATAGCCGTCTGCGCACGGTATACCTCTATACGGTTGCGGATAACCTCCTCCGAAGCATCATCAGCACGTCCCGACTCCTTGCCACGAAGCAAGATACGCTTTACAAGCTCCTCCTCAGGGACATCCATATAAATCATTACATCGACCTTAGAGCCAGCCTCCGCAAGCATCTTATCGAATATCTCGGCCTGTGCCGTAGTACGTGGGAAGCCATCGAAGATACAACCCTTATCGTTGTGCGAAAGCATATAGTCACGTACCATCTCTACAACGATAGAGTCGGGAGCAAGCTCTCCGCGCGAGATGTAACCCTCCATACTCTTGCCTAACTCCGTACCACGCTTAATCTCGGAACGAATGACCTCACCAGTAGATATATGATATAAGTCATAGTGCTGTGCTAAGCGCGCAGCCTGCGTTCCCTTGCCACATCCTGGAGCACCAAAAAGTATAATGTTCACCATTACTATTCAAGTTTTACGTTACTACTATGTAAGAAAAAATTTGTCGCAAAGATATATTTTTTTTTGCAATTTACCAATCAAAATGGTACTTTTGCAAAAATTTTAAAGAGGCCCCCAAAAGCGACCAAAACATAGGCCTTAACGGAGAACTAAAAATTTACGAACTTTATATACCCTGCCCTTAACAAAATTAAAAATTACCATACCGATATGGAGAAGAAGAGTGCTACGGAGATATCTACCTTAGGCGAGTTTGGACTCATCGAGCGTCTTACATCGCGCCTCGCAAGACGCAATACCTCAACAATTATGGGTGCTGGCGATGACGCTGCTATAGTAGACTTAGGCGAGGAGGTGATGCTAATATCTACGGATATGATGACCGAAGGCATAGACTTCGACCTTAGCTACTTCCCACTTAAGCACCTCGGATACAAGGCTATAGTACGTGGTGTAAACGACATCTTGGCCATGAACGCACGTCCCGAGCAGGTGGTGGTGGCACTCGGAATATCGGCAAAGATTACTGTCGAGGCTCTCGACGCGCTATACGAGGGTATGGAGTTTGCCTCGGGCGAGCTCGGCGTAGATATCGTAGGCGGCGACACCACAGCATCGATGAATGGATTGGTAATAACCATAACCGCCATAGGACGTGCCAAGAAGGGCGATGTGGTATATCGCTCGGGAGCCAAGGAGCACGACCTTATATGTATAACCTCGAACCTCGGTGCTGCATATATGGGTCTTCATCTGCTTGAGCGCGAAAAGCGTGTACTCAAGGGCGTGGATAACCCCGAGCCCCAGTTCGAGGGGTATGGATACCTCCTTGAGCGTTACCTCAAGCCTCGCGCCAAGGCCAATATTCTCGATGCTCTGCGCAGCGAGGGCATACGCCCAACATCGATGATAGACCTATCGGATGGCTTAGCCTCGGACCTTAGGCAGATATGTCGCGCCTCGGAGTGTGGCGCACGTATATACCTGGAGCGAATACCTATAGCACGCCAGACCACACAGCTTGCCGAGGAGATGCATATCGACCCCGTTATCGCGGCACTCAACGGTGGCGAGGACCACGAACTACTCTTTACCGTACCATTAGAGATGCAGGAGAAGGTTGTGCAGCTCGGCCTTATAGATATCATAGGACACATCACACGCCCTGAGGCTGGCGTTATCCTCGTAACACCCGATGGCGAAGGTATAGCACTTAAGGCTCAGGCATTCGACAGATAGGCGACCAGAGCGAGATTGTAAAGAGATTAGGGCGTTTAAAGAGTTCATAGCTATAGGTTAGCACACCTAACCCGTGCCACGAACTCTTTAAACGCCCTAAACTTATACCCTATCCCCTACTACTTTGTGGTATATATCAGATGCTCAAGCTCCCTGAGCAGGTTGCGCTGTGGGTCCTCGGGGGCATATAGGGCAAACATAACGACCAGAGCCTTGCTCGTCTGGCTATCTACATTCACATAGCCAACAAATGGTCCACCCATAAAGTCGCCTGCTACCTCCCACCATCCGCGTAGCTCCATCCACTCGCGGCCATTTATCGTTACGTCAGTTGTGATGGAGAGCGACTGTGGCTCGTTAGATAGGCGCATATACGATCCCGAGGCCCCCTTGCTCGATATGGTTGCCAACTTACTATCTATAGCACCCATAACCGAGAGTGCCTGCATATCGCTTGGCAGCGTAGGGTCGACATCGGTCTTAAAGGCGAAGATGTACTGCGCACGTGTAGGATAGTCGCGCAGATACCACAACAGCTCCTTATCGCGCGTATTGGCCTTAAAGAAGCCTGCTGGGATGACCATCTCAAGGCCCGTATGGCTCTTAAAGTCGGCCATAAGCTGCTCGGCAGGACGCTGAGCATAGTACCTGTTGCTATTATTACGCTCACCACGCTCAAGCTCCTCGCGCAGCAGCGCGGCACTATCCTCGACAAAGGCGATACACGACTCTACGGTGGGTGCCGTGATAGTCATAACACTTTGAGGGCGTGCATATATATTCTTTGCCATGCTATAGGTAGCCGCCTCGACAGCAGGGTTTATGCTTATGACCAACAGATTGGGATACATTCTATCAATATCCGAGGTGTTGGCTGGCGCAACCTGCTTGACGATATTGAAGTAACCCTGTGGGCGGGTAAGGCCTGGAGCTGGAGCCTCAAGCAAATCGCAAATAGCGTAGCTCAAATCTCCGCGCCACGACTCATCGGCAGCAATAACGACAACATCGTAGGCCTCGCCTGCCGTATTTTTGTCTGATATGTTACTCTTGACCCTACATCCCGACAATAGGAGCGTAGTAAATAGCACCACAAGAGCAATAGATGAGCAAAATATGCGTTTCATATCCATAATTATTATAAGATTATAGTATTATTATAGGTATCACTCAACATTTATACAAAGGTAGCGATATTTTTAGATTATCAAAAAAAAAGTTACCTTTGCGAGGTTATAATAATAACGAACAAACTAAGATTGCAGTATGCGCGTAAACCCAGGTCCAATATTGAAGTGGCTATACCCCAATGTCATCTGGAGCATAGAGGACAGCGAGGGCATATACCTCACCTTTGACGACGGCCCTACGCCAGGCGTTACGGAGTGGATACTTCACACCTTAGACCGCTACGAGGCCAAGGCTACGTTCTTCGTCTTAGGCAAGAACGTAGAGCTATACCCCGACCTCTACCAGATGATTCTCGATAGAGGACACAAGGTGGGAAACCACACATACTCGCATCAGAAGGGGTGGGGAATGGATACCGAGCGTTATATCGAGGATGTAGACCTTGCTGCCGATATGGTACATACCGAACTCTTCCGCCCACCCTATGCACGTATCACACGCACACAGCTACGTGCCGTAGCACAACGCTTTCGTGTGGTAATGTGGAGCGTCCTTTCGCGCGACTACAACACCCACCTCTCGCCTAAATCGTGCTTGCGAGGCACGATAAATGGCCTGCGCGGTGGCGATATTATCTCACTCCACGATAGTGCCAAGTCTTTCCGTAATACCAGCTATGTGCTCCCTGCTCTACTGCGCACAGCACGCGAGAAGGGGTTAAAATGCAAGATTCTTGAACTATAGCACACCGAAACAAAGCCTATACATATGAATATTATAGTGGCCATAACAGGGGCAAGCGGCGCAATATACTCGCGTCAGGTGCTCGACTTGCTGATAGCCTCAACCGAGGTTGAGCACGTTGCTCTTATAATGAGTAGTCACGCCGAAGAGGTAATACAACAAGAGGGTGTCACCCTGCCCGATGACCCTCGTATCGTGACGTACAGCAACGACGATATGTGGAGCTCTGTAGCAAGTGGCTCGGCATGTTGGGATGCTATGGTCGTAGTGCCAGCATCAATGGGTACGGTGGCACGCATAGCCTCAGGCGTATCGCGCACACTCATAGAGCGTGCCGCAGATGTTATGCTCAAGGAGCGTCGTCGCTTGATTGTCGTGGTGCGCGAGGCCCCCTACTCGCTCATACATCTACGCAATATGACCACGCTAAGCGAAGCAGGAGCCATAATCATGCCCGCCTCACCAGCATTCTACCTCGGAACTGAAACAATAGATGAGCTGTGCCTACGACTCTCGGAGCGCGTAGTGGAGCTTACAGGCCTGGCCATAAGCCATCCACGCTGGGGCGATAGGTAGAGTAGAGGCTACTCGCAAGTGCTGATAGCGTAATAATCCCTTTCGAGCTGCTCCTTTAAATCGCCTATCGACGAGAAACGCTTCTCGTCACGTAGCTTCTCAATAAGATTTACAGATAAAAAACGCCCATATAGGTCACCCGAAAAGCCTATGACGTGGGTCTCAAGCAAAAGTTCCTTGCCCCCAACCGAAGGGCGCACGCCCACATTTGACATAGCACGATAGTACACCCCATCGATATAGACCTCCGAGCGATATACACCACGCGCTATATCTGGATAGTTCTCAAGCGACATATTGGCCGTAGGAAAGCCCAGTGCGCGACCTATCTTTCGTCCGTGAATAACCTCTCCCTCGACAATCATACTACTTAGTCATTTGGCTTGTTAACTTACGCACAAGGCTATATTCCGAGAAGAACTCGCGAGCAAAGACTCTAAGGACCGTATAGATTGGTATTGCCATAAGCATACCCCACACACCTGCAAAAGTGCCTGCTATAAGTATACACAAGAATATCTCCAATGGGTGAGCCTGGACTCTATCGGAATATACCGTAGGCTGGATAACAAAGTCATCGATAATCTTTACACTCACTATCGTAGAGACGATAGCTATAGCCGTATAGACTATATCGCCATCAATCGGCGAGATGATACCCACGCAGAGCGATAGAAAGGCTCCGATAACAGGACCTGCGTATGGTATAACATTAAATATACCCATTATAAGGCCTATAATTAGCGCATCGCTAAACGACATACCCACGATGAGCATTACCACCGAGATAATTATCATAAGCAGCAAGCTCTCGACCAAAAGTCCACCGAAGTAGCGCGACAGTAGTGCCGTAATTGAGTCGAGCGCGTGGTGTACATTACCACGATAGCGGTCCGGAAAGAAGAGCGTGACTAACTTATAGAACAGACCATCGTCACGCATAAAGTAGTAGGTGATAAACGACACCGAGAAGAAGGCGATACCTAAGCTCTTAACCACCGACACTATACTTGCAAAGGTCTTGATAAAATCTACATCGACAAGGCCCATCATAAACTCCTTGAAGGCCTGACCCATATCGTTAACCTCTACCGAGAGATAATTTTGCAACATACTCCTCACATCGGCAAACGACGACTCTATAAGCATAATTACGCTATCCCACTCTATAACGGCCAACTCGTTGACCTTGCCAAAGAGCAGTGGTAGAAAGAGCCAGCAAAAGCCTCCAACGACAATCCACATAAGCACAAGCGTTAGTGCCGCAGCCACGCTACGCGAGAGCTGCCACCCCGAAATCTTAAGGTGCGTAAGCCTAACGACCAACGGACGGCCTACGAGCGAGAGTATAGCCGCTAAGATAACATACAACACCACAGACCACAGATACCACACCAAAAAGAGGGCAAGTGCTACGACTGCCAGCGATATTATGGTCTTAAAAATCTTCTCTCCGTTCATACACTACATCTAAACTCACCGATAGTGACTAAGACTTACGCTTAAGACGTGCAATAGGTGTCTGCGAGCCTATTACAGGGTCACCAATCTCAACAAAGAGCTCTGAATCCTTAGGGATAAGGAGATCTACGCGCGAGCCAAACTTGATAAATCCGAATGTGCTATTCTGCTCGACAACATCACCTGGAGTCAAATAGTTAACGATACGTCGTGCCACAAAGCCTGCAATCTGACGAATAAGCACCTTCGAGCCGCTCTTAAGTGATATAACTGTCGTTGTGCGCTCATTCTCGGTCGATGACTTTGGGTGCCACGCCACAAGAAAACGTCCATGATGGTGCTTAAAGTACTCTACCTCGCCTGCTACAGGCAGCCAGTTGACGTGGACATTCGTCACAGACATAAATATAGATATCTGCATCATCTCACCGCTGAGATACTCATCGGCATTGACCACCTCGGTAACCACCACACGACCATCGCAGGGCGAGAAGATTAGCTCATCGTCGTGTATCTGCACTCTGCGTGGCTCTCTAAAGAAGGCGGCAACGAAGAACCAGAAGATGAGCAGAAAGCCCGCCATAAACCATAGATAGACGCTACGTGTGTCGATGCAGTAGTATACCAACAACCATATCGCCAGACATACGAGGCCCGTAACTCCTATGATTATATATCCCTCTTTATTAATCTTCATAATATATAGGTTTTAGGTTAGTAATCAGTTTGTTATTACCATATATATCAGCGCAAACACAAAGGCGAAGGGAGCTGCCACAAGTAGCGCGTCGAATCTATCGAGCATACCACCATGACCAGGCATTATATTACCCGAGTCCTTAACCCCAGCATCGCGCTTAAACATTGACTCCACAAGGTCGCCCAGGACGCTGGCAAGCGATACTACCAGTGCCAAGAGCATCCACTTAAGGTAGTCGCCATCGAGTACCGCAGCCGCCAAAGCACCCATAGCCACCGAGCCGAGAACACCACCAAAGAATCCCTCCCACGACTTTTTGGGCGATAGACGCTCACACATCTTATGCTTTCCACACGTCACGCCCACAAGGTAGGCAAAGACATCGTTGCCCCAGACCAAGAAGAGGAACATCAGAAAGACTAAGCCATTCCAACTACCCTCCGAGGTGAGCAACATAGGCAACAGAGCAAGGGCAAACATAGGGATACCTAAGTAGAGTACACCCATAAGTGTAGTCGCAATGTTTAGCAACGGACTATCGCTCTTGCGGAATATCTCGACAACAAAGATAAGTGGTATCCACACGACCATAAGCAGGAAAGCAACCACCAAGATAGAACCGATATGGGCACAGCAATAATCGCTCGACTCGCCCACATACTGCGCAACACCTGCAACTAACATAAGCGTCGTGGCTACAAGACCCATAAACTGCTGAGGCCTTAGGCCCTTAGCCTTCGCCAAGAGGTAGAACTCGCGCAGTCCTACGCACATAATCACCACAAGCATAGCCACGTAGGTCACATAGCCGCACAGCGAGGCCGCCAAAACAACGGCCAATAGTACAGCACCACTTGCAGTGCGTATCAAAAGATTTCGTAACTTATCGTTCATACCTTAGCAATTAGTTTACTGGACTTTTATTGGGTCTTTGGAGTCCATTGGTTTTTGTGGGTTCTTATGGGTTCATATGAGTCTCTATGACGGGGATGTTTTTGCGTTAACCACGCTTTACCAGACATCGCAACCCATCGCAACCCATCGTAACCATTGTAACTCACCTCAGCCCACCTCGCCTTTACTGACGCACCTCGTTACTCCTCTGCAGCCTCTGCCGTTTCGGTTACCTCCTCGGCGGCCTCTGTCGTAGGCTCCTCGGCAGGTGTCTGCGCACTCTTACCAAGTATGCCCTCTATATCCTCGCTAAAGATGGTCTCCTTAGCGATAAGCAGATCGGCAAGACGCGATATATTCTCCTTGTCGCGCTCGATAATCTCGGTAGCGAGAGCCACAGCCTCGTCCACAATCCTGCGCACCTCGTCATCTATAAGCTCTGCGGTACGCTCCGAGAATGGCTTGGTAAACATATCGCGCTGACCCGTAGCATCGTAGAAGCTCACATTACCAACCTTAGGACTCATACCATAGTAGGCAACCATGGCGTATGCCGTCTTTGTTGTGCGCTCTAAGTCATTTATAGCACCCGTACTTGTCACATCCATAAGTGTCTGCTCAGCAACACGTCCTGCCACCAAACCTGCCAACTTATGCATAAAGTGCTCCACATTGTGATTCACCCTCTCCTCAGGCAGATACCACGTAGCTCCAAGCGAGCGGCCTCGTGGGATGATGGTAACCTTAAGCACTGGGTCGCAATGCTCCAAACGCCACATAACCGTAGCGTGACCAGCCTCGTGGATAGCCGTAGAGCGTCGCTCGGTAGGTGACATTGGCATATTTCTACGCTCCAAGCCACCGACAATACGGTCTATGGCTGCCAAGAACTCCGCCTGCGACACACAATCCTTACCATTACGTGCAGCAATGAGGGCCGCCTCGTTACATACATTGGCGATATCGGCACCTGCAAAGCCTGGTGTCTGCTTAGCCAAAAACTCCCTATCGAGATTTGGTTCAAGCTTAATCTTGCGAAGGTGTACATCGAAAATCGCCTGACGCTCCTTAACATCGGGAAGACCCACCTCTATCTGTCTATCGAAACGACCAGCACGCATAAGGGCCTTATCCAATATATCTACGCGGTTCGTTGCCGCCAAGACGATAACGCCAGCATTGGTCTGGAAGCCATCCATCTCGGTAAGCAGCTGATTGAGCGTATTCTCCCTCTCGTCATTACCCGAGAATCCCGAGTTCTTGCCTCGGGCACGACCTATGGCATCAATCTCGTCGATAAAGACAATACATGGTGCCACCTTCTTGGCCTGCTCGAAGAGGTCGCGAACACGCGAAGCACCCACACCCACGAACATCTCGACAAAGTCCGAGCCCGATATTGAAAGGAAGGGAACATTAGCCTCGCCTGCCACAGCCTTGGCCAACAACGTCTTACCCGTTCCTGGAGGGCCTGCCAGAAGAGCACCCTTAGGAATCTTAGCACCCAGAGCCTTATACTTATCGGCCTTGCGAAGGAAGTCGACAATCTCCATAATCTCGATTTTGGCCTCCTCAAGACCAGCGACATCCTTAAACGTTACTCTATCCTTATTACCCTTGTCGGACATCTGAGCACGTGCCCTACCAACATTCATGATACCTCCGCCACCAGCACCACCACCAGCATTTCGTGCCATAGAGCGCATGATGAATATCCACACTACGATAATGAATATCCAAGGCAAGAAGTCTATAAGGTAGCCTCCCCACCCCTTCTCCGAGCGAGAATACTTAACCACAACCCTCTCTACGTCAGGATTCTGCTCAGCGGCCTTAACCTCGGCTTGGGCAATACGCTCGGCAAAATACTGAACATCGCCACCTGTGTTATAGACCACCTGTACACCACCCTTAGGCATCATAGCAAAACGTGGGTCGTTGGCAGCGAGCGAGTCAACAGCATCACCACGTAGGTATATGCTCGCCTGCTCCTTATCCTTAACCTCAATACGCTCGACAAGACCCTTCTCAACGAGCTCATCGACCATATTCCAATCGCCCTCAACAGGGCGCGTCTCTGTGCCACCCATCATCGAGTAGCCTATGATTACCATTGCCACCAACGCCCAGAACCACATAAAGTTAAAGCGCGGGCGCATAACTTGCTTATTATTTCCTGCTGACATATATACTCTTCAATCTCACTAACTTACACACATAGACACCCAACTACTCGCCGTAACGCTTCATTGGCGCATCTGCCCACAACTCCTCAAGACGATAGAAGTCTCGCAACTCCGTTTGGAAAATATGGACGATAACATCGGTATAGTCCATAGCCACCCAGAAAGAGTTATGACGACCCTCAACACGCACGGGCCACTCGCCCATCACCTCAAACACCCTCTCCTCAACGCTCTGAGATATGGCATCTACCTGCGTTGTAGAGTCGGCATTGCAGACAACAAAGTGCGAACATATAGCACCATCAAAACCCGAGAGGTCAAGCGTAACAATACCCTGCGCCTTCTTGTCGTCCATAGCCTCGACTATCGTATCAATCAATTTCTGCAAATTCTCCATAACAGTTTAATATTCAAATTTTTATCGTTGCGCACGCACAACGCACTCTCGCGCACAGCGTACCAAACAATGTTCACTAAGTACAATATCCACGCAAAGATAATCAAAAAAGTTGGAAAATCCTAACACCCCGAACTTTTTTAACTATCTTAACACCTTTAGAGCCATTTACCATACATCTGGACAAGATCCACGATAAGTATTTAGATGGAAAGAGAAGAATGAGGGTAAGCGCGGCTTGCGCTCGGGGTTTTCAAGAGAGGTTTCAGAGAGTCTTTAGAGAGAATTCATAGGAGCAGCAAAATCAGGAGAATTGAAGCCTTGACAGCGGATAGTTAAAGCCGTTTATAGTGTTTAGCAACAACACTTTAACCGCATACAATTCTCCACCTCCTCACCCATGAATTCTCTCTAAAAAATATTTACATACAGGGCCGAACAAAAGGGTAAGCAAAAGAGCCTCCTTATGCTCCACACCACACGCAAGAGTCTACACCAAATCCTGCTTGACACACTCCAAGATAGTACTTCTCAGAGCCTCGACGATTGTCTGTTTGACATAGGTGCGACTAACCGCCAGAGCCACACGGCGCGAGGTTGCACCCTTGGCGATAGTCTTGACACGATTACGACGCGAGAGTGGGATAAATTCAAGAGCCATCTCGGGGATAATCGTCATACACGATGTGCAATCGACCATACGCATTAGAGTATCCAACGAGCCAGACTCGAAGTAGAAATGCGATGGTATCTCGTGCGCTGCCTGACAGAGCTCGAATATCTGGTCACGCATACAATTACCCCTACTAAGTAGTATCAAATCCTTAAAATCAATATCCTCGATGCGTATGTTATTACGCTCATACAGAGGATGTGACGGCGACACATAGGCATAAAAATGATCACTAAAGAGGTCATGCTCGGTAATACCCTCGCCACACGTTCCCGACGCTACCAACGCAGCATCAATACGGTCGTGACGCAGCGACTCTATAATGTCGGCCGTAACCATCTCGTGAATCTCAAGCTCGACACGCGGATAGGCATTGACAAACGTGGGGATAAACTTATGCAACAGGTAGGGCGCAATGGTAGGGATAACACCCAAGCGCATCTTTCCTGCCGTCTGACCACGCATCTCGGCCACCGACTCTCGGATATTGTTGTACGAGCGCAACGCCTCACGCGCCCTGTCCAAGACCACCTCACCTACCGCCGTAGGGATGATAGGTTTCTTTGTACGATCCAAAAGCACCACACCCAACTCCTCTTCGAGTGCCTTAATCTGCATCGAGAGCGATGGCTGAGTCACAAAACAGTGCTCCGCAGCAACCGAAAAACTACCACAATTGGCCACTGCCAACAAATATTCAAGCTGAATTATAGTCATAGCGTTATAGATAATATTGTTTGCTACGTGCAAAGTTATAAAAAAAATCTATATATCAAACAAATATTTATCAAACTATTGCTTTTTGTAAAAACTTTCATATATTTGCACTCTATGAGTGCATCACCCTAAGAGTAGGGACAGATATCGCACAGAGAACGTAATTATAGGGAATAACACAAAACTATCGAGATATGAACGAAATGAAGAAGAAGATTATACTCACTGGTGACCGCCCCACAGGCAGACTACACCTCGGACACTTTGTAGGCTCGCTGAGCCGCCGCGTAGAGCTTCAGGAGTCTGGACTCTACGACAAGATTTTCATTATGATTGCCGATGCACAGGCACTCACCGACAATGCCGACAACCCCGACAAGGTGCGCGAGAACATCATCGAGGTAGCTCTCGACTACCTATCGTGTGGCATAGATCCCACGCGCTCGACGATATTTATCCAGTCATACGTTGCCGAGCTAACGGAGTTGGCGTTCTACTACATGAATCTGGTCACCGTACAGCGTCTACAGCGCAACCCCACCGTCAAGGCCGAGATACAGATGCGCGGATTCTCGGAAAATGGCACAGAGGAGGAGAATCAGCAGCGCAAGGGTACGCCCGTAGGCTTCTTCACATACCCAATATCGCAGGCCTCGGACATCACCGCCTTCAAGGCCACGACAGTGCCCGTAGGTGCCGACCAGGAGCCTATGATTGAGCAGACGCGCGAGATAGTACACAAGTTCAACTCGGTCTATGGCCCTACGCTCGTCGAGCCAGAGATTATGCTGCCCGAGAATGCCGCCTGCCTGCGTCTGCCAGGCATCGACGGCAAGGCCAAGATGTCCAAGTCGCTGGGCAACTGCATCTATCTGTCGGATACTGCTGAGGAGGTTAAAAAGAAGGTTATGAGCATGTACACCGATCCGGACCACCTCAAGGTTAGCGATCCGGGCAAGGTCGAGGGCAACTGCGTATTCACATACCTTGATGCCTTCTCTAAGACGGAGCACTTTGCCAAGTACCTGCCCGAGTATGAGAACTTAGATGCCCTCAAAGAGCACTACCGTCGTGGTGGTCTTGGCGATGTTAAGTGCAAGAAGCTACTCATCGCCGTACTTGAGGAGCTTTTACAGCCCATCCGCGAGCGTCGTAAGTATTACGAGCAGCACATCGAGGAGGTATACGACATTCTGCGTCGCGGCTCGGAGGAGGCACGCGCCACAGCTGCCGAGACACTCAAGGAGGTGCGCCGTGCTATGCGCATAGACTACTTCGAGGATAAGGAGCTCATAGAGCGTCAGGCTGCCGCCTTCAGAGCTAAGGCATAGCCACGGACAGAGCATCCACCAAGTCCTAAGACTACAACCCAACAACAAACCCTAAGCCAGGTAAATGATACAGCTCGGACAAAATATCAAGGAGCGCGTATATGAGGTGTACCTTGCGCTGACACGCCGCCTATCGAACTCACAGACGATGGCCATATTGGCTATCATCGTGGGCATATGCGCTGGCGTGGGAGCCTACGTCTTCAATACGCTGCTCCACTTCATAACCCATCTACTCACGTCGTGGACACCTGCCGACCAAGCACAGTGGCTATACTTGGTCTACCCGGCCATAGGTATCATCCTTGCGACACTCTTTGTTAAGTATATCGTCAAGGATGGCATCTCAGAGGGTGTCACACGTGTGCTATATGCCATGTCGCGTACCGACTCGCGCATCAGAGGGCACAACTGCTGGACATCGATAGTGGGTGGTGCTACGACGATTGGCTTTGGTGGCTCGGTAGGTCCCGAGGCCCCTATCGTACTTACAGGTGCGGCCATAGGCTCGAACATAGGCAAGCTCGCAAGGCTAAACTACAAAAACATCACCCTGCTACTCTGTTGCGGTGCTGGTGCTGCCGTAGCTGCCGTATTTAAAGCCCCCATTACAGGCGTGGTATTCGTGCTCGAAATTCTTATGCTCGACATAACCTCTAAGTCGATTATTCCGCTGCTTATGGCCTCGATGACGGCAACGATAATCTCGCTGTCACTGCACGGCTTCTCACCCATATATGCCGTATCGCTCACCGAGAGCGATATGTTCCAGGTTGCCCAAGTGCCACTCTTTGTGCTTCTCGGAGCCTTCTGTGGCGTGATGGCCTACTACTTCACATCGGTAAACTCCAAGGTCGGAGGATTCTACAAATCTGTGACCGAGCAGTGGCGCAAATGGCTCTATGCAGGTCTTACGCTCGGCATCTTGATATTTATCTTTCCACCGCTCTATGGCGAGGGTCACAGCAGCTTTAGCTCGCTGATGTCGGGACAGACCGAGGAGCTCTTTAACAACACGCTCTTCTACTCGCTCAGTGGCGCAGACTGGTTCTTGATAATATATCTTATAGCCATCATGCTCTTCAAGGTTGTGGCTATGGCAACGACAAATGCTGCAGGAGGTGTCGGTGGTACGTTTGCCCCCTCGCTCTTCGTCGGAGCCTTTGCAGGAGCTACGTTAGCGGTGATATGCCGCGCAGTGTTTGGCTGGGATGTATCTATAACCTCGTTTACGTTAGCTGGCATGGCAGGCGTTATGTCGGGCGTGATGAAGGCCCCACTAACGGCAATATTCCTTATCGCCGAGCTCTCGAATGGCTATGGACTATTCATTCCGCTGATGATTGTGTCGTGTATGTCGTTTGCCGTAAACTACGGTCTTGACCGCGACTCGATATATACCAAGCAGCTACGTATGCGTGGCGAGCTACTCACTCACGACAAGGACTCTTCGGCATTCGTATTCTTGCGCCTCGATCAGCTTATGGAGACCGACTTTATACGTCTGCGCGAGTCGCTGACCCTGGGCGATGTGGTAAACATCATCTCGAATGCCCGTCGCAACATCTTCCCTGTGGTGGACAACTACGGTAAGCTTCTCGGCATTGTGCAACTCGACGACCTGCGTCACGACATGTTCAACCGCGAGAAGTGGTCCAAGTCGATAATGCACTATATGATACAACCACCCGATAAGATTCTCGAAAACGAGATGATTCAGAGTATTATGCCACGTTTCGAGCAGGGCAATACCTGGATGCTCCCCGTAGTGGATAAGCAGAACCACTACTTGGGCTTTATCTCAAAGTCGCGCATCTTAAATGCCTACCGCGAGGCATTGGTAAACGTATCGCAGGCCGACTAAGAGTAATTACTAATTAGAAATTTGTAAAATTGAAATATTATGGCTTTACAATGTGGAATTGTTGGACTACCCAATGTTGGTAAGTCTACACTTTTTAACTGTCTATCAAACGCACGTGCGCAAGCAGCAAACTTCCCCTTCTGCACCATTGAACCCAACGTGGGCGTTATCACCGTACCCGATGAGCGACTAACAAAGCTCGTCGAGCTGGATAACCCCAAGCGCGTGGTGCCTACGACAATAGAGATTGTCGACATCGCAGGATTGGTAAAGGGAGCCTCTAAGGGCGAAGGCCTTGGCAATAAGTTCTTGGCAAATATTCGTAATACAAACGCCATAATCCACGTATTGCGCTGCTTCGAGAACGACAACATCACCCATGTAGATGGCACAGTAGACCCCGTGCGCGACAAGGGCATCATCGACACAGAGCTTCAGCTCAAGGACCTTGAGACCATCGAGAATCGCATAGGCAAGTGTCAGAAGCAGGCCACCGCAGGCGATAAGATTGCCAAGCGTCAGTACGACATTCTCTGCCGCTACAAGGAGGCATTAGAGCAGGGTCTCTCGGCTCGCACCGTAGAGCTTAGTGCCGAGGAGCGCAAGACGGTGTGGGACCTGAACCTACTTACCGACAAGCCTGTGCTGTATGTGTGCAACGTCGACGATAGCGCAGCACTCACGGGCAATGCCCACACCGAGGCTGTAAAGGCGGCTATAGCCAACGAGAAGGCCGAGATGCTTATCGTTGCAGCCTCTGCCGAGGCCGATATTGCCGAGCTGGAGAGCTACGATGAGCGTCAGATGTTCCTCGAAGATATGGGACTTAAGGAGTCGGGCGTAAGTCGTCTTATTAAGGCGGCATATCGTCTGCTTGACCTCCAGACCTTCTTCACTACGGGTGCTGACGAGAGCCGCGCCTGGACCTTCCGCCGAGGTATGAAGGCCCCCGAGACCGCAGGTATCATCCACACCGACTTTGAGCGTGGCTTTATACGTGCCGAGGTCATTAAGTATGACGATTACGTAACACTTGGCTCGGAGCGCGCCTGCCGCGAGGTTGGTAAGATTGGCATCGAGGGTAAGGAGTATGTAGTGCAGGATGGCGACATTATGCACTTCCTCTTCAACGTATAACCGACTTTAAAACTAACAACATCTAAATTTATATTGCTATGAACAACCTTTGGAAACATATAATCATTGCCACCTCGGTAGTATTGGCGGCGATAGTATTGGCTACAGCCTACACCCAGCGTTACCGCTCGATGACAGGCACAATCACCGTCACAGGTCTTGGCGAGACGAAGTTTACATCGGATATGATAGTTATCGAGGGTAGCATCGAGAACGAGAGCTACGAGGCTGCCGATGGATATAGAGGCTTAGAGGAGGCTCGCAACAGGGTTATCGACTTTTTGGTATCTAAGGGCGTTGCTCGCGAGGCTATATCGTTCAATATGCCATACACCTACGAGCTCACAACATCGGTATACGAGGATGGTAACTACATAGGTACACGCTTTGCTGGCTACAACCTCAGCCAGAGCTTTAGCATCGAGTCGATGGATGTAGAGTCTGTAGAGAGCGCAGCACGTGAGCTTCCATCGCTCATAGCTCAGGGCGTAGATATCAACGTGCAGAATCCGATGTACTACTACTCGAAGCTTGAGAGCGTAAAGCTCGACCTTATAGCTGCGGCTGCGGCCGACGCACGTGAGCGCGCGATGAAGATTGCCGAGAACTCGAATGCCCAGCTTGGCGATTTGGCGATGTCACGCGCTGGTGTGTTCCAGATTACTGCGGCTACAGGCGACGAGGAGTTCTCGGCAGGTGGCTCGTTTAACCTATCGTCACGCGAGAAGAAGGCGCGCGTTACGGTACGTGCAGAGTACAAGATTAAGCCTTCGGTAAAGTAAACGATATAACAATTTAGCATAAAACATAGATATTATGAGTAGAGAGGTAAGAGTTCGTTTTGCGCCCAGCCCTACAGGCCCACTACACATTGGTGGTGTGCGCACAGCACTTTATAACTATCTTTTTGCGCGTCGTAACGGCGGTAAGATGATTCTTCGTATCGAGGATACAGATTCACAGCGTTTTGTCCCAGGGGCCGAGGAGTATATCATCGAGTCGCTGAAGTGGTGCGGTATCGAGATTGACGAGGGCGTAGGCTATGGTGGCCCACACGCTCCATATCGTCAGAGCGAGCGTCGCGAGATATATTTGCAGTACGCCAAGCAGCTTGTCGATGCTGGCTGGGCATACTACGCCTTTGACACCCCCGAGGAGCTTGACAAGCTACGCTCCGAGGCTGAGGCCGCAGGTAAGACCTTCGCCTATAACTACGAGGTACGCGAGAAGCTTGCCACGTCGCTTCGCCTATCTAAGGAGGAGGTCGAGGAGCGCATAGCTCGTGGAGACCAGTGGGTAGTACGCTTTAAGATGCCCGAGAACGAGGTGGTGAAGATGGATGACCTTATACGTGGTCATGTCGAGATGAACACCTCTACGCTCGACGATAAGGTGCTCTATAAGTCGGCAGATGCTCTGCCTACATATCACCTCGCCAACATCGTCGACGACCACCTTATGGAGGTATCGCATGTTATACGTGGCGAGGAGTGGCTACCATCGTTGCCTCTACACTACCTTCTCTATCGCGCCTTTGGCTGGACAGATACTCAGCCAGAGTTTGCACACCTACCGCTACTTCTTAAGCCTACGGGCAGTGGTAAGCTCTCGAAGCGCGATGGCGACAAGATGGGATTCCCCGTATTTCCACTCTTCTGGACATCACCTACGGGCGAGACAGCACGTGGCTACCGCGAGGATGGCTACTTAGCCGAGGCGTTTATAAATATGCTCTCGCTTCTGGGCTGGAACCCTGGAACAGAGCAGGAGATATTCTCTATGCAGGAGCTTATCGACTCCTTCTCGTTGGAGCGCGTATCGAAGGCTGGTGCTCGTTTCCAGCCCGACAAGGCTAAGTGGTTCAATGCTCAATATATGCACGCTATGAGTGCCGAGCAGCTCGCACCATACATCCAGCCAATACTCAAGGCACATGGCGTGGAGACTACCGACGAGAGAGCAGGCAAGGCTGCCGAGATTATGAAGGAGCGTATGACCTTGGTTACCGATATGTGGGACCTCACGTCGTTCTTCTTCGTAGCACCTACGGAGTATGACGAGAAGCTTGCCAAGAAGCAGTGGAAGGGCGACAACCCTGCGATGCTGGCCGAGCTTGCCGAGCTACTCAAGGGCATCGAGGAGTTCTCTAAGGAGAATACCGAGAGTGTGGTGCGTGCATGGATTGAAGCTAAGGGCTTCTCGCTGGGTCAGGTGATGAATACGCTCCGTTTAGCACTCGTAGGTGCAGGTAAGGGCCCAGGTATGTTCGACGTTACGGAGTTTATCGGCAAGGAGGAGACACTACGTCGTATTGAGGCTATAATTGCAAACCTTAAACCTATGGAGTAATGGAGATTTTACAACATATATGGGGTTCTACTCCCGAGGGCGAGGGTGTTGTAATGTATACTATGCGCAACAGCCGAGGTTCGGAGGTGCAGCTATGTAATATCGGTGCGGCTATCGTGGGCGTTAAGTTTGCCGACAGAGATGGCAATATCGACGATGTGGCGTTGGGCTATCGCGAGCCTGAGAGCTACATTGGTGATGGTGCTGCAAGCGGCAAGAGCGTAGGACGTGTTGCTGGTCGCATAGCTCGCGGACATATGGTTATCGATGGCGTAGAGTATCGCCTTGAGGTAAACAATGGCCCTAACCACCTTCACGGTGGCTCTAAGGGCTTTGCCAACCGCTATTGGGAGGGCCGCGTAGAGACCAATCGTGTGGTCTTTAGCTATGTTGCCGAGGATATGGAGCAGGGATACCCCGGAGAGCTTATTGTCGAGGCTATCTACGACTTTGACGACGAGGATAACCTTGAGATTACCTATGTCGCCAAGAGTAATAAGACGACCGTTGTAAACCTAACCAACCACCTCTATTGGAACCTTCACGGCGAGGCCTCGGGCAAGAGCATCCTCGACCACGAGCTTAAGCTTCGCTGCTCGCAGGTGCTTGAGATGGACACCGTGCAGATTCCTACAGGTAAGCTCCTTGACGTTAAGTCTACGGCTCTCGACTTTACCGAGTGGCGCGAGTTTAGCAAGGATATAGACTCGGAGTTTAACAACATACGCAACTTCCGAGGTTATGACCACTGCTTTGTTGTCGATGGATGGCAGAAGAACATCTTGGCAGAGGTCGGAGAGCTACGTTGCTCAGCTACGGGCCGCAAGGTGACAATACTATCGTCATCGCCTGCTGCGGTGCTCTATACAGGCAACTGGCTTGCTGGCGGCTGCCCCGTAACTAAGTCTGGTGGTCGCTACGACGACTATGCAGGCGTGGCTATCGAGTGTCAGGCATATAGCGACGCGGTGAACCACCCACACTTCCCAAGTATCGAGCTTAAGGCTGGCGAACTATACTGCAATAAGATAGTATTTAGGTTGGGCACGTTTTAATCCCTCGATATAGGTTTCGATGGGCACCGACAAGCAAAGTAGTAGCCTACAAAGCTGATGCCCCTAAATTTATGTTGTATTCTTAGAAGCTGTTTGAATTTTATTTCGAGAGTATTTGAGAGCTATTATAGAACTAATTTTATATTGTAAAATGCAGGTAATAGCGGGCTATTTCCAAATTTTGCAATTAGAAAGAAGTCTATAAGAGCCTCAAAGACTCCGAAACTCTTCTCGCAGCAATGATTTAACTCATTTAATAAAATTCAAAACAGCTTCTTACATATAACACCTTAGTTATAGTGCGAGCATTGTAACTAAGGTGTTTTTATATATATCTACTCTACACCAATAACCTCTATCCGTATAACCCCACCCTCGATAGATTGTAGGCTAAGATGATAACGCCTCACACCCCCACATTTAAAACAAAATATAACCTGTAAATTAAATAGGTTCAGAGAGATAATAGCTTATCAAACAAAATTTTAACGCAAAAGTGTTATTTTTTCGTTTTATTTTTGTACATTTGCCGTTGTAATAATATAATAAGTATGAAGCGTTTTTTTAAATTTCTCTACTATGCCACACCACTCATTGTGCTGATGGCATGTAGCGTCGAGCAGATAAGCATCGAGCAGAGCAGTAAGTTGGAGCCTCTAACCATAGCTATCAATGGCGAGATGTCACGAACCTATATCGGCGAGGATGGCAAGAGTGTAAATTGGTGCTATGACGATGTTGTGGGCATATACGACGGTGTTTCGCTGCGTGAGTTTACTATTGTCGAGGGTAGCATCGATGGCAAAACAGCACAAATAACAGGCATGGTGGCTGCCGAGGCTACAACACTACGTGCCGTATACCCCTACAGTGCTGCCGAGGTTGTAGATGGTGACATAGTACTTACGGCTCCAGATAATCAGCAAATCGACGACCACACGGCAATGGATGGAGCAATACTCTCGGTGGCGGAGTTTGAGAAGGGCAGCCCAGCCTTCACCCTTAAGAATATCATGGGTTTTCTACGCATAGATATAACCGAGAATGATCTACACAGCGTTATTGTCGAGGGTAACGGCATAGCTGGCAAGGTAAAGGTGGATGCCGAGGGCAACATCACCAAGGTTATCGAGAGTAAATCGCAGGTTACGCTCGTTGCAGGCTCAGCTACCGAGACCTTTGCCATAGGCAGCTACTACATCACCCTACTGCCAGGCACTACGCCAGCTGGCAACTTTAAAGTAACATACAAGCGTAGTAACAACGCAAGCGACTTAGTAAAGGTTGTCGAGCGAGATATTACCATACCTCGCAACGGTGGCTTTAGCACCTCATATGCGCCCGCAGATGACACTATAGCACGTATGGTAGGCAGCTGGCACCTCACCGAGTGGGCAGGTAGCGAGCCATCATTTGATGTATATCTATCCATTGCCGAGGAGGGCACAGTAGAGCTCTGGCAGCGCATAGAGAGCTTCGAGTGGGAGTACTTCGAGAGCACGATGACCTATCAGGGTGGTCTGCTATCTGGCACATACCAAGACGGCGTAGAGTGGCGCGCCTCATACGAAGTGACTATCGATGGCGACACGATGACGTGGACAGACAGCTTAGACCCTACCGACATCTCAGTATATGGACGCTGCGAGCTTCCCGAGGGTCTGCCCACAAAGCCAGCCGAGGCGACACGCACAACATCAACCGAGCGATTCCTATAAAAAACACAGATAATATATGAAAAGATTTTGTACATACATTGTTGCCATACTACTCTTGGCGGCATGCGTAAAGGAGAACGTAGACAACCCCGCTGTTGAGCGAGAGCCAAGCAGCAAGATATATAACTGGAGCGAGGGGGCCGCTAAGGGTCGCCTTCTGGTGCGCCTAACGGATATGCACGCTACCATAGCCGTTGATGGCCTTGAGCTCGATGTTAAGCCACTGATCCCAAAGGTTACGGGCGATGATAAGCTTGACCGCTGGCGACTCGTACATTTCGACAAAGAGCTCGACCTAAAGAGCGTGGCCGAGAGCATAGCTGCGCTGGAGGTTGTCGAGCGCGTGGAGTTTGACCTAAAGATGAAGCCCATTGTGAGCCAGGCGTTGCCAATGCCCACTTCGCGTCCCGAGCCTACGCGCTCGGTAGAGATGCCCTTCGACGACCCCGAGCTACCCTGGCAGTGGAACTACTACAACGATGGCACGATCGGTGGCAAGCCGAACGATTATTGCACTCCAGGTGCAGATATCAACCTGCTAAACGCATGGAAGTACACCGCTGGTGATCGTCGCGTTATTGTGGCCGTTATGGATGGTGGTATTATGTATGACCACCCCGACCTCAAGGATAATATGTGGGTCAATGAGGCGGAGCAGAATGGCCAATTGGGCATAGATGATGATATGAACGGATATGTCGATGATATCTATGGATATAACTTCGTTAAGGGCTCGGGCAAGATTACTGCCGACGACCACGGTACGCATGTGGCGGGCACTATCTCGGCGGTAAACAACAACGGCTATGCTGTATGCGGTATTGCTGGCGGTACGGGTAATAACGACGGTGTGCGACTTATGTCCATACAGATATTCCAGGGTGATGATGATTGCTACCATCACCAGATTGCTCAGGGTTTCCAGTATGCTGCCGACAATGGTGCGGTGCTTATTAATAACTCATGGGGCTATGAGCCAGATGCCTTCCTTTCGGATAATCAGTTCGAGGCGAATGACTCTGCTGTTAAGAATGCTATCGACTACTTCGAGGCGAATGCTCGCCTTGATGGTGTTATGGAGGGTGGCTTAGCATTCTTTGCAGCAGGTAACGAGTCACACCCACGACCCACCTACCCTGGAGCCTACCACAAGTATGTATGCGTTACGGCGATGTCATCGGACTACACCGTAGCCTACTATTCCAACTATGGCCCTGGTTGCAATATCTCAGCTCCAGGTGGTGATTTCAACTATGGCGGCACCATAAATACCATATCGTCGACCTCAACCAGCCTCTATGGCGATGGCTATGAGTATATGCATGGTACTTCGATGGCAACGCCTCACGTTACAGGTTGTGCTGCCCTCGCGCTCTCGTATGCACTAAAGCAGGGTTACACCCTTACGCCCGACTACCTGCGCACGCTCATTCAGACATCGGTACACGACATAAATCCGTATCAGACAGGCACAAAGCAATTTTTTGATTATGCGAGTGGCAATTATTATGGTCTTGATCTTGCATCCTATGCCAATAAGCTCGGTTCGGGATATATCGATGCTCACCTACTGCTTATGCAGCTTGACTCAACACCATGCCTATACATCAAGCGAGGCGAGGAGGCTCTTGTATCTTTAGACGAGCACTTCGGTGGCGGCTCAGAAACGCTGACATACCAGGGTTGCGAGGTATCGGATGAGGTGTGTGTTGCTCTCGGTATTCAGACTGCGCCAAGCATCGTGGATGGTAAGCTATCGATAAAGTGCGACAAATCGGGAACGGGTCGTATAAAGGTAAAGGCTATCATCGGAGGCCAGAACGTAGGTGGTGGCGACTCTATGGGCGGTATGGTTGTAGAACGCGAGCTTGAGATGGTTGTTCGTCATACGAAGCCCACGAATGGCGGATGGTTATAACATATGAAACTCAAATAGTATGAGACGATATCTATGGATATTGTTTGGTGTGCTCTCTATCGTAGCGTGCGAACCTATACAAATCGTCGGGGGCTTCGTGGCATACTGCTTTGGTCCTGTGGAGGTTACCACGACACACAACAGTGCTACGGTAGAGGCTCTAAAGCCATATATAACCATAGATGGCATTAGGCGTGAAAATGCTACGATATACTTAGAGTACTACGCGGCTGGAGATAGCCAAAATCGAGATATAGTAGCCCAATACACCCCTTCGCAGAGCGATGACAACATAGTATTCCATATCGATGGACTACAGCCCGACACTCGCTACGAGGCGCAGCTGTTTATCGATGGTGGCACGTATGGCAGCGAGCATAGCGACACCTTCACATTCACCACCAAGGAGTACACCCCAACCTATGAGTCGGAGTGCAGCCTACATTTCGATGCTAAGGGCGTTTTAGCGATATTCACAATCAAGGATGTTGTATACAAGGTTAATGGTGAGTCGCAGGATGTCGAGAGGGTTACGATGAAGTATAAGCTCAAGGGGGCAAATGAGTGGGTAAGGGTAGACATGACAGATAGGACAAGTGTCACAATACCCGAGAGTAAAGGCATGTATCTGGAGGAGAATCGTGTTTACATATACTGCGTAACGATTGAGCCAGCAAATAGTGACTTTGTGGTCCTCACCTCAGCGGAGAGCGAGTTTAAAACTACCTACGCCGAGGTGACTGCCGATATTGCCACACCTACGGTGGCCATAGTCGAGGATAGCGTAAATGTTGCAGTAGAGAGTGCCAAGGTGCTCTTCGATGGTGTCGATATTCCCGACTACCCACACGTAGATTACTATATCTACTACCGCAAGGCAGGTAGTAAGGCTTGGAGCAACAAGGTAGCTGTCGATGGCGACAATATGAGTATCGCGCTCGATGTAGAGCTATTAGAGAGTGGGGCAAGCTATGAGTTTACAGGTGCTGTTGTAGCAGGTGCCAAGAGCTACGAAATACTCTCGGATGTGGCAACGATAACTATAGCTAATGAGGAGACTCCACCAACGCCTCCAACACCGCCTATAACTGGCGATGCCGACACCTCGGCGATTGCTGGCACGTGGCACCTAACCGAGTGGCGCGCAACTACCCCACCATTCGATGTATATCTATCGATTACTGACGATGGCATAGTGACACTATGGCAGCGTATCGAAAGTCGCGCGTGGGAGCTATACTACAGCACTGTAGCGTATGATAATGGCACTATAGCAGGCCAATATAGCGATGGTGTGGCGTGGTGTACATCATACACAGTGGCTATAAATGGCGATACGATGACGTGGATAGATACCGCAGATGCTACAGAGATATCGGTATACAGACGCTGTGAGTTGCCAAATGAGATTACTACGATACAATCGGAGTCAACACGCTCGGCAGATAATGGGCGATTCCTATAGCAGAGAGATAACATTTAATGGGGCTAAATAGCAAATAGCACCTTAAATTATTATATATTTGTTATAGCTTAGAGGAGTTATTATTGATTTGTACACACTTTTATTACATAGATTTATGAAACACTTTAAACTATTGTTGATGGCAGTGGCCCTCATTGTAGGATTGGCATCGTGCGAGAAGGAGCTATCAACAACGCCTCAAGAGAAGGCCCCAGTAATTAAGATTGATGCCTCGGAAATCGAGCTTAGCTCACACGGCGCAAGCATAGAGCTTGGCTACACCATCGAGAATGTAGTGGCCGCAGACCGCAAACCACTCCAGGTGGAAAACCTCGCTGAGTGGCTCGTTGTGGAGGTCGGCGAGGAGAAGATAACCTTCTCGGCCGAGATGAACAACACAACATCGGGGCGCGTGATAAACGTCGTATTTAAATACGAGGGCGCAGAGAAGGTTGAGATAACCGTAAAACAACCAAACATCGAAGTGCCTCGCGAAAACCTATCGCTCAACGTTGATATTACCGCCGTTGGCCCTACATCTATCACCTTCAATATCACAGCATCACACCCCGATATGACCTGGATACCTATGGTAACATACAAGGAGTATTGGGATAATAAAACCAGTGACGAAGAGATTTTCATATCGGATATGGCATATTTCGAGTACTTGGCAGAGATAAATGGCATTAGCCGCGAGGAGTTCCTTGCCGACATGGTCGGCATAGGCTCGCAGGAGAATATCGAGATTACAAGCCTTACGCCCAATACCGAGTATGTGATATACGTCTATGGCCTAACTATCGATGGCGAGCGCACCACCGACATCGTAGCACGCGAGGCAGCAACAGAGAAACCATACGAGGGCGACATAACCTTCACCTTCGACATCAAAGAGGAGGACTACATTATGGAGTTTGTGGTAACACCCTCGCACAGAGGCGTTAACTACTATCACGGTGTAGCTACCGAGAGCGAGATAGAGGAGTGGAAGAGGTTGGCAGGCAGCGATGACCTACGCGATGCCATACAAGTAGGCGACATTGAGGCTAATATCGAGATGTATACCTACTACGAGTTTATCGACTCGCGTAAAGATTACTTCGACATGTGCAACGTCTATGATATTGTAGATGATGGATGGGAGCGCGTTAAGGCCGATACGAAGTATATAATATACGCCGCAAAGTGGAACGAAGAGTGCGAACTTATTGGCGAGGTATCGACGGCCGAATATACAACCCCTGCCGCTGCAATGTCAGAGAATAAGCTGACTGTCGAGATTAGAGAGGTAAATCAGTCACAAGTGACCGTAGCGGTGAAGACTACCAACTATGACCCATACGTTATCATCCCGATAAAGTCTGAGGATATTGCTGGAATGACCGACAGCGAGATATACTCCTTTGTGACTACAACGTATGACTACCTCGTGCGAGAGTATACGTTCAATGGCGATACTATTCACACATTCTCGCGTATGCGCCCAGAGAGCGACTACACCATCCTCGCCTTCGGCGATATGGCGGGCACACAGACTACCGAGATGGTTAAGGTCGAGGTTACAACAACAGCATCGGGCGACCCACAGGATTGCACCTTTACGTTCAACGTTGTCCCTGCCTCGGATAATGCGTGGATAGAGATTGACCCCTCGGACAAGGGTCACTTCTACAACTGGCTTATCTACCCTGCCGACTACACCGCGGAGGATGCTAAGGCCTATATCAGAACTATCATAGATGTATACTACGAAGGCGATATCGCGGTATTCTCGTCGTGGGAGCTCACTCAGGGATACATCAACACAACAGCATACGACCTACGCCCCGATACCGACTACAAGATTGGCGTGGTGATTATGGACTACGACACCGCCGAGTTCATCACCGATGTAACATTTAGCGACGTATTTACCACTAAGGCAATGGAGTATGGCGATGCTAACATCACTGTCGAGTGGGATGAGTATTGGGATGGCGAGGAACTCTTCGAGTATGGCTATACTCAGTTCGAGGGTTGCGACAACGAGGCTATCGTGCCTATGTCGGTAGATATCGAGGGCGACTACGAGGAGTTCTACTTCGCAGTATACCGCCGCGACCTTACAGACGAGAATATGTTCACCGACGATATGTTCTACGAGGACCTAAACACAGGCTATAGCATCAAGAGTATGATTATGGCAGTACCTATGGATACTGAGATGACAGTTATTGCTGTTGCCTACGACACTATGTTTATGCCCTGCAAGCTCTTCCGCAAGCTTATATACCTCACCAAGGAGGGTGCTTCGGCTCCCGAGGCCTTCGCAGCCTACGGTGGCGAGCCCTCAACAGCGGCTTTGGCACGTTCACTCGTAATTCCCGAGGTGTCGATAGGCGATATACGCATCGAGCGCGAGCAGCACATCGAGGTTGAGGTGTCGGCTCTTGACCGCGAGAATATACTACTTAAGCGCAAGGAGGAGCTAAAGGACAAGGTCGAGAGGTTTGCTAAGGATAGCAACTATAGTCAACGCATAGCGATTAATAAGTAGTACAAATTGCTAAGACCTAGTCGGAGGATAGTAGGCTACTTATTATCCTCACCCGATAAAACAGAGATAGCGCAGTGTACATCGGTACACTGCGCTATCTCTGTTTTAGCCTCCTATTCGGTTAGTTGATTGATGGGAGGAATGAGTAGTTTGTAGAGTAGTCAAGGTGCTGCTCAACGTAGTTTGCAGGATAGCTAATCTTAACATCTACGATATTACCCTCAGCATCGGTAACAAGCTCGTACTCGGGGTTTACAAAGCCACCATAAGGCTCGATATTGAGGGCCTTATTACGTGCTATCACCTCGGCGTGGAACTCTGGGTCTACCTGCACTGCGTAGCTCTCAATAAGCTCCTTGCAAGCCTCGTAGTCACCCTCTGACTTAATGCGCTGAACCTCGCAAAGAAGCTCACCAAAGAGCTCACGAAGACGCTCAAAGTCATTGACAACAACGTAGCTCTTGCCATCCTTCTTAACAATCTCTATAACATTCTCGGCCTTGCCCTTCTCGTAGCACCACTCAGCAATAAGCTTACGGTTACGCATGTGGGACTCCTCGACACTCTTGCCTGGCTCGATACGCGAAAGCTGCGTCTGCATACCATTCATAATATACTTGCTATACTGTGCCCAAGCTACATCCAACGTCGAGATAAGACCAATCTCGATGAGCTTAGGATCGCCAAGATAGTAGAGTGCAAAGAGGTCGGCACGTGCCTCCTCAAGAGTAGATGAGTAGGTGCGAAGCTCGTTACCCTTAGTACCTGGGGCGAGCTGGCCAGAGCCGTGACCAAGACACTCATGAAGATCAGTATGGAGGTCGTCGCTATACTTACCCCACTGCTTCATACGCTCGCGGTCCTCCTCGCGGAGCACAAACTCCTCCATAAAGCCATTGCCAAGAGCTGCCTTATCGTATGCATAGGTGATATTGTCGATAGTTACCGACTTAGAGCCATACTCCTTACGAATCCAGTCAGCATTGGGGAGGTTGATGCCGATAGCTGTTGCTGGGTAGCAGTCACCACCGAGCATAGCCACTGTAATAACCTTTGCCGATACACCCTTAACCTCTGCCTTACGGTATGCTGGGTTGATAGGTGCGTTATCCTCGAACCACTGAGCGTTGGCAGCCATAATCTCGGTACGGTGGCAAGCCTCCTCGTCGCGGAAGTTAACTACCGACTCCCATGAGGCCTTACGACCCAATGGATCGCCATAATCCTCGATAAAGCCGTTAACAACATCTACGTTAGACTCTGTATCCTTAACCCAAAGGATGTTGTAAGCATCGAAATCCTTAAGGTCACCTGTGTTATAGTACTTGATAAGGGCCTGAAGAATCTCACGCTGCGTAGGGTTAGCAACACCAGCAGCCTTCTCCAACCAGAATACGATACGCTCGATAGCCTGCGAGTACATACCTCCTATCTTCCATACGTTCTCGACAATCTCGCCCTTCTCGTTGCGCATAAGCTTCGAGTTAAGACCATAAGAGATAGGCTCAGGGTTACCCTCATCGGCAGCAATCATCTTGGCATAGAACGCCTCAACCTCGGCCTGAGTGACACCCTCGTAGTAGTTGTTTGCCGACGAGGTGATAACATCGACACCTGCAGTCTGATTTAGTCGTGATGCGTAGAGCTCCTTATCGAAGATAATCTTGCAAAGGAGGTCATCCTCTATATGGCGGTTCTCGTCGTTGATATACGACGCAAGCTGCTCTCTAAACCACGCCTCCGAGAACTCGGGGGTGAACTTATCGTTAGAGTAGTGGTGGTGGATACCGTTAGCGAACCACACCTTCTTCAGATACTTCTCGAAAGCTGCAAACTGAGCACCCTCGCGCACCTCAGAGGCTGTATATATCTGCTCCAACGTGCGACGTACTGCGAGGTTATACTTGAAGTTCTGGTCAAAGAGAATGTCGCGACCACACTTTGCAGCCTCGGCAAGATAGTAGATAAGCACCTTATCCTCAAGCGGAAGCTCGTTGAATCCTGGTACCTCGTAACGGATAACCTTGATGTCGTCGAAGCGGTCGACAATCCAAGGCTGCTCCTCCTGCACGCTCTCGTTAGCTGTGGTGCAGGCTGTAAGTGCTAATACACCCATAATGGTAAATCCAAAAAGTTTGTTCATCTTATAAATTTATAAAGGTTTGCAATTAGATGGCAAAAGTACAACAAAGTTGCGAGAACACAAAATTTTGTAGCCGTAGTAGGCCACACTTATCTATTTTTCATTACCTTTGCCGCGTAAAACAGATTTACTAATAGTTATAATATGCTTGTTAAGGGAATATCTACTATAGCACTGCTTATCTGCTCGAACATCTTTATGACGCTCGCGTGGTATGGACATATAGCCTTTAAGTCGCAGTTGCAGCGTTACGGCATTGTCGCCATCATCTTCATCAGCTGGGGCATAGCCCTCTTCGAGTACTGCTTTCAGGTGCCAGCTAATCGTATCGGCAGTGCCGAGCTTGGAGGACCCTTTACACTATGGCAGCTCAAGGTCATTCAGGAGGTTATCTCGCTCGTTGTCTTTACGCTCTTCGCAGTGCTCTTTGTCAAGGGCGACCCGCTTCGCTGGAACCACCTTGCGGGCTTTGCCTGCTTGGTAATGGCCGTATACTTTATATTCCGCAAGTAGGCACAATAAATGTCACGTATTGCAGTTATTATTATATGGCAGACTTAATAATTTTAGACAATATATAAATAGGTATAAAAAAATGGCAAACTTTGTATCGCAGCAGACAGCCGCACAGTCGGCAGCAGCAACACTGATGAAGAGTGTATATATGCAGATGGCCGCAGCACTCGCTATAACAGGCCTTGTATCGTACTTCCTATCGAACTCTGTTCAGTTCTGGACTATGCTCGTCGAGAACCCTTCAATCATCTGGATTACGCTTATCGCACAGATTGCACTGGTAATATGGCTCTCGGCACGTCTTGTAAAGATGTCGATGACGAGCGCGACGCTGCTATTTATCCTCTACTCGGCACTGATGGGCGTGACGATGTCTTCGATATTTATGCTCTACACCACAGCATCGATAGCAACGGTATTCTTTATCACCGCAGGCACGTTCCTTGTAATGAGCCTTATAGGATACTTTACGCGCATAGACCTAACGCGCATAGGTAGCATACTCGTTATGGCACTCATAGGCCTGATAATCGCCTCGGTGGTAAACATCTTCCTCGGCAACGAGATTTTGTACTGGGTGATTAGCTATGTAGGCGTATTGATTTTCGTAGGACTTACGGCATACGACACTCAGAAGATTAAGGAGATGGTTGTCGAGTATGGCTCGGTAGATGAGATGGGACATAAGCTCGCGCTCTTTGGCGCACTAAGCCTCTACCTCGACTTCATAAACCTCTTCCTCTACCTACTGCGCATCTTCGGAGATCGCAAATAGTAGCTTATAGAGATTATAACCCTCAGAGGCCGACTAAAAAGCAATTTTTGGTCGGCCTCTTAATTGTTATATACCCATATCATACAAACCAATTAAATTAGTGTTACAATTCGTTTACACTATTGCACATCACGTACACAACAGATATCTTTGCCTACGTAAAAAGAAGAAAAACTAACGAAAATAGACAATAATTTAATATAAAACATTATGATTCAAGTATTAACACTTATCGGTGCGCTCGGCATGTTCCTCTACGGTATGAACCTTATGAGCGCAGGTTTGCAGAAGGCAGCAGGTAGCAAGATGCGCAGCTTCCTTACGGCAATGACCTCAAACCCCTTAAAGGGGGTGATGACTGGCCTCGGCATCACCTCTGTTATCCAGTCATCATCGGCCACAACAGTAATGACTGTAGGCTTTGTAAACGCTGGTCTACTGACCCTCTCGCAGGCTGTAGGTGTTATTATGGGTGCCAATATCGGTACTACAGTAACCGCGTGGATGGTATCGCTCCTCGGCTTTAAGGCCGACATCTCCATCTTCGCAGTGCCCATCATGGCCATCGGCTTTATCCTCAGCCTCTCGAAGAGAGATAAGCGTCGCCACATAAGCGAGCTTTTGGTAGGCTTCTCGCTCCTCTTCCTCGGTCTTGCCTTTATGAAGGAGTCTGTACCTGAGATGAACGCCTCGACACTCGCCTTTATCGAGGGCTGGACAAGCTACGGCTTTGGCTCGGTGCTTATCTTTATGGTCTTCGGTACGCTGCTTACCCTCGTGCTACAGTCATCATCGGCAACTATGGCCCTTACGCTTGTGGCGATGAACATGGGATACATCCCCTTCGAGATGGCGGCAGCAATGGTGCTTGGCGAGAACATTGGTACTACAATCACAGCAAATATAGCTGCTGCCGTAGGTAACGCCAACGCTCGACGTGCAGCCTTGGCACACACCCTCTTCAACGTCTTCGGTGTATGCTGGGCATTGGCTCTCTTTACGCCATTCCTTGGCCTCGTAGGCGAAATTATCACTTGGATGGGGCTACCCAACCCCATCGATATTGACTCAACAGAGCTTATAAACGCATCTGGCGAGTCGGCAGCAAGCTTAGCATCACTCTATGGCATCTCTATGCTCCACACACTATTCAACCTCTTTAATACGATAATCCTCATATGGTTCGTACCTGTGATAGTGAAGATTGTAACTACGGTGATTAAGGACAAGAAGGGTGCCGAGGAGGATAGCGTAAAACTCAAGTTTATCGACGCTGGCCACCTCTCGACCGCTGAGCTTGCCATAGGCGAGGCTCGCAACGAGGTGATTCACTTTGCCGAGGTGTCGAGCCGCGAGGTAGACTTCATCCGCAGGGCCATAAAGGCCAAGAACGACAAGGAGTTTGAGGAGATGCGCCAGAAGTTAGTTAAGTATGAGGAGATTTCGGACCGCATGGAGTATGAGATTGCCCAGTTCCTCAATGCCCTACCCGAGGATAGCATTTCGGAGGCTACACGTACCGAGACAAAACGTATGTATAAGGTTATCGGCGAGCTTGAGAGCCTCGGTGACTCGGGCGAAGCCATAGCACGAATACTTATGCGTCGCAACTCACACGAGCGCAGTTTCACCGCAGAGCAGATTGCGAAGCTCGACACGATGCTTGGCGTGCTCGATAAGTGCTATAGGGTGATGATTGACAACCTCAAGGCCGAGACCATAGAGCCTATAGGCCTACGTCAGGCTACCGACTGCGAGATTGAACTTAACGAGCTACGCAATACCATCCGCGAGGAGGAGATACATAAGATTGAGAGCGACGGCTCGAACTACACAGCGAGCGTATACTACCTCGATACCGTATCGGAGATAGAGCGTATGGGTGACTTTATAATCAATATTTCACAGGCACTCGATAAGTAGTCGTGACGATAACTCAGAGCCGAGGATGTGGGATGCTACATCCTCGGTTGCGTTTATGGGGTAGTGGAACTCATCGAAACCCATAGTAACCCATCGAAACCCACCAAAACGCCCCATAGGCCACACTAAATAGGCAGCTTAAAAATACGTTAACACATTAATTTATAACACATTGACCTTTTTGTTAAAAAAAAAGATTAGCAACGGATTTGCATCTAAGTAAATTTTAGTATCTTTGCAGGCCCGAAATAGCGTTTTCGGGTATTGGATTACAATATTTTAAGTATTAACTAAACGTAAACAAAAGTGGATTCAAAGAGTTACAAGACAGTCTCGGTCAAGGCAGACGACGCTCAGAAGGAGTGGTTTGTGATTGACGCTACAAACGAGATTTTGGGACGTCTTGCTTCGCAGGTAGCTAAGATCCTCCGTGGCAAGAACAAGCCCAGCTACACCCCCCACACTAATTGCGGTGACTACGTTATCGTTATTAACGCGGATAAGGTGAAGCTTACGGGCGCAAAGATGACCGACAAGGTCTACACACGCTACACAGGTTTCCCTGGTGGTCAGCGTTTCGCTACACCTGCTGACTTCTTGACTACAGACAAGAAGCCTCAGTTCGTTGTTGAGCACGCAGTACGCGGCATGTTGCCTAAGACTCGCTTGGGTGAGGCAATTATGAAGAATTTGAAGGTTTATGCTGGCGCAGAGCACCCTCACGCTGCACAGAACCCAAAGGAGATTAAGTTAAACGAGATTAAGTAAGAGTTATGGAAGTTGTAAACACCGTAGGTCGCCGTAAGGCAGCTGTCGCTCGCGTATTCGTGAAGCCTGGCACAGGTAAGATTACAATCAACCACAAGGAGCTCGAGGTATACTTCCCCTTGCACATTCTTCAGTATGAGGTTAAGCAGCCTTTGTTGGTAACCAATACATTGGAGAACTACGACGTTACTATCAACCTCGTAGGTGGTGGTATCAAGGGTCAGGCTGAGGCTGCCCGTATGGGTATCGCTCGTGCTCTCTGCCAGATTGATGCAGAGATGCGCCCTGTATTGAAGAAGAACGGCTTCCTTATGCGTGATTCACGCGAGGTTGAGCGTAAGAAGCCAGGTCAGCCTGGCGCACGTCGTAAGTTCCAGTTCAGCAAGCGTTAATTCGCCAGCGACTCGCTTTCGACAAAAAAAACAGAGCACAACTCGGGTTCAAAACCACGCGGACCACAACCCTCCCAAGTGGGTTTGCCGCAGCAGAGCATCACAGCATGCAGGTGGTGTGCGTAGCGTAGAATATTTGACCATTACAACACGCACAGGATGTGCTGCCACGATGGTTGCCCAGTTGCGATTAAACCGACGAGAACAGCCCAAGGCTCGCTACTCGATGGTTGATTAAAGAGTTAACAAACAAAAAAAAGAACACAAATGGCACGTACAGATTTTAACACACTTTTGGAGGCCGGTGTACACTTCGGTCACCTTAAGCGTAAGTGGAACCCTAAAATGGCTCCATATATCTTCATGGAGAAGAACGGTATCCACATCATCGATCTTCACAAGACTGTTATCAAGCTCGACGAGGCAGCAGCTGCACTTAAGCAGATTGTAAAGAGTGGTCGTCGTGTATTGTTCGTAGCAACAAAGAAGCAGGCTAAGGAGATCGTAGCCGAGAAGGTAGCAGCCGTAGGTATGCCTTACGTTACTGAGCGTTGGGCAGGCGGTATGCTTACAAACTTCCCAACAATACGTAAGGCCGTAAAGAAGATGGCTACCATCGATAAGATGACCAACGACGGCACTTTCGACAATTTCTCAAAGCGCGAGAAGCTCCAGATTGCACGTCAGCGTGCAAAGCTTGAGAAGAACCTCGGTTCTATCGCTGACCTTAACCGTCTACCTGCTGCATTGTTCGTTATCGACGTACAGAGGGAGCAGAATGCTGTTAAGGAGGCTAAGCGTTTGAGCATTCCAGTATTTGCAATGGTTGATACTTGTTGTGATCCTACCGACATTGATTATGTAATTCCTGCAAATGACGATGCTCAGAAGTCTATCGCTACTATCCTCGATGTAGTATGCGGTGCTATCGCTGAGGGTGCTGAGGAGCGCAAGCTCGAGAAGGAGAAGGAGGCTCAGGAGGCTGAGGCTCAGGAGGGCGCAAAGCAGGCTAAGCCACGCATCAAGAAGGCTGTGAAGGCCGCTGTAGATGCCGAGGAGGCTACCGTAGCTGAGGTTGTTGCTGCAACTGAGGAGACTCAGGCTGAGTAATTTCTCGTAAGCCAAGAGGCAAACTAATGCCGGCGGGTAGGCTAAGGCCCGCTCGCCGGTTGTTTTTAAAAATCACATTGTTAACGAATAAAAAAACTGACAAATATGGAAATCAAAGCAGCTGATGTAATGAAGCTCCGTAAGATGACCGGTGCAGGTATGATGGATTGCAAGAAGGCTCTTCAGGAGGCTGAGGGCGATTTCGAGCGTGCTAAGGATATCATCCGCGAGAAGGGTAAGCTCGTTGTTGCTAAGCGTTCAGACCGCACTGCAACTGAGGGTATTGTTGTAACTAAAATCGTGGGCCAGAAGGGTTATATCCTTTGCCTTGCTTGCGAGACTGACTTCGTAGCTCAGAACGTTGAGTTCGGTGCTTCGGCAAATGCTATTTTGGATGTTGCTGTGGCTAACGATGCCGCTGACCGCGACGCTCTTATGGCAGCTAAGAATGCTGAGGGTAACACCGTAGAGGAGATGGTAACAGAGAAGTCTGGCCAGACAGGTGAGAAGGTTGAGCTTGCTTACTACGCTCGTATCGAGGCTCCTTACTGCGTATCTTACGTTCACTTCAACAAGAAGCTCGGTACTGTCCTTGGCTTCAACAAGGCTATCGACGAGGATACTGCTAAGAAGGTAGCTATGCAGGCAACTGCTATGGCTCCACTCTCAATCGACGAGAACGACTGCCCTGCAGACATCGTTGAGAAGGAGAAGGCTATCCAGATGGAGATGATGAAGCAGGATCCTAAGAACGCTAACAAGCCAGAGGCTATCCTTGAGAAGATTGCTGAGGGTAAGATGCGTAAGTTCTTCGAGGAGAACACTCTTCTTAACCAGGCTCTCGTAGGCGAGAAGGAGTCTATCTGCGAGTTCATCCAGAAGGCTGACAAGGAGGCTACAGTTGTTGCTTACAAGCGTTTTGCTCTTGAGGCATAATTTCCGATAGTGGCAGCATAGCTGACCTATTTTAGATAGAATGGAGTGTCCAATAGTTTTAGGACACTCCATTTTGCTGTAAGTAACAAGAGCTATTTTAAAGCTGGTCGTAGGCTGCGAAAGCGCAGTCTTCCTAAGGGAATGAGCATTTTAAAGTTAAGGAGGCTGCCAAAAGTGTCTTTTGGCAGCCTCCTCATATAATCTATATCGTACTTCGCTACAACTCTGTCTTCCAGAGGCCATGAAGGTTGCAATACTCATACACCGCAACTGCCTTTGCATCGCCTAACGCAACAATAGCCTCAGGCTTATCCGTAAGGTCAACCTTAATACCTCCCTTGTCGGTCTCAACGTAGATAAAGGCAATGTGGTGCTCGGCGGTCATAGGGTGTGCCACGCTACCAACCTCCACCTTAATAGTGTTATTCTCAAGCAGTGTCACCTGAGGTACATGCTTCTCATTGCTGGCATCTACCGTATTGGGCACCAACTCCTGCATTTTACTACCACAGCATACGAGGGGAACCTTAGAGTCTACCAATTTCACTACTACATTACCGCAAGTCTCGCACTTATAAAATTTCGTTGTCATAATATTCAGTTTTTATTGTTTATACTATTGTTCTCTTTTCTTACTGCAAAAATAATACATAAATTTGATTATATCAAACAGATTATTTCTATCTTTGTATAGATAAAACCGATAATTATGACACTACAACAGCTGGAGTATATCGTGGCGGTGGATAAGTATCGCCACTTTGTCAGGGCGGCAGAGTCGTGTGGCGTAACTCAGTCTACCCTATCATCGCTAATTCAGAAACTGGAGGCCGAGCTTGATATCACCATCTTCGACCGCTCATCGCACCCTATACGCCCCACATCGCTCGGCGAGGAGGTAATTGCTCAGGCTCGCGTAGTACTCTACAACGCCTCGCAAGTCGAGGAGTTGGTGGCTACGCATAAGGAGCTTAGCATCGGGCAGATACGTTTGGGTATCGCCTCAACCATAGCTCCATACATTCTACCTAAGCTATTCAGCTATCTAAAGCGTCATCACCCCGACATCACGCTACACGTCGAGGAGGCGCGCGTTGACACACTAAAGCAGAAGCTGCACCGCGCAGAGCTGCACGTAGCGATACTCGCAACACCGACATCCGACGAGGAGCTACTTGAGATTCCGATATTTAGAGAGCGTTATTTTGCCTACCTACACCCTTCGGAGAGTAACTATTCGCACCATACTCTCGACACACAGAGCCTTACGGCCGAAAACATATGGGTATTAGGCGAGAGCTACTGCCCCAACATCGGACAATTCCCATTCTGCCTGACCGACATGAACAACGCCTCGATATATGTAGCAGGTAGCGTGGAGACTCTTATGCGCATTGTCGATGAGAATGGAGGATACACAATCATCCCCGAACTACAGCTTGCGATGATGAGTAGTGAGCAGCTAAGTCATACACGCCCTCTCGAAAATCCAGTTCCTGGGCGCGAGGTAGCCTTTGTCGTGCGTCGTGACTTTGTGCGCGAGCGTATGCTCAACATCCTTGCCGAGGCCATCAAGAGCATCATCCCCGAGGAGATGATAGAGCCAAGACTTAGAAAGTTTGCTATCAAGCTATAGCGCGTGGCGATAAATAGATAGAGCGGAGGCTACCCATCGGCGCGATGCGGTAGCCTCCTAAATACAAACTTAACTTAACTAAACTTTCTACTTATGTGTACACTGCTCCTATAACAGACGCTCGTCGATAAGAGCCTTCAATTCGCCCTTAGAGCGACCTCCTGGCTCGACGATAGGCTTACCCGACATTGGGATATATACGAGCGTAGGTATTGAGCGTACACGGAAGAGCGCGGCAAGCTCCTGCTCTGAATCGACATCTACCTTGTAGATATCTACCTTACCTTTGTACTCCTCTGCAAGCTCATCGATAATTGGCGAAAGACGCTGACAGGGTGAGCACCACGTAGCGAAGAAGTCTATAAGCGCGGGACGCTCTCCAAGAAACTTCCACTCGGTAGCTACTGAATCGATTTTTGCTATGCGGCTGTCAAAACCAGCCTTTGATAGATGTATTGCTGACATATTTTTACTATATTTAATTGTTTATAATATCTTCGTTTAAACTCTTTTATGTTTCTGAGTGCAAAAATAGAGCAAAAATATAAATCTATCAAACAGATAAAAACGAACAGCGTATCGATAAAACCAATACGCCGTTATTAAGAGCTTCGATAAGCTATCTACGCGCAACAAACCAGGGGTTATAGAGCGACTCTTTATTGTAGCTAAGCGGCTGGCCCGAGGGGTAAGCCGCAGTAGAACCCCCAGCCTCTAAGAGTATCAACTCGCCAGCTGCCGTATCCCACTCCGAGGTCTGCGTAGTGCGTATATAGTAGTCAACACGCCCCTCGGCCAAGAGGCAGAACTTGTAGGAGCTACCCTGCTCTACAACCTCAAGGTCGGGATAGTGCTCACGCAGCATCGCTATATGCTGGTGTGTATCTTCGGTCTGGTGCGAGCGCGAGACTGCAACACGATACCTATCATGCTCAGCCTCCTGAAGAGGTAATGAGCGAACCATAGACTCGATATCTTCAAAGCTATACTCTGTGGTATCATCGGGCACTACGCCCTCGATAAGCCAAGCACCTCGACCTCGCTCGGCGAGGTACATCTTACGCAGATATGGCACGTAAACAATAGCACTGACACACCTATTATTCTGCATAAGCGCGATATTTACGGTAAACTCATTATTACGCTTGATAAACTCAACTGTTCCATCCAATGGGTCGACAAGCCAGAAGAGCTCCCAGTTACAACGCTCCTCGTAGCGCATCTCGCGACCCTCCTCAGAGAGGATGGGGATGCGTGTCTCACCGAGCTCGCGCTTTATCGTTTCGTGAGCCATACGGTCGGCAATGGTTATGGGTGTCCTATCGCTCTTTAGCGACACATCGTAGTCGTCGCTATGCTCATATATTCTCATAATAGCTGCCCCAGCACGCACAGCAGCAGTAAACTGACGCGCCCAAAGATACTCTCGGATGCCCTGCTCTATATCGTTTGATGGCTCAATCTCTGTTGTGGTATATTTCTGATTATCTGTCATCGCGCTCATTTTTTCCAAAGATACAAAAAAGTTTGCAATTTACACCACGTGTGACGGTATATTGTGTAGATGCATCATTATGATGATAAAGGTACAAAATTGTTTCGACATAAGCAATAGGCAACAGAATATTTAACATAACAGATGACAAGTAGACCCAAGTGGGGGCAATGCAGAGGATTCTAAAAGTGTGCCAAAGAGTATTGGAGTAGAAATAGTGAAAAGTTTTGTGTATATAGTTTGCAGAATGAAAATAATTTCGTACATTTGCACCCGCTAAATATTCTAATTTTTAGATTAAATGTACGTAATAGTAGAGATTGCAGGTCAGCAGTTCAAGGCTGAAAAGGGTCGAAAGCTCTATGTTCACCGTCTCCAGGGCGAGGAAAACTCGTCTTTGAGCTTCGACAAAG
>SUZV01000013.1 GCA_015059715.1 Rikenellaceae bacterium | reverse complement strand
ACATCAATGCAAATCATGCAAGTATGTAGAAATCAGAACAGTTGCCAACTCATTACCTCGTTCTTGAACTTTCCGCATAAACTTTTTATTCTTAGCGGATTATGAGATTATTCCAAAAATAATCATTTTTTTTGCCACAGACAATATTTGTGCAATTAAATATTATTTTGTATATTTGTTCGAATTTAAAGAGTTATGGGGCGTAGGATAGATAGCGAGAAGAGGGTTGTCAGTCGTATGATTAGACTCTACTGCCAACGTAGGCTTGGCATGGAGAGCCTAACAGAGGAGTACCGCGCCTTGGAGAGCTATGCCCACCGCAGGCTCGATGGGTGCAAGTTTGGCGACGCAAAGCCCGCCTGCAAACGATGCAAGATACACTGCTATAGGCCCGATATGCGCGATAAGATACGCGCTATAATGCGCTGGGCAGGACCTCGCATGATTCTCTACGACCCAATAGCCGCCATACGCCATCTGCTCGGCCTATAACACCACTATACATAGAAAACCACACGATTAGAATATGACTAAAGAGATATACTTTGCAGGAGGCTGTTTCTGGGGCACACAACACTATTTCAAGCAGGTTAGGGGTGTCATCTCAAGCGAAGCTGGATATGCCAATGGCAACACCCTATCGCCTACATACGAGGAGGTATATACCGATGCTACAGGCTATGCCGAAACCGTAAAGTTAGTCTACGACCCCGAGGTTGTAGACCTTAGACTACTCCTTGAGCTATACTTTCGCTCTATAGACCCTACGGCACTAAATCACCAGGGTGGCGACTTTGGCACACGCTACCGCACTGGCATATACTACACCGCAGCAGATGACCTGCACCTTATAACGGAGGTTTATGGCCACATAGAACGCTTCGTAGGCGAGCCCCTTGCCGTCGAGGTAGAGCCACTCAAGAACTTCTACCCTGCCGAGGACTACCACCAAGACTACTTAGATAAGAACCCCGAAGGCTACTGCCATATACCCTACGCACTGATGATTATGGCACGCGAGGCTAACAACGAGTAGTTATAACTTTGGCCATATCGTAGGAGGCTGTATCGACACCCACTCTGCGCCATTACCACGCGATGTAGATGTTATCCTCACACACTTAACACCTCGCTCTGGTGCCTCTATGACCAAGCCGCCACACTCTATATCGCCCACACGCTCGAAGTGCAGGCCATCGTAGCTAATCTCGACATATCCATTCTCGAAGGTGTAGCGTGGCAGCTGGAAGTTACCCGTTGCCACCCTCATACGACGACACTCCACAGGCGCATCGAAGGAGAACATCACCCAGTCACCCACATCCGCAGCACGCGCAGTGCGAGCTATGCGGCCATAACCCTCGGCCTTGTCAAAGGTAAACCTCTCGCTCTCGGGCATAGACGACGATATATCAAACTTAGGGGTTATAGTTCTAAAGTGTGCCTCGACGGCCGCCTCAGGCGAGAAGGCTCTTCCCCTGTGCGAGATAAAGGAGTATAGCGCAGGCTTAGAGGTAGATATAGCTCCATCATATACCCTCTCAATATCCTCTCCATCAATGCAATAATACAGCTTAGCTCCATCTGTAGTTGAAGCACTCAACCGACCATCGACCCACTCGACCTTAGGCGGCATAAGCCTATAAGCTACGCCCATAGCATCCAAGCGGTCGTAATGTGCCACCATGCGCTCATAGAAGCTCTCCGCATCGCGCTCATCCGTATTGACCCAAGCTATCTCGGCAAAGGCGACCATACGCGGAAAGGTCTGATAGTGCAGATATTCGGCACTCTCGGGATTATGCGAGGCGTACAACTCACTAAAGAACGAGGCCTCCAAGCCATATATATTTTCACACTCCTCGGCCGTGAAGCCTACACCGTAGGGCGAGAAGCCATACACCTTGCTCCAGTCAAATATAGCCGCCCAGTCGTGGCCAGGCTCTCGCGGACTCTGCTTCATATCGAAGTAGAAGTACTGCCCAGGCATAACTATAGTGCTATAGCCCTGCTGTGCTGCTCGGCGCGACTCCTTAACCCCCTCCCAGCCATACACACGTGTACCATCAGCGAGAGGACCACCATCCGTAGCCTCGTTCCACACCGCCACACGCTTACCATATCGCGCAACGATATCGGTTACACGCGACACAAAGTAGTGGTGTAGAGCCTCCGTAGACTCCATATTATGCTCACGCATCAACGCACTACATCGTGGACACCTCTGCCACTGCGCCATATCCACCTCATCACCACCGATATGTATATACTCCGAGGGGAAGAGCTCGCACACCTCCCCAAGGATGTCGTCGATAAGAGTGTAGTTCTCCTCTCGCGCGGGACAGAGTGCCGAGCGAGTATCGTAGCCAAAGGCACGCGAGGTGTTAGGCACGTAGTCACACAACACCTCAGGGTGGAGCGTAGCCATGCAGAGGCTATGCCCTGGAAGGTCTATCTCGGGAATTATGGTGATGTTACGCTGCTGGGCATAGTCAATAATCTGGAGCATATCCTCCTGCGTGTAGTATCCACCCCACCTCTCGTTCCACTTGCCATAGCGAGGCCATATAGGGCTGTCGCCACCGCGAAAGCCTCCCTGCAGAGCAAGCTCGGGATGGGACTTTATCTCGATGCGCCACGCCTCGTCATCGGTAAGGTGCAGGCGCAGGGTATTTATCTTATGGTAGGCTAAAATGTCGATAAACGCCATCACCGCCTCCTTATCTATCCATGTGCGACATACGTCGAGCATAAATCCGCGATAACGCCAGCGCGGAGAGTCCGAAATTTTACAACAGGGCAGCTCTACAGGGTAACTCGGCACACGACCATATACCTCCTCGGGCAGGAGCTGGAGCAGTGTGGTAACACCATTAAATAGGCCACCATAGTCGCCACCGACAACACTTACCCCATCTCCAACAACGATACGATACTCCTCGCTCTGCATCGAATCATCCAAGCTAAGCACCACAGCGCCCTCGTCACTCGACACCTCAAGGCGTAGATGACTGGCAAGATATTCTGCCACAGGGCGCAACCGCTCATCGCTATATGCAAGCTTAGCACCGCTATCTATACGGCACACTCCGTTTGTTAGCTCGATACTGCGCGGCTGAGGTACGAGAGCAGGCATTGCAACACTCACATCCTCGACAACACCATATTGCACACTCGAAACAGCCTCCTCACGCTCTGAGGATAGTGCCAACGTAGCAGTAATGGCCATCGCTGCAACGATGACCACCACCACAAAGATATATTTAGCTATGCGCATTTTATATAAATCTAAGATTAAACTATCGCACCCTAAGTCGCTGACCTATACGAAGAATTGTCGTAGACTTTATACCATTAAGCTGACATAGACGCGAGACCGTAGTGCCATACTTACGCGCCAAGGCTCCAAGCGTATCTCCCGAGCGGATAGTGTGATACTGCACCGCAGCAGCAGCCTTACGCTCAGCCTCCTCCTGCTTAGCTATCTCAACCTCATCATCAAAGTCCTGTTCATACTTAGCATAGATACTAAAGTGGCGACGCTTGAGGAGCAACTCATCACGCCTTAAATCACCAGTCTTAAAGTCTATGATGCGCTCAGGGTCAAACGATTGTCCGCGATACCTCACCTCGAAGTGTAGGTGAGGACCTGTGCTTCGTCCAGTACTACCTCCAAGACCTATCTGCTGACCAGCAACGACCCAATCGCCAACCTCTACATCACGCTGCGAGAGGTGGGCATAGTATGTCTCAAGGCCATTATAGTGGCGTATAACGATAAGGTTACCATAGTTACCTGCGGCCTTCGAGAAGCGCACCTTACCATCGAAGGTGGCATAGATGGGGTCACCCGTCTTAAGAGCGATATCAAGACCTTGATGCGCACGTCCACGACGAGGGCCATAGCGCGAGGTGATACGACCTATATAGGGGTAGTGATAACCCTCCACAGAGTCTACCAAGGCTATAGGTATCGCCGAAGGCAGCGAGTCTAAGGGGACATCCTTATATGCATGTGTCGCCGAGGTATCCCAATGGTCATTAAAGACCTCGGTATCCTTCTTGTAGTTTTCCGAGAGGATGTAACGCCACGTATTATCGTTAAAGAGCACGATACTTATATACTCACTCTCCGTTGCAAGCGTATCAATAACAGCCACCTTGCCAAGCGTCCTTACGGGGCGCACAGGCTCAGGCTTACTACTCTTTACAGTATCTACAGCCTCCAATTTTACGCTATCACGTGCAAGGCTATCGGCCGCCGTTATCTCCGTCTCCTGAGCCGACACACTAAGCGCAGCACATATAGCTATACACAAAAACCAGTATTTCATAAATCTCTACTATTTACACTTTTACAATCCGTTACTTCATCTCCTTGAGCATATCCTCCGCAAGCTCCAATTGCTTATAGAAATCCTCTCCAAAGGCACGGATTATAGGCTCTTTAAGCCCCCTATAAACAAGTATTCCAAGCCCTTTACCACACTCACGCGCCGAGCTACAAACCGCCCAACGATGATAGTTAAGGCCCATAGTACCATTTCTAAAACGCATAACCCTAATAGGATAGAGATGGCACGACAGCGGCTTAATAAAGGAGCACTTACCCTCGCGGTAGGCGCGCTCTATAGCGCAAAAAGTGATACCATTCTCCTCAAAGGCGTAGGCACACGCTGCATTATCGACCAAAGGCGTTGTGTAGTCACCATCAGTATCTACAACCATAAAACCCTGCTCCTCGATAGCCGCCCTGCCCTCCTTGGTCATATAGGGGGCATAGTTCTCCCACTCCTGTTCCAAGATATCCACCTCGTCGATGTCGAGCGGAGCTCCTGAGTCACCCTCGACACAACAGATACCCTTGCAGCGGCCTAAATCACAGCTAAAGCACTCCTTGAGAATATCTACACTAACTATCTTATCATCAATCTCTATCATCGATACCTCTATTATGGGTTATATATATCTTTATAACGGAACGACAGTATCTCATAGACCATATCGTGAAGTTGTCGTGCCTCCTCATTCTCTGCATCTATAGTCATCGCACGCTTAAAATCGTTGATAGCCTTACCCCACTCATTATGCTGGAAGTAACACTTACCACGCTCTATAAACAGCTCTGCACTCTCGCTACCACCATCAATCATAGCCGTAAGGCGCACGATACGTCCTGCCGAGGTCCACAACTGATTTTTAACAATATAGTCAGCCACCTCAGGCGACACCATAGTCGAGATATCCTCGCCACGCTCGGCACGACCCCTCACCTCGGTAGATGAGTACTCTACATATGGGGCATCTGCCAAGATAGTCACACGGTCCGCAAACTTCTCAACATTGTAACCCTTACGGGGATAGACATATATCTTATACTCTGCAAGTATCCTCTCATACTCTCTCCACTCGTCAAATCGCGACCATATATCGCTACCCGTAATTATAGCAAACTCCATCTCATCGCCATGATTCTCCTTTAGATAGTCGAGCGTATTTATCGTATACGACGGCTTCTCAAGCACAAACTCCACAACCGAGGGTTTGATTTTATCGGGATACCTCGATGCTTTACACGCCATATCGGTCATCTCGTAGCGTGCATACTCTGGTGTCTGCAACACATCGGCCTTAAAAGGATTTTGTGGCGATATCACCAACGCCACCTCATCGGCAAGATTATTATCAATAGCATATTCTGCAAGAGCTATATGGCCGTTATGCACAGGGTCAAACGAGCCAAAATATAGCAACATACGTTTTTTCATATAATTCTCTACTTTAAGAAATTTGTAATTATGGCCGCAGTCTCATCTACAGCCACCTGCAAATCGTCGTTGACAACCTCAAAGTCAAACTCCGAAGCCTTCGAGAGCTCAAACTCAGCCTTTGCAATGCGCTTAACGATGATATCCTCGGCATCAGTACCTCGGCCACGCAACCTGCGCTCAAGCTCCTCAACCGACGGAGGCATGATAAATACCGAGCAAGCGGCCTGACCAAAGAGACGCTTAAGTTTGATGCCACCCATCACATCGACATCAAAGATTATCACATGACCATTGGCCCAGATGCGCTCCATCTCGCTCTTGAGCGTACCGTAGCACGTACCAGCATATACCTCCTCCCACTCTACAAACTCATCTCGCTCGACACGCTCGCGAAACTCCTCAGACGACATAAAGTAGTAGTCTACACCATTCTGCTCCTGCCCGCGAGGCTTACGCGACGTGGCCGATATCGAGAACTCGAAACAGTCGAAACGCTTAAGTAACTCGCGCACGATGGTAGTCTTACCTGAGCCACTGGGGGCCGAGAATATAATTAATTTACGCATATTAGGCATAATTATAAAATATTGAGTACCTGCTCTTTTATCTTCTCTAACTCATCTTTCATCTGAACTACAAGACGCTGCATATTCGCCTCATTCGACTTCGAGCCCATAGTGTTAATCTCGCGACCGAGCTCCTGAGCTATAAAGCCGAGTTTACGACCTGGAGCATCCTCCGTAGCAGCCACCTCGCGGAAGTAGTTGCAGTGGTTATCAAGGCGCACCTTCTCCTCCGTAATATCGAGCTTCTCAATATAGAATATCATCTCCTGCTCCAGACGCGCGCTATCGACATCAATAGATAGCTTCTGGATATTTTCGCGGATGCGGTTCTTTATAACCTCAACACGTGTACTCTCATAGGGCTCTACAGCACGACGATACTCCTCGATAAGCTCGATACGCTTAAGCAGGTCGGCGATGAGTATCGCACCCTCCTGTACGCGGAAGGCATCAAGCTGCTTTGCGGCCTCCTCCGTAGCTGCGACAATAGCGCGTATCTCCTCGTCGGACACCTCCTGCTCCTCAGTGGTGACAACATCGGGCATACGCATAACTGCCATAAGTAGCGAGTCGCCATTGGCTGCTACCAAGCTATCGTCACACACCTTGCGCAGCTCATCGGCATAGGCCTTAAATGCCGCAGCATTGATATGTGCCGAGGTCTCGACTACCGATGTTTCAAACGACACGAAGCAGTCTACCTTACCACGCTGAAGTTCACGCGCCACTATAGCACGCACCTCAGCCTCCGCAGCACGATACTTGCTCGGTATCTTAACACTCAGGTCGAGCTGCTTGGAGTTTAGCGAGCGCAGCTCAACACGAAACTTTTTATCCCCACAAGTGGCCTCGCCCTTACCGAAGCCAGTCATCGATTTTATCATATATCTAATGTGTAGTTACGATTATCATACATCATCTTGCAAAGGTAATAAAAACTCTGCAAATTTCATCACGTGTGACGATATATTATGTGGCAAGAGAGTGTAGTATGGGCGTTATTATGATTTTCGATGAAGGGGAAAGGTTAAAAAAAGCGTGTGACATCACACATCATAACATAAATAACAGACAAGGCCCACCCTCTAAAGGATGAGCCTTGTAGTCTATACACTCAAGCCCTATTACTCAAGCATCTTATCTGCCAAAGCCTCCAAAGCTGGCATATCCGATGGCTTCAGGCGCGACATAACGGTCACCACATTCTCGACAACGGTAACATCCTTGAACTTATCGATGATAGCTCGCATAGCGCGTCCTGCCGTTGGGGCCCATGAGCCATTCTCGATGATACCTATACGACGCTTGCTGAATCCCTTGATTGAGAGGTGATACAAGAAGTCGTGCATAGGAGGGAATACATCCGAGTCGTAAGATGCTGCCGCAACAACAAGGCGGCTATAGCGGTAGGCATCCTCGATAACCTTAGCCATATCCGAGCGCGAGAGGTCATAAACAACAACCTTCATCGAGCTCTTAGCGCGAAGCATATCGGCAAACGTGCGAGCCACCTCGGCGGTGTTACCATGAATCGAGGCGTAGGCTACAACGACACCCTCCTCCTCGGGCTCGTACCTACTCCAAGTATCGTAGAGGCCGATGTAGTAACCCAAGTTCTCGGTAAGCACTGGGCCATGCAAAGGACAGATGATGGCGATATCGAGCTGCGCAGCCTTCTTAAGGAGTGCCTGCACAGGTGCGCCATACTTTCCACAGATGTTGATATAGTAGCGGCGAGCCTCGTCTGCCCACTCCTCGTTGCACGATAGAGCACCGAACTTACCAAAGCCATCGGCCGAGAAGAGCACCTTCTCCGAGCTCTCGTAGGTAACCATAACCTCGGGCCAGTGTACCATAGGAGCCATAGCGAAGTGGAGCGTATGGCTACCGAGAGCGAGAGTGTCGCCCTCCTTAACACCATTGATACGACCTTCGAGGTCTACATCAAAGAAGAACTGAGGCATCATCTTTACAGCCTTATCAGAGGCCACTACCTGCATCTTTGGGTAGCGAGCCAAAACCTTAGCGACAGAGCCTGCATGGTCGGGCTCAAGGTGCTGAACCACGAGATAGTCAGGAGTCCTACCCTCAAGAGCCTTGTCGAGATTATCGAGCCACTCATCACACTTACGAAGGTCTACGGTATCCATCACCGCCACCTTCTCATCGAGGATTAGGTATGAGTTATACGACACACCATTGGGCACTAAATATTGACTCTCGAAGAGGTCGATATCGGTATCGTCAACACCGATATACTTTATCGTATTGGTTATATTCTTAATCATTTTGCATAAGTTTTACAGTTCTGAGCGCAAATATCTAAATTTTTTATAGATAAAACAAGATTTAGGAACACTTTTTTTATACCTTTGCAACAACAAATGATGATAATGACAAAAAACAGAGGTTATGAAGCGACGTTTAGCTATATTTATATCTATTTTAACTCTACTATGCAGCTGCAAAGAGGGTTTCGACGACAACACTAAAAAGACCATATTTGTAACCATAACACCCCTTAAGATGGTTGCCGAGGAGCTTACGTGTGGCGACTTTCCCGTAGAGGTCCTTGTGCCCGAGGGTGCCAGCCCCGAGACCTACGACCCCACAGCACGCCAGCTTACAGATGCAAATAGAGCACAACTACTCTTCTCGACTGGACTTATAGAGTTCGAGCAGAGTCTTGCCAGCCGCATAGCGCACAAGGAGCGCGTCGTAGACCTATCTTCGGGTATAACCCTACTGGCTGGCTGCTGCTCGCACAAGCACTCACACGACCACGCCCACCACACTCATGGCATAGACCCCCACATCTGGACCTCGCCACGCGCCCTTGCTACTATGGTACGCACGATACATAAGAGGATTATGCTCCTCTACCCCGACTCGGTAAAGTATGAGGCCGCTGCCGACAGACTACTGGAGCGCATTGCCAACATAGATAGTCGTTGCAGGGAACTTATCGAGACATCCAACACCAAGGCCTTTATGATATACCACCCTGCCTACACCTACTACGCCAACGACTACGGTCTGCAACAGATATCCATAGAGCAGGATGGCAAGGAGCCATCGCCACGACAGCTCACCACGCTTATCGAGGAGGCTCGCCAGCACGGCATCAGGTCTATACTCATCCAACCACAGTATAGCCACGACAAGGTTCGCTCCATAGCCAAGGAGTGCGACATGGAGATTATCGACATCGACCCCCTGGCCAAGGATATACTCAGCGAGATAGAGCGCGTAACCACCATTATCTGTCGTAGCGATGAGCAGTAGGGAGAGTATCATCACCCTGCGTGACGTGGGGGTGCGCTACGATGGTGTTGTGGCATTGGAGCATGTAAATATCGATATATATAACGACGATTTTATAGGCATCATAGGCCCTAACGGAGGAGGTAAGAGCTCTTTGGTCAAGGCCATAACGGGCGTTATCGGCCACAGTGGAACGATAACCTACAACCCCAGTATTATGCGTGGCCACAAACCACACATAGGCTACCTACCACAGATTTCAACCTTCGACAAGGTCTTTCCAATCTCGGTTCTTGAGGTTGTAATGTCGGGTCTACAGGCCGAGCAGGGCCTCTTAGGCAGATATGGCCGCAAAGAGCGCGAGCAAGCCTTGGAGCTGCTCGACAGAGCCAATCTCAAGCACCTCTACTCAAGGCCTATAGGCGAACTGTCTGGAGGGCAACTCCAGCGTGTTATGCTCTGTCGCGCCATCATCTCGCGCCCCAAGGTTTTGGTACTTGACGAGCCTACGAATTTTGTAGATAATCGCTTCGAGAACGAGCTGTACAACCTACTCCACCACCTTGCTGACGATATGGCCATCATCATGGTATCGCACGACATAGGTACCGTATCGAGCGTTGTTAAGAGCATTATGTGTGTCAACCGCCACGTACACCGCCACGAGTCGAACATCATCACCGAGGAGCAACTGCGCAACTACGACTGTCCGATACAGATTATCTCGCACGGACATATACCCCACACCGTACTTGGCGAGCACCACGAGTGCCCCCACTGCAAGGAGTAGGCACACTATCAGCTACTGCTCGGTTAGATACTCTGCAACGATACGTGCCGCCGAGGCTACATACTCTGCGCAGGGGCGTTTACGATAGTACTCCTCTGTTCGCTTCGATGGCATTGGACTCTCGCCGCGCTCTACCGAAGGCTCCAAGCCGAGCAGACGACGGCATACGATATCTCCATTTTCATCCCTAAAACTCTGCGCAAAGCGTTGCACAAGGGCGTAGTTAGCCTTACGCTCATCGAGGTTTTGAGGGTTCGTAGCAGGCGATATAGCACCTGCGATAAATGTCATACCGCTAACCGTGCCACACACCTCGCGCATACGTCCCATACCGCCACCAAACGGAGCTGCTATCTTTGCCAACATCTCTACACTAAGACCCATAACATCGTCGTAGGCCATAACCACAGCCTGCGCACAGTTATACCCCGACTTAAAATAGTTCACAGCACGTTCAACACGCGCCTCGGTATCGATAATAAACTTCTTTTCCATAACCTTTTATACCTTTGGCATCATAATGACACCCACCCTACAGGTGTGTATTACATATTACACCCCCACAAGTGGAGTAATTTTATTACTTTTTTATACCTTTGCACAAAGATACTAAAAAATTGATAACCTCACAACAACTATGGGCTACCCGAAGCTAAGCTACCCACCCATACACCTACGCGCCCGTCGTGGCGAGGGCGGACGCACCGAGATTTTTGATAGCGTGCGCAAGAGATGGTTAGTACTCACCCCCGAGGAGTGGGTGCGTCGCCATGTGGTGGGGTATCTCATCACCGAGTGCCGATACCGCCCCGAACAGATTGTCGAGGAGTACCCCGTAAATATAAATGGTATGGCCCAGCGTGCCGATATCGTCATCCTCGCCAACGATGGCAGACCCGAAGTAGTTGTCGAGTGCAAAGAACCAGGCGTAAGACTCAGCCAGGAGACCCTCGGACAGGTGGTGCGCTACAACTCCATACTCGGCTGTAGCTATGTAGCCATCACCAATGGCCTTGACACCTACTGCTATGCCTCAGATGGCCATACATATACCCCTATGCAGGCTCTACCTACAAACAAGGGGTAAATCGGAATAGCAAGAGTGGCAAAAAGCCACTTTTAGTCACTTTTTCTCACCGTTTGCTTGCTATCTTCATTCTATTTTGTAACTTTGTCGCATCATTCTAACAGAAGGATATGAAAGTAGTAAATAACGTAGCTGCACTACAAGCAGCATTAGCCAACTGCCCTAAGGAGGGCGTAGGCTTTGTACCTACGATGGGCGCGCTCCATGCTGGTCACCGCTCACTTGTCGAGCGTGCGCGCAAGGAGAACGACACCGTCGTTGTCAGCGTCTTTGTTAACCCAACACAGTTTAACGACAAGAACGACCTTAAGAACTATCCACGCACTCCCGAGGCCGACTGCGCCGTATTGGAGGCTGCTGGTGCCGATATAGTCTTTATGCCCTCGGTGGAGGATATATATCCCGAGCCCGATACTCGCATCTTCGATTTCGGCCTTGTAGATAAGGTTATGGAGGGTGCTACACGCCCTGGCCACTTCAATGGTGTGGCGCAGGTGGTTAGTCGCCTCTTCGACCTTGTAAAGCCTGCTCGTGCCTACTTCGGCGAGAAGGACTTCCAGCAGATTGCTGTAATTAAGGCTATGGTTGCCCAGCTAAATATCGACATCGAGATTGTTGAGTGTGCTATTGTACGTGGTGAGGATGGCCTCGCGCTGTCGTCACGCAACGAGCTCCTCAGTCCAGAGCACCGCAAGGCAGCACCACACATCTACGCTACACTGCGCCAATGTAGCGAGCGTATGGCTACAATGACTCCCGAGGAGCTTACTGCATGGGTTATCGCCACTATCGACTCTAACCCATTGCTCAAGACTATCTACTTCGAGGCTGTAGATGCCAAGACTATGCAGCGTGTGGAGCGTTGGAGCGACTCGGAGCGCATACAGGGATGTTGTGCTGTGCAGGCTGGCAATGTGCGCCTCATAGATAACATCAAGATTAAGTAATTGCAAACTGCCCAAACTATGTTTATAGAGAGAATGAAATCGAAGATTCACCGCGTGCGTGTCACCGAGGCGAATCTTAACTATGTAGGCAGCATCACCATCGACGAGGACCTTATGGATGCAGCAGGCCTTATCGAGGGCGAGAAGGTGCAGATTGTTAACAACAACAATGGCGAGCGTATAGAGACCTACGTCATCAAGGGTGAGCGTGGTAGTGGCTGTATATGTCTAAATGGCGCAGCAGCACGCAAAACGGCCGTAGGCGATATCGTCATCATTATGGGCTACGGCTTTATGGACTTCGAGGAGGCAAAGAGCTTCGAGCCTAAGGTTGTCTTCCCAGATGAGCGCACCAATCGACTGCTGTAGACTATTATAAATAGGTATAAAAGATGACCCCTTGGGATGGTACCGACGAGTACTGCCCGAGGGGTCTTACTTTATTGTCTTTTTTTAGGACATTAAGACGTTAAGACCATAAGACATTAAGAGGTCGAGTATCACAACAAAACACAACAACGAAAACCCTTCAACTACCCCTTAGCTCGCTGCAAGCGAGCGAACTACCCTTTAGCAAGCTCTGCTTGCGAACTACCCTTCCAGCTTTAGCTGTCACCGCGAGGTGAAATTACTACTCACTACTAATTAGCCAAAATTTTTGATTAGAAGGTAGCAGATGTGGTGCATCACAAAAGAAGGCCCATCGGGATAGTACACGTAGTACAGCCCGATGGGTCTTAACTTTTAGGGATGTGCCGCAGATGCTGCCTTATAATCGAAAATTACTCGCTTACAAGTATACGACCACAATACTCACACACAATAAGCTTCTTACCCTGACGAATATCGACCTGACGCTGGGGAGGTATGCGGTTAAAGCAGCCACCACAAGCATCACGTGTCACGGTAACTACGGCAAGACCATTGCGCACATTGCTACGTATGCGGTTGTAGGCTGAGAGCAGACGCTCGTCGATAGGCTCCTTAGCCTTCTCGGCCTTGACCATAAGCTCGGCAACCTGCTGTGCAGTCTCCGCCTCGATAGAGTCAAGCTCCTCGCGCTTAGCCTTATAGTCTATATTGCGCTCCTCGATGAGGGCGTTAGTCTCCTCGATGATAGCCTTCTTAGCCTTTATCTGCGCTCCATACTCCTTAAGACGCTTCTCTGCAAGCTCAATCTCAAGCTCCTGGTACTCTATCTCCTTAGTGATAGCGTCATACTCGCGGTTGTTACGCACGTTATTCTGTTGCTCCTTGTAGTTGCCAATCATAATCCTTGCCTGGTCCACCTCGCGCTTACGCTGACGAGTAAGTGAGTTGAGTTCCTCTATCTCGGCATTGATATTCTCGATGCGAGTATTAAGACCTGCAAGCTCATCTTCGAGGTCCTGAACCTCAAGAGGTAGTTCACCCTTAACCTTGTTAATCTCATCGATTGCAGAGTCTACCTTCTGAAGCTCGTAGAGTGCCATAATCTTCTCTTGCATCGAGTAGTCAACATCGTTTGTCTTCTTCTGTGCCATATATTACTATTTTTGTGTTATATCTTGTAACTATTAGAGCAAGTAGTGTATTGGGTTACGCGAGTACTGGCTCTTGCGAACCGCAAAGTTACACAATTTTTTTGATAATATATCATTTAGGAGGCGAATTGCGCAAAATTCACTCTCAAAATGGCCAATATCGGCCAATACCATACGATTTTCGCCAAGCATAAAGTCGTTATATCGCAGGTCGGCAGTGATATATAGGTCGGCCTCGGCAGCCAAGGCATCGGCGATATTGGAGCGTCCAGCACCTGTACATATCGCAACACGACGCACCATCATACCCTCCTTGGGAATGTCGCTATAGCGTATAGCTCCGACATTAAAGATGCTCTTAATACGGCCAAGGAGCGACATCACCTCCTCGGGACGAGGCAGAACACCCACAACGCCATAGCCTGTCGAAGGGTTATCCTTGCGAGGTTCGAGCACGCTCATAGCATCAAGACCTATCATAGAGCCCACCTGCCAGCTCATACCATTAGGTGCGCTGTCTAAGTTGGTATGACAGGCGTAGAGAGCTATGCCACTGCGTATGGCGCGCTCAACACATCGCTCGACATAGTTTGCCGAGTTAAGACGCTTCAGAGGGGTAAAGATTATCGGGTGATGCGTAATGATTATGTCGCACCCCTCTCGCTCGGCCTCGTCGATGACCTCCTCGGTGACATCTACGGCCAGCAAGGCCGCGTGAACATCATCATCAATACGACCTACAACAAGACCCGAATTATCGAAATCGGCCTGTAGGCTCAGTGGTGCGAACTCCTCTATCGCTGTAGCTATATCTCTAATCTTCATATAGGTATAAGGGGTATTCTATAAGAAGCTGTTTTGAATTTTATTTCGAAGATTATTTGAGAGCTAATTTCGTGTAAATTTTCATTTGGGGTATGCAGGTAATAGTGGACTATTTCCAATTATCACAAATGAAAAGTTGCCGAAATGAGCCTTAAAGAAGCCGAAACTATCTTTTGCAGCAACGAACAAACTCTTTCAATAAAATTCAAACAGTTTCTAAATTTATAAATAACTATTTCGTTGGCAGAGGGTACTATTGCGGCCACTTTACCCCTCTCTCGGGTTTAAAATAGCGACTGCTCGTAGAATGGGAAGAGCTCCTTGCTCTCCTCGCTCTTCTTAGCCTTACGACGACGTGTTACGCTCATCGTAGCCTCCTCGCCCTCGACACTCTCTGCTGCCACCTTACGCGGGCGACCTCGGCGACGTGGCTGTGGCACCTCGGCAGCCTGCTCTGTTTGCTGCTCTTGCTCGGCCACCTCCTCGGGAGCTGTTACTGAGGCTACAACCTCGGCCTTAGCCTCGCTCTCGACATCGGCAATAAGTTCCGACATAGCCTCAACGGGGGCCTCATATGCCGCAGGGGTATTATCGCCCAACGACTCGCGCACCTCGATAAGCATAGCGCGTATATTCTGCAATCGTTCAAGGATAGATATCTCGCGCTTAACACTCTTACCGCGACGCTTCATAGCCATATTAGCACCCTCAAGCGTCATACCACGCTCCTTAACAAGGTGGTATATAAGTTTAAAGTTCTCGATATCCGAGGGGGTAAACATTCTGTTACCCTTCTTATTTTTGTGAGGACGTATGCAGTCGAACTTCGACTCCCAATAGCGTATGAGCGATGCGTTGACATCGAACATCTCGGTTACCTCACCCATCGAATAAAGTAGCTTTTCCATATTTATTGATTATTACTATTTTACCCTACAACTTTTGTATTCTTAACGCCTTGGGATACATATTATTGCATCGCATCCCTATGCGCTTGACATAACCTATGGCCAAACCCCTATACTTTACTACGTTTATACCCTCTGCAAACTGATTTGCGTCGATATCCTGCCTACGCAGGTAGTTAATAGCATCCTCAAGCGATAGCTCCACCTCCGGAACAACATCGCTACTGCGACCCACAAAGAGGGCCAAGGGGTGCTCGGGTTTAAGCCTACCCTTAAATATCTGTCCACAGGCCACCCCCGAGTATATCACCGAGAGTGATGATGCAAGCATTGCTACATCCTCAACCGCAGCAGCATCGTAGGCGTATATAATATCTCCTACCACCCTAAATGATAGTTCTCTATCGCCTGCCATCCAACGCGACACCTCTCGAATATCCTTCGTGGCGATGTTAGTCATCACCTTACGTCGTGGCTTTGGCGTAACACGCCTTGTAGGCCCAACACGCTTGACAGCTACAGCCGCGAAGAAACCCTCGCCACGTGCCAAGTGTGGGTAGAAGTGAAAACATTGAAACGGACCTATATCACAACGCCTTATGCCCCATGCATCCTCTACCTCAACACGCTCGGCAGCTACAATATCATCGCCATACTCCTCTGTAAGCCAGCGCACAACACCCTCATCCTCCTCGGCATTGAAGGTACAGGTGCTATATATCAGCTTACCGCCTGGGCGCAGTGCTCGCCACGCCTCGCGCAGTATCTCTCGTTGTCGCTGAGCGCACTGCATAACAGAGGCCTCTGACCACTCCTGGCGCGCCTCTTCCATCTTACGGAACATACCCTCGCCCGAGCAGGGGGCATCGACAGCCACAACATCAAACCACTCTTCGAAAGCGGCGATATGCGACGGCTCGTTGCAGCAAACAACCACATTACCCATACCCCAACGTTGCACATTATCCGAGAGTGCCAAGGCACGACTATGGCTAATATCGTTGGCGACGACCAAGCCACCACGCCCTACAAGGGATGAGTATATCGTAGTCTTACCCCCAGGCGCAGCACACATATCGAGGAGACGACACCCATCGAGATTATCGCCACGCAAGAGGTGGCACAGAAACTGCGACGAGGCCTCCTGGACATAGTAGGCACCTGCGTGTATCAATGGGTCGAGCGTAAACTGCGGCCTTTCGCTTAGATATAGGCCCCATGGCGACCACCCCACACTCTCGCCATCGAACTGGGCAACTCGCTTAGCTGGATTATGTCTTATAGTCACCGAGGCAGGCGTATCGAGTGCTGCAAAGAGCTCCTCGGCCTCGTTGCCCAACGACCTACGCATACTCTCAACAAAGGCTTCTGGAAGTGGTGTCATAATTGGCTCTTTAGGGTATGTTCTATAGGGATATTCTTTGAATTTCCCTCTACTTGTTCTCGCTAAGCTGTCGCTTACCCGTACACATCTCCTCAACCGAGGCGCATATACGGTCTATAATCGTAGGGTCGGCAACAAAGTCATCGACATCCTTGTCAACGACCAACACTCTACCCTCGTATATATTCTCAATCCAGTTGTTATACTTATCGTTAAGGCGGCTAAGATACTCCTCGTCGATATTCTGCTCATACTCTCGGCCACGCATCTTGATTTGCGCGATAAGCGTCTTTACGCTCGCCTTGAGGTAGATGAGCACATCGGGCTTAGGCAGCAGCGTCTGCTCGATATTGAACATCTTCATATAGGTAGCATAGTCACGGCTGGCCATAAGTCCCATACTGTGAAGGTTTTCGGCAAAGATATAGGCATCCTCATATATCGTCCTATCCTGCACAACGTTGTCCGACTCATCAGCAAGCATCGTGAGAGTCTGCTGTATGCGGCTACCGAGGAACCAGAGCTGAAGATGAAACGACCAACGCCCCATATCCTCGTAAAAGTCGTTGATATAAGGATTTGCCACATCCTCATAGTAGGCCTTGGCCCCATAACGCTTGGTAAGAATCTCGGTGAGTGTAGTCTTGCCACTGCCGATATTTCCTGCTATTGCTATATACATGACGGTCTAAGTTTTATATATTCCTTCAATCTGTTTTAAATCTGTTTTGGGTTACTCTCGGCCGCTCGACTAATTAAAGAACTCGGCCACGCGCATCACCACATCGGGCATAGCAAAGACCACAACCCTGTCGTAGGCGTTTATCTGCGTATCGTCAACGGCTATAAACACCCTATCGCCACGCACGACACCTCCCACTATCGAATCCTCTGGAAGTCCAAGGTCACGGATACGCTCCTTGGTAGCGGGCGAGTTGGGCTTAACGATAAACTCCATAACCTCAGCCTGGCTACCCGTCAGGCACTTAATAGCCTGCACCTCGGTAGTCATCGTGAAGCGGAATATGTTCGACGCTGTGACCAGCTTCTTGTTTATTATGGTATCTACACCGATACTCTCGGCCAGCGATATATAGTTAATATTCTCAACCTCGGCAATCACCTTCTTGACACCCATACGCTTGGCCAACATCGCAGCCAATATATTTGTCTCGCTGCGCCCCGTAACCGCAACAAAGGCATCCATACCCGACAGGTCCTCCTCCATCATAGCCTCCGTATCGCGGCCATCCTCGTTGATGATAAGCGTCTTATCAAGCATCTCGGCAAGGCGAAAGGCTTTGTCGGCATCGTAATCTACAAGCTTTATATTCACATTATCCTGTAGCTCGTTGGCTATGCGCACACCTATACGCGAGCCGCCGAGAATCATCATATTGCGAATCTCGACCTCGCGACGACCCGAGAGCTCAACCACGCGGTGCGTAGCGTGATGGCGTGTGATAGCGTAGACCATATCCTCCTCCTCGAAACGCTCATCATTCGATGGTATTATGGTCTTCGAGCCTCGCACGATGGCTACTATGCGGTACTCCAAATCTTCGTCGTTATACTCAGGGTCTATGACCGTGCGACCCAACAGTGGCGAGGTGAGCTCAAGGCGGAAGGCCACCATAGAGAGCTTGCCAGCGGCAAAATCGACATACTCAGTCGATGAGGTGTGGCCCAAGAGGTTGATAACCTCACGCGCGGCAATCTGCTCGGGATAGAAGAGATAGTCGATGCCCATATCGATAAAGACCTCCTTGCTATTAGGTTCAAGGTACTCGCTGCTATCTACACGCGCTATCGCCTTCTTAGCACCGAGCTGCTTGGCCATAACTGCCGAGAGTATATTATCATTCTCGACCGAGCGCACAGCGATAAAGAGATCGCATCGGCGCACGCCCGACTTACGAAGCACAGAGAACTGCGTGGTGTCGCCCTCGACGGTTACCACATCCACAAGGTTACCCACCTCGACCAACGCCTTAGGGTCGACATCGACAATAGTAAGGTCATGACCATTACCACTAAGCATCTTAGCCAGATGCGTACCCATATCGCCAGCTCCAGCAATGACTATCTTCATACACTAATCAAGTGAATATAAAACAATTATATACAGCCGTCATCTAACGACGAACTATAACATTTGCAAATTACTCTGCAAATATATAAATTTGCACGCAAAAACACAATAAAAATCTATATTTTTACATTGTTAAGCAAAAGGGAGGTAATTATATGTCAACAATATTAGTTACGGTTATTGCTGCTGTCGTGGTAGTCGGTTTCTTTGCCCTGGCCATGTCGCTTACATACATATTCAAAGGACACCATATACAGTCGGAGATATCGACAAATCCAAATATGCAGAAGATGGGTATTAAGTGCGCTGTGCAGGAGACTCGCGAGGATATGGGTCTTAATGACTGCGAGGGCGACAGCATATGCTCAGGTAACTGCGCAGGTTGCGATATAGAGCACACCGAGAGCCAAAAAAAATAGATGATGTTATGAGTGAGATAGAGAGCGATAAGTGGCTATGCCGCAACTGCAACACTCTTGTAAGTGGCGACACCGATGTATGTCCTATATGTCGAGCCGACAGGCCCGAGCATATGGAGGCTCGTATACCCGAGGAGATAGCCGAGGTGACCCGTAAGGATGACTATGCCAACGCAGACAAAGGGACAAGCAAGTATATCTTTCGCGAGGCAGTCTTAGTCAATGCCGCAGATATAATATTGGTATTGGGACTTTTCTGCACCTTCGGAGCCTTGATTGTCCCTATAGTCGTAGATTTCGATATTGATGCCCCGATGATATGGGCCATATGCGGTGCGGTGATAATCTTTGCCACAACGATGATATCGTGGGCCATACTACGCACCTTGGGCGAGCTATCGCGCATGTTGCGAGAGAGGGAGAAAAAGGCGTAGCATAAGATAAGTTTTAATGGGGTCCTATAAAAAAATGGGGTCCTATGAGTTAATATGAGTCCCTATGGGGTGTTGTTGTCACCATCATAAGGACCCATAGAAACCCTCCAGGCTACTCGATAGCTATCTGACGCATCTCCATCTGGCGGTCCGCACCATCGCGCTTAGGCAACTTAATATGGAGCACACCATGCTTCATCTTGGCCGTAATCTTATCGCGGTCCACACTCTCGGGGAGGTTAAATATCTGGCGGAATGACGTATAGCTAAACTCACGACGCAGGTAGTGATGCTTCTCATCCTTGCAGTCGCTGTCGCCACAACACTCCTTATCGCCATCCTCCTTCTCAAGGCAGACGACAAGCTGATTCTCGGCATTAAGCTCAATCTTGAAGTCATCCTTAGTCATGCCCGGTGCGGCAATCTGGATTTTAAACTTCTTATCCGTCTCGATAACATTTATTTGTGGCGTTGTACCACGCTTGGTATAGAACTCTGGCCACTGATCGTAGAAGAGGTCACCAAAGACTCCTGGGAGTCGATTAATTTTCTTTACTGGCATCATAACATAAATAGTTTTATGGTTAAACACACCCGACAAAGAGCAAATCGTGGGCCAAAAGCGATGCTACGGTGTTTCGTTTTCGACCCCTCGGGGCTATTTTTTTGCAATTTGTTTGGCAGTTTAAAAAAATGTATGTACATTTGCGCGCTAAAAAACCCGAATGGGTTATGCGTAATTAATTTTTAACCAATAAATTTTTATAGCAAATGGCTGTTAAAATTCGTTTGGCACGTCACGGTAAGAAGGGTTATGCTTTCTACCATATCGTTGCCGCAGATAGCAGAGCGCCACGTGATGGTAAGTTCATCGAGAAGTTGGGTACTTACAACCCTAACACGAATCCTGCTACAATCGATCTTAAGTTCGACCGAGCTTTGGATTGGTTACTTAAGGGCGCACAACCTACGGATACTTGTCGAGCAATCCTCTCGTACAAGGGCGTAATGTATATGAAGCACCTCTTGGGCGGTGTAGCTAAGGGCGCATTTACTGAGGCTGAGGCTGAGGCTCGCTTTAACAAGTGGCTCCAGGAGAAGCAGTCAAAGATTGACGCTAAGAGCAACAAGCTCGTTGCAGATGCTAACGCTGCTAAGAAGGCACAGCTCGCTGCCGAGGTAAAGATTAAGGAGGAGCGTGCTGCTGCTATCGCTGAGAAGAAGGCTGCTGAGGCTGCCGCTGCCGCTGAGGCCGCTGCTGAGGAGGCTACTGAGGCTCCAGCAGAGGAGAGTGCAGAGGCTTAATCTCGCAGGTGCGATGATCGCCGTGGGACGCATAGGCCGTATATTCGGCAATGACGGTGGCGTGATGGTAACCCTTTATGCCAACTTCCCAGACGATTTTCAGATTCAGGAACCGCTGTTTGTCAATATCGACAAACTCGCGGTTCCTCTTTTTTGTAACTCATTAGAGCGTCGTGGGCAGTCAGGAGCCATAATCCACTTTGATGATATAGACACCGTGCGCCGTGCCGAAGAGTATCTCGTTGGTCGCGAACTACTTATCGAAGAGAGCGATGAGGAGAATGATGAGTTCTACATGGAGGACCTGATAGGCTTTACGGCGATAATAGGCAAGCGCAAGGGCGCGATAAGCGACTTCTACGACAACCCTGCAAACCCTCTCTTCGAGATAACACTTAGCGACAAGAGCCACCTTATCCCTGCTGCCGAGGAGTTTATCGCAGGCATAGACTTCGAGAGGAAGAGTATTAAGTTCGTTCTCCCCGAGGGACTATTGGAGCTATAAGCGCGAAATATAGTAGCCTTCGACTCCAGAAACAGAAACGAGAGTCCTTATTGCTAATTACTATTGGGTTGCAAATCCCACAAATAAGTACTAATTGCTAAATGCTAACTATGGAGGATATTACAGCAAACTACAAGCGCGAAGATATATACAACCAAGCGTGTATCGAGGAGCTAAAGATGCACTACCGCGAGATTCTACGTCTTTTAGGTGAAGACCCCGAGCGCGAGGGCCTTATCAAGACCCCAGAGCGCGTGGCTAAGGCTATGTCGTTCATAACTAAGGGGTATGCACAGGACCCTATCGCCATACTACGCTCGGCAATGTTCAAGGAGGAGTATCAGCAGATGGTACTCGTCAAGGATATCGAGCTCTTCTCGGTCTGCGAGCACCATATGCTCCCATTTATAGGCAAGGCACACGTGGCCTACATCCCCAATGGCCATATCACAGGTCTTTCGAAGATTGCGCGTGTCGTAGAGTGCTTTGCACGTCGTCTTCAGGTACAGGAGCGTCTTACGGTGCAGATACGCGACAGCATACAGCAGGCCCTAAACCCATTGGGAGTTGCCGTTGTCATCGAGGCCAGCCACACCTGTATGCAGATGCGCGGCGTAGAGAAGCAGCGTTCTGTGACCACAACATCGGCCTTTACAGGTGTATTTCTCTCTGACCCACGCACCCGTGACGAGTTTATGCAACTGATTAAGTAACGTAGGTCAACACATTTATACTATGCGTGTTGTCGTCGGACTTTCGGGTGGTGTTGACTCATCGGTAGCAGCCTATCTTCTCAAGGAGCAGGGCCACGATGTCGTAGGGTTGTTTATGCGTAACTGGCACGACACCACAGGCACACTTGAGGGCGACTGCCCCTGGTATGACGACCAGGTATTTGCCGAGTTGGTGGCCAAGCGTCTTGACATAGAGTTTCACTATGTCGACCTCTCGGAGCAGTATCGACAGCGCGTTGTAGAGTATATGTTCTCCGAATACGAGGCTGGCCGTACACCCAACCCCGATGTATTGTGTAACCGCGAGATAAAGTTCGACGTATTCCTTAAGGAGGCACTTAAGTTAGGTGCCGAGCGAGTAGCTACGGGGCACTATTGTAGGCGCGAGGAGTGGTGCGATAACGAGGGTGTTACACACTACAGATTGCTCTCTGGCCGCGACACAAACAAGGACCAGAGCTACTTCCTATGTCAGCTTAGTCAGCAGCAGCTCTCCTACGCAATGTTCCCCATAGGCGAGCTACTAAAACCCGAGGTTAGACGCATAGCCGAGGAGCAGCGTCTGGCTACGGCCAAGCGCAAGGATTCGCAAGGTATCTGCTTTGTGGGCAAGGTCGACCTCCCCGTATTTCTTCAGCAACGACTTGCAGCTAAAGAGGGTAACGTACACGAGATACTACCCCACTCTCCTCGTTTTGTGCGCGAGTGCTCTAAGGAGGATTATAAAGCCCTCGCAGAACCATACCGTATGACGGTGCGCGATGGCAAGAAGATAGGCACACATCAAGGTGCGCACTTCTATACCATAGGGCAGCGCAAGGGCCTTGGCATAGGCGGTCGTAAGGAGTCGCTATTCGTCATAGGCATAGATGTTAAGGATAATGTGGTATACGTGGGCGAGGGCGACAACCACCCTGGACTATACCGTAAAGCACTACATATAAACTCCGAGGATATACACTGGATAGACCCCTCGATGGGTATGCACATAGGCGAGCGACGACGCTACGAGGTGCGCATACGCTATCGCCAGCCACTGCAACAGGCCGAGCTCATTATGGACACCGAAGGCCTATACATTCTCTTTGACGAGCCCCAGCGAGGTGTCACACAGGGGCAGTTTGCCGCGTGGTATGATGGCGACACGCTGCTTGGCAGTGGCGTTATTGCTAAATAGCAACATCTTAGCCACACCGCGCCAAATGGCGAAATTTCTCAACAAAGGCTGATATTTACAGCACAATTATTGCAAATCACAAATTTTTTACTTACTTTTGTAAGCTATTCGACGTATGGCTACCCCACTGAGCTATTCGCCGATGGCATAATTATAGATGTAAATACTTTTAACTAATTATAAAATAGACAATTATGGCAGATGTAAAACGTGTCTACACCTTTGGCAACAAGGAGGCTGAGGGTAATGGCAAGATGCGAGAGTTGCTCGGCGGTAAGGGTGCCAACCTCGCTGAGATGAACCTAATTGGTATTCCAGTACCTCCAGGCTTTACAATCACTACAGATGTATGTACAGAGTACTACAAGGAGGGTAAGGAGCGTGTTATCGAGTTGTTGCGTCCCGAGGTGGAGGCTGCAATCAAGAATATCGAGAACCTCACAGGTCGCAAGTTTGGCGACTCAAAACTTCCACTTTTGGTATCAGTGCGCTCAGGTGCTCGTGCATCTATGCCTGGTATGATGGATACCATCCTTAACCTCGGTATGAACGACGAGGCTGTAGAGGCTATCGCTCAGCTCTCTGGCAATCCACGTTTTGCTTGGGACTCATATCGTCGTTTCGTACAGATGTATGGCGACGTAGTTCTCGACATGAAACCTCAGTCTAAGGAGGATCACGATCCATTCGAGGTAATCATCGAGGCTCAGAAGGAGAAGCGCGGTGTTAAGGCCGACACAGACCTTACTACCGACGACCTTAAGGAGTTGGTTGTAGCATTTAAGCAGGCCGTAAAGGAGCAGACTGGCAAGGAGTTCCCAACAAGTGCTTGGGAGCAGCTTTGGGGTGCTATCTGCGCAGTATTCGGCTCATGGATGAACGAGCGCGCTATCCTCTATCGTAAGCTCAACAACATCCCTGAGGCTTGGGGTACAGCAGTATCTGTTCAGGCTATGGTATTCGGTAACATGGGCGAGAACTCAGCTACAGGTGTTGCCTTCTCACGTGACGCAGCTACCGGCGAGAATATCTTCAACGGAGAGTACCTTATCAATGCTCAGGGCGAGGATGTTGTTGCAGGTATCCGCACACCACAGCAGATTACCATCGAGGGTTCGAAGCGTTGGGCCGCAGCTCAGAACATCTCAGAGGAGGAGCGCAAGAGCAAGTACCCATCATTGGAGGAGGTTATGCCTGATGTATATGCCGAGCTTAACGCTATCCAGCACCACCTTGAGCAGTACTTCACCGATATGCAGGATATCGAGTTTACTATCCAGGATGGCAAGCTCTGGATGTTGCAGTGCCGCAACGGTAAGCGTACAGGTGCTGCGATGGTTAAGATTGCTATGGATATGCTTCGCGAGGGTCTTATCGACGAGAAGACCGCAGTATTGCGTTGCGAGCCTGAGAAGCTTGATGAGCTACTCCACCCAGTATTCGACAAGAAGGCTATCAAGAGTGCAAAGGTTATCGTTAAGGGTCTTCCAGCATCTCCAGGTGCTGCCACAGGTCCTGTAGTATTCTTCGCTGACGATGCCGAGAAGTTGCTCAACGAGACTGGCCAGAAGGCTATCTTGGTTCGTATCGAGACATCACCAGAGGACTTGAAGGGTATGTTGGACGCTGCAGGTATCCTCACAGCTCGTGGAGGTATGACATCACACGCTGCCGTTGTTGCACGTGGTATGGGTAAGTGCTGCGTATCGGGTGCTGGCGAGCTTGAGATTGACTACAAGGCTCGTACTATCAAGGTTAATGGCTACGAGATTAAGGAGGGTGACTGGATTTCGCTCAACGGCTCGACAGGTGAGGTTTACCTCGGTCAGGTAGCTACACAGGCTGCAAACCTCGATGGCGACTTCGGTAAGCTTATGGAGCTTGCAGGCAAGTACTCAAAGATGAATGTACGCGCTAATGCAGATACTCCACGTGATGCTGAGCAGGCCTTTGCTTTCGGTGCTCAGGGTATCGGTCTTTGCCGTACAGAGCATATGTTCTTCGAGGGTGACCGTATCAAGGCTATCCGCGAGATGATTCTCTCGGACGACGAGGCAGGCCGCCGCGTAGCTCTTGCTAAGCTGTTGCCTATGCAGCGTGGCGACTTCGAGGGTCTCTTCAAGGTTATGAATGGCTACCCAGTGATTGTTCGTCTTCTCGACCCACCATTGCACGAGTTCGCTCCTAACACCGAGAAGGACCAGCGCGATATGGCTGAGGCTATGGGCATACCATTCGAGAAGGTTGTAGCTAAGGTTGAGGCACTGCACGAGGTTAACCCAATGCTCGGACACCGTGGTTGTCGTCTTGGTAACACCTATCCAGAGATTACCGAGATGCAGGCACGTGCAATCATCGAGGCAGCTATGAATGTCAAGGCTGCGGGTACTCCAGTGAAGGTTGAGATTATGGTTCCATTGGTAGGTAACCACAAGGAGCTTCGCTACCAGAAGAATATCATCGACAAGACTGCTGAGGCAGTATTCGCTGAGCGCAATGACCGCATCGACTACCTCGTAGGTACTATGATTGAGGTTCCACGTGCTGCTGTTACTGCTAACCAGATTGCAGAGGTTGCCGAGTTCTTCTCATTCGGTACTAACGACCTTACCCAGATGACTCTTGGCTTCTCGCGTGACGATATCGCTAAGTTCTTGCCTATCTACCTCGATAGAAACATCCTCAAGAATGACCCATTCAAGATTTTGGATCGCAATGGCGTAGGACAGCTTATCCGCGAGGCTGTATTCAAGGGCCGCACCACACGTCCAGACCTTAAGTGCGGTATCTGTGGTGAGCACGGTGGTGAGCCTTCGTCTGTAGAGTTCTGCCACTATGCAGGTCTTAACTACGTAAGCTGCTCTCCATTCCGCGTGCCTATCGCACGTCTTGCAGCAGCTCACGCAGCACTCAACGAGTAATATCGTAATTTATTCAACAGGGCTGCTTCTACCGAGGCAGCCCTGTTCTATTTAATGTCGTTTCGTACACTATAGCGCATAAGTAGTGACCTCTATTATATATATAGGTATAGTCACGCTGGGCCGTTGCCATATAGAATGGTTGGCAGATGAGCATATTATTATTTAGAAAATAAGATTTTTTCAAATTTAATTGTAAATAGTTTGGTCGTTTAAAAAAAAAGCATTAATTTAGTAGTGCGAAACGAAATTTATATTAAATCTTAATATTCGACAAGTTATGATTATTACATTTAACGAATTGCGTCGCATCAAAGATAAGTTGCCCAGTGGCAGCTCGCAGCGCATAGCAGACGAATTGGGAATCGATGTAGATACAGTGCGTAACTATTTTGGTGGTAAGCACTTTGAGGCTAAGGATGGTATCGGCATTCACATTGAGCAGGGCCCTGATGGTGGCGTTGTAACATTGGATGATACTACGATTTTCGACGCTGCAATGCGCATCCTCAACGAGCAGAAATAGGACACATCAATTTTTGACGACTATAGAGAGTCAGGCCGTACCAGTAGTGGTGCGGCTTTTTTGTCGTAAAGATGCTTGCGCTTACTTTATTGTAGCTTACTATAAAATTTCGTGGAGCAGTAAGGAGTGTAGATTATCAGCAAAGAGGGTATTCGTAGCGGACTGCTGTGATACTCGACCTCTTAATGTCTTAATGTCTTAATATCTTAATGTCTTAACGTCATAAAAATAATATATCCTCACACGTGGTGTAAGTTACGTACTTTTTTTATATCTTTGCACGTTATATATTTAATAAACAAGTGGAGCTTATTACCAACATACTCATAGAGTACCTTAAGCACAACAAACGTATCGTAGTGCCTAAGCTCGGAGTCTTTATCGTAAAGCAGCCCTCGGGCATCATACGATTCTCCGACCTTATGCGTAACGACGATGGTGTACTTAAGTCACTACTTATGGCATACGGTGTTAAAGAGCTGGAGGCTACGGGGATGATTAGCCGCTTTGTATTCGAGATACGCCACGCCATAAGCGAGGGTAAGAGCTACACAATAGAGCGTCTGGGAGAATTTACCCCCAGTGAAAACAATACCATAACCTTCAAATACCAACACGAACCCATAGTATTCGGAGGAAACATTAAGCCACCGATTGTAACGCTCGACATAGAGAAGCAACGACTGCTACGCAAGCAGGGCCGCCAGTGGACACCTACGCCAGTAATCAACAAAGAAGGCAGAAAGAACCCTCACGGCGGCAAAAAGAGAGGTCGCAAAACCGAGGAGGAGAACTCCACAATAACGTTGGGCCGCCCCGATGCCTACCTGCGTGGACTAAAATATGATAAGGATAAGAAGAAGCGTGGCGATGACCGCAATGAGGGTAAGCGACAGCGTGGCCTCCACCCGATACTTATCATTATGCTCATACTCTTAGCTACAGCAGGCTTGATGTGGGCATTGTGGCGATGGATAGATGGCACGGTGGTTAGCAACGCAGAGAACGTGATACCCGTCGAGGAGAGTAGACCATTAGTGCAAGACACTACCCTACTTAACGAGGTAGACACCACGCAAATTATGAGCACCGACACCACCTATGTTGGGCGCAGCGATAGTAGAAGCACCACCTACGACATACGAGGCACCATAGGCTCGTTGTCGACAGGTGCAACAGATATAACAAGCAGTATAACTGAGTAGTATTATGACAGCAAACGAACTTCTTGCAGTAAAACAGCGTTTCGGCATTATAGGCAATACCGAGGCACTCAACACAGCTATCGAGGTGGCTATGCGTGTCGCACCTACCGACCTCTCGGTACTGGTTACGGGAGAGAGTGGCGTAGGTAAGGAGTTTTTTCCACAGATTATACACGCCTATTCGGCACGTAAGCACAATAAATATATCGCCGTAAACTGCGGTGCGATACCCGAGGGAACTATCGACTCTGAGCTTTTTGGTCACGAGAAGGGCTCGTTCACAGGAGCTATAGATAGCCGCAAGGGTTACTTCGAGGAGGCCGATGGCGGCACAATCTTCCTCGATGAGGTGGGTGAGCTGCCCATATCGACGCAGGTGCGCCTGCTGAGAGTGTTGCAGACAGGTGAGTTTATGCGCGTAGGCTCTGCCAAGGTGCAAAAGACCAATGTCAGGGTGGTAGCAGCGACAAATAACGACCTTATGAAGGCCATTGCCGAGGGCCGCTTTCGCGAGGACCTATACTATCGCCTAAATACCGTACCACTAAGCGTACCACCGCTCCGCGAGCGCAAGGGCGATATATACCTACTCTTCCGCAAGTTTGCCAGCGATGTGGCCACGCAGTATAATATGCCAGCTATAGCCCTCGATGAGGGGGCACGCGCACTGCTTGAGGCCTACCATTGGCGCGGAAATATACGTCAGCTAAAGAACGTGGCCGAGCAGATATCCGCCGTAGAGCAGAGTCGCAATATTACAGCCGATATTCTACGCCGCTACCTACCCAACGAGGAGTACTCGGTACGAACTATCGGCGGTAGTGGCAACACAGGTTACGAGGATATGGCTACCGAGCGCGAACTGCTATACAAGATATTGTTCGATATGCGTAGCGATATCAACGACCTGAAGCGTATGATGACCGAGGCACTACGCGGCAATACGAGCAGCAACACACAACCCGTGCAGCCATCGCGTGAGGTTGTAGGACTGCTCCCCGAGACAAGTAGCACAGCGCGCCGCGACTACGATGATGACGACACCGTAGAGGTGGTTGCCGACATCCCCGAGCGCGAGGTCACAAAGAGCGATGTTCAGCGCGAGCAGATTCTTCAGGCTCTGCAACGCCACAACTTCCGCCGCAAGGATGCTGCCAAGGAGTTGTTCATCTCCGAGCGCACGCTATATCGCCGTATGAAGGCATTAGGCATTGACGATAACGACATTAAGTAGTGATTATGAGATATTTACATAGACATCTATGGACCATCCTCACGATGGCGACCATAATGATAGCAGCATGCGGTTGCGGCTACAAGGTCACCTATAACCTCTCGGGAGGCTCTATACCCCCCGAGGCCAAGACCTTCTCGGTAGCCTACTTTCCGAATAATGCGCCTATGGTAGCACCGACGCTCAGCAACGTGCTCACCGAGGCTCTGCGCGACAAGTTTTCGCGCCAGACACGTTTAGAGCAGGTCGAGGAGGGTGGCGACTTCGCCTTCGAGGGCGAGATTACCAACTACACCTCTACGACATCATCGGTATCGAGTGGCGACTACGCGCTGCAAAATAGACTGACGATAACCGTAAAGGTGAACTTCCAGAATGCTGTAGACCAGACGCTATCGTTCAATAACAAGACCTTCTCGTCGTATGTCGACTACGATGCTGCGCAGCTGTTGGTCGATGTCCAGGACCAGCTTATCGAGGATATTGTCGAGGACTTGGTAAACGATATATATATGTCGGCAGCGGGCAACTGGTAAAACTACAAGGATATGACAAAGACTACGAAGCATAGTATTGAGGAGCTTATCGGAGCCTTAGAGCACTACCCTTGGTGGAGTGGAGCGCGTATGCTGCTCCTAAGGCAAGGTGGTTGCGACACGAAGGATAGTATCACGCATCTGCACGCTACCCTACGTCCACTTGCCACTATAGAGCTGAAGGGAGTCGACATCGAGCGACTTACCCACCTAAGCACCGAGGACCTTATCGAGCGTTTTCTCAAGCGCGACGACTACCGAATTGTTGCCGAGGAGGGAGCTGCCGAGGACCTTGCGCAACAGAAAATCGATGATGATGGGGATATGGTAAGCGAGGAATTGGCCGAAATTTACCTCAATCAGGGGTTATATGACGCAGCAATTGACACTTATCGCAAATTAAGTTTGCTAAATTCAGAAAAAAGTATTTACTTTGCAGGACTTATCGCGAAGATTGAGGAGAAAAGGAGGAGTAAATAGATACATAACCAAACGAAATAATTAAATTTATAATAAGTTCTATGTATACATTTTGTATTATTATGATTGTTATCGCGAGTATCCTTTTGATACTTGCAGTGTTGGTTCAGAGCCCAAAGAGCGGTATGGCTGCAAACTTTGGAGCTGCAAACCAGACTATGGGTGTTCGCCAGACTACAGACTTCCTTGAGAAGTTTACGTGGGCTATGGTTGCTGGCATCGTATTCTTCACTCTTCTCTCAGTAATCTCAATGCCTAAGGCAACACAGCAGCAGGCTATCATCGGTACTGAGGAGATATCGGCAGCTCTCGAAGAGGGCACTAAGGTCGTAGACGAGACTATCACCGTAGGTGAGGAGGATATCGTTATCGAGGCCGATGCTGAGGGTGCTACAGTAGCTACCGAGGAGGTTGCTACCGAGGAGGCAGCTGAGTAATCAGACAAGGCGAATATAAATCGAGGAGAGGGTGACTAAAAATGAATTAGTCACCCTCGTTCTTTTATGTGGTTGAGTAAAAGATGTAGCTTTAGGCTCGCGGCAAAGAGCGACAAAATAGACTTACTATTCAGCTATAATATAGGCTACTATCGACAGTTGTGGAATACTCTTTGTAGGGTCTGTAAGAATAACATAAAAAAACTATATTCTTATGAGACGCTTTTTACACTACCTGCTGCCAATAGTGCTATGCTTTGTCGTTGGATGGATATCGTCAATCTTTCAGCGAGAGGCACTTGTTGAGTGGTATCCCTACCTTAACAAGCCAAGTGTTACGCCCCCTAACGCACTCTTCCCTATCGCGTGGGGCATATTATATATCTGCTCGGGGCTGTCGTATGGACGACTGTGGGACATCGGCGAGAGAGGTTTTACGGGGTTATGGTTTCTAATTTTGGCTCTTAACTTTCTGTGGAGTCCTATGTTTTTCTTTGTTGAGTCGCCGATATCGGGTTTGGCTATAATCCTAATGCTCGATATTGCTGTGCTGAGCTATATAATGCTCAGTTGGCGTTCAAGTCGTCTTGCCTCGCTGCTTATGATACCCTACTTGGCCTGGATTCTCTTTGCCTCGTATATCAACTTCTATGTCTGGCTATTTAACTGATTTAGGCGGACATTTAGGGGTGCGGAGCTGTGTGCCCATAATATTATATAGGTAAAGGTGGGTGTATTGGTTAAAAATATTGGTCGAAGTGTTGGAGAATTAAAAAAAAGTAGTACCTTTGCAGCGCATTATGCAAAAAACTAATTAATTTTTTAAACGTATGAACAATTACGAAACCGTTTTCATTGTCACTCCCGTCCTTTCAGACGCACAGGTGAAGGAGGTTGCTGACAAATTCCAGGGCGTAATCACCGAGAACGGCGGTCAGATTGTGAATGTGGAGAACTGGGGCTTGAAGAAGCTTGCTTACCCTATTCAGAAGAAGACTACCGGTTTCTACTTCCTTGTGGAGTTTACTGGTGAGGGCTCTATCATCAACACTCTCGAGACACAGTATCGTCGCGATGAGCGCATCATTCGTTTCTTAACCTTCAAGCAGGACAAGTACGCAGTAGAGTACTCTCAGAAGCGTCGTGCTAAGCTTGCTAACAAAACACAGGAGGAGTAAACTATGGCAGAGAACACACAGCAGGGTGCATCAGAGATTCGTTATCTCAACCCCGTATCAGTAGACGTAAAGAAGAAGAAGTACTGTCGCTTTAAGAAGCTTGGTATCAAGTATGTAGATTATAAGGACGGTGAGTTTTTGAAGAAGTTCCTTAACGAGCAGGGTAAGATTTTGCCACGTCGTCTTACTGGTACTTCACAGAAGTTCCAGAAGAAGGTAGCTCAGGCAGTTAAGCGTGCTCGTCACCTCGCAATCCTTCCATTCGTAACCGATTGTATGAAATAATAAAGAGGAGGAAAGACTATGGAAGTAATTCTTATCAAAGACGTAGAGAACTTGGGCTACGCAAACGACATCGTTAACGTGCGTCCTGGCTATGCCAACAACTACTTGATTCCTCAGGGTTTCGCTAAGGCAGCTACAGCTTCTGCAAAGAAGGTATTGGCTGAGAACCTCCGTCAGCGCGCACACAAGGACGCTAAGATTTTGGCGGATGCTCAGGCTTTGGCTGAGACTATCAACAACCTTCACCTCACACTCACAGCTAAGGCTGAGGAGGAGAAGATCTTCGGTGCTATCACAGCTGCCGACCTTGCTGCTGCATTGCAGGAGAAGGGCGTTGAGGTAGACCGCAAGAACATCACTGTAGAGTCTGTTAAGACTCTTGGCGAGTTCGAGGCTACTGCTAAGCTTCACCGCGAGGTTAAGGCTACTATTAAGTTTGCCGTTGTTGCTGAGTAAGCAATTATTCGGATATACACCTTGTGCAACGCAGACCCAAAGGTCTGCGTTGCTGTTTTTGCAGACTCTCTTATTGTCCTATAGTCTTTTTTAGGACTTTAAGACTTTAAGACATTAAGAGGTCGGGTATCACAACAATTCACAACAACAAAAACCCTTAAACTACCCTTTAGCTCGCACAGCGAGCGCACTACCCTTTCAGCTTTAGCTGTCACCGAGAGGTGAAACAAAGCTTTAGCTGTCACCGATAGGCCAAACACTTTTATTATCACATTTCGGTCAACTATTATAACATAGTTATAAAGAGATATAAATTATTTGGAAATTACCTAATTATTTTCTATCTTTGCTATGGATAATATAGTGTGTTTGATATTTTACGAATAAGCATCTAACTATCAAACTGTTACGTATATGCTACAAAATTTTGGGATATGGTCTATGCCTATGCCCTTATTGTGCGTATATAGCGAGGGGGATGTGGCAACACAAACAAAACACATATAAACAAACAATTTTAAACAATTAAACAATTACACAATGAAAAAGTTTCTATCTTTTTTGGCGTTGGCTCTCTGTTTTGTAGCCTGCCAGAATGAGTCTGTGGAGGTTGTAAGCAACGGCGACTTGGCTGACGTTGTTCTTACTATCGACGCTCCAGAGCTTGGCGTTACACGCGCCGATGGCGACACAAATGCTGCTAAGAATAGTGCTTATGGTGCTATTGACTTCTTCGATGACACAGATTGGGCTAACTACGACTTGCGTTACATCCTTGAGGTGTACGCTAAGGATGATGATGGCATTAATAACAGCAAGCCTATCTACCGCGAGCGTTTGGTTAACTGCTTGGACAAGTATGCTCCTACTACTTTTGAGTTGCGTCTTGTTCCTAACCGTACCTACAAGTTTGTTGTATTTGCTGACTTCGTAGCTGAGGGCAACGCAGAGCTTACAGAGCCTGCTGACAAGCTCGCTATCGCTGACCTCTACTACAACACAGCAGACCTTCGCAACATCTCGGCTATCACTAACCAGCCTACTTGGGGTGCTATGAACGAGATTCGCGATGCGTACTTCATCACTAAGAACGTCGAGGTTACTACAGGTCTTAACGAGACACTTACCTTGACTCGTCCATTTGCTAAGTTGCGTGTTATCGCTACTGACCTCGACTATATCACTGGTTACTCAAAGCCTGGCTATGTAGAGGTTGCTTACCACACTGAGAAGATTTATAAGTCATTCAACGCTGTAAACGGCGAGCTTAACGCTACCGAGATGACAGGTGACGAGCTTAAGTATGATTATGAGGTTAGCAAGACTATTCCTTACACTGCAGGTTACGATGAGTTCTCTACAAACCAGACTCTCTTCACTGACTACCTCTTGGCAGTTGAGGGTGAGCAGACTACTGTAAACTTCACTATTGCAGTTTACGAGGATGCAATTAATAAACGTAAGATTCACGAGCACAACTTCAACACTCAGATTCCTATCCAGCGTAACCACCTTACCACACTTATTGGTGATATCCTCACTACTCAGGCAAATATCCAGATTAAGATCGACGATAACTTCGCAGATGAGTTTGTTATTGGTGTTGGTGATGACAACACTACAACTATTAACACTTGGGGTGCTGGCCAGCTTAACGCTAATGGTGACTACACATTCGTTGTTGAGGGCGAGAACAACTTCAAGGTTACTGTAAATGGTGCATCTGTTACTAACAATGCGCTCGCTACTGGCAACTACGTATTGGCAGAGGATGCTGAGAAGGATGAGAACGGCAATATTGTCGCAGGTCAGAATACCTTCACCGTTGAGGAGCTCCAGGCTAACGAGACTACACGTGCATTGGTTGCCGTAGAGGTTATCGGTGGTAAGATGAATGTCCAGGCTGTAGATGACAACTACAAGATTACTTTGGACCTTGTTCTTCAGTTTGCTGAGGAGAAGGATGTTCGTCACGCTATCTACACCTACGAGGGTACTATTACTTTCGGTAAGGTTCTTGACACTCCAGAAGATGTTAAGGCTACTGTTGAGGGTAATGTAGTTACTCTTACTTGGACAGCTGTTAAGGATGCTACAAAGTACAGTATCACCGTAGGCACAGCGAAGCCTGTATTCGTTGAGGGTACTACTTACGTATTCACTGGCGAGTACGAGACTGAGTATACATACTCTGTTGTAGCATCTAACGACACTCTCAATTCACAGCCTTACAATGGCACAGTAACGACTGAGGCTGAGCCAGTTGTTGAGCCTGAGGAGCCTACAGCTCTTGCCGCTCCAGTAGTTAATGCTGCTGTTGATGGTAATGTAGTTACTCTTACTTGGAAAGCTGTTGAGAATGCTGGTTCATACAAAGTATTTATTGGCGATGAGACAGATGGTATTTCTGAGACTGTAACACCTGTGGAGGGTGCGACAGAGGTAACCTTCGTTAAGGAAGGCCTTGATTATGATACTGATTACACATTCACCGTGTATGCTATTCCTGCAGACGAGACGCAGTTCGCTACTTCTGAGGGAGGTACTGTAACTGCCACGACTGAGGCAGAGCCTACTACAGAGCCTGAGGTACTTGCAGCGATTGATCCAGATGCTTACTACATCTTCAAGCAGGCAACTGAGATGAAGGGTGGCAAGTGGTATGCTATCGTATCAGATAACATAGCAGGAAATTACATTTCAGGCAACTATGGATGGATGTATACTACAAATGCAATTGCAAGACTTGATAACACTATAAGCCTACCTGCAACTTGCGCATTTGGTTTCTTGACAACTGAAGGTGGTTACACTATTCAGCAGTATGATAGTAAATTCTTATACATGAAAGATGAATATAACAATTTCAATGTAGCAGAAAATTGTCCAGAGAATGGTGCATTATGGACTGTTGAGAAGTCTGATAATGCATACAAGATTACCAATGTTACAATGAACAAATACATTCAGTATGCGTCTAATCATAGTTCTTATGGCAGCTATGATACAGAGACTGGTGTACTACCTACCCTATATGAGTTAGTAGAGGTTGATGATACTCCTATGATTCTCAGTGTTGCTCCAAGCTCTCTCAGCTTTGATGCTGATGGCGAGAGCAAGACAATTACCGTATCTACCTATGGAGCAGCTACTCTCACTGTAAACAAGAATGCTGATTGGGTTACTACAAGTCTTGAGGGCAATACTGTAACAGTAACTGCTGAGGCTAATAGCGGTGATGCGCGCGAGACAACCATTACAATCACTTATGGTGAGGATAGCAGAACTATATCTGTATCTCAGGCTGAGTACAAAGATCCAAGCGTTACCCCAGAGACTCCAGAGAACACAATTGGTGTATACACATCAATGGACTTCTTGTTCGATGGCAAGACTATTACAAACACATCGACTGGTCAGACTCAGGGTACTAACGCCTATAAGCAGACTATGAACCATGATGGTGGCACTATTGATGTTCTTAAGCTTGGTACATCAAAAAATGCTGGTTCTTATGAGACTGCTGCTGTAGGCGTATCAGGCAAGAGCAAGCTTTCATTCTACGCTGTTGGTTGGAAGGATAAGAACGTTAAGCTTACAGTAACTGTTGATGATAATGCTACAGAGTTTACATTGACGGCAAATACTGGTGCAACTGGTAATCCTCCATACAACAACGATACTACTGCATTGGAGTTCAATGATGAGACTGATTACTATACAATAGATGTAACTGGTATCACAGCTGACTCTACAGTAACATTTGCTACTGATAGCACTGGTTGTCGCGCACTTATTTGCGGTGTTCAGCTTTACTAATCAGATAGATATTGTTTTTCAAAAGGCACTCGGCTTCGGCCGAGTGTCTTTTTTTTATCTATTTCTCTCGTCACCACGAGGAGCAAGGAGTGAGAGGGCGCGATTAAGGGCAGCTTGCTCGCAAATACGAGCTAAGTGTAGTGCGTGGGCCAAGGCCCACTAAAGGGTAGAACGCAAGCATAGCTCGCTAAAGTGTAGCGCGCTCGCAAAAACGAGCTAAGTGTAGTGCGTGGGCCAAGGCCCACTAAAGGGTAGGGCGCAAGCATAGCTTGCTAAAGTGTAGCGCGCTCGTTAAAACGAGCTAAAGGGAAAATTCAGCACCCTTTAGCACCGCAGGCACGAGCTACCCTTTAGCTACCCTTTAGTGCCGCAGGCACGAACTACCCTTAAACTACCCTTTAGCACCGAAGGTGCGAACTACCCTTAAACCACCCTTTACCCCACCTTCATATCACCCCCATAATCAATTTACCTCACAGCTTGCAACATTCAATTTATTTCACTACTTTTGTGAAAACAACACTCCAATGGATAAGCTCCTAATTCCTCGCAACACAAACTACAAGGACCTACTTTGCTACAAGAAATCTATGGTCATCTACGACCTAACATACCACTTTTGCAAAAGGTTTATAGACTCCAAAGACCGCACCTACGACCAGATGATACAGGCTGCTCGCTCATGCAAACAAAATATAGTCGAGGGTTGCATAGACATGGCCACATCGACAGCCTCAGGACTAATGTTGCTAAACGTGGCAAGAGGAAGCCTCAGAGAGCTTCTTGAGGACTACAACGACTATATTAGGGTGCGTGGCGAAAATGTATGGGGCACATCATCTGAGGAGTTCAAAGCTATGCAACGATTAGGAAGACAACACTCCGACTCGCAATACTTTATAGACATAGCTCAGTCACGCAACGATATCACTGTAATCAATATGGCAATAGTCCTTATAAAACAGTGCGACTACCTACTATATAACCTTATCAAGTCATTAAGCGACAAATTCACATCGGAGGGAGGCTTCAAGGAGCGCATGTATCATGCAAGAGTCGACAAGAGAGGAAAAACGAGCTAAGTGTAGTGCGTGGGCAAAGGCCCACTAAAGGGTAGGGCGCAAGCATAGCTTGCTAAAGTGTAGCGCGCTCGCTTTAGCGAGCTAAGGGGAAAATTCAGCACCCTTTAGCTACCCTTTAGTGCCGCAGGCACGAGCTACTCTTTAGCTACCCTTTAGCAGGCGAAAAGCCTGCGACCTACCCTTTCAGCTTTAGCTGTCACCGCAAGGTGAAGATACAGCCACCCTTTTCTGCAATAATTTCACAACATTGTTCGTTTATTAAAAAATATTGTGTAACTTTGTGCGCTTATGCACATAAGCGAAAGAAACAACTGATGACAATGAAGCCTTTTTGGGGATATATAGCAACAACCATAGCGGCAACACTGCTCGTAGCGTCGTGCAGCGTAGTTAACGAGGCCCTAAAGTCGGGGGACCCACAGTACGCATACAGCCAAGCTCTGATGCTCTACGAAGACCAAAAGTGGGACAAGGCATCGGCACTATTTGAGGCTTGCAGGCACATATACTTAGGTACACCACGCGAGGACTCGCTATCGTTCTACAACGCGCGTTGCAAGTTCAAAGAGCACAGCTGGGACGAGGCGGCAACACTCCTCGATGAGTATCGCCGTAAGTTCGGACGTAGCCCATTTATCGAGGATGCCGAGGGTATGTATGCCCTATGTCACTACTACATGGCTCCGCCACCAGAGCGCGACCAGACGATGACATCGCAGGCAATAATAGCGATAACAGAGTTTATGTCGCGATATCCCGAATCGGAGAACTACGACGAGTTCCAGGAGATGCTCAACACACTGACAGAGCGACTGATGGAGAAGAGCTACATGAACGCTTACACATACTTCAAAATAGGCCGTTACAAGGCCGCTATAGTGGCGTTCAAGAATGCTATGAAGCAGTATCCCGAATCGCCACGCACAGAGGAGATGATGTACTACGCAACAGTATCGGCATACCGCTTGGCCGAAAACTCCGTAGAGTCGAAGCAGCTCGACAGATACCTCGCAATGCTCGACCACTACTACTCGTTCCTCGCCGAGTACCCCGAGTCGAAACATATAAAAGAGCTTGAACGTATGGCCAAAGCCTCGCGTAACTTTATCGACAAGAGGCGCACAACAGAGGAGAGCGCAGAGATATAACCCCTCGAAACAGAACAAAAACGATAGAAATATAAATAACAATATAGAAGCTATGGAGATTAAGAAGAACGTGCCCAGCAACACAGTAACACGCAAAATGGTGGACCTCGACACACCTACGGGTAACATCTACGAGAGCATTAACATCATCGCTCGCCGTGCAAACCAGATTGCAATAGAGCTTAAAACGGAGCTTAACCGTAAGCTCGCCGACTTCTCAGCACCTACAGACAACTCGGTGGAGGAGACCTTCGAGAACCGCGAACAGATAGAGATTTCGCGCCACTATGAGCGTCTTCCTAAGCCCGCAATAATCGCTACCGAGGAGTTTCTCGATGGCGACCTATACTTCCGTCGCGGAGCAGAGAAGTAGTAGGCAGACCTTTCCCACAACATAAAAGAGTAAAAGAATGCTTAAAGGAAAGCACATAATACTCGGCATAACAGGCAGCATAGCAGCATACAAGGCAGCTATGCTGTGCCGTCTTTTAGTCAAGGAGGGTGCTGAGGTCCGCGTGGTGATGACTCCCCTCGCAAAGCAGTTCATAACACCCCTGACTATGGCGACACTATCGAAGCACCCCATCCTCGTCGAGTTCTTCAACCCCGAGAATGGAGAGTGGAACTCGCATGTGTCGCTCGGAGAGTGGGCAGATATGATGCTCATAGCTCCAGCTACGGCAAATACCCTCGCAAAGATGGCTACAGGCATCGCCGATAACCTGCTGATGACTACATACCTCTCGGCACGTGCCCAGGTAGCCGTAGCCCCAGCAATGGACCTCGATATGTATGCCCACGTCACTACGCAACAGAATTTGCGCACACTCGCCGAGCGCGGCGTGGCAATAATCGAACCGCAGGATGGCGAGCTCGCCTCGGGACTTGTAGGCAAGGGACGTATGGCCGAGCCCGAGGAGATTGTTGAGCAGATAAAGGGCCTTATGGCTAAAAAAGTGGACAAAACGCTTAGCTCGAAGCGATATATAGTCACCGCAGGTGCGACAATAGAGGCTATAGACCCCGTAAGGTTCATAACAAACCACTCATCGGGAAAGATGGGTTATGCCATAGCCGAAGAGTTAGCACTGCGCGGTGCCGAGGTGACACTGATAACAGGGCGCACAACGCTCGCGACACCACGTGGTGTAAAGCGCGTAGATGTAGTCTCGGCCGAGGATATGTACAACGCCGCAGTCGAGGCGTGGCGCGAGGCCGATGGCGGCATTATGTGTGCTGCGGTAGCCGACTACACCCCCGTAGCCGTAGCGGACCACAAGCTTAAGAAGTCCGATGACGATATGCGCATAGAGCTTAAGCGCACAAAAGATATAGCCAAGGAGCTGGGGGCAAGTAAGGAGGGCCGCATACTCGTAGGCTTTGCCCTCGAAACAGATAACGAGGCGGCAAATGCCGAGGATAAGCTCCAGCGCAAAAACCTCGACTTCGTAGTGCTCAACTCGTTGCGCGACAAGGGTGCAGGATTTCAGGGCGACACCAACAAGGTGACAATCATAGATCGCCAAGGAAGCACGGAGCATCCACTAATGTCGAAGCGCGAGGTGGCAAGCATCATAGTAGACAAGATTGAGAGCATAAACAACAGATAACCAATGCTTAAGAGCCTTAAGATAGAGAACTATGCCCTTATAGAGAGCCTCAGCGTCGAGTGGGACAGCCACCTGAACATCATCACTGGTGAGACAGGTGCTGGTAAGTCCATACTCCTCGGGGCTTTAGGTCTGCTCCTCGGAGCAAAAAACGAGGGCCAGGCACTCAAGGACCTTGAGCGTAACTGCGTAGTGGAGGCTCTTTTCGACATCGAGGGCTATGGTCTTGAGCCCCTCTTTGAGGAGAACGACCTCGACTACGAGAGCCAGATAACCATACGTCGCGTTATAACCCCTGCGGGCAAGAGCCGCGCCTTCATAGGCGATATGCCCGTACCCCTCGGCACACTCAAGGAGTTAGGTGCGCACCTTGTAGATATACACTCGCAGCATCAGAACCTTATCCTCGCATCAGAGGAGTTTCGCATATCTTCGCTCGACAGCCTCGCCGACAACAGCGAGATATTGTCGCGCTACACCGCACTCCTCGCCACACTACAGAGGCTACGAGGCGACTACCGCGCAATGTGCGAGCAGATGGAGGCTGCGCGACGCGATGAGGAGTGGCTGCGATACACCGTCGAGGAGCTACGCGCCGCAAAGCTTAAGCGTGGCGAGCAGGCAGAAACAGAGCAGCTACTATCGACATTAGAGAGCGCAGACCGCATAAGCGAGGCCCTGACACTGCTGCGCAATACCCTCGACGATGAGGAACTCGGGGCGTTAGTAACCCTTACACGCTCGGAGCGCGACCTTGGTGCATTGGGTGAGCGTTATGCTGCTGGCGCAACACTCGCCAAGAGGATAAAGTCGGTCATTGCCGAGCTTAAGGATATAAGCACAACGGCAGCTGACGAGGCAGAGCGCATAGATGCCGACCCAGAGCGCATACAGCAGCTTAGCGAGAGGCTAAACACCATATACTCGCTCGAAATGAAGCACCGCGCAGAGTCGTATGACGACCTTTTGGATAAGTTCGCAGAGCTTGAGGCTCGCCTTGCTACGATAGATAACAGCGATGCCGAGATTAAGGCTATGGCCGAGCGTATCGAGGCCGCAGAGAGCGAGTGCCAGAGCGTAGCCGAGGAGCTAAGCATTAGCCGCAAGGGTGTATGCTCGAAGCTGGAGTCATACATCGAGGATATGCTCCACCAGCTCGGCATGGAGGATGCACGCTTCGTTGTCGAGATTAGCGCGGCAGATAAGTTCCTACCCTCGGGGCGCGACTGCGTAGCCTACCTCTTTACCGCCAACCGCACGGCTACTCCTACGGCTGTTGAGCGCGTAGCCTCGGGAGGTGAGCTCTCACGCATTATGCTATCGCTTAAGTCGTTGCTTGCGCAGCGCAAGCGTCTGCCTACGGTCATATTCGACGAGATAGACACAGGCGTATCGGGACGTATTGCCGATGCTATGGGCGACATTATAGCCAATCTCTCGGAGGTGCTACAGGTCATCGACATCACCCACCTACCACAGGTAGCCTCGAAGCCTGGCACTCACTTTGTGGTCTACAAGGAGGCGGGACATAGTAACATCCGCCGCCTGAGCAAGGCTGAGCGTATCGACGAGATTGCCACGATGCTCTCGGGCAGCACAATTACCGATGCGGCACGTAAGCAAGCAAAAATCCTCTTAGGCTAAGACCCAAGAGGATTTTTTCATACATTCCAATGCCCCTTACAACAGCTTTTTCTTCGAGGGGATGACCACGAAGTCCTTAAGGTAGAAGGGCTCGAAATAGGCGATATCCTCGAATTTTGAGGCATTGAAGGCCTCCTCGGCAAGGCGTACAAGACCACGCGCCGAGGGCGACACACTTACATATAGAGCACCCTCAAGCACCTCGGCACACTTCTTCGCGCCGTTACCAAAGAGAACAATGCCCCCCTGCTCGCGCCACTGCCTAAAGCTATCGGCATCGACAACCTCGGCACTAACTTCGGTAAGCGACTCACCCGAAGTGTTAAAAATCTGGGTATATACCTCCATACGTCGCGCATCGACCATAGGTACAAGGTGTGACGATGTCCACTGGTCATCCTCCAAATCGAGGATGCCTGCATCGAAATCCTCACGCGCCACCTCGGTAAGCGCATCGAGCGAACCGATGGCGATAAGTGGGATATCGAGGGCATAGCACATACCCTTAGCAAAGGATACTCCTATACGCAGGCCTGTGTATGAGCCAGGGCCCTTGCCTACAGCGATAGCATCGAGGTCGTCGGGCTGCACACCCGTCTCCTTTAGTAGCTCGTCAACGAAGAGGGCCACCTTTTTAGCGTGGTCACGCCCCTCATCACTCTCGCGCAGGGCCATAAGCTCGCCATCGTTGGCAAGTGCCACAGAGCATATATCCGTACCTGTCTCTATTGATAATATAAGTGCCATATTTTTTTTGCTGTTATCTATTTATCTACGACCTATCTTCATCGCCTTATCCATCTCGCGCTTAGCATCGTTCTCCTTGATATACTCTCGCTTATCGTAGGACTTACGACCACGTGCAAGGCCTATAGCCACCTTGGCCAAGCCCCTGTCATTGATAAAGAGCCTAAGGCCCACAACCGTAAGGCCCCTATCCTGAAGTGAGCGTTGCAACTTTGTCAGCTCCTTGCGATTGAGCAGCAGCTTACGATCACGCTTAGGCACATGGTTATTGCACGTACCCCAAGTATACTCGGCGATGTTGACATTACGAATCCACAGCTCGCCAAGCTCGAAGTAGCAGTATGAGTCGACAATCGAGGCCTTACCGAGGCGCAAGGACTTTATCTCGGTGCCTACAAGCACGATGCCTGCCACATACTCCTCGATAATCTCGTAGTCGAAGGTCGCACGTTTATTGCGTATGTTTATATTTTTATAGTCTGCCATAATCAAATCTACAATACTAAATTAGACTACCCTACACCCCTCTATTTTCTCCTCACACCCACGCTTCGGCACATCTTTTGCCACGCTTCGATGTGGGTGGACCCGGATAAAGGTAACTAATTCTTTTATCTTTGATATGTTTTACACATCTTTTAAGTTTATTTTCTGTTTGCACACTGTTGGCGTAGTGATACGTCGACGCTCCGGGGCCCACCCTTTTTTCCCACAGATAGTGTCGACACTATATCAACCTGCCGAGGTTCTTGCTTATAACCACACGTGCCGCCATATACTTCGACAAGAGCGATAACACAGCCTCTACATCCTCACCCTCGCATACCAAACGGGCCTGAAGCTCGGCGATGCGTTTGTCGAGCATACGCCACTTATAGAGTCCCACAGCCTCGGGTACAGCCTCGGCAAGCTGCTCCTCGGCACTCTCGATATGCACCTCCTTCTGCTCCCATATCTTGCTAATGACATAGTTGTCATCGGCCGTAAGTAGCTCTATACTCACTCTATTCACATCAGGGTCGTGGTGGTTGATAAATATGTGCGACGACACCTCATGGCCCTCACCAAGACGCATCCACTCAGCACGGTACAGCTCCATAATGGTGCGATACACCTCGATATTAAATTGCAGGTTATCCTCATCGAGCTGCTCGAAGATGTAGTTAGCCACGTTAAACTCAACGACTTGGTTATTATCGTCAAGCACCGAGCAGTATATGTGACCATACTTTAACAGGTACTTGGCCAAGTCGCGCTCCAGGGTCTCGGGCGTAGTACCTACAGGATACGAAGAGCCCAACTTGGCATTTTGCTCCGAGGTAGGCTTCTCGACATATAGCGACGAGGGCGTAGCCTTCTGCCTTTCGCGCAGCTGCTGACGTTGCAGGAAGTTCTGAGCCTCGCCATTACCCTTGATACCCTCCAACTGACGCGCTACGGCAACGGCCAGAGTCTGCTGCTCGACAGCCATAATCTCGGCACAGTAACGCACATACTCCGAGCGTTTTATCTCATCGGGGATAAGCGATATCGAGCCAACCATATCGTTAATAGCATCTGCACGCTTCAGAGGGTCACCCGTAGCCTCGCCGAGCAGTAATCGCGCCTTGAAGGCTAAGAAGTCCTGCGAGTTATCCCTAATATATGCCCTCAGGCTCTCCGAGTCACTCTGTCTTGCGAAAGTATCGGGGTCGTGCTCCTCGGGTAGCAAGACAATACGCACATTCATACCCTCCTTGAGGATTATATCGACACCACGCAGTGCCGCCTTGACACCTGCCGAGTCGCCATCGAACATAAGTGTCACGTTCTGCGTAAAGCGACCCAAAAGACGCACCTGCTCCTCAGTAAGCGATGTTCCCGACGAGGCTACGACATTCTCGACACCTGCCTGGTGCATCGAGATAACATCGGCATAACCCTCGACAAGGATAGCCACATCCTCCTGCTGGATGGCCTTTTTAGCAAAATAGAGGCCATACAACTCCCTGCGCTTATTGTAAATATCGCTCTCGGGCGAGTTCTGATACTTGGCGACCTTCTTATCGCTCCTCAGCGTGCGGCCACCAAAGCCCACGATACGACCAGAGATATTGTGTATAGGGAATATCACCCTATCGTAGAATCTATCGCGCAGCCTGCCATCACTCTCGCGCTCAATCGACAAACCCGTAGATAGTAGATAGTCGCGCTGATAGCCTGCCGCCAGAGCCTCCATAGAGAAGCGGTCACCCGACGAGGGACAGAAGCCGAGACCAAAGCGGTTGATTGTGGCATCGGAGAATCCTCGCACCGAGCTAAAGTAACTAAGTGCCACGCTACGCCCCTCATCCTCGGTCATCATATAGCGACGGAAGTACTCCATCGCCCAGCCATTGAGCGCGAACATACTCTCACGGTTGTTGTTGCGAGCTATATCCTCGTCGGTCATAGCCTCCTCACGTACCTCGATACCATAACGCTTGGCGAGCATCCTCAATGCCTCGGGATAGGTAGCACTCTCGCTCTCCATGACGAAGTTTACGGCATTGCCCGTCTTACCACAGCCGAAACACTTATATATGCCACGTGCAGGCGACACCTTAAACGAGGGAGTCTTCTCCTGATGGAAGGGACAGCAGGCCTCGTAGTTGACACCCTTACGACGCAACGTAACATAGTCGCCCACAATATCTACGATATTGAGAGCAGCGTATATTCTATCTATGGTTTCGCGATCTATCATCGCACAAAGATACAAATAAAATTATAAATATAGGCTTACGGTGAGCTTTTTCTCGGCCTTACAAGATTCCTGCCTTGTAGTACTTGACGATATATTCGAGCATCTCATCCTCACCCTCAGGGTCGTACTCAAGCTTAAGGTTGTTGCCAAAGAGCTTGGCTAAGGCTTGATAGAAGCCTGCGGTAAATCCAGAGCGAAAGTCCTTGATTATGCCAAATACGGTGTGATTAGTCTCCCTATCGATGAGCTTCAGAAGAATCTTACCTTCGTAGCGTGTCATCTTCCACAACATTGGCGATATCTCCTCTTTGAGCGCATCCTCAATAGCCTTGGTATAGGCCTTTCTATCCTTACGCTTCTCTAACTTGGCAAGCTCTTGGTCTAAGTTCTCCATACGCTTTGCAGCCTCCACAGCCAAGGGGTATACCTTCTTTACTGCACGCACCATACGTTGATAGTTGCGTAAATCCCGCGCACGGTGAAATACCCTAACCTCAAGCAACGTGACGTAGAGTGTCGAGTCGCCACGACTATCTACACCCCAATAGGCACTGCGCACACCTCGTACACGCTGGTAGCGTTGCGCCGATGCATCGTAGGAGCTAACGAGTAGCAGTGCGGCCATCAGAAGTATGTGTAGTAGTCGTTTCATACTACAAATATAACGATTTTATAGTCGTAAAATTACAAATTGCCTAAATTATTACACCTCAACAAGCCCAAAATTTTGGTTAATAAACCATTGAGGGTATTGTTTATTTCATTTTTTTCGTATCTTTGGCATCATAATAATGCTCCTGCTAAAGCGCACTATTACAGAATATATCGTCACATACGATGTACTTTACATACTTTTATTGTATCTTGAACTGAGTAAACAACAAACAAAAATAAGGTATATATGTTAGAGTTAGGACTTAAACACCAGAGCGTAATGCGCGTGATGGATGGAAATACAGCCGAGTTCATTGGCTCGGGCGATATGGCCGTATTGGCCACACCTGCAATGATAGCCCTTATGGAGAACGCTGCAATGCTCGCCGTTGCACTCCACCTCGACGAGAGCGAGACAACCGTAGGAACAGCGATATCTACATCGCACCTCAAGGCCTCGAAAGTGGGCAATACCATTAGTGCCATAGCCGAGCTTACGGCCATCGAGGGGCGTAAGCTAAGTTTTAAAATCGAGGCTTACGATGGCGATACACTCATTGGTCAGGGTGAGCACACACGCTTTATAGTAAACCGCGAGAAGTTCCTTAGCAAGTTATAAGTCATCGGGAGCAATTCTCGATAATTAACCAAATTATAACATCCAGGCCTATCGACCATAATAGGTCCGATAGAGCCGATATTTTACGAATGCGAATATGTATATGAGCATGTAGAGGAAAAAGAAAGCCAGTGCGTTCCCCCAAAGTCCAAACAACTGTTACCCATATGAAAGCCTCATCATTTAGTTGTTAGAACTATACGCACTGGCACATAAATCAACGGTGCAAAGGTAGGTGGACGACACTATTGCTACAATAGATAGATTACCGAACTTTTAACCAATATTACTTATGTAGGTCAAGCGACCTCTGTTTGTCAGCATTTTTGGGTATAATGATGAGGTATGACAACAAACACAAATATAGTTAAGATTGACACTATTGCCGACTACAACCGCTTCGTTGGCATTGATTCACAGCACCCCCAAGCAACGTTAATAAGCTTCGAACAAGCACAAAAGGGCAACTACTATCCTAAGCAATTTGGCATATTCGTTGTTGCCTGCTACTGGGACTCTACATCGCCTAACCAGCACTGCAACGATAGAGAGGCACAGCTTATCTTCTACTCTCCTGGGCAGTATGAGTGTCATCTGGATAATACTCCCGAACTATCGTCAGGGTGGATACTCACATTCGATGGTGAGCTGATGAAGAATACGCTACTATATGGCAGACTCTTAGACTATCCGTTTTTCTGCTCGACATCGAACAATATCATAACCCTAAATAGTGCCGAGCGTAGGCTGATAGTTAACTGTTTGCAGAGTATCCACGAGGAGATAAACACCCCAGTAGATAGATTCACAACACGCATCTTAGCGGCAGGTATCGGCGTACTTCTCAATTTGAGTATGCGCTACTACGAGCGTCAATACACCACGATAAACTCCTCCTCGCGAACTATAATCAATAAATTTAACCAACTCTTAAGCGAATATATACACCGCTCACCGAGCGAGGATAAACATCTGCCTACGGTAGCCTCGTGCGCACGCCAACTGGGCATTTCGCCCAACTATTTAGGCGATGTGATGCGCAACACGCTACGACAATCGGCACAAGCCTACATCCACCACTTTATAATCAACGAGGTAAAGCACCAACTAAACTACAGCAATCATAGCATAAGCCAGATAAGCTACAACTTGGGGTTTAAGTATCCTCACCACCTAACGCGCCTATTCCGCAAGGAGACAGGCATGACACCGCGCGAATACAAGGCTCATATAAACTCTAAAGTAGACCCTACAACTTAGCAGGAGTTAATCTGTAGTCGTTGCCTAAATTTTCGGCTATGTATAAATCATTCACACAGAAAAATTTTGTTGTTTAAAATCTTTACACTATCTTTGCACCGCTTACGAGCAACGATTGAGCTATGGTGTAACGGTAACACAGCAGATTTTGGTTCTGTTATTCTGAGTTCGAATCTCGGTAGCTCAACCACAGAGAGGCTATATGGAGTGTCCATGTAGCCTCTTCTGTTTTATTTGGTATTTCACTTTACAGCGACAGCTAAACTGAAACAGTTTTTACGGCTTAGCCTAAAAAGTGGGCCAATATCTTGTATATTTAAGGATAAATTGGTACTTTTGAACCATCTATGTACTAAACCTAAATATGAGTCCTATGAGGAGATTATTAACTCTTTCGTCTCTGCTACTGATGGTAGTGGGATGCTGCGCAGATAAAGGGCAGATATCATCACCCGATGGTCGCACGACACTTAATTTTGTAGTTACCGAGGCTGGCGAGGCCGCCTACAGCCTTACGTTTAATGGCGAGGAGCTCGTTGCGCTGTCGCGCCTTGGCATTACAACTACCGAGGTAGACTACACTCAGGGGCTTGAGTTGGTAGATATCGAAAGTGGCACGTTTGACGAGACGTGGCGACCCGTATGGGGTCAGTACTCCGAGATTCGGAACCACTACAACTCCCTAACGGCCACACTGCAAGACAACGATGGCAATAGGCTCGTTATCGAGATGCGTCTCTTCGACGACGGTCTTGGCCTAAGGTATACACTTGTGGGCGAGGGCGTAGCCTCTATCACCGATGAGCGCACCGAGTTTACGATGGGTGACGACTATGCTGCACACTGGATTGCAGGTAGCGACGACGATGCCGAGTTTGACTATATGCATACACCACTAAGCCAGATAAATAGTGATACTATGGCGCAGTCGGCAGGACATGTGCGCGCGCTTATCGATTGCGGCGTATCGACACCCATAGCAATGAAGAGCTTGGATAGTGGCAACCATATAGCTATCCACGAGGCGGCCCTATGGCACTATCCTGGAATGATTCTCGCCTGGGACAATGCTACACATCGCTTCACCACACTGCTTGCTGGTGATAGCGTTGTTAAGAGCGAGGTTACACTCCCCTTCTCGACACCTTGGCGCACAATCATAGTAGGCGACCGCGCAGGTGCGCTTGTAGAGTCAAGCATGGTGCTTAACCTCAACGAGCCCTGTGCATTAGAGGATACCTCATGGATAAAGCCTATGAAGTATGTGGGAGTATGGTGGGAGATGCACCTTAAGGTCTCTATCTGGGACTGCGATGGTAGCTATCCGCACTGCGCGACGACCGAGAATGTGAAGCGTTACATCGACTTTGCCTCGGAGAATGGCTTTGGGGGTGTCTTAGTCGAGGGTTGGAACATAGGCTGGGGACGTGGCGAGAGATTCGATTATACAGAGCCATACCCCGACTTCGACATGGCCGAGCTTGCTCGCTATGCCGAAGAGCGTGGCGTAGAGATTATAGGTCACCACGAGACATACGCCAACGTAGAGAACTACGAGGTCCAGATGGCCGAGGCATACAAATACTACGAGTCCTATGGCATAAACAACGTTAAGACTGGCTACGTAGGCGCGATAGCGGGACATAAGCACTATGACCGCTGGATGGTGGACCACTACAACCGCACTGTGACCGAGGGTGCTAAGCATAAGCTATGCATCGACATCCACGAGCCGATACACTCTACGGGTATCTCGCGCACCTATCCCAACTTGATGAGTGCTGAGGGTATGCGCGGACAGGAGTGGCAGGCGTGGAACTCTGGAAACAGCATCGACCACAACCCAACACTGCCATTTACACGCAACATAGCAGGCCCTATGGACTTTACACCAGGCATCTTTGACCTGCGCTATCACAATACGATAAATAGCGCGGCGGCAACCGAGGATGGTAGCGTAAACAGCGACTACAGGTATGACTACTACGTTAACTCTACACTTGCACACCAGCTTGCCCAGTACGTGGTGTTCTACAGCCCTATACAGATGGCTGCCGACCTGCCTGACAACTATCGCCAGAGGGATGATGCCCTGCAATTTATCCGCGATGTGCCTGTAGATTGGGCTACGACACGCTGCCTCGATGCCGAGATTGGCGACTATGTAGTCACTGCACGTCGCGATAAGCACTCGGATGACTGGTACGTAGGTGGCATAACCGATGGCCAGGAGCGCACCATAGATGTAGCACTCGACTTCCTCGACATTAATCGCGAGTATGAGGCTGTACTATATCGCGATGGCGACAAGGCGGGTTGGGATAGCTACCCTACCGACTACGCCATAGAGAGGCGTACGGTGACATCGACCGACAGGCTCACGATTCGTATGGCCTCGGGAGGTGGCTTTGCGCTACAGCTTAAGGCTATATAATTTAAGAGTTTACAAATACTTATGACTTTGGTTATGTATCGTATAAATAGGCTTTGTATCATCCTCGCGGCTCTGCTATGCTCGCTATCATCTGCTGTGGCACAGCAGTCGGGCATCCTTAAAGATAGTAACGGCACACTGCTATATGGCGATGGCGGAGAGTGGCTCACGCGCAACAAGTGGATTGAAAAACACAGCCGCAAGGAGTTCCGCAAGACCTTTGGCAATAGAGTGCTATATGACCACGCTCAGGAGGTCGGTATGATACGCACCGACATACAGCATAGCATAAGGCTTGTGGGCGAGGGAAACATCGTCTGGGAGAGAGTCATCGAGAGCGATATTTCGCGCGATAAGCTTAAGCTCGCAGCACGTAAGCGTATGGCAAGCGTGATATTCGAGTCGGAGGATAAGATTGTCGGTGGTGTTATCGAACACGGCTTTATCCGCGATGAAGAGGGACGGCCTTGGGGCGTGAAGAACGCACACTGGAAGGGTATCGTAAGCTACGAGTTCAAGGAGGGGCGATATAAGATTACTCTATCGAATATACAGTATAAGACGTTGCGCAGCGGCTCATTGGGTATATATAGCCTCGGTGTGTCCACCGAGAAGACATATATCCCCTTTGCCAACCTGCTCTACCCCTACAGCAAGCGCGCATCCGATACGCGATACCATCGCCTTGTCGACTTTATAGACTACAACTTCTCGACCTCTTTCGTGCTCTTCGAGACGAAAACGATGTCAAATGACTGGTAGCTAAATTAGTGTGCCTATGCAGAACCGCGACACGACACACCGCCTCGGGAGTGGCCTCGGCAGTAGCTTCTCGCTACGCCTAAGTATATATATCCTCTTGGTCACCTTGACCATCTTTGTCGTAACCCTTGTTGTCACGTACCGCACAGCACGACAACAGGTCGAAAGCGAGGTGATAAGTCGCAGCCAGACAGCCCTTGACAACACCATACTGCGCATTAGCTCGATACTTGGAGAGGTGGAGGCTACGGTCGAAAGCTATGCCACAACAATAGAGCTCTCATCGAGCAATAGCGACGAGCTCTACGCCATTACGGATGAGATTGTAGGCCTTGGCAGCAACATCATAGGCTCGGCAATAGCCCTTCTACCCTGCGAGGGGAGATACTGCGCGCCCTACTCCTATAGGCACAACGACACGATAGCCCACCGTCAGCTTGGCACTCGTGACTACGGCTACGACGACAAGGAGTGGTTCATTACACCACTGAGTAGCGGTCGGCCACACTGGAGCGAGCCATACTACGACGCTGGCGGAGCCGAGAGTAATATAGCGACATACTCCTACCCTCTACGCAACAATAAGGGCGACATCTACGCCATACTCACCGCCGACATCTCGATAGAGCAGTTTGCCGAGCAGGTGAGGGCGATAAAACCCTATCCCGATGCCTACAACTTTATGATATCGCGCAGCGGGGCCTTCCTCGCCCACTCGCGCCACGAGGCACTTCATAAGGAGAGCATATTCGAGAATGCCAAGCGTTTTGGCGAGCCAGAGTTAAGGCTACTGGCCAATAAGATGGTGGCATTGGAGAGTGGTATAACGCTACATAGGCGCGGTGGCATAGACTACTATGTCATCTATGCCCCTGTTGAGAATACAGGGTGGTCTATAGCCGTAGCGTCGCCATACACCAACATCTTCAGCAGCGTATACGACCTACGTCGCGCCATAATAGCGATATTTAGCATAGGCATAGTGCTCATCGTCGTTCTCAGCTATGTGACTATACGTCGTATGACACGCCCACTAAAGCAGCTGACGCTGTCGGCAACCGAGATAGCCTCGGGTAACTTCGCACTGCCTACGCCCAAGGTCAATAGCGGCGACGAGATGCAGCAGCTACGAGACTCGTTTGAGGATATGCGCACCTCGCTTATAGCCTATATCGAGGAGCTACGCACGACAACTGCACAGAGGGAGCGTATGGCCTCGGAGCTACGTGTGGCACGCGACATACAGCTCGGAATGTTACCCAAGGATGAGGACTTGGCACAATACGGCACATCACTATCTATAGCCTCGCGTCTTATAGCCGCTAAGGAGGTTGGTGGCGACCTATACAACTTCTTCGTCGAGGGTGGCAGGCTACACTTTATCGTAGGCGATGTATCGGGCAAGGGTGTCCCTGCAGCCTTGGTTATGGCAGTGATATGCCGCATGTTCCGTACCGTAGCCAACGTAACGACATCGCCAGCCGAGATATTGTCTATGCTTGGCAGAGTACTCGCCGAGCGTAACGATAGCAATATGTTCTGCACAGCATTTGTGGGTATTCTTGACCTTGAGAGTGGAGAGCTAAGCTACGCCAATGCCGGGCATAACCCTCCCATCATATTTGGCGGTTGTAAGGAGCCAGAATATCTTGCAATGGAGACAAATATCCCTTTGGGCATCGTTGATGACTATGTATATGTAGGTGGTAGATGCTCTATCGCACAGGGAGAGCATATCTTAGTATACACCGATGGTGTCACCGAGGCGACAGATGCCCAAGGTGAGTTCTATGGCGCGAGCCGTCTTGCCGAGACTCTATCGCATTGCCGCGCACAGCAGCCCTATGAGGTTGTAGATAGAGTATTCGAGGAGCTAAGCCGCTTTAGCCAAGGCTGCGAGCAGAGTGACGACATCGCCATGCTCGACATAAGAGTTACGGAGAGGTAGTATGAGGAGTATCACGATAGATAACGACACAAGGGAGCTAACACGCTTAATGTCATTTACCGAGGAGGTAGCCAAAGAGTATCGGCTCTCGCATGAGGAGGTTATGCAGCTCCAGTTAGCCTTAGAGGAGGTTGTAGTGAACATCATTAGCTACGCCTATAGTCCCGATGCCCACGAACTAATATACATATCTGCCGAGGGGGATAAGGAGCATATTACGCTATGTATCAGAGATTATGGCATAGCCTTCGACCCTACCGAGATTAAGGATGCCGACGTAAACCTTGCTGCCGAAGAGCGCGCGATTGGCGGCCTGGGCATATACCTCATACGACAGCTTGTCGACACCATAGAGTATCGCCGTAGCGAGGGGTACAACATACTGCGACTAACAAAAATTTTAAAACATAAATAAAATAGCTATATGAATATTACAACACATAAAACCGACTCGGTGAGCATCGTAACGTTGGAGGGACGCTTAGATACCAACACTGCGCCTAAGTTAGAGAGCACACTTAACGACATTGCAGCCTCGAAGGTTGTTATCGACTGCTCGGCATTAGAGTATGTGAGTAGTGCTGGTCTACGTGTCATCCTTGCTGCACATAAGCGACTTGCAACCTCGGGCGAGGGTCTGACACTCAGAGGGGTTGGTGACACTGTGCGCTCGGTGCTCGATATGACAGGTTTCTCGCGCATACTCACCATCGAGTAGTCCGAGATGGTATATATATGCGAAGATATTCTCGATTTCGACATCGAGAAGGCCCTGCGCTTGGTATCCGATGAGCGCAGAGCTAAGGTGCTCAGCTATCGTTTCGAGATAGACCGTCGCCAGAGTTTGGCTGCCTACCTGCTACTTATGCAGGCCCTACGTCGCGAGTATGGCATAGCTACAGCCCCCGCCTTCGCATACGGAGATAATGGCAAGCCCACTTTGCCCGACCACCCCGACATACACTTTAACCTCAGCCACTGCCGTAAGGGGGTAGCCTGCGCCATAGGTGACCATCCTATAGGCATAGACATTGAGGAGATTACGGATGTGGATTGGGAGGTGGCACGACATATATCCAACGATGGACAGCTACGCGCCATAGCCACCTCTGTCGACCCACGCCAAGCCTTCAGCACGCTCTGGACCACCAAGGAGAGCCTACTAAAGTTTACAGGCGAGGGGCTGTGTGACAACCTCGCAGGGTTAGAGCTCAAGGGGTACACCTTCTCGCACTACACCACACGCGACTACGTATGTACAACGTGTCGCAAGGAGGGTCCAGAGCCAAGAGTAGTAGTACAGAGTATGCTTATGCAGTATTAGTTACTACTCAAATTCTATCTACTACAGGCTCGCCATACGCGCTCTGATATCTATGCGCCCGACCTTATATACTACTACAATGGCGACTATCTCGATAATGTAGGCTATCAGGTAGCTATACCATATATACTCTGTGGCATAGTTAGCCATAAACGATATAACAGGTATAACAGTAAGCGACAATATCAGCGAGATAAATATCGACATACGATTATAGGAGAGTAGCTTAAAGACGATCATCACAAAGTATATATAGCAGAAGGGCACGAAGCTTATGGCAAATATGCGTAGCGCGTAGTTACACTCTGCGACCAAAGCGTCGCCCTCGGCCCCGAAGAGTAGCGATATAGTCGAGGGAAAGAGCCACACATAGGCACACGTAGCAGCCATAGCTACGGTGATAAAGCGCAGCGACTTAGCAAATACAAAGCGTACACCCTCGCTATTACGCTGGCCGACAAGTACAGCACCGAGCGTCTGGAGCGAGCGACACGTACCTGCTAAGAAGAGGTTATAGACCTGCAACAGGTTCATACACACCGAGAATACGAAGATACCCTCGCGCCCCACAGCACCCAGGACCATCTTATTTGATGTAAATAGCAGCAGCGTAAGACATATAGAGGCAACGGCCAAGGGGGCACCCTGCGAGATAATATTGCGCCACTCGACAAGAGTGCCGCCCCTAAACGACAGCGAGAGCAGGCAATCTCTACCTACAAAGTGCAGCAACATAATGGCAATGCCGACTAAATGACCTATAACCGTAGCCAGCGACGAACCCTCGATACCCATACCGAGGAGCTTAATAAAGACGACATCGAGGATGAGGTTTACCACATTATCTACGACAATAGCTACGGAGGCTAAGCGTGGACTGCCATCGACACTTATCATCGTCGAGATACCCCACATAAGCATATAGGCAGGGGCACCGAGGAGCACCACGCGGAGGTAGTCGCGCACCATAACATAGAGCGACTCGTTCTGACAGAGCAGGCGTGCCATATCGTCGACAGCAACAAGGCCCAAGAGCGCGAAGAGCAGGCCTACAACGAGGCTTCCTATGGTCGACTGAGTGAAGATATAGCGTGCCAAGTCATACTCCTTACGTCCGAGGGCATAGCCTACCAACATACCGCCACCCGAGGCGACGATAAGGCTTATGGTCATAAGCAGCTGTATCATCGTGCTGTTTAGGTTCACAGCACTCACGCCATCGCTACCTATAAGGTGGCCCACGATAACACTATCTACCATCACACCCAAGGCCCCAGAGAGGGTGATGAGCAGCGACGAGCCGAGGTATCGCCAGAAGAGCGAGTTAAGCTCCTTACGGTCAAACGTATTCATACTCTCGCAATTACTTATTATCGAAGAATCCCATACCAGCAATAGCCTTAAGGAAGCGGTCGATATAATCCCACGTAGTGTGTGACCAACTAAATCCGAGGCGGTAGAGCACCTGCATAGTATAAATATTCTGGCGTGCAACATCCGAGGTTTTACGTCCGTGTGCCATATCCTGGTAGGCCATAAGACTCGATAGCTGACGAGCCTTATCTACATCCTCCTTAGCCCTTTCCATACGCTCCGAGAACTCCTCGCTGTCGACAAACTCCACACCATCGCCTACGCACTTAAGCTCCGAGACTACATCGCCGAAGAGCACAGCGTGGTTGTTGTATGGGTGGAAGAGGCAACACTCCTTAGGGGTGCGCGACAACAAAACTATGGCGCGCGACACCTCATTTATGGGCGAGAACTCAACGGCATTGTCGCGCATCTGATGAGGACAGCAACCAAGCATATTGAATACCTTAATACGGCCCATAAAGCTATTTGTCGAGAAGTTAACCTGGAACTCACCATCGGTAGAGCGTGGGGCGAGGTTACCTACGCGCATAATCTTTGCACCGAGGCCTCGCAACGCCACAGCCTCAAGAATGAGCCTCTCGGCGATATACTTCGAGTATATGTACTTGTTACCAAGGAACTGGCCAAGGTAGAGTCTCTGCTCGGTGAAGATATCGTTGGCTGTGGGGACATCATCGATGCTCAGACCGCGTGTGCTGGCCGTAGAGATATGCACAAGTCTGGCATTGTGGCCAAGAGAGTACTCCACACATCGCTCTGCACCACCGATATTAACATCTTCTATCTCGCTACCCTCGGCAAAGTGCTTAACTATGGCTGCGCAGTTGAAGATGGTATCTATCTTGACACCTTCGAGCAGCTGCGTAAGGTCGTCGGTGACATCGCCTAAAACGACATGCAGTCGCCTACCGAGCATATCCTCAAACGTAGAGTCGAAGTAGTAGAAGAGTAGTGTCTTAAGCCTACTCTCGGCTGCTGCGAGGCTCTTGCCACGCACCAAGCAATATATATTCTCGGCATCCGACGAGAGCAGCTCGCGCAGGATGTGTATACCGAGGTAACCAGTAGCTCCTGTGAGCAACACACTGCCAAGAGGCAGCTCACATCCTCGGCTAAAGCTGTCGAGGGTGTTGGCGGCAAGAAGCCCATCTATCGGCTCATAGTCGTAGTCAACGATGGTAGGATCACGTAGTTCGTCGTCGTCTGATGCGGTGTGCAGACGTGCCAGCTTACGAGGTGTAGGATTGGCAAAGACATCGCCATAGCTGACGTGCAGACCCACCTTGTCGGCCTCGATAATTACACGTGTAACCACCAACGAGGTGCCTCCTAACTCGAAGAAGTTATCCGTAGCACCCACCCTATCGAGTTCGAGTATCGACGCGAAGATATTGCAGAAGCTACGCTCGATATCGCCATTAGGCTCCTCATACGCACTACTTGACGAGAGCTTAGGCTCGGGCAGCGACTTGATATCGGTCTTACCATTCGGTGTCATAGGCATCGCGCTAAGTTGTAGGTATGCCGTAGGTACCATATAGTGCGTCAGGCTCTTTGATATCTCGGCCTTCAGGTCAACAGGATTTATCTCTCTACTTGCCGTATAGTAGGCCGACAGATGCTCCTTGCCTGCTATCTTGCGTATAAGTATCACCACCTTATCGATACCCTCAACGCGCTGCATAACACTCTCTATCTCGCCAAGCTCTATTCTTAGGCCACGTAGCTTAATCTGATTATCCGTTCTTCCGAGAATCATCACTCGGCCATCGGGAAGCCACTTTGCATAGTCACCCGAGCGGTAGACACGCTCGCCACAGTAGTCGATAAAACGCTCACGAGTCATATCTTCGAGGTTGTTGTAGCCCTTAGCTACGCCCACACCACCGATATATAGCTCGCCTACGACACCAACAGGGAGCTCATTGCCATCGCTGTCGACGATATATTCGCGGACGTTAAGCTGCGGACGGCCTACGGTGACTATGTCGGCATCGGTAAGCTCGGCATTGTTCGAGGCTACGGTAATCTCTGTCGGGCCGTAGCAGTTGAAGATACGTGCCGACGTTATCCGTTGAAGCTGCTCAAGGAGCTGCGACGAGAACTTCTCGCCACCAGCACGCACAATACTCACCTTGGCTATAGCACGCACAAAGTCATCGCTGGTGCGCCACGTCTGCCAGCGCGAAGGTGTTCCCGAGACCATATCTACACGCTCCTCGGTAATAAGCTTAGCCAGCTCTATCGGGTTATTGGCCTGCTCCTCGGTAGCTACAACCAACGTTTTACCGCTATACATCGCTGTGCCGATATCCTGCAACGCAGCATCAAACGATATCGTCGTTACGCTCAGCACACGACTTGCGTCGCTTGCCACAGCATGAGCAAATACATTCGCAGGGTGACCATATAGATAGTTACATATACCCCTATGGTGGAGCATAACACCCTTAGGTCGTCCCGTAGAGCCCGAGGTGTAGATTAGGTATGCTAAATCGTCTGGTGTGACCGAAACATCGGGATTATCGCCACCCTCCTCCTTAAGTAGCTCCTCGACATCGACAGCACGCCCACCCTCGAACATTGCAATGTGCTCCTGTGTGGTAATAACATAGTCGGCCTCGGAATCCTCCAAGATGAGCTTTATGCGGTCGGCAGGATACTCCGGATCGCAAGGTATATAGGCTGCGCCAGCCTTCATCGCGCCAAACATCGCAAGGATGAGTCTACTATTTCGAGGTAGCAGCAGAGCTACGCGGCTACCTACGCCAACACCACGCCTTATCAGTGCATAAGCAATACGGTTCATCGCAACGTTCATATCGCCATAGTTGTAGCTACAGTCTACGGCCACAAGAGCCTCGCTATGGGGTGTAGTCGCCGCCCAGTGCTCAACGGCATGATGGAAGAGCTTAAATGGTGCCTCACCAGTGGCCACCGAGCGTAACGATGCAAGCTCTTCGGCAGCCTCGCGCCCTACCATAGATACTTTGAGCAGGCTACCGCGCCTATCGCCCATAAAGCCCTCCAATACTGCAAGCATAGAGTGTCCAAAGCGACGGATGCTCTCCTCGGAATATATGGCATCGTTATACTGAAGCTGGATAACTGCGCGGCCCTCAACCTCGGTAATCATAACGTCGAGTTTCTGCTTAGGGACATCGAGTTTAAGCTCGCCCATCACTACCGCCGCGCCATCGACCCTATATTCGGTCATCACGCCAATCTGGTAGGCGTAGTTCGTGGCAAAGGCGAAGTTATAGTCGGCAGCAATACGCGCAAAGGGGTAGTTCTCGTGACGTATAGCTCCGTCGAAGTTATCGCCTACGCAACGCACGAACTCCTCAACACTCTGCTCGGTAATATGGGCGTGAAGTGCCAGCGTGTTGACAAACATACCCACCGTATCGGCAATGCGCAGGTTCGAGCGTCCGTTGCTTACTGTAGCTATGTATATATGGCGGTTATTTGTGTAGCGCGAGAGTGCGTAGCTCGTCACGGCCAACATCGTATGTGCTGGCGTAACACCCACCTCTCGGCTAAAGCTCTCGACACGCTCAAGGTCGAAAGGTATAGATATACGCTGTGAACGCCCCTCAGATGCATCGCCCTTATAATCGGCAGGTAGCTCACTGCAACCCTCACACTCGGCTAAAGCCTCACCGAAAAAGCTCTTAGCAGCATTAAAGGCCTCGCCATCCTCGCTACGCTGCTGCTCGATTGCAAAGGTCATATAGTCGCACGTCTCAGCCTCGACACTCTCCCCCTCGAAGAGTCGGCATAGCTGACGATTCATCAGGTCGAGAGAGTAGCCATCGGCAACAAGGTGGTGTATGTCGGCCAAGAGCCATACGCCACTCTCGCACTCAGCTACGGCGAAGCGATAGAGGGGCTCCTTGCCGAGGTGGAAGGGGCGCACAAAGCTATCCTTGAGTCTCTGTAACTCATCCTCCGATACACGTAGGTGCGTAACTACAGCCTCGCCATAACCTCCACGCTGCTGCACAACACCTGCATCTGTAGCCTCGAAACGAACATCCAGCTCAGGATGTAGTGCCACCAAACGCTTAATCGACACAATAAGCTTAGATACATCGGTCGCTACAGGAAAACGTAGAGTATAGGGGATATTATAGGTCGTTTCTAACGGATGCTTCATACACTCGTAGTATACACCCATCTGTGCATAGCTCAGTGGGGCACTATCTACGACATCTGTGGCCTGCGCCACGCCTATCTTCTCGGCTGCCCCACCACCCGAGAGCAGGTGCTCAAGAATGGCATTCTCGATAGTCTGTAGCGTACCTCCCTTGAGTAGCAATTTGCTATCTATGGCCACACCATAGCGTTTATATATCTGTGTGGTGAGCTTAATAGCGGCTATGGATGTAAGGCCCACATATGCGAGGGGTGTGGCAATGCCAAACTGCTCGGTATTAACCACCGCAGAGATTATCTGGTGTAGTTCACTCTCCAAGAGGTTCATAGGCACGTTGCTCTCCACCTCAAGCGTGTCGGCCTTAAGCTCGGGCTTAGGCAGTGCTCGCTTGTCGACCTTGTGGTTCTGCGTGAGCGGTATACGCTCAATCTGCATAGTCACCGCTGGGACCATATATGGGGGTTTATCCTCAAGGATAAAGTCACTCAACGACTTAATATCTATACTCTTATCGCTGACAATATAGGCTGCTATGAACTTTCCGCCACCCTCCTGCTCGAAGGCCTGAACCGTAACATCCTTAATGTCGGGATACTGACGAATGATGGTCTCAATCTCCTTAAGCTCGATGCGGAAGCCTCGAATCTTAACCTGACCATCGCGACGACCCACAAACTGTATGTTTCCATCGGTAAGGTAGCGTACAATATCCCCCGTATGGTATACACGGCTATAGTTACTATCCTCACTAAACGGATTTGAAGTAAAGACCTTGGCCATCTGCTCCTCGCGATTTAGATAGCCGCGCGACACCTGCACACCCGCTATCCACAGCTCTCCCACAGCACCAGCAGGCAGACGACGGCCATCGCTATCGACGACATAGAGCTTAGTATTGGGCAGAGCCTTACCAATCGGGATATTATCCTCGTACTTGGCAACATTGTATACATTGGTGTATACGCAACACTCCGTAGGGCCATAGGCGTTAAAGAGCTTAAAGCCACAAGGTGGCTCTATCGGAGCAAGCTTCTCGCCACCGACCATCAACGTCTGTAGATAGGGACTCTCCGAGGCTGTAGCAAACTGAAAGCCTACCTGGGTGGTCATAAACGATGTGGTTATGCGGTTGCGGATGAAGTAGTCGTTGAGCGCAGCAAAGTCAAGACGTATCTCCTCGGCAATGATATGTAGCGTAGCACCACTGACGATAGCCCCATAGATATCCATCAACGAGGCATCGAAGCCATAGCTTGCGTATGCCGCTATGCGCGACTCGGGCGTTATGCCACACACCTGGCTATGTGACGTTGCAAAGGCAAAGACGTTGCGATGTTCAATCATACACCCCTTAGGCACACCTGTCGAACCCGAAGTGTAGAGCATAATGAAGAGGTCGTCGGGACATACCTCGACCGCGAGTGGTGTTGTAGGCTCCCCAAGCGTGGCGATATCTTTCGTGAGCAAAACACTCTCAATACCAAGCTCCATAGCTGCGATAAGCTCCTCGTCGCCTATAACAAGGCGCACGCCAGCATCCTGAGTCATAAACTGTAGACGCTCACGTGGATAGCTCGGGTCAAGAGGTTCGTAGCCACACCCCGCCTTGAGGACACCGAGCGAGGCTATCATCATCCACTCGGAACGCGGTATAAGCACCGCTACGACATCGTTACGCCCCAGTCCGAGGCGGTGGATATAGTGCGCAATCTTGTTCGACAGCTCGTCGACCTGACGATAGGTATAGCCCCTGTCCTTATAGACCACAGCCAAGTGCTCGGGGGCAGAGTAGACATACTCGCTAAAGCGCGTAAGTACGGTCTGTGACTTATCGTAGTCACGCTCCGTAGCATTAAAACTATCTAAGAGTGCCTCTTGCGCAGGTGTTATCACCGACAGCGAGTCTACCCTCTGCTCGCCATCGTGCATAGAGTTAAGTATAGCCTCGTAGCTTGCTACCAGCTGCTCTATAAGTGCCTCGGAGTAGAGGTTTGAGAAGTATTCGATAACTGCACGATAGCCACCATCCCTCTCTTGATATATCTGGACAGAGATAGGCTCTGTCGTGGCACTCTCCGAGATATCCTCCATAGTCACCGCATGACCATCTATGGTCATATCATTAAATAGATGACCCTGATAAACAAAGAGATAGTTAGACTTTATCCCGAGTAACCTTGTAGCATCGGCATACGAGAATATACTATGCTTTCGGCCTCCTCGGATGATGCTATCGCCATGAGCAAAGAGCTCAGCTATGGTCATATCGCTCTTTATAGGGTAATATACAGGTAGTGTCTTAACGAACATACCCATAGTGCGCGCCATACGTTTATCACTACGCCCATGCCATATCGTAGAGAAGAGCACCGAGTCATCACCCGTAAACTTGGCCATCAGCAACGCGAAGGCCGAAGTAAAGAGCGTACCAGGCTTTACCCCCGTACTCTCCATAAGAGCACTTAGACCCTCCCTATCGAGGTTTAAGCTATACTCCGAGTGTTTTATCGTCGTTGTCTTGCCACTGCGGTCTGCGATAATGAGTGTATCTACATCCCCTACATTGAAGTTCTCTTCGTGCCACCTCTGCGCCTGGTCATACTCCTCGGAGCCTGCACGTAGACGTAGCTCCTCGCGCGTGACATCGTAGAAAGTGTACTCCTCGGCCTCGATATCCTCACCCCGATAGGCGCGGTCAATCTCCGAGAGGAGCACACCTGCCGAGGTGCCATCGGCAATGATGTGGTGTACCTCAAAGAGCATATAGTTACTATCGCGACCCTCGTATAGCGCGATATGTATCGGACGGCTATCCTTAAGGTCAAAGCAACGTGCTAAGCTGCGCTTTACGCTCTCGATATCCTCCACTCGCTCGATATTAATGACTATGGGCATATCACTACGCTCGACAATTAACGGCTCGCCACCCTCGTCCGTTGTGTAGTACGATAGAAATGCTGGATGCGCCTCTATGACTCTGTATAGGGCGTTGCGCAGACGCTCAAGGTCTATGGCCTTATCGAGAGTATATAGAAATGGCATATGATATACTAAGTCGTTGGTGTGCTGCATCGACTCGACATATATACCCATCTGCGACTGCGACAGAGGTGTAGTTTTAGGGTTGCTGCTCATAATATCATATTTTGAGGAGGTTTAACTATTCAATGACAAAGATATATATTTTTATTTAAAAATAAGCAATTAATGATTAAGTTAGGTTATATAAATTAGGGCGAGTGATTTTCAAGACTATTTTGCGAAGATTCCTAATCTCTCATAATGGCGCAGTGCGAGTACGCTTTACCCCACTCCTCGCTAAAGCCAAACACCCTCAAAACAAAAAGGGTCAGCCGAAACAGCTGACCCCAAACATTTACAACATATATCCTTAGTCCTGAAGCTTTGCAGCCAAGAACTCACGGTTTAGACGTGCGATATGTGCTATAGAGATAGACTTAGGACACTGGGCCTGGCAAGCACCTGTATTTGTACAGTTACCGAAACCGAGCTCATCCATCTTAGCAACCATAGACTTAGCACGACGAGCACCCTCAACACGACCCTGAGGCAACTTAGCGAGTGACGATACACGTGCAGCAACGAACAACATTGCCGAGCCATTCTTACAAGTTGCAGCACAAGCACCACAACCTACGCAAGCAGCAGCATCCATACTCTCGTCAGCATCAGCCTTAGGAATAGGAATAGCATTGCCATCAGGCACCGAGTTAGTACGTACCGATACGAAACCACCAGCCTGCAAAATCTTGTCGTATGCCGAGCGATCTACAACCAAGTCGCGGATTACTGGGAAGGCAGCTGAACGCCAAGGCTCGATAGTGATAGTAGAGCCATCCTCGAACTTACGCATATACATCTGGCAAGTGGTAACAGCCTGTGAAGGACCGTGAGCGTGGCCATTGATGTGCATAGAGCACATACCACAGATACCCTCGCGACAGTCGTGGTCAAAAGCTACGGGCTCCTTACCTGCATGGATAAGGTCGTTATTAAGGATGTCCATCATCTCAAGGAACGACGTGTCGGCCGAGATATTCTCAACCTTGTAGGTCTCGAATGCACCCTGTGACTTAGCGTCTCTTTGACGCCATATCTTTAATGTAAAATTCATAATCAGTCTTTATTAAAGGTTAACGTCAAAAATTAGTCTTTGTAGTTACGCTGTGCGCGGTGTACGAATTCGTACTCAAGAGGCTCGATAGTCATCTCAGGAACATTGTCGATGCCCTTGTACTCCCAAACAGCTGCATATGCGAACTTATCGTCATGACGCAAAGCCTCGCCATCCTCTGTCTGGTGCTCCGAGCGGAAGTGACCACCGCAAGACTCCTCACGATTGAGTGCATCGCGTGCCATCAGCTCACCAAGCTCAAGGAAGTCCTCAAGACGAAGAGCCTTCTCAAGCTCAACATTGAATGACTCGTTGTCGCCTACCAACTTCAAATCTTTGTAGAACTCCTTGCGTAGAGCCTGAATCTCGACGATAGCCTTCTCCAACGACTCCTTTGTACGCGCCATACCTACGTTATCCCACATGATAAGACCAAGACGCTTGTGGATATCGTCTACAGACTGAGTACCCTTGATGGCAAACAGACGCTCGATACGTGCGCGAACACCTGCCTCAGCCTCGTCAAAGGCCTTAGTATCGGTCTTAACCTTTGGAGCCTGAATCTTCTTAGAGAGGTAGTCACCAATAGTGTAAGGCAATACGAAGTAACCATCGGCCAAGCCCTGCATAAGAGCCGAAGCACCAAGACGGTTAGCACCATGATCCGAGAAGTTGGCCTCGCCAATAGCGTACAAGCCTGGGATAGTGGTCATAAGGTTGTAGTCTACCCAGATACCACCCATTGTGTAGTGTACAGCTGGGAATATCTGCATAGGCTGCTCGTATGGATTTACGTCGGTAATCTCCTCATACATATCGAAGAGGTTGCCATAACGCTGCTTGATAGTCTCCTTACCAAGACGCTCGATAGCGGTCTTAAAGTCGAGGAATACAGCCAAACCTGTCTCGTTAACACCGTAGCCAGCATCGCAACGCTCCTTAGCAGCACGAGATGCTACGTCACGTGGCACAAGGTTACCGAAGGCTGGATAGCGACGCTCCAAGTAGTAGTCGCGGTCTGCCTCAGCGATATCCGATGGCTTCTTGGTACCCTTGCGGATAGCCTCAACATCCTCCATCTTCTTAGGAACCCAGATACGACCATCGTTACGCAACGACTCAGACATAAGCGTGAGCTTAGACTGCTGAGTGCCATGTACTGGGATACATGTAGGGTGAATCTGTGTAAAACATGGGTTGGCAAAGCCTGCACCCTTGCGGTAGCACTGGAAAGCGGCAGAACCGTTAGATGCCATAGCGTTTGTCGAGAGGAAGAATACGTTACCGTAACCACCCGTAGCGATAACTACAGCGTGAGCACCATGACGCTCAATCTCGCCAGTCACCAAGTTACGAGCGATGATACCGCAAGCCTCACCATTCTCGATAACGATGTCAAGCATCTCGTGACGAGGGTATGACTTTACAGAGCCTGCTGCAATCTCCTTATTTAGGGCTGCATAAGCACCGAGCAAGAGCTGCTGACCGGTCTGGCCACGAGCGTAGAAGGTACGAGATACCTGAGCACCACCGAATGAGCGGTTAGCCAAAAGACCGCCGTACTCACGTGCGAAAGGTACGCCCTGTGCTACGCACTGGTCAATAATAAGGTTCGACACCTCAGCAAGACGATAAACGTTAGCCTCACGAGCACGGTAGTCACCACCCTTGATAGTATCGTAGAAGAGGCGATAAATAGAGTCGTTATCGTTCTGGTAGTTCTTCGCAGCGTTGATACCGCCCTGAGCAGCGATAGAGTGTGCGCGGCGAGGAGAGTCTGAGATACAGAAAATCTTAACGTTGTAGCCCAGCTCACCGAGTGAAGCAGCTGCAGAGGCACCACCAAGACCAGTACCTACCACGATGATATCCAACTTACGCTTATTAGCCGGGCTAACGACCTTAATAGCCGCTTTGTGGTTGCTCCACTTCTGAGCCAACTCACCAGCCGGGGTTTTTGCATCTAATTTATAAGCCATAACTATTTAGTATTTTATTGTTTGTCAATGGATTTATTACGCAGCTACGAGGAGTGACTCGATAAGCTGAGGAGTGCTTACTAAGTAGCAGTATACGGCAACAACCGCAAAGCCGAGGAAGATAAGCGTTGCTACGATGTTAGCCAAGCACTTAAGGCGTGGATACCATGTATCGTTTGCGAAGCCAGCTGTCTGGAACATAGACCATACACCATGAGTAAGGTGGAACCAAAGGGCTGCAAACCATACGATGTAGAGAACAACGTTGTACCACTTCGAGAAGGTAATCATCATCAAGGCAGCACCATTTGTTGCAGCTACCTCATATCCCTCTACCAAAGCGGCGTGGTGGCCCATAATCTCCACGAGCTGCATCTTTGACCAGAAGTGTACAAGGTGAAGACCAAGACCAAGGATAACGATAACGCCCAATACGAGCATATTCTTCGATGCCCAGCTTACACCCTTCTCCTGTACGGTAACAGCATAACGCTGCTTACCACGAGCGCGGTAGTTGTCGATAGTAAGGATGAAGGCGTATACGAAGTGTACTACTACGCCAGCAGCGAGGATAACGGTAGCTGCAAGGGCATACCAGTTAGCTCCGAGGAACGCACACACAGCATTATAGGCCGAGTGGCTGAAAAGCATTGTGAGGTTCATTGACATATGGAAAAGAATAAAGAGCACAAGGAAACATCCCGTGATACTCATAACAAGCTTCTTTCCCAACGATGAATTAGTTAAAAAACAGCTCATAGTGTAAAATTTTTAATTATATTTGTAAATAGTTTTGTCGATTTAGTTTCCAAACGATAAAACACACCACGTCCTCAAACGCAGTAAATGCTACCGCAAAGATAAGAATTGTTTGCATAATAACAATACTAAACGGACAATTTTTATACTATTGAGGGGGTTATTTTATATAATGTATCACATTTCTCGCACTTCTGCCACCATAAACGGTGCGCAGCGAGATAAAATTTAGAGTTATGGATGATAAACTGACTATCCGCCGCGAGGTGCGCTCGCTAATCAAGGCTATGAGCACCGAGGCAAAGCAGACAAGTGCCGAGGCAATATTCAAGGCCGTAGAACTTAACAAGCAATTTACCGAGGCTGACTGCGTGGCACTATACTGTGCTATGCACGACGAGGTGCCTACGCACGATGCTCTGCTACGCTGGCGCAGTATGGGCAAGCGTGTCGTTGTGCCACGTGTCGAGGGCGAGATTATGCGCTTCTACGACTACACCCCCGAGTCTATGACCATAGGAGCCTTCGGTATCGAGGAGCCTACGGGTGACTGCGAGGTCGAGGCATCGGCTATCGACCTAATCATAGTCCCTGCTCGCGCCTTTTCACCCTCGGGCGTGCGCTTAGGTCGTGGGGGCGGCTTCTACGACAAATATATGTCGCTACCCAAGTTTCGCGCCTACAAGTTAGGCGTTGCCTTTGCCTGCCAGATTTTCGACACACTACCTTGCGACCCGCATGACATCCTTGTAGATAGTGTCATCTGGGCATAATATTTATATAGGTAAGAGAAAAAACAGTTAGTGATGAGTAATTAGTAATATTTTTTCGTTTTACCAACAAAAAATCCGATACAGCACTACGCCGTATCGGATTTTTTATTTAACGAGCGATACTACAAGCCAAGCTTGATACGTACCTTCTCCAACATATCCTTAGTCATAGACTCAAGGTCCCACTGAGGCTTCCAACCCCACTCCTCACGAGCACAAGTGTCGTCCAAAGAGTTTGGCCAGCTGCGTGAGATAACATCCTTAACAGGGTCTACGTTGTAGTCCATCTGGAAGCCAGGAACGTGACGCTCCACAACCTCGCGGATAATCTCGGGAGTAAAGCTCATAGAGGCAATGTTGAACGAGTTGCGATGCTTAAGCTTCGATGGGTCAGCCTCCATAAGCTCTACGGTAGCACGCAACGCATCGGGCATATACATCATATCCATATATACATCTGGTGCGATGTTACAAGTAAACTTATTGCCCTTGACAGCCTCATAGTAAATCTCTACTGCGTAGTCTGTAGTACCACCACCAGGGAGTGTAACATTAGAGATGATACCTGGGAAACGTACCGAGCGTGTATCTACGCCAAAGCGCGAGTGGTAGTAGTTAGACAAAAGCTCGCCAGCAACCTTGCACACACCATAGATAGTGTTAGGCTGCATAACGGTATCCTGAGGGGTCTTATCACGTGGGAAGTCGCCACCAAAAGCACCAATAGAACTTGGAGTAAAGACCGCACAACTCTTCTCGCGTGCAATCTCCAGAGAGTTCTCCAAAGCACCCATATTGATGCGCATAGCGAGCTGAGGATTCTTCTCGCCAGTAGCTGACAAAAGAGCTACAAGGTTGAAGATAGAGTCAATCTTATACTTATCAACAAGCTCAGCGTACTGCTTAGCATCGAGGGCATCCAACGCCTCGAAAGGACCAGCCTCAGCGAGGACTGCATTGTGTTTAACATCGGTAGCAACAACGTTTGATGCTCCGTAGATTGAGCGAAGATATGGCACCAACTCAGATCCAATCTGACCACCGGCACCCAAAACCAAAATGCGCTTCATTGTAAAGGTTAACTAAATTTTGTATATTAGGTTTAATCAATTATCTATCTTATACACACTGCATTGTCCCATAGCTTATGCACACACTCAGACAATTCATCAACAAAAGTACACATTTTCTCGCAAATTGTAACGTTTGCAACAACTTTTTTTACATTTTTTTATCATCCACCTGCACCACGAGCGAAAAATTAGAAAAATGTACTATATTTGCCAAGCAACAAAGAGAGATTCTTTTGATATGGAGTGGCTACTCGATTTAGGATATATCGGGCTATTTATCGGCTCACTACTCGCGGCTACGATCTTTCCGTTTAGCTCCGACGTACTCCTTGTCGGTATGCTCATAGCTGGTGGCGAGCCCGTCACCACCGTCATCGTAGCTTCGCTTGGAAACTGGTGTGGCGGACTAATCGGCTACTGGATGGGCCGCCTCGGCAAGCTCGAATGGTTGGAGCGATGGTTTAATGTCAAGCACGAAACCATCGTCAAGCACCAAGCCAAGGTCGAAAAGTATGGTCCGCTACTGGCACTGCTAACATGGACACCATTCGTCGGCGATATATTTGCCATAGTCCTCGGCTTCTACAAGGCTCGATTCTGGCCCTCGGCAATATGGATGTTAGTGGGCAAGAGTGCGCGCTACGTCTGCTGGACCATAGCCGAGTTCTACGCCACCCAATGGTGGGGATAGCGACACAGCAAAACAAAACTTAATCAAGTTAAAAAAAATATGCACATAGTGTTGCGAGGTTGATAAAAAATGCTTACCTTTGCGCAAATTTATAGTAACAATGAGACGAGCGACAAATATACTGCCCGAAATCACGCTGCATAACTCGCAGATATCGCGTAATTGTCGACGTTCAAACGTATTGGGAATTACTGTTTTTAATTATAATGGCGGCTTTATTGGCCGCCTATTTTTTATATATGGGAGAGAATAGAACAATAATAAAGGGAGCAACCCTCGTAAATGGCAACACCGAAGACATTGCAATAGCGAATGGTATAGTCGTAGAGCGCGGCAAAGAGATTACCCCACAGGCAGATGATAAGATTATCGACGCTCGGGGTTTGGTCGCTGCACCAGCATTTGTAGATGTACACGTACACCTCCGCGAACCAGGATTTGGTTACAAGGAGCGCATAGCTACGGGCACGGCAGCAGCAGCACGTGGTGGATATACCACCGTATGCTCTATGCCCAACCTCAACCCCGTACCCGACAGCGTGGAGACGCTTCAAGCGCAGCTCGACATCATAGCTCGCGATGCAAAGATTGAGGTACTACCCTACGCGGCAATAACCCTCGGACGTAAGGGCGAGGAGCTTGTAGATATCGCCTCGCTACACGACAAGGTGTGCGCCTTCTCGGATGACGGCAGTGGCGTACAGCACGACATGATGATGGAGCGCGCGATGGCCGAGGCGGTCAAGTATGACGCACTTATTGCGGCACACTGCGAGGTCGAGGAGCTGCTTCGCGGAGGTTACATCCACGATGGCGAGTATGCTCGCAAAAATGGTCATAAAGGCATCTGCTCGGAGAGCGAATGGGAGCAGGTAAGGCGCGATATAGAGATTGCCGAGAGGCTTGGCTGCCGCTACCACGTATGCCACATCTCAACAAAGGAGACCGTAGAGTTTGTGCGCCAGGCCAAGGCTCGTGGTGCAAAGGTCACCTGCGAGACAGGCCCACACTACCTCATATTCACAGATATGGACCTTGAGGAGGATGCTCGCTGGAAGATGAACCCACCACTACGCTCGGCCGAGGACCGCGCAGCACTCATCGAGGGCATCAAAGATGGTACGATAGATATGATTGCCACGGACCACGCTCCACACACCATCGAGGAGAAGTCGCGCGGACTAAAGGATAGTGCGATGGGTATCGTAGGCCTTGAGACAGCCTTTGCCGCGCTCAACACACACTTGGTGCGCAAGGGTATCATAACATTGGAGAGGCTCGTAGAGCTGATGTGCCTCAACCCACGCCGCATATTCCGCATAGAGGGTGGTATGGAGATTGGCAACCGCGCAGATATCGTCCTTCTCGACTTAGAGCGCGAGTGGCGCGTAGATAGCAGCAAGTTCCTATCAATGGGTCGTATCACGATGTTTGACAATAGGGAGATGACTGGCGATGTGGCGATGACGATACATCGTGGCAATGTAGTTTACGACAACAAGACAGAATAATATAAAAAACGAAGCAAATGAAATCTTTTACCAAGAAACTTGTACTTGAGAATGGCAAGGAGTTTCCAGGCTATGGATTTGGCTCTAACCGCAATACGGTGTGTGAGATAGTCTTCAACACCTCGATGGTGGGATATCAGGAGATTGTCTCGGACCCTACCTACACCGACCAGATTGTGGTTATGACCTATCCACTAATGGGTAACTATGGCTTTGCCGACGAGGACTACGAGAGTAAGTACCCCTCGATGGGAGGTATGGTCGTGCGCGAGTGCTGCGACGCACCAAGCAACTTCAGATATACCAAGACCCTCAACGAGGCCTTCGAAGAGCTTGACGTACCAGGCATAAGTGGCGTAGATACACGTATGATTACGCGCATCATCCGCAACGCGGGTACACAGAAGGCGGCCATCGTAGACTACGATATGCCACACGACGAGGCGATGAAGCTTATTAACACTACAGAGCTTAGGCGTAACCAGCTCGAGAGAGTGAGTTGCAAGAAGCGTTGGTTCTCGCGCACCCCAAACCACAAGTGGGATGTGGTGGCTATAGACTGCGGTATCAAATATAGCTTCATACGTCAGCTCAACGCTAAGGGATGCAATGTAACGATAGTGCCTTACAACTCGACAGCCGAGGAGATTATGGCCTTCAACCCCGATGGTGTATTCGTATCGAATGGCCCAGGTAACCCTGCTGACTCGGAGACTATATGCGAGACTCTGCGTGGCATACGTGGCAAGCTGCCCATCTTCGGCGTAGACCTCGGACATCAGCTCATAGCCATAAGCTACGGCGCGAAGAATACCAAGATGAAGGTGGGACATCGCGGTGCTAACCACCCCGTAAGATGTATCGAGAATGGCAAGCTTGAGATTGTAGCGCAGAATCATGGCTACACCATCGACGAGAGCTCACTTGCAGGCACACCACTCGTTGTTACACACCGTAACCTGCTTGACAACACTATAGCTGGCATCGAGTCACCCAAGGATAGAGTATTCTCGGTGCAGTATCAGCCTGACTGCTCGCCCGAGGCAAGCAATACATACCTTTTCGATAAGTTCATTAAATTGATGGAGGACGAGAAAAATGCCTAAGAGAACAGATATCAAGAAAGTAATGGTCATTGGCTCAGGCCCTATCGTCATTGGCCAGGCCGCAGAGTTCGACTACGCAGGTACACAGGCCTGCTTAGCACTCAAGGAGGAGGGCTATCAGGTTATCCTGGTAAACTCTAACCCCGCAACTATAATGACCGACACCCATATTGCCGATAAGGTATACATGGAGCCACTTACCCTCGAGTACGTAGCTAAGATTATCCGCTACGAGCGTCCCGATGCCATAGTTCCAGGTCTCGGTGGACAGACAGGTCTTAACCTCGCCGTACAGCTCGCCAAGAAGGGTATCCTCGAGGAGTGTGGCGTAGAGATTCTCGGCACATCGTTTACCTCTATCGAGGAGGCTGAGGATAGAGAGCTCTTCAAGGAGCTATGCCTTAGAATCGGTGAGCCAGTAATCCCTTCGCGCATCACAAACTCTATAGAGGAGGGTGTTGAGGCGGCCAAAGCAATTGGCTACCCCGTAGTTCTCCGCCCTGCCTTTACACTCGGAGGTACAGGTGGTGGCTTTGCCGACAACGAGGAGGAGCTACGCGACACGATGCGCAACGCCTTGGCACTATCACCTATACACCAGGTGCTCGTAGAGAAGAGTATCAAGGGTTACAAGGAGATTGAGTTTGAGGTTATGCGCGACAAGAATGATACGGCCATAGCCATCTGCTCGATGGAGAATGTCGACCCTGTAGGTATTCACACTGGTGACTCTATAGTGGTTGCTCCAAGTCAGACATTGGCAGCCAAGGAGTACAATATGCTGCGCCAGAGCGCACTTAAGCTCATCCGCGCACTTAAGATTGAGGGTGGTTGTAACGTGCAGTTTGCCCTCGACCCTCTATCGTTCAAGTACTTCATCATCGAGGTTAACCCACGTGTTAGCCGCTCATCGGCCCTCGCATCTAAGGCCAGTGGCTACCCTATAGCTCGTGTAACGGCTAAGGTGGCTATAGGTATGCACCTCGATGAGATACTTATAGCCAATACCCCTGCCAGCTTCGAGCCTACGCTCGACTATATCGTCACGAAGGTTGCTCGCTTCCCATTTGATAAGTTCAGCGATGCCTCTAACGAACTCGGCACACAGATGAAGGCTACGGGCGAGGTGATGTCCGTAGGTCGCACCTTCGAGGAGGGTCTTTTGAAGGCTGTGCGCTCACTCGAAACGGGCGTATGCCATATCTACCACAAGAAGTTCGACACGATGACAGTAGAGAGCATCTTGGCATATATCCGCAAGGGTACGGATGACCGCATCTACGCCATTGCCGAGCTTATACGCCGCGGTGTCGACCTGCTACACGTCTACGACAACACCAAGATAGACCTCTTCTTCCTCGAAAAGCTCAAGAATATCGTCGAGATGGAGCGCGTGGTAAGAGAGAATGTTGGCAACTGCGATGTGCTCCGCGAGGCTAAGCGTATGGGCTTTAGCGATAAGTATATCGGCCGAGAGTGGTCTATGAGCGAGAGCGAGGTATTCCTCCTTCGTAAGGCAAACAACATCTTCCCTGTATACAAGATGATAGATACCTGCGCTGCGGAGTTCGACTCCGATGTACCATACCTCTACTCGACATATGAGCAGGAGAACGAGTCGATAGTTTCCGAGCGCAAGAAGATTGTGGTGCTCGGCTCGGGCCCAATACGTATCGGCCAGGGTGTCGAGTTCGACTACTCAACAGTACACGCCATCTGGGCCATTCGCGAGGCGGGCTACGAGGCTATCATCATCAACAATAACCCCGAGACCGTATCTACGGACTACACGACAAGCGACAAGCTATACTTCGAGCCTCTGACTGTTGAGGATGTGATGAATGTCATCGAGCTAGAGAAGCCTACAGGTGTTGTAGTATCGCTCGGAGGTCAGACGGCCATCAACCTTGCCAAGCCACTCTCGGACCTTGGCGTTACAATCATCGGCACAGGCATCGAAGCTATCAATAACGCCGAGGATAGAAAGTGTTTCGAGGCTATCATGCGTCGCTCGGGCATTCCACAGCCCGAGGCTGAGGCTATCACCGACATTGAGCGCGGTGTTGCGGCAGCCGAGCGCATCGGCTACCCAGTATTGGTACGTCCAAGCTACGTCCTCGGTGGTCGCGCAATGCAGATTGTATCTAACGAGGAGGCTCTGCGCCACTACCTCAAGAATGCTGTGGAGATTAACGAGGACCAGCCCGTATTGGTCGACAAGTATATCATGGGTAAGGAGCTTGAGGTTGATGCTATATGCGACGGTAAGGATGTATTCATCCCTGGCATTATGGAGCACGTAGAGCGTACAGGTATCCACTCGGGCGACTCTATCAGCGTATATCCTACGTTTAGCGTAAGCCAGAAGGTCAAGGATACAATCGTCGACTACACCATCCGCCTCGGCAAGGAGATTGGCATCATCGGTCTTTACAACATACAGTTTATCGCCGATGACAACGATATGGTCTATGTCATCGAGGTTAACCCTCGCTCGTCGCGTACCGTGCCATTCCTATCGAAGGCTACAGGTGTACCTATGGCCAAGATTGCAACTAACGTAATGCTCGGACACTCGCTCAAGGAGCAGGGAATAACATCCATCGTACCCGAGGAGAAGAAGCGTTGGTATGTCAAGACCCCAGCCTTCTCGTTTGCCAAGATTCGTGGCGTAGACTCATACCTATCACCAGAGATGAAGTCTACGGGTGAGGCTATAGGCTACGACTCGTCGCTGCGTCGCGCACTATATAAGTCGCTCCAATCGTCGGGTATGACCATTGCCAACTACGGTACTATCTTCGTGTCGATAGCCGATGCCGATAAGTCACGCGCCTTGCCACTTATCCGCCGTTTCTACGAGCTTGGCTTTAACATCGAGGCCACGAGTGGCACGACAAAGTTCCTACGCGAGAATGGCATACGCACACGCTGTCTGAAGAAGCTCAGCGAGGGCTCGACCGAGATTTTCGACTCGATACGCAAGGGACACGTAAACTACGTTATCAACACCATAGATATCAACCAGCACAGCTCGCGTCTTGACGGCTACGACATACGTCGCTGCGCCGTAGAGAATAACGTGACTATCTTCACAGCCTTGGAGACCGTAAGCGTACTGCTCGACGTTTTGGAGGAGATAACACTGGGCGTATCTACAATCGATGCTGAATAATGTATAAGAAGAATATCTATAAAATTGTGAGTAACGAGCCTCTAACACCTGCGGTATATCGCATGGTGTTGGAGGGCGACACTCAGTATATCACCCGCTCGGGACAGTTCATAAACATCGAACTTGAGGGTAAGTATCTGCGCCGCCCCATCTCGGTTGCCGACTACGACGATAGGAGTATTACCATTATATATAAGGTAGTGGGTCGCGGCACAGAGCAGATGAGCCGCCTTAGCATAGGCACAGAGCTTGATATACTCACAGGCTTAGGCAATGGTTTTGATACCGACAACAGCAGTGTAAAACCCCTACTCGTAGGTGGTGGCGTGGGTGTTCCACCGATGTATAACCTCTGCAAGAGGCTTATCTCGGAGGGTAAGCAACCCAAGGTTATCATAGGCTTTAACACCGCCACCGAGGTCTTCTACTTAGAGGAGTTTAGGGCCTTGGGCGTAGAGGTATACTGCGCTACGGCAGATGGCTCGGCTGGCGACAAGGGTTTCGTTACGGACGTTATACGCCAGCGTGCCTTAGAGTTTGATTACCTCTATACGTGTGGTCCATTGCCAATGCTCAAGGCACTCTACGATGCCACCGAGGTAGATGGAGAGTATAGCTTCGAGGAGCGCATGGGTTGCGGCTTTGGTGCCTGCATGGGCTGTACGTGCAAGACGAAGTATGGCAACAAACGAATATGTAAGGATGGTCCTATACTTAAACGTGAGGAGATAATATGGTAAAGAACTACGACACCAGCGTCGAGCTTTGCGGTGTCAAGCTCGACAACCCCATCATCCCAGCCTCGGGAACATTCGGCTTTGGCCGCGAGTTTGCCGAGTACTACGACTTAGACTGCCTTGGTGCTATATCGTTTAAGGGTACTACGCGCGAGGCTCGCTTTGGTAACCCTACGCCGCGTATCGCCGAGTGTAGCGCAGGACTTATCAACTCGGTAGGCCTGCAAAACCCTGGCATCGACAAGGTTATCGCCGAAGAGCTACCCCACCTCCGCCAGATATTCCACAAGCCTATCATCGCCAACATCAGCGGCTTCTCGCTTGAGGAGTATGAGGAGTGTTGCGCTAAGATTGACAAGGAGGAGCAGGTGGAGATTATCGAGGTCAACGTATCGTGTCCGAATGTCCACAACGGAGGTATGAGCTTCGGCACACAACCCGAGTCGGCAGCAGAGGTGACACGTCGCGTAAAGGGTGTGACAACAAAACCCGTATTCATCAAACTAAGCCCCAATGTTACGGATATAGTATCCATAGCACGTGCTTGCGAGGATGCTGGTGCTGATGGCATATGTCTTATCAACACGCTGCTCGGTATGCGTATCGACACTATGCGTCGTAGGCCTGTAATAGCCAACAAGATGGGTGGTTTCTCGGGCGATGCCATCTTCCCTATCGCTGTGCGTATGGTCTATCAGGTAGCAAATGCTTGTAACATCCCAGTAATGGGTTGTGGTGGCGTAAGCTCGGCATCGGATGTTATCGAGATGATGATGGCAGGAGCTACGGCCGTACAGATAGGAGCAGCAAACCTGAAGAACCCCTACGCCTCGAAGGAGATTATCGAGGCTCTGCCACACGAGATGGAGCGTCTGGGCATCGAGCAACTCAGCGATATCATCGGCATAGTAAAATAGTGTAACAACGAACAAAATAGCATATTTATGAGCAAACGAGATGTTATCATTGCTTGCGACTTCAGCAGCAAGGAGCAGACACTGAACTTTTTGGATAAGTTCACAGGCCGTAAGCCATTTGTAAAGATAGGTATGGAGCTATTCTATGCCGAGGGACCCGAGATTGTACGCACAATCAAGGCACGTGGTCACCGCATCTTCCTCGACCTTAAGCTTCACGATATACCCAATACCGTCAAGAAGGCTATGGCCGTATTGCGCAACCTCGATGTAGACATGACCAACGTACACGCCGCAGGTACGGTAGATATGATGAAGGCGGCTATCGAGGGCCTAACACGCGAAGATGGCTCGCGCCCTATGCTTATCGCCGTTACCCAGCTTACGTCTACCTCGGAGGAGCGTATGCAGCGAGAGCTGCTAATCGGTGCATCAATCAACGACACCATCGTTAAGTATGCCGAGAATGCTAAGGCCGCAGGTCTTGATGGCGTGGTGTGCTCGCCACTTGAGGCACGTATGGTTAAGGATGCTTGTGGCGACGAGTTTATGACCGTAACACCAGGTGTGCGCTTTGCCGATGGCGATGTAGGCGACCAGGTACGTGTCACCACGCCCGAGCGCGCCAAGCAGATAGGCTCGGACTTTATAGTCGTAGGCCGTCCTATCACCGCAGCTGACGACCCTGTAGCTGCCTATGAGCGTTGCCTTAAGGAGTTTGCCGAGTAATAGCACCGCAGACAACGAATAGCATTGCTGATAATTTATAGAACACGCCTTAAATATTTACTAACTTATAGAACAAACCTTAATTAGGTATATATCATGGAGAAGAAGATAGCAAAAGACCTATTATCTATTGGCGCAGTATTTTTGCGTCCCGAGCAGCCCTTCACCTGGGCAAGTGGCATCAAGAGCCCTATCTACTGTGACAACCGCCTCACGCTGACAGCCCCCGAGGTGCGCAACCACGTCGAGGAGGGTCTTGCTGAGCTTATCCGCAAACACTACCCCGAGGTGGAGGTGTTGATGGGTACTTCGACAGCAGGCATTGCTCATGCAGCCATTACAGCAACAATCCTCAACCTGCCTATGGGTTATGTGCGCTCAGGCTCGAAAGACCATGGACGTGGCAACCAGATTGAGGGCAAACTGGAGAAGGGACAGAAGGTTGTCGTTGTCGAGGACCTTATCTCTACGGCAGGTAGCTGCATAGAGGTTGTCGAGGCCTTGCGCAACGCAGGTGCCGAGGTTCTTGGCATCGTGAGCATCTTCACATACGGCATGCAGAAGGGCTTAGACCGCTTGGCCGCTGCCGAGGCTAAGAACTACTCGCTCTCTAACCTCGACGCACTGGTAGAGGTTGCAGCCGACGAGGGTTACATCAAGGCCGAGGATAAGGAGCGCATCCTTAAGTTCCGCAGCAACCCTTCGGACGAATCGTGGATTAAATAAGAACTGTAAAGAACTAATATATACCCTATGAAGCATTTGATTGACCCTACGGACCTCTCGGTAGTTGAGATTGCCGAGGTTATCGCCTTAGCCGAAGATATCATCGCCAACCGCGAAAAGTATAGCGAAGTGTGTCGCGGCAAGAAGCTCGCCACGCTCTTCTACGAGCCCAGTACACGTACACGCCTAAGCTTCACAGCGGCAATGATGGAGCTTGGTGGAGGTGTCATAGGCTTTGCCGATGCTAAGTCGTCGTCGGTATCTAAGGGTGAGACGGTGCAGGATACGGTGAGGGTTATCAACTGCTTTGCCGACATTATAGCTATGCGCCACAAGGTCGAGGGCGCACCCTTAGCCGCTACAGAGGTGTCGCGCACACCCATCATCAATGCTGGCGATGGCTCACACAGCCACCCCACGCAGACGATGACCGACCTGCTCACTATCAAGCGAGAGCTCGGCACGCTAAACAACCTGACGATAGGCCTTGTGGGTGACCTTAAGTATGGCCGCACGGTACACTCGCTTATCAAGGCTATGACACGCTACGAGGGGACCAAGTTTGTGCTTATAGCACCCCCTGAGTTGGCCCTGCCAGACTATATCAAGCGTGATGTGTGCGACCGCTATGGTGTCGAGTACCGCGAGGCGGCAGATATCGAGAGTGTAATTGGCGATGTAGACATTCTCTACATGACACGTGTACAGCAGGAGCGTTTCACCGACCTCGACGAGTATGAGAGAGTCAAGGATTGCTTTGTCTTAGACGCTGCTAAGATGCGCACGGCTAAGGAGCGTATGGCTGTGCTACACCCACTGCCTCGCGTAAATGAGATAGCAATAGATGTAGACTCTGACCCACGTGCCGCCTACTTCCGTCAGGTCGAGAATGGTAAGTTCGTGCGTATGGCTCTAATCCTGAAACTTTTAGAGTGGCAACACGACACAGAGCGCACATTCGAGCACGGAGGCAGGGATTTGGGTTGCAAGTGCCCTAATAGGCTCTGTATCTCAAATCTTGAGCCTGTGCGTCCACGTTTCGAGCGTGTAGATGATGTAGTAAGGTGTGTATACTGCGAGTCTAAGGCAGAGTAGACACTCTTATAGTAGTGCATTACGACAAGATTGCGCAACAATATATTGATTGAGTGGGATGACTAAAAAGAGAATTAGTCATCCCACTTTATATCGGTTCACACCCACATAATGGCGTTTCACAGTGATATATTACCTGCTGACAGGAGCAGGTATAGATAAATAGTGCTTCGAGTGTAACTTTGTATTAAGAAGCTGTTTGAATTTTATTTCGAGATTATTTGAGAGCTAATTTCGTGTAAATTTTCATTTGGGGTATGCAGGTAATAGTGGACTATTTCCAATTATCACAAATGAAAAGTTGCCGAAAAGAGCCTCAAAGAAGCCGAAACTATCTTTTGCAGCAACGAACAAACTCTTTCAATAAAATTCAAAACAGCTTCTAAATAACACACCTAAAAATACAAACGTCATGAGAAGAGTTACTACACTATTAATCGCTCTAATGAGCTTTGCTGCGCTCTATGCCGAGCAGCCTTACAAGGTATATTGTACAATATCGGGGAACGTAAGCACAACAAACGTAAATGGCCACATAGTTAGCGTAACCATAGATTACGGTCAGGAGAGCCTCAACAAGAACTACTTAGTTGACCAGCAGGGCAAACGAATAGTCTTTAGCTCGATGATTGCCGCACTAAACCATATGTCTCAGTACGGCTGGGAGCTTGTATCGACAGAGACAAAATATGAGCGTAGTCTGCTCGACGACAGAAACTTAGATAAAATAGTATCGGTATGGATACTATCGAAAATGGTGACTGATCGCAGCCAAATAACCGAGGGGTTTACCACGCGACTTATGTACGAAAACAACGCGTCTAACACAACAAAGTAGTCTAATCGAAGAGAAGTATGCCGATAGATAGGCCAGCCTTGTTGGGTAACCACTCAGCCGAGGTGTTGAATGGGTCGGGCGAGGTGGGTTGCTTATCCTCGGGACGATGCGGATTCATATAGATAACGTCATCCATAGAGTAGCCATTATAGCAGCTATGCATATAGCCAAAGCCGACAAACAAATCGAGCATACAGCGACGCGAGAGTCGCCACTGATAGCCTACCGTAGCACCCCCCATAAAGCCATAACCTTTGCAGTATCTATTCTGTAGCGACACACCATTGGAGAACTCTGGCTTAGACATCTTAAAGGCCATCATACCGAAGTTTACACCTACATACAGGCCCTTGGTGCGTGGCGATATGTAGTATCGATACTCATTAAGGAGTATGCCGAAGTGCATAGGGTGACCACCAAAGATAGATTGCCAGGGAGAGTAGACAAACTCGGTCTGAAAGGCTGAATGGGGAGAAAGACGGAACTCAACCTGGGGATTTATAACGCCTACAAGGGCATAAGCACCGTTTATCTTAAGCGTGGTGGTGCCACTAAGCTCATCCCACAAAAACTCCTTCTTATCGTTGGGCCGCGACACCTTGGCATCGCTCTGAGCACTTAGCCTACAGGGCACGATAAGCATCACAAACGACACGACAAGCGATAGCAATACTCTAAAATTCATATATTTAAGCATTTAGGTTATTCTTCAGTAGTTATCAATCAGTCGAGCAACGGCCACAGGCTATAGGCAAAACGTAACCTCGGCATAGTCGCGCCAACCAAGCAGTAGGTCCTTGACAGCCATACGACGCTTACCAGCAAGCTGAATCTCGTCGATATAGACCCAGCCATCCGAGGCTGCGACAGCCAAGTAGCTACGTCCATCGCTACGCAACGTACCCACAGCTACGCTCATACTCTGCTTCTCGATATGTGTAGTAAATATCTTTGCCGAGCCACACTCCTCGCCACACTTATAGATAGGTGTCCATGCAGCAGGATAGGGCGAAAGACCTCGCACCCTATTGTGAATAGCAACAACGCCACTATGCCAATCTATGCGACCATCCTCCTTAAAGATTTTTGGTGCTGGGCGCAAGGTATTCTCGTCGATATGCATCTGCTCAATAGTTTGATACTCGCCCAAGGCTATCTTGTCGACCGTATGGGAGACCAGCTCCGCACCTACGACCATAAGCCTGTCGTAGAGCGTACCGATATTATCCTCTGGGAGGATATCGACCTTACGTTGCTCGATGATAGCACCCTTATCTATCTCCTCATTGAGCAGAAATGTTGTCACGCCTGTCTCAGTATCGCCATTAATGATTGCCCAGTTTATAGGTGCTGCACCACGATACTGCGGAAGCAGCGAGGCATGGAGGTTAAACGTGCCATACTTAGGCATCGCCCACACCACCTCGGGGAGCATACGGAAGGCGATGACAACGCCCAAATCGGGATTAAGAGCCCTTAGCGAGGCTAAGAAAGAGTCATCACGCAGCTTCTCGGGCTGAAGTATAGGCAGACCCAACTGCTCTGCCGTAAGCTTCACATCGCTCTGGTGCATCTTCTGTCCGCGACCTGCTGGCTTATCGGGCGTAGTAACCACTGCCACGATATTATACCCCTCGGCAACCAATCGTCTCAGCGACGTAGAGGCAAACTCTGGAGTACCCATAAATACTATTCTTAGGCTCTTAGCATCCATATATATTCTCATTTATTTCGGTTAACAGATAATCTCGGCATCACTACCCCACAGCACTACTTGCCGATAGCTCTCTTCTTGGTTTTTCTTCTGCGCTGCATCCACTTAGGGAGTCGCTTAGCAAGCGAGCGACGGAACTTACGTATCCTCACATCGTACCAATCCATATCGAGCAGCGAGGAGTCGTTGGTAGCCTTATAGGTAAGGTATATAGCCACAGGCGTAAGCACCACAATAGGCAACCACATACCGTAGAGCGACTCCCACGTGCCCTCCTTGGCCATCTTCTCGCCCGAGACGCTGATGACGTAGTAGATGACAAAGAAGATTACCGAGATGACGATAGGCAGGCCCAAGCCACCCTTCTTTATGATAGCTCCTAAGGGGGCACCTATCATAAAGAATACGATAATCGAGACGGGCATCGTCAGCTTGCGGTGCCACTCCGTCTCGGCACGATAGAGCTGCGTAAGGGCCACCTTCGAAGATTGCTCATCGAAGCTATAGGCACCCTGCGCCGAGCGCGATGTGCTTGATGCCAAGCTGTAGACCTTGGCCCTCTTGCGCATCGAAAGCTCGGGGATAGAGTCGTAGATGTTAAAGGCCCTATAGCGTGAACGATCAAACTTTACCGAGTCATCGGGGATGATAGTTGTGTCGCGCACAAATATCTTGCTCTTAAGCAGCGGCTCGTAGGTGGCCAGCGTGCTGCGGTCAATCATTATCTGCAACGAGTCCATAAGCTCCTCAAGCTCGACCATATTACGTGTCTGCGACTCGCTAAACTCACGCGACATATCGCCGTCGCGCGTAGCCACCTTATCTACTGGGAAGGTGCCATCCTGACGCGAAAACTGATGCTCGCGCATAGTGTTACGGTCGTACCACTGCGAATTGCGCGTATGTTCATATGTGCGACCATTAAAGAGTGTCACGTATAGGTATGCCTTGTCGTCGGACATATGTATATAGCCCGAGTCGGCAAGCGTAGTGGTCATATTACCATTTGTTGAGCGCGTATCGTAGATAAGGACATCGGTCAACAACCCTGTCTTCTCGTCCTGATGTCCTACGCGGATGCTCATATCGGGAAGTCCATTAAAAAAGACACCATCCTGGAACTTAAGCTCTTGACGCTGCTCACGCACATCGAAGAGTATATCGTACATACGCTGGTTGGCATAGGGCACCAAGTTATTCTGTATAAAGAAGCTACCTACCGAGATGATAAAGACCACGATGATAAGTGGCTTAAGTATGCGCATAAGCGACAGACCTGCCGACTTCATAGCCAGAAGCTCGAAGTTCTCGCCAAGGTTACCCATAGTCATAATCGCCGAGAGCAACATCGCCAATGGCAGACCCAACGGAATCATATTTATCGAGCCACATATTAACAGCTCGGTAATGGTAGAGGCCTCAAGTCCCTTACCCGTAAGCTCGTCGATATATCGCCATACGAAGTTGAGCATAAGGATAAACTGGACGATGAAGAAGACCGCCAGGAGTGGACCTAAGTATGCCTTTAAAACAAGTTTATATATCTTTTTCATAGCGTAGCAACTCTGTTTTTAAAGAGTGTTAATAGCTTGACCACAGCGAGCAGCAGCACGAGGAAGAATATTATGCAACTACCCGTAGGTAGGTCGTACTCATAGCTAAATAGAAAGCCTGTGATATTGCCCGCAACGGCAATAGCCGAGGCCAAGAGCGCGATGCGGCGGTAATCCTTCGTGAGGGCATTGGCTATAACCACAGGAAGGGTGATAAGCGACAACAGCAAGATGATTCCCATAACCTTTATCGAGAGGACTATAGTTACGGCTATCACCGTAGCCATAACGTAGGCGACTCCCGATACAGGTAAGCCCTGACTACGTGCATACTCCTCGTCAAAGGTTATGTACATAAGCCTACGCAGCCATATCAGAGCACCCACAACGATAAAGAGGGTCAGTAGAGCAAGCCATAGGACATCACGGCTGTCGACAAGTAGAATATTACCAAAGAGGTAGCTCGTAAGGTCTGTAGCGTAGCCTGGCCTAAGCGACATAAAGAGCGCACCAATAGCCATACCCACCGACCATATTATTCCGATGGCCGAGTCCTCGCGCATACGCCCCTTACGCGAAGCGTACTCTATACCCAACGACGACACCGAGGCGAAGGCTACGGCACCCAGCAGAGGGTCAAAGCCTGCGTAGAGTGCTATGCCAAGGCCTCCAAAGGAGGCGTGGGTGATGCCGCTGGAGAGAAAGACCATACGTCGTGCAACGATATAACTCCCTACTACGCCACACGTTATACCCGACAGTATGCAGGCAACAAAGGCGTTGGTAAGAAAGTCGTATGCGAATATATTCTCTATCGTAGCAATCATACTCTATTATAAACGCGCAAATTTACTTTTTTTTTGCCATACTACGAAAACTTTTTTCACTTTCTATAACTTTTTGTACCTTCGCAGGCGGAATTATCCCATAAAACGGAGTTTATGAGACAGAAAAGGGTAAGTTTTCACACATTGGGCTGCAAGCTCAACTTCTCGGAGTCATCGACATTGGCACGCCAGTTCGAGCGCGGAGGATACCTGCGCGTAGAGCCTACGGAGATGACCGACGTAGCGGTGATTAATAGCTGCTCGGTAACCGAACACGCCGACAAAAAGTGTCGCAACATAATACGCAAAATACACCGTCGCAACCCCAATGCAATAATCGCTGTAACAGGATGTTATGCACAGCTTAAGCCTCACGACATCGCCGCTATAGAAGGTGTGAATATAGTCCTCGGAAACAACGACAAGGGCGACCTCTTTAGGCGCGTCGAGGAGCTATCTCCTGGGGGCAATGCCGAGGTATACAGCTGCGGTGCCGAACAGATTACACGCTTCTTCGCGGCATACTCATCGGCAGACCGCACACGCTCCTTCCTCAAGGTACAGGATGGCTGCGACTACAAGTGCGCATACTGCACCATACACTATGCTCGTGGCTCAAGCCGCAATATACCCATTGACCAAATAGTTGAAGAGGCCAAAGAGATAGCCGCAGCAGGGCAAAAGGAGATAGTAATAACAGGTGTCAACACAGGTGACTTTGGGCGTACAACGGGCGAGAAGTTTATCGACTTACTACGCGCCTTAGATAGTGTCGACGGCATCGAGCGTTATCGCATTTCGAGCATCGAGCCAAACCTTATAACTGACGAGATTATAGAGTTTTGCGCAGCCTCGCCAAAGTTCGTCCCCCACTTTCATATCCCCCTTCAGAGTGGCTCGACACGCATCCTCGGACTTATGCGCCGAAGATACACCGCCGAGAAGTACCGAGAGCGTATTGCCAAGATACGCGAACTTATGCCCGATGCCTTCCTCGGTGTCGACGTAATCGTTGGCTTCCCTGGCGAGGGCGAGGAGGAGTTCTTAGAGACATACCACCTACTTGAGAGCATCGAAGCCTCATTCCTACACATATTCCCCTTCTCGGAGCGTCCTGGAACACCCGCAGTATCGATGCCCAACAAGGTACAATCGCGAATATCAACAGAGCGCGTAGAGCGTCTTGAAGAGCTAAGTAGCAGGCTATATAAGTCATTCGCAGAGAGATTCTTAGGTACAACGCGCAGCGTGCTGTTCGAGAGCACAAACCACAGCGGTATGATGTTCGGATATACGGATAACTACCTCCGCGTGTGTCACCCCTACGACAGTAGCTTGATAAACACTATTGTCAACGTGCGATTAGTCTCGCTCGACAGCGAGTGTAACATTAGCTCGGAAATTGTTGGATAATTGATACAAAAGTATTACTTTTGTCAAGTTTTAGGCATAGCTATCCGCACCACCATAGTCGATGGCTTGGGAGACTACTGCCTTGTAACTTATAACTCCAATAAGGACTATTTTAATTGGACTTAGGGCAATGTTTGATTCGATTAAGAGAGTATTCACAGTCAGCTCAATAAAGCGACGTATGCAGCTCGCCTTTATGAGTATTATATTCCTGCTATTCTTCTCGGGAGCGATGTCGCTCTTCGAGCTTGAGCGCGTAAGTCACGACACCGAGGAGATTCTGCGTGCCAGCAAGGATAATATCGACTTAGCCAGCGAGATGATTTCGGCACTCAACGAGCAGAACGACGCGATGATATATATGGCCGTGATAGGTGGCTCGGTAAAGGATATCGCACCCCACTACAACAAGTGCGAGGAGTCGATGACAAGGCTCAGCGCGGCAACCATGACGGCACAGCAGCGTATGTCGCACACCGACAACGCCGCAACGGCAGACTCTCTTGTCGCCTTCTCGAATCGCATAAACCAGCTCGTGACAAGCTACATAAATGGCGACGTGCATCGCCAAATAGCGCGCGACACAACATCGCGCCACACGACACACGCCTGGTATGCCGATAGCTACAAACCCGAGTATGTCAAGGTGTCAAACCAGATAACCAAGTATATGACTGGCTCGGAGAACACGCTTGGTCCAGATGTAAACCGCCTAAGTCATACGGCACGACGCGCCGTAACCCCCGTATTTATATCGCTTATAGTGATGATTGTCGTAGTGCTGATGTTCTACTTCTTCATCAACCACTACCTAATCAAGCCAGTACTGCGCATCAACAACGAATTGGGCGATTACCTGCGTTACAGGACACCCTTTGACAACAATATCGCCTGTCGCGATGAGTTAGCCTCGTTGCGTGACCGCATCTGGGCGGTAATACAAAAACTTCGATAGAGAGTCCAAAGATAGAGATTAACGGCGTTAACGGATAAGGTAAGATGAGAGCTACGGTAGTCATACGATACATAGGCATGGTCCTACAGTTCATAGCGGCATTTATGCTCGCTTCGGCTGGTGTATCTATGCTTAACGACTACGACTCGGCATACTACCCGCTCCTACTATCCTCATTTATGACAGCACTGCTCGGCACGTTCCCGCTATTCTTTGTCGAGAGGGTCGACGAGATAAAGACCAAAGAGGGATACGCCATCGTTGTGGGCTCGTGGCTCGTAGCCTGCATCGTAGGGACATTCCCCTATCTAATCTGGGGCGGAGAGTTTACGATAATTAACGCTTGGTTCGAGAGCGTATCGGGATTTACAACTACGGGAGCATCGATACTCAACGACATAGAGTTTCTACCCCCTGGACTACTCTTCTGGCGTGCCTCCTCGGCATGGATTGGAGGTATCGGTGTTGTGATGTTCGCACTGGTCATCCTCCCCTCGATGGGCAAGAGTAGACACATGCTCACAAGCGTGGAGATGAGTAGCATCGCAAAGGACAACTTCCACTACCGCTCGAAGGTAATATTCCGACTCTTAGTAACCATATATGCAGGATTAACGCTGGTAACGACGGTAGCTCTCAAGTATGCTGGCATGACATGGTTAGATGCCGTAACTCATGCCATGTCGTCGTGCGCAACCTGTGGACTGAGCACAAAGAATGCATCGGTAGCCTTCTGGGACAGCCCCCTTATCGAGAGCATATTGATGGTCTCTATGACACTCTCGGCGATACACTTCGGCATCCTATATGCAACGCTTACGGGGCGTAAGAACAACATTTTCCGCTCGGAGGTGGTGCGCACATTCATAGCTATGATGTTAGTAGTAGCGATAGTCATAGCCATAAGCCTTGTAGCCGAGGATGTATACCCCACCTTTGGCGAGGCTATGCGCTACGCATCGTTCCAGGTGGTGAGCATAACCTCAACATCGGGATTCGCCACTGCCGACACTAACACGTGGCCAGCAGTAGCCATTGTACTACTCGTTGTGTGCTCGGTGATTTGCGGCTGCGCAGGCTCTACGTCGGGTGGTATGAAGGTCGACAGGGTGCTCATCGCAGCAAAGGTGGTACGCAACCGCATGAAGATACAGCTACACCCTAATGCCATAATACGCACTAAGGTCGATGGCATAGTGCAGGAGGATAGCACCCTAAGCTTGGTGATGACCTTCATCGTGACATACATAATATTGGTGCTTATAGGCACAGTAGTATACACGCTATTCGGGTGTGACATACTCACAGGATTTACCGCCTCGATAGCCTGTATAAGCAACGTAGGCCCTGGTTTTGGAGAGGTGGGTTCGATGTCGAACTTCTCGACACTGCCAACTGTGCTGAAGCTACTCTCCACGCTGCTGATGCTCATTGGCCGTCTCGAAATCTTCGGCCTTATACAGCTACTATTCATTCGCTCGTGGAGGTAGATACAAAATAGTCAATTCGATACGTTATATAGAGGAAACAATATGATAGATAGAGTGCGCAGATATACGATTATTACGATGGTTGTGGTTGCAGCAGTGGCCGCAACCATAGCACGTGCCGACGAGCCAGAGTTCCCTGAGCTAATGTCCAACGAGCAATATACAGAGCTGAAGAGACAGAACGACACACTCCTTGAGCTTGAAGACTCGATACAGCGTGTTATCACCGATACACGCGAGGAGTTTAGCCGCAGTCGCGACTCACTAAGCACTCCCATAGATATCGATAAGTACACATCCTATATTCTGTCGCTCGAAGAGAGAATTTTCGAGATTCGACAGCAGCGTGGCGACATAATCACCAAGATAAACAATATCGAGCAGGAGTATATCTTGGCACACATGTTCTCGTCAAGCCAGACCGACGAGAGCGAGCTTAGTGATAGCCTTGAGACAACAAAACCCTTAGTGAGGTACCGCTCGCTATATAAGAACGATATATTCACCTCGGCACTGGCACCAGAAGACTATGCCGACTTAGTCGTAGCACAGGCCGAAGATGAGTCCATAGAGGCCGACTGCATGGAGTACATCAAAAACTACAAACAGCTCGACTCAACGGTTAAGCAATACCTCGAAACAGACGACGAGAGCGTTGCCGACTCGCTCTTTAGCCTCTATCTGGAGCTAAAGCACAAAGCCGAGGTGCGCAACAACGAGATAGATATCAAGTGGAACCATATCATCGACACCAAGTACTACGCCTTGGGCTATGTACTTGAAAAGAGCAACCGTTACGATGCCTTAGATGCATCATCCGAGGCCTTTAGCGAGACACAGCAACAGTGCTCACAGCTCGATGGCGAGTACGCCTCGGACGCACTTATGCACTACGCCACAAGCCGCACCACGCTCCTCAACTACGAGATTGCTACGGCACAAGAGTTCGGCCTTGTCGATGCTATCGACTCGCTACAACAGCGTCTTGGCAGGCTTACCCCGATAGAGTATCGCCATAAGAAGATAGAGCTTGAGCGTCGCCTATTCTTGGACTATGCCCCAATAATTATCGGACGAACAAACTTCTACAACAACACAACAAACAAGCTCCCCGAACTTAAGGTCTACGAGCGAGGCACGATATACCGCATACTCCTCGGAGCGTTCAAGACCAAGCAGACAATGACACTATTTAAGGGTGTACAACCACTCTACATAGCTCAGAACGACAAGGGACGATATTGCTACTACGCAGGCGGCTTTGCAACACTCGCCGAGGCAGAAGAGGCCCAGCTATTCCTCAAGGAGAAGGGCTTTAAACGTCCCGAGATATGTCGCTGGCGTGATGGCGAGATGGTAAACCTCAGCGAGGTAAAGGAGGAGAAGGGCCAGGAGAGCGTGGCAGATATCGAAAACAGATATCTCGTAGCTATAGAGTGTGAGGAGCTGAGTGACGATATGCGCGAGCTCATTAACGCCACAACACCCGACAAGATGATATCACGTCGAGGAGCACAGTTTGCTATAGGTACCTTTACGGAACGCTCGGAGGCCGACCTGCTGATGTCAACACTTATGGATAAATATCCCGATATCGCCGTATCGATTATAGTGCTCGATATGCCCAAAGAGGAGTAGCAGCATTGTGACAATTTAGACTTTTTGATATAGACTTAATTAGTACCAAAATAAAGAGAGAATAGGAGTATGAGAAAGATACTATACACGTTAGCCCTTGCAGCAACAATACTCGTAACATCCTCGCTTATGTCGTGTAGCAAGGAGGAGACTAATAGCTTTGATGTCCCTGCCGAGGGTATCCTCGTGGCTATGCCAGGCGACAGCGGCACGACAACCTTCGACAGTAGCAATATAACCTCTATCACCGCAACATCCATACCCGAGGGTTGGAGCGTGGATAGCATCGATATGTACACTGGCACCATCACCGTAACAGCCCCCACCTCGTTTGACAACGAGGAGGTTGAGAGCGGCACCATAACACTTACGGGATACACCCCTACAGGTGACACCAAGAGCCAATCGATATACGTAGCCATTGTCAGCAACGAGGTAAACTTGTACGCCTCGCCTGCGAACTGCTACGTGGCAACACAGCCCATTACGCGCTACATATTTAACCCTATGCTTGGTGGCAATGGCGATACGGCCATAGCACTAAATACGGCCGAGGTAAAGGTTATCTGGGAGACTACCGACGGACTTATCAAGTACCTCGATATGCGCGATGGTAAGGCGACATTCTACATCGACGACTCTGCCAGCGAGGACGAGGAGGCTACAGGCAAGGTTCAATATGGTAATGCCCTTATCGGTGGCTATGACGAGGATGGAGAGTTGCAGTGGAGCTGGCATATATGGGTGACGAATAACAACCCTATGGCCTCGGAGAATACTGTAGAGCTTAACGGCCAGACAATGATGAGCATAAACCTCGGTGCAGAGCTTAATAGCAACGGCTCAACAACGGGTAGCACTATATACGAATCCTTCGGTATGTACTACCAGTGGGGACGTAAAGACCCCTTCGTAGGACCACACTCATATACCTTCCCAGGCAATAGCGACGACACGCTATATGATGGTAATAATGGCCCGATGTATATAGAGTATGTAGAGTCTAACGCCGAGCAGGGAACCGTTAGCTGGGCAATATCTAATCCATACTCGACAATTAAGGGCAATAAGGATAACGACTACGACTGGCTATACTCGGGTCACGATGATGAGCTTTGGAGCAACACAACAAAGAGCAATAACGACCCCTGCCCTGCTGGCTGGCGCGTACCCGATGCCTCGCTATTTGCTAATATGACGATTGCCACAAGCTACGATGATATGGTATGGGAGGATTTGCAGAAGAGGTATGGACTGCTGCTGGTTAATACCACTACCAATGCCGAATACTTCTTCTCGGCACAGGGCCGCCGCAACTATATCGACTGTCGCTTAGATATCGTCAACGACGATGCTGTGCGCCCCGTACCTTGGTCGGGCTACTACTGGACCACTACGACAGATGGTGGTAATGCTAAGGCCTTGTACTTTGACCTTAATACGGCCACACGCACATGGAATGGCCTCGATGTAGCACGTTCGATGCATCGTGCTAATGGTATGCCTGTGCGATGCGTGAAGGAGTAAATACCCTACGAGCATGAAGTAGCACCCAAGGACTGCATGGATAGTGCTACGCGATAGCTGATATAGTGAATATGATTTTGGAGGGTATGCATATAACCCACAATCATATAATATGCTGATTTACAAAATAATAATAGATACGTCGTTATTTTAGCAAATATTTTTGATAATTTTTAACCGAAAAAATTTGCAGAATAAAAAAAAGTAGCTATCTTTGCACTCGCTAAAACAAAGTTAGCAGACATACACGATGGTGCCATAGCTCAGTTGGTAGAGCAAAGGACTGAAAATCCTTGTGTCCCTGGTTCGAATCCCGGTGGCACCACTTGAAAGGGAAGTTGAGAAAATCAGCTTCCCTTTTTCGTTAGGTTGAATTTGAAATTTCGCCCGCACATCTATCTTGATATTCAACGACTTACACAAATTTTTGTGAAATATAAT
>SUZV01000001.1 GCA_015059715.1 Rikenellaceae bacterium | reverse complement strand
AAACCTTACCCTCAATACGAAAAAGGTTTTACGCTGTCGGAATGGAAGCGAGACACGCGAAAAATAAAGGATAATTGCCACGAGATACTCGAAAAGGTTGCTGCATAAAAAGACCGCTGCGATGGAAATGTCGCAGCGGTTTGCTTTTGAATATCGTTTGAATAGTGTTTGAAAAGCGTTTAATTCCCGCTCAAATGGTCGCTTCAAACGCTCGCAAAAATTTTGGATTTTTGCACATTTCGTTTTACAAAGTTGTACAAATCGTTTTGCCGATTATATTTTCGCAAATGACAATACTCTTTTGGGGTCTTGTTCGAATAAAATAGAAAAATCACCTCTTGCCTGTCCGCAATAGGTGATTAAACAGTAGGTTGATTATTTACACTTAATTTAGACTACATAGAAGACTACACGCCAAGAGCAGGATTGGAGTTTAAGCGGTTTTTTGCATAAAAGTCGTTTCATAACCCAACAGCCTAACCTATTGTAAATAAATAAAATCGGCAGTGAATTGATTTTCACCGCCGAAAAAGGACAGTCTGAATGGCAGCCTTTGTTGTATGGTATCATCACATCGCTATGCTCGCTTGCGGAGCTTAACGACATTTTCGACATGGTGTGTGTGGGGGAACATATCGACTGGCTGCACGGCAACAATCTCGTACATATCATTGAGTATAGCCAAGTCGCGAGCCTGCGTCGAGGGGTTACAGCTAACGTATACCATACGCTCGGGTGCGGCACGCTTGATAACCTCCAATACGCGCTCATCGACACCTGCGCGGGGAGGGTCGAGGATGATAACATCGGGACGGCCATTGCGCTCGACAAACTCGTCGCTGAGCACATCCTTCATGTCGCCAGCATAGAACGTCGTATTCTCGATGCCGTTGAGGCGCGAGTTGATAACCGCATCCTCTATTGCCTCGGGAACATACTCGATGCCTACAACTCGCTTAGCGTGGCGAGCGCAGAAGTTGGCGATAGTACCCGTACCCGTATATAGGTCATAGAGGGTATCATCCTCGCCAAGCTCGGCAAAGTCACGCGCAACCTTATACAATTCGTAGGCCTGCTCCGAGTTGGTCTGGTAGAACGACTTAGGTCCTACCTTAAACTTAAGGTCCTCCATCTGCTCGATGATATGGTCCTTGCCTGCAAAGCATATAGGCTCACGGTCGCCAAGCGAGTCATTCCACTTGTCGTTGACCATATATATCAGCGAGGTTATCTCCTTAAACTCATCGCGTAGGTATGTCATAAGTGCCTCTATTCTCTCTCTGTCGTTCTCGTTGAATACCACGATAACCATCACCTCGCCCGTTGAGGCTGTGCGCACAACCATAGTGCGCATAAGGCCCTCGTGGGCACGTGCATTGTGGAACGAGTAGCCGTTGTCGATGCAGAACTGCTTGGTAGCAAGGCGTATTCTGTTCGAGAGCTCTACCTGTAGATGGCACTGCTCGATATCGAGGACCTTGTCAAAGCAGCCAGGGATATGGAAGCCTACGGCAGGTGTCGAGGCTATATCGCCCCCTGAGGCAATCTCTTCGTAGGTGAGCCAGCGGCGGTCCGCGAAGGTAAACTCAAGCTTATTGCGATACTCGCGAGTACGTGCCGAGCCCAGACAGGTGCGCACCTCGGGGATATCCAAGTGGCCGATGCGCACAAGCTGGTCCTCGACCTGCTGACGCTTCTGCTTAAGCTGCTCGTCGTATGGCAGGTTCTGCCACTTACACCCTCCGCAGGTGCCAAAGTGCTGGCAGAAGGGCTCTATGCGCAGTGGCGACTTCTCGACAAAGCGTACCACAGTACCCTCCATATAGCGGCGGTGGTGCTTGCGTATCTGCACATCCACAACATCGCCAGGCAGTGTCATGGGCACAAAGACAACCTGATTATCTACCTTGCCCATCGCCTTACCCTCGGCCGCAAGGGTAGTTATATGTAGACCCTCAATAAGTGGGTAATCCTTTCTTCTCTTTCCCATATATGCGTAGGTTAAAAAGCTTTAGTTCTGTTACTCTCGGCATCCTTCTCCAAGATGTCGTCACCCTCCCAGTCGAAGTGCTCGAAGTGGTTGCACCCTGCGAGGCTAAAGCGCGTGTAGGTGATGGGCAGGCCCATCGACACAAACCTTGTCTCGTATGCCGTCTTTACCGACAACACCTCATCGGCATATCCCGAGCCGTAGATGTCGTCGTTCTGCACCTCTACGCCGAGGCCAAGACGCTCGATAACGGCAGCGGTATAGTTGTAAAGATGCTTCGAGTCGGTCTTGAGGTTTATCACACCATCCTCTGTGAGCATCTGCTTGTAGTCGGCTAAGAAGAGTGGCGAGGTGAGGCGTTTCTTTGCTCGTCGACTCTTAAGCTGAGGGTCTGGAAAGGTTATCCATATCTGGCTAATCTCGCCAGGCGCGAAGAAAGAGCGTATAAACTCGATGCGTGTGCGCACAAAGCCCACGTTGGCCATGCCGCGCTCGGTGGCTGTCTTGGCACCACGCCACATACGCGCCCCCTTGATGTCGATGCCTATATAGTTGCAGTCGGGGTTACGCTCGGCAAGCGCAATGGTGTACTCTCCCTTGCCACAACCAAGCTCCAGGACGATGGGGTTGTCGTTGTGGAAGAACTCCTCGTGCCAGCGACCCTTCAAGGGGTGGTCCTTGTGGAATATATCCTCGAACTCGGGCTGCACAAGGCAGGCAAAGGTGAGGTTTTCGGCAAATTTTCTCAGTTTATCTTTTCCCATAGCTACGGGTGTTATTCGTTATGTGGCTATTGTTGTGTGTTATCACCGACTCTTTTAACCTCTGTTATTACGAGGCCTACCGAGCTTATGCCCTCGACTACGGCATCTGGCTTAAGGCGGAAGGTGTAGCGGCCCTCTTTTGCGAGCAGCACGTTACGACGATAGAGAAACGTATGCTCCGCAGGACGCATATCGCCTAAGCGAGGTATACGCAACTTAAAGGGCTCCTCAAAAACCAGAGAGTCGGGCGATATGCTAAGTATGCTCATCGCCACCGAGTCGGCCGTATAGCCATGACCGTAGCGCACGACGATAGATATGTCGCGACGTGTGAGGGTATCTACGTTATCGTAGTAGAACTCCTCGACCGTGCTCCACCTATCGTTCTCGGTATCGTTTACCACGACGCTACGCCCCTTAGGCATACATCCCGACAGCGATATCACCAATATCGATATTATCGTAATGAGTCTGCTTCTCATTCTCTCTGCGATGCTAACGTTACTATATTCGGGGTTTACTCCTTGCTATCTGGGCCATTATCACCACGCTGACGCTCGCCACGCCCTCCATTTCTGCGGCCACGACCTTTGAAGCGTCGCTCACCACGCTCACCACGCTCACCACGCTCCTCGTTGCTATCGCCCTGCTTATCTGCCTGGGGTGCTGTCTCAGCTGTCGTATTGTCACTCTTTGGCTGCTCGGGCCTACGTGGTCGCTGCCTACGCTCCTTTGTCTCGCGCTGCTCCTTAGGCTCTTGCGCACTCTGCTCGCCACCCTCGGCTATATTCTCCGCACCACTCTCGCCCTCACCCGACTCGCTACGCACGCCCTTATCACCCTTATCGCCTTTGCGCTTATTACGCTTACTACGCTTGCTCTTATTGTCAAAGCGTGTTATGCTATCCTCCTCTTGGCGATAGGTAGGCTCCTCGGCACGTTGCTCTGTGGTGTTACCCTCAAGCGTCTCGGCCTTCTCGCCAGCGCGGTTAAGGGCTATAATCTCCTTTACTCGGCTGATAGGCAGCGTCGTTAGGTTAGCAATGGTATTCTTACTTGTCGAGAACGACATTGTACCAGCCAAGGGGTCTATCTTTATGAGGAAGTACTCGCCATCGATAGTCTGAAGAGGCTCTCTGAGGCGAGGTATCGTGCGACGTGCATCGGCGTATACGTCATACTCATACATTAGGCAGCACTTAAGCTTCGAGCACTGGCCAGCCAACTTCTGGGGGTTGAGCGATATCTCCTGCATGCGCGCAGCATTTGTCGTCACGCTTGAGAAGCTCGACATCCACGATGAGCAACATAGCTCGCGACCACAAGCACCAATGCCACCTATACGGCCAGCCTCCTGACGCGCACCAATCTGCTTCATCTCGATACGTATATGAAATCGCTCGGCAAAGACCTTGATAAGCTCGCGGAAGTCGACACGCTCATCGGCGATGTAGTAGAATATCGCCTTGAGCTTATCGCCTTGATACTCCACGTCGCCAATCTTCATGTTTAGACCCATATCTGCGGCTATCTGTCGCGAGGCTATCATCGTCTCGTGCTCTAAGGCTATGGCCTCCTGCCAACGCTCGATGTCGTAGGGACGAGCCTTGCGGTATATCTTCTTAAACTCGCCATTGTGGGGGTTAAAGCCTACGCGGCGCATCTGCTTAGCCACCATATCGCCCGTAAGCGAGATGATACCTATGTCGTGACCAGGCTGCGCCTCGACAGCGACAATATCGCCACGCTTAAGCTCCAAGTTGTTGACATTTTGGTAGTAGGAACGACGTGTATTCTTAAATCGCACCTCAAATATATCGGTGGGGATGTTATTGGGATACTCCTCTAACCAGTCGGTCTCGTGAAGCTTGTAGCAACCCTCCGAGGCCTTAGCCTCCATCTCATCGCCACAATCACAGAAGCAGCATCCTCTTCCAATATCGGGAATATGTTTTTTATTACAACTCATTATCTTACACTATATATAGTATTCAAAACGGGGTAAAGATACTAAAAAAATATGGAATCGAAAAGTGCAACTAACAAAAGTTTGCCAAAGAGGGGAGTATTGCCCTAAAACCACAATCCTATGCCGAAGTTATAGGTGCGCCCATAGCCATATCTTAGGCGGTTGTCGAAGGGCTCAACACGCGCTATATCGTTATGCGTTATACGGCGCACCCTATGCTGCTCATAGCCACTACTTATAGTGTTGATGCCGAGCATATTTCGTATAGATAGCTGGATGCTCATTGTGGCCCATTTTAGGCGTATACGCTTACTTACGCTAAGGTCCATCGAGGCTATATCGTCGAAGCGTTGTTGCGAGCGTAGCAACATGCGGTGCTCGTCGGACGAGGCGATATCCAACACACGTACACTGCGGCGCGTATATGATGGAGATATATATCTATAGCCACAGTAGTATGCCGCAAGTCGCGCTCGCCAACCTGCTGCATAGAACTCCACATCGCCATAGAGAGCCAACTCAGGCGTACCCGTATTATGCCCCTTCATCTCTGCCGTAGTGTGCGCTATCAGGCTATTGTCGTTGTCGGCATAGAGCGTCACTGTCGCATTGTCGATATATCGACTGCGCATAGCCGTAGCCAAGAAGTTCGAACTTAGGTATTTCGACCACCTAACATTGGCACTCGCCTCGATACCGAAGCTTAGATACTCGATGTTACTCACTACGCCATCGACATATCTCCCCACTAAGTCATCGTAGTAGTGTATCACATCGCTATCATCGACCAAGGCTGCGGCAAAGAGCGTCGCCGAGAATGTAAAGCGTTGATTAGGAGCATAGATATATGTAGCATCGGAGGCCAACGCAGTACGTAGTTTTATCCCCTCGACGCGGCGATTATTATACTCTGTTTGGAGAAACATGTTGTCGCACTGTGGGCTATCGCCACGCACCATTGCTGCGACACGCAGGCCATGCTTGCCAAAGGAGTGTCGCCACCCTAAGGAGATGTCATAGGGACTGAGTAAGATAGTCTGTGAGCGACCGTAGGAGCCACTCCCCGAGAATATCTCCTTCTCGTAGTAGCCGCGCCTATGTGTCCACTGCGTAGCTATGGATATCGTAGCACCTATCTGGCCGAGGCCGTAACCCCATAACGCATTGGCAAAGACCCTGGTCTGTAGGCGGCTGAGGCGATAGTTGTAGCTATACTTATCGCCTTCGTAGAGTATGCGGTTAGGGTTATGCAGGTCATTCTGATAGTTGTTGCCATAGGTATCGTCGCTGACAAGGTAGTAGTCCTTGTCGATAAGATAGTCGGCACCGAGCAGGTCCTCAACAACCTTGAAATGGTGCGTAGTGTTGTAATCTATGATTGCACCTGCCGCGACCTTAACACTTAGGATTTGACCATCAACATATAGCGATAAGGCGGCACGTGTGAGATTCTCGCGCTGGCTATCCACGATATAGCGAGCATGGCCATCGGGCTGTATCGCATTTGTGTGGTAGAGCCCCTGCCAATCTATCTGCGTGTAGTCGCTATTATTTGTTGTCCACATCTTGGTAACACCTATCTTACGATTTGTATCGTAGTATGAGGGCATATAGCGGTAGTTGTCGGGAATCGGCGTGGATGCATCGAACCAATTGAGTGCTGTAAGTGACCTTGGCTGATAGCTTATATCGGAGATAAGGTGTAGAGTTGTGGTGTTGGTTATACGGTAGTCCCAGCGTGCTATAACCTCTGGCGTTAAGACACTGAGCACACGAGCATTGCGCGGCTTGCCACACTGAAAACCCCATGAGGGGTTGTAGAGTGTGTTTCCCGTCAGCCTGAACGCCTCGGCCGTAGATGCCTGCCTAAGTCCCTGGTTCGAGTAGGGCAAAAGGGCAACAATCGAGAGGGCATAGCGGCGCGTAGAGCGCGAGGCCTCAACGGCTAACTCTGCGGAGTTGGTGTATACCCCATCGATATATAGGTCACGCCCCGTGCGGAGATTGGCATAGTGGGTTATCGTCCACGCATCGTCAAGGCGTATGCCATCGCGCTGTGGCAGCCACGTGGCCCTGTAGCTTAGGCCACCGAGGTAGTTGCGCCCCGAGATATCGCCTCGAAGGTAGTGCTCCGAGTATCGTTCTCTGCGCTCTTCGCCCAAGAGTATCTCCGTAGTAGAGGCTATGGTAGCTGAGGGTCTTGTGGTCGCTATGCCCAACGTTGTGCTGCGAGCAAGGCCCAACCTCATTAGGCGCGATGCACTCTGGTAGTCTATCTCGATAGGGCCTATAGCATATGACTCCTCTTGAAGTGCTTGGCCACGTAGTCTAAGTCCGTATGTGCGCAGTGCGTATTGTGCATTGCGAATATCTACATCGCCAAGGTTGAGCGATGGCGACAACGTATCTTGCAGGGGCGTGATACTCTGCATATCATCCTCATTGTCGTCGTAATATTTGTAGTCGTTGTAGTCGTAGCCAAGGAGCTTATAGGCCTCGTCCTTATCGACACCTATATCCTGTGCCACAGCCACTGCAACGAAGCAGAGCATGGCAACGGTTATTAGTAGAGTGTGTGTCGATAACTTAAGTTTCATCTATATTGCAGGTTAGCACAAACAAATATACAAAAATTTCGTGATAGTGATATGCTTAGTGTGCGAAATGGTTACCATCTTATATCGAAAAGTGCAAAAAGACCATATTCCACCTCTCATTTTGCTCTATTGCATGCACTTCAAGTAGCGATGTATGCAAAGTGGATAAATAGCATAAATATACCATATATAATATAAGAACAGCTATATTAGGGGGTTAAAAACCGAGGGAAATAATCACTTTTTAAAAAATATTGGTCTTTTATTTTGTCGTTAAAAAAAAAGTCTTTAACTTTATAATCCGCAAAGGCACTTAAGGGTTTGCTCGGCCCCAAAACAGGAGCTAAGACTAAGACTTAAGCGGCTCAAGAAAAAACCTAAAAACTAATATACTATGAAAAATTATTCAGCAAAAGAGATTAAGAACATCGTTCTTATTGGTGCGCCTGGCACTGGAAAAACTACCCTTGCCGAAGCAATGGCTTTCGAGGGTAAAGTGATTGACCGCAGGGGTAGTATCGAGAATAACAATACAATATCGGACAACACCGATATCGAGCATGAATACAAACGCTCAATCTATTCAACAACCCTCTTTACTGAGTTCATGGGCCGCAAGCTCAACATCATCGACTGCCCAGGTTCGGACGACTTCTGTGGCTCGCTCTTCTCGGCATTCAAGGTCGGCGACGTTGGTATCATGGTTCTCAATGCCCAGAATGGCTGGGAGGTAGGCTCTGAGCTACAGTCACGCTATGCACGTATCCTCAACAAGCCACTCATCGGTGTTGTTAACCAGCTCGATGGCGACAAGGCAAACTTCGATGCCACCCTTGAGGGTATCCGCGCCAACTCTTCTGTTAAGCCAGTTATCGTGCAGTATCCTGTAAACCAGGGCGCAGGCTTCAACTCGTTTATCGACGTGTTGATGATGAAGATGTATACCTTCGTAGACGAGAACGGTACTCGCGAGGAGCACCCAATTCCAGATAGCGAGATAGATAAGGCTAATGCCCTTAACCAGGAGCTTGCCGAGGCCGCTGCCGTATACGATGACGCACTTATGGAGCTATACTTCGAGAAGGGTTCACTCACACAGGACGACATCCGCTCGGGTCTTAAGCTCGGTGTATCTAAGCGCGATGTTATGCCTGTCTTCTGCGCATCGGGTAAGCGCGACATAGGTACAAAGCGTCTTATGGAGTTTATCATCAACGTTGCCCCAGGTCCATTGAAGGCCCCAGCATTCCTCTCTACCGAGGGCGAGGAGCTTATGGCCAACGAGGAGGAGCCAACAGTTGTATTCGTATTCAAGAGCCAGATAGAGCAGCACATCGGCGAGATTACCTACTTCCGCGTGGTACGTGGTAAGCTCTCAGAGGGTATGGAGCTTGTAAACTCACGCACGGGCAACAAGGAGAAGCTCTCGCAGTTGTTTGCCGTAGCAGGTAAGAACCGTGTTAAGGTTACGGAGCTCTTGGCTGGTGATATAGGTTGCACCGTAAAGCTCAAGGCAACTCGCACAAACGACACCCTTGCAGCACCATCAGCACCTGTTGCTTGCGAGCCTATTGTATTCCCCGAACCTCGCTACCGCGCAGCTGTGAAGGCTAAGGAGCAGAACGACGAGGAGAAGCTTGGCAAGTTGCTCAACGATGCTAAGTATGAGGACCCAACAATCCTTGTAGAGTACTCTAAGGAGCTTAAGCAGACCATCATCCAGGGTCAGGGTGAGCACCACCTCAACATCCTCAAGCAGCGTCTATCTACCGAGAATAAGATGGAGCTTGAGTACTTCGCACCTAAGATTCCATATCGCGAGACTATCACCAAGGTAGCTCAGGCCGACTATCGTCACAAGAAGCAGTCGGGTGGTTCAGGTCAGTTTGGCGAGGTTCACATGGTCATCGAGCCATACTACGATGGTATGCCTGAGCCTACGAAGTATAAGGTAAATGGCCAGGAGATTGCTGTGAGCGTTAAGGGCAAGGAGGAGTATGACTTGCCATGGGGCGGTAAGCTTCAGTACTACAACTCTATCGTTGGTGGTGCTATCGATGCACGCTTTATGCCTGCGATTTTGAAGGGTATCATGGAGAAGATGGACGAGGGTCCATTGACAGGCTCATATGCTCGCGATATACGCGTGGTTATCTACTACGGTAAGATGCACCCAGTAGATTCAAACGAGCTCTCATTCAAGCTTGCAGGACGTAACGCCTTCAAGGATGCCTTCCGCAACGCAGGTCCTAAGATTATGGAGCCTATCTACAACGTCGAGGTGCTCACTCCAAGCGAGTATATGGGTGCTGTGATGAGCGACTTGCAGAACCGCCGTGCTATGATTATGGGTATGGAGTCGGATAAGGGCTTCGACCGTCTTAATGCACGTGTACCTCTTGCAGAGCTCTATCGCTACTCAACATCGTTGTCGTCGTTGACATCGGGTGCTGCGACATACACAATGCAGTTTGCATCATACGAGCAGGTGCCTGCCGACGTACAGGATAAGCTGTTGAAGGCTTACACCGATACCGACGAAGAGTAATTCGTTTGAGTATAAATAGGTATAAAAGATGACCCCTTGGGATGGTACCGACGAGTACTGCCCGAGGGGTCTTACTTTATTGTCTTTATTTTTTTAGGACATTAAGACGTTAAGACCATAAGACATTAAGAGGTCGAGTATCACAACAAAACACAACAGGGAGAAATTTTTGTCCGCAACCATCTTATTGTCCTATTGTCCTATAGTCTTTATTCTTTTAGGACATTAAGACGATAAGACCATAAGACATTAAGAGGTCGAGTATCACAACAATCCGCAATAACGAAAACCCTTAAACTACTCCTTGAGCTCGCTGCGTGCGAGCGCACCTACATACCTACTCACAAAAAAAACTCTCTGACACCTATCTAAATAGAGAGCGGGCAGGCTCTCGATTGTAACTTTTTCTCTGTCACTATTGCCATTTCTCTTATTTTTTCATAATTTTGTTACATAATGTTATCACAAAAAAAACTCAAGTGTTATGAATAGAGAGCTAAAACTTAATCCCAATAAGCTCGTTGCATTCTTGGGAAAGCCAGCAAAAGAGTTTACTAAGGCCGACATCGTTGAGTATATCACCGAAAATGGTATCCGTATGGTCAACTTTATGTATCCTGCGGGTGATGGTCGACTTAAGACCCTCAACTTCGTGATTAACAATGCCGACTACCTCGACACGATACTCACATGTGGCGAGCGTGTTGATGGCTCAAGCCTCTTTTCATTTATCGAGGCGGGCAGTAGCGACCTATATGTCGTACCACGCTTTAGCACCGCCTTTCATGACCCATTCGCCGAGATACCAACGATAAGCATGCTATGCTCGTTCTTCAACAAGGATGGCGAGCCATTAGCATCAGCACCACGCTACACGCTACTCAAGGCCTTGGCAGCCTTCGAGGAGGTGACGGGTATGCAGTTCGAGGCGATGGGCGAGCTGGAGTACTACGTGATAGCTCCCGACGAGGGGCTATTCCCTGCGACCGACCAGAGGGGATATCACGAGTCGGCACCATACGCCAAGTTTAACGAGTTTAGAACAGAGTGTATGGCCTATATCGCTCAGGCAGGAGGCAAGATTAAGTATGGACACTCAGAGGTGGGTAACTTCTCTATCGACGGCATGATATACGAACAGAATGAGATAGAGTTTCTGCCCGTTGCCGCAGAGGATGCTGCCGATCAGCTCGTTATCGCCAAGTGGATAATCCGCAACTTAGCATATCGCTACGGCTACGACATCACCTTTGCACCTAAGATTACGGCAGGCAAGGCTGGCTCGGGACTACACATACACATGCGCATAGTCAAGGATGGCAAGAATATGATGCTCGATGGCGGCGTACTATCGGATACGGCACGTCGCGCCATTGCAGGTATGATGGAGCTTGCGCCCTCGATAACAGCCTTTGGAAATACCAATCCTACCTCGTACTTCCGCCTTGTGCCACATCAGGAGGCCCCAACAAACGTATGCTGGGGCGACCGTAACCGCTCGGTACTTGTGCGCGTACCTCTGGGCTGGACCGCAAAGAGCGATATGTGCCATATAGCCAATCCTCTTGAGAAGCTAAGCGAGTACGACACTTCGCAGAAACAGACCGTAGAGATGCGTTCACCCGATGGCTCGGCAGATGTCTACGAGCTTATCGCAGGCCTTGTCGTGGCGTGCCGCTACGGCTTCGAGCTCGACAACGCCTTAGATATTGCCCAGCGCACCTATGTAAATGTCAATATCCACCAGAGGGAGAATGCGTCGAAGCTTGAAGGTCTGGCACAGTTGCCCGATAGCTGCGCAGCATCGGCAGATGCCCTTGAGCGACAGCGCGCACTCTACGAGGCACGTGGCGTATTTAGCCCAGCGATGATTGATGGCATACTCAAGAGCCTCAGAGCCTTTGATGACAGAACCCTTCGTGAGGATATAGGTAATGACCGCGAGCAGATGCTCCAGCTGGTACACAAATACTTCCACTGCGGATAGATATGCTCTTAGACGACTTAGCTCTGCTCTTTGTCTCGGGATTAGGGAGCCTTACGGCGACACGACTTATGGAAGCCGTAGGCTCGGCACGCGAGATACTCACCAGCCCTATGCAGCGGCTGGTGGGCGAGTATGGCCTTAAGGAGAGCGTAGCACGAAGCATCCTTAGTGGCGAGTGTTATAGGCTGGCCGAGAGGGAGATAGAGTATTGTCGTAAGCACTCAATATCGATTATTGCAGCTACGGACGATGCCTACCCTTCCCCTCTGCGCGAGGCTATAGACCGCCCACATATACTCTTTGTACGGGGCCGAGTCGAGGCACTATCGATGCGCATGCTCTCGGTGGTAGGTACACGCGATATGTCGCCCTCGGGACAGCACGTCACCGACAAGATTATCGCAGAGCTTGGGTCTAAAATTCCCGATTTATGCATCGTTAGCGGCTTGGCCTATGGTGTAGATGCCGCCTCGCACCGCGCTGCACTGGCACATGGAGTCACTACGGTGGCTGTCGTTGCCAACGTGCTCCCCGATGTGCAGCCTGCACCACATCGCGCCCTTGCCGAGGATATCCTTAGGCATGGAGGTGCTATAGTCTCGGAGCTACACTCTCAGACGAAGCAAAACGGCCATCACTTTGTTGCTCGCAACCGCATAATCGCCTCAATGAGCATGGGCACGCTTGTTGTCGAGTCACCAGCCTCGGGAGGGTCGCTCGTCACGGCCGACTTAGCCGACGGCTACCATCGTATGGTTATGGCACTACCTGGGCGCGTCACCGATAGCAACTCCTTTGGCACAAACAATCTCATTCGCTCGGGCAAGGCTCGTTTGGTGCTTACGGCAGAGGATATTATCGAAGATATGGATTGGGATATCGCCACTGACACAACCACGAAGGGTGGCGATGACGATGGTGATATCGTCGCTGAGCTTACTACCGAGCAGCAGCGATGCCTCAAGGCTCTGGAGGGTGCCGTATCGATGGATATGTCGCAGCTACTCTCGGCTACGGGGCTCACCATTGGAGAGCTTACCATGTCCCTAATTGAGCTTGAGATGCAAGGCTTGGTGCGCCCTCTTCCAGGGCAACGCTACGAGCGTGTATAGAGCAAAAACCGAAGGTGTCTTCTACAAGAAGAGCGCTATAAACTATCAATTTTGAGATATGATTGACACACATTCACATATCTATGCCGAGGAGTTCGACGAGGATAGAGCCGAGGCCTTGGAGCGTGCTTGGAGCGAGGGTGTCGAGATGCTACTACTACCCGATATAGACTCCGAGAGTCGCGATAGGATGTTCGCTGTGGCCAAGGCCGAGCCCTGTCGCTGTAGGCCTATGGTGGGTCTGCACCCCACGTCAGTAAACGACAATCCAAGATGGCTTGATGAGTTGGATGCCGTAGAAAAGCTGCTGCGCCAACCTCCGATGCCACTATGCGGTGTCGGTGAGATAGGCCTTGACCTATATTGGAGTAGTGACTTTCACCGCGAGCAGCGCGAGGCACTACACGCCCAGCTCGAATTGGCCCTAAAGTATGACAAGGCTGTGGCCATCCACACGCGCTCGGCATATACCGAGATGCTGGATGCCGTATCTACATATCGCGGTCGCGGCCTTAGAGGGGTCTTTCACGCCTACGCTGGCGACATCGACATGGCGCGTAAGTTGATGCGCTGCGGAGAGTTTGTCTTTGGCATCGGTGGAGTGGTGACCTTTAAGAATGGAGGGTTAGGCGATGTTGTCGAGTCGCTACCTGTGGAGTTTATGCTCTTGGAGACCGACTGTCCCTACCTTACGCCTGTCCCCTATCGTGGCAAGCGCAACGAGTCGGCATATGTCAAGTATGTGCGCGATAAGATTGCCCAGATTAAGCATATCGAGCCTGAGCGTGTGGCAGCGGTGACCTCGGCTACGGCCAAACAGATATTCTGCATTTAGCATCTATATGCAGAAATATTTGGGATAAAGGAGAAAAAAGTGGACCAAAATGTTCTTGGTTCACTTTTTTTGTGTACCTTTGTGAAGATGTAGCACAACACTAAAGTTGCGCATCATAATAGTTATGAAGCGTTCCTCTATACTTATTATCTATACAGGTGGAACAATCGGTATGAAGACCGATGAGGCGACAGGTGCCTTGGTTCCTTTCGACTTCAGCGGCATATATGAGGAGTTCCCATCGCTGAAACGCCTAAATGTTGATATCGATGTCTTAACAATAAAGCCACCTATTGACTCATCGAATGTCTCGGTAGAGAACTGGGTAGATATGGCGCGTATCATCCGCGATAACTACTACAAATATGACGGCTTTGTCATTCTGCATGGCACCGATACGATGTCTTACTCGGCTGCTGCACTGAGCTTTATGCTTGAAAACCTTGCTAAGCCCGTCATCTTTACAGGTAGCCAGATACCTATCGGCATACTGCGCACCGATGGTCGCGAAAACCTTATCACTGCCATAGAGATTGCAGGTGCTCGCACAGAGGATGGCGCGCCTATAGTCCCCGAGGTAGCTCTCTACTTCCAGAATAAGCTTATGCGCGGCAATAGAACAACGAAGTTCAGTGCCGAAGCCCTCAACGCCTTCGCCTCGTTTAATTATACAGCCTTGGCCGATGTGGGTGTCAATATTCAGTATAACAGCGCAGCCATAGCCTCATACGCCCCCGACTTTTCGGATGAGTTCCGAATTAGCGAGTCTATGTGTAGCGATGTTATTGTCATCAAGCTCTTCCCTGGTATCCGCCCCGCCACGTTGCGCGCTATGCTTATCGATAGCGGTGCCAAAGGTGTGGTCCTAGAGACCTATGGAGCAGGTAATGCCCCTACGACAGATTGGTTCGTAGAGCTTATTAAGGAGGCCGTAGAGCGTGGTGTCGTGGTAGTCAATGTTTCACAGTGTAAGGATGGTGCTGTGCAGATGCACCTCTACGAAACAGGCCTTGCCCTTCAGGATGCAGGAGTAGTCTCGGGCCACGATATGACTATCGAGGCTGCGGTGGCCAAGCTAATGTACGTTTTAGGCAAGAATTTGCCACTTTCGGAAATGTTGAGTTTGATGCGACGACCCCTTCGTGGAGAATTTACTTTGTAAAGCGTTGCACTTTTCGAAAATAATGCGTATATTTCGCACTGTAATTTGTCGCTAAAAGGGGGTATTTAAAAGGCTATATTCCTCTTTTTGTGACGTAATTAGCTGATTAACATATAGTTTTAAGTGGTCAGGCGACGGGATATGCAGATTTGCGAGTCTGGCGACACACGATGTAGAATCGCGATAATGTTTAACAAAAAACAAATATAGAGAAAACAACTACTAAAAATTACAAATTTTAACTAACAAAACATTATGAAAAAATTCTTTTTGGTTTTGGCAGCTGCCACTCTTTCATTCGGCGCTGCTTACGCACAGGATGCTAACGAGGCTCCAGCACAGGAGACCGCAGTAGAGCAGGTTGCTACTCCAGAGGTGGCTGCTGTAGAGGAGTTGGCTGGTGAGCCTATGCACTTCGCTCTTATGAAGAAGTTCTTGGAAGGTGGTTGGGAGTGGATGCTTCCAGTACTTGTCTGCTTGGTACTCGGTTTGGCTATCGCTATCGAGCGTATTCTCTACTTGTCAATGGCTCAGATCAACACCAAGAAGTTCGTAGAGAAGGTTGAGGAGTTGCTTAACACTCAGGGTGTTGACGCTGCTAAGGAGTACTGCCGCAACACACGTGGTCCTATCGCATCAATCTACTACCAGGGTCTTATGCGTTACGACCAGGGTTTGGAGGCTGTTGAGAAGGCTGTTGTATCTTACGGTTCAGTTCAGCAGGGTCAACTCGAGTCAGGTCTCTCTTGGATCTCGTTGTTCATCGCTTTGTCTCCATCACTCGGATTCATGGGTACTGTTGTTGGTATGATCCAGGCATTCGATGATATCCAGGCTCAGGCAACTATCTCTCCAGCCGTTGTAGCAGGTGGTATCAAGGTGGCTCTTTTGACAACTTTGATGGGTCTTATCTCGGCAGTTATTCTCCAGGTGTTCTACAACTACATCCTCTCTAAGATCGAGGGTCAGGTAGTTAAGATGGAGGATACATCTATTACCTTGATTGATATGCTCACAGCATACAACAAGCGATAATTAAGCCCAACCTATTTATAAGAAAAGTCAATTATGAGAAAATTACATAGTTACGTATTCCTGGTTTTCGCATTGGTGTCAGTTGCAATGGTGGGCTGGGCTATTGTAGCAGGTATGGATGCTCCAGACTCTGCTAAGATTGCTAACAACACCCCACTTGTGCAGAAGTTCGATGCTAACGGCATGGCAGTGAATACTGAGGATGACCAGCCGGTGCCAGTAGAGACTACATCGGAGGGTATTCAGGCTCTTAGCACTATCTTTGCTAATCAGCTTGACGAGGGTGTCCTTACTCTTGCCGCTATCGAGGAGGAGAAGGAGAAGCTCAACAACACTATTAACCAGATTATCCCTGCTTATGAGGCTAAGGTTGCTGAGGCACGTGAGGGTGCTTTGGAGGCTATGGCTACTATCGAGTCACTTGGCGAGAATAAGCGTCTTTCATCAGCTCAGAAGCGTCAGCTTGAGGCAGCTAAGAGCGTAGAGGCAAACTTCAAGGCTCTCAACGACACTCTTGCTCAGCACCGCGAGAACGTTACCATTATGGAGGAGAACATCGCTGCCTCACTTAAGGCTAACGAGGAGGCTCAGCTAAGTGCCGAGAATATGGAGAATCTTGCAGTTGCTATCCACTGGAACCTTATGTGGTTCTACTTCCTTATGGTATTTGCAGTATGCTTCATCGTCATCAGCGCAGTATGGAATATGATGCTCAACGCTGGTGGCCTTAAGAAGACTTTGGTATCATTGGTTGTTGTTGCAGCCGTTGTAGCTGTATCATACTTCATCGCTTCAGGCAATGGTTGGGCTGAGGGTGCTACACTTAAGGATGCAGCAGGCTATGACCTCGGTATCGGCGCAGATCCTACTACTCGCGACGTATTCGGTCCTTTCGAGTATATGGTTGCAGATACAAGTATCATGGTTACGTACATCACCTTTGCAGGTGCAGCTCTTGCAGCTATTATCTCGGCTATTCGTGGTATTTTTAAATCGTAGTATATGGCAAAAACTAAGAAAAAGGCTGGAGATATCAACTCCAGTTCAATGGCGGATATCGCGTTCCTGCTGTTGATATTCTTCTTGGTGACAACTACGATGGATGTCGACACAGGTATGAAGCGTACCCTTCCGCCTTGGATCGACCCTACAGAGCAACAGAACGATGTTGATGTTAACGAGCGTAACGTTCTTAAGGTAAACGTATCGCGTAGTGGTGCCATCATGGTTGGCACAGATGAGTACCGTTCAAGCGACTTGCGTCGTAGCGGTGAGCACTCACGATTGTCACGCGAGGTATACTTCTTCCTTGTAGATCCCTCAAGATCTAATAAGAAGGCTACCGAGATTGATGGCGACACTTACAATGTCAGCGAGGGTCTTGTTTCACTGAAGGCCGATGACGAGACAGAGTATAAGGTATATCTCAAGGTGCAGGACGAGCTTACCCACGCCTTCAACCTATATCGTGACGAGATTTCTCTTCAGGTATATGGCAAGGTATACGATGAGCTTACAGACATCGAGGCACAGAACATTCGTAAGGCTGTTCCTATGAGGATATCTGAGGCAGAACCTAACGATCAAACAAAGAAGTAGTATGGCAGTAATGGCAAAAAAGGGCAAGCGTGAAGTGCCCGCAATGTCGACTTCGTCACTTCCCGACATCGTATTTATGTTGTTGTTCTTCTTTATGGCAGCAACTACGATGCGTGAGGTAGATCCGTTGGTTTCGGTACAGATGCCCGAGGCTAATGAGATTACTGAGCTCGACAAGAAGAATCTTGTAAATATCTGGATGGGTAAGCCACTTGGTGCTGCAAAGGGCGAGGATGCGTTGAAGATTCAGCTCAATGACCAGACTCGCGAGGTAGAGGATATTCGTGACTTTATCTCAGCTACAACAGTTACTAAGGGCGTAGGTCCAAACGATATTGTAGTGAACCTTCGTGTAGATGAGAATGCAACGGTAGGTAAGCTCACAGCTGTAAAGCAGGAGCTACGTAAGGCCGAGGCTCTCAACATTTCATACGCAGCACGCGCTATGGAGAACTAATGACACGATGATAAACTCTTCTATGAGGTCTTTCCGCAAGGGAAGACCTCTTTTTTTGCTTAAAATGATTTTCAGTGTTAGTTTTTACGAAGACAAGCGAAATACTACATAGAAGACTACACGAAGGTCATAATTAGGCCAACTAACTGCGAGTACAAAGAAAGACAATGTTTTTGAAAGTAAAGCCCTGAAATCAAGTATCTTACAAAGATGTAATGCGAACAGACAATAGTGGTGTATGAAGGAACTACACAGTTCACTACATACGCTACTATTGTAGTGGTTTAGGCTGTTTTGCTACTGTTTTTCCTCCAAGAGATTCTCCATTTGGGAGATGATGTTCTGTTTCCACTCCGAAAGCATCGTGAGAAAATCTTTGTCATCGTTTTGGAAGACCTTTGTTGAAACAACCCTTGTAAGGAATGGGAAGGTGAGCAAACTATAAAAATTGTAGAAGGCGATTTGCAGCGACACCTTTTTAAGTTTTCCCTCGTTCATCTCCTCCTGTACCGAGGCTAGGGCTTTACGAGCCGTATCCATAACATTGAGCTGCTGTATGGTTTTAATCAGCAGGTCCGAATCACGATTGAGTTCTCTGAGCATAAACATCGGCAATCGTGGATTCTCCAAAAACAGAGTGTAGTAAGCATCAATAATACTCTCGACTCTTTGTGCAATACTCTTCTCCCTATGGGTCAATGCCTCAAAAACCTTAGGTATCACCGATGATACGATACTGCCGAATACCGCCTGAAACATCTTGTCTTTGGTGCGGAAATAGTAGTGCAGAGCGGGGCGATTTATACCAACACGGGCAGCAATCTCGCTCATACTTGTTTCGGCATAACCCTTTTCGATAAATACGCTACGGGCAGCATCTATAATCTTATTCTCCATCGTAATTTTCCTTCAATTTGTCGATAAATAGCAATAGGCGGTTCTTGATATTCACATCGCTTACGCCACTATCGAAGTCCAAAGATAATAAATTTATCGCAGGATATAGTCTTTTTATCCTTTTTTCTACACCCTTCGACACGATATGGTTTGCGATGCAACCAAAAGGTTGCAGGCTGATGACGCTCTTAACACCACTCTCGGCATAGGATATAATCTCGGCAGGAAGCAGCCAGCCCTCGCCAAATTGGGCATTGAGCGAGATGACATTTTTCGCAAGTTCGGCTTCGTGGAAGATCTCCCCAAATGGGGTGAAGTAGCGAAATTTGGAGCATATCTTATTCACTTTTCGAATCTCGGAGCGCACCAAGTGGTAGCCTAAACCAATCAGATAATCCGATATTTTGTGTTTCTCGATTTGTGCCGCAACATTAGCCTTGCGATTGACAAAGGTTTGTGTAAAGAAGTCTGCAAGTACGGGAGGCACAACCTCAACTCTCTGCTCCGTAAGCCAATCAACGATACCGCGTTGTGCGAAGTTGTTGAATTTGAGATATATCTCACCAACAACACCGACCTTTGGGCATTGCCTGTCAAGGCAGGCGGAATCAAACTCCTCCGCCGCTAAATCCATATATTTATACAGCTCTTGACTATTGCCCTCCTCAATCAGTTCTGCGCCAACCTTCAAGTAGACATTTCGTAAATCGGCAGCTGCTCCTGAATATCTCTCACGCACAACGGTGGCGTGGTAGAATTTATTGATAACATCGCTATACAGCACAGCACGCAGGGCAACAGGCAACATCTTCGCCCAATTGATTTTGAGCGCAGGTTGATTATTGTCGAGGTCGTCGCCAAAGGTGAGTGAGATAACGGGCGTATCGGTATAACCCGCATCGACAAGTGCCTTTTTGAGCATTGGCAGATAGTTCGATGCGCGGCATTGCCCGCCCGTCTGCGTAATACCTACCGCCACCTCCGAAGGGTTGTAATGACCCTCCTTGAATGCCTTTATTATGTCGCCAATAACAAGCGTTGCGGGATAGCACACCTCATTGTTGGCATACCTCAATCCCCACTCCGAAGATTGTTCGTTGCTCATCGGCAGGCACTCGGCATCATACCCCGCAACACGCATTATGGCTGGCAGAAGCGGAGAGATAAACGATGTGAAGAACGGAATGAGAATCTTGCGCTGGCGGTAGTTCTCGTCATACGCGGGTGTGGTAACGAACTCCTTCGCAGTGCGCCTCTCTCGCCTCTCGTTTGCCATTTTCAGGCTTTCGACCAGCGAGCGAACACGCAGTTTCATTGAGCCGATATTGTTGATGTCGTCGAGTTTCAACAGGGTGTAGGCTCGGTTGTGGCGCAGCAATAAATCTCGCACCTCATCGACAATGAAGGCATCGGGGCCGCAACCGAACGATGTCATCTGCACAAACTGCACATCGTCGCCCTGCTCCGCACACCACTTTGCCGCACGCATTATGCGGTTGGGATATGACCATTGCGCCAGAAAATGTGTATCCTTAATGTCCACCTCTTCGCCACGCACTATATCCTCGGTCAGTACGGTTATGCCCATCTCTGCAAGCATATTCGATACCTTGTGCTGAATCAGAGGGTCGGCGTGGTAGGGGCGACCAGCGAGAAGAATGGATAGTCGTTCAAACATTTGTGCCTTACACAGCGCCTTTTGGTTCTGCTCGGCTACCTTTCGATGATATGCCGCCTGCTCCTCCTCAGCTTTGAGGAAGGCATCAACAATCTCGCTCGATGATATGCCCAACGAACGCAGATAGCTTCGACACTGCTTGTATAACAGATTGCCGTCCTTAAAACTAATGGTGGGGCTGTCGATAGGGATAGTGGTCTGCTCCACGCTCTTAACCACCGTCGAGTAGGCGGTAACAATCGGGCAGTTGTAGCTATTCTGGTCGCCCTCACCACCCTGCTCATAGACAACAAAGGGCATAAAGATTCTATCCACGCCCTGCTTTGCAAGATTGGCAATATGGCTATGCACAAGCTTGGCAGGGAAGCAGATATTATCCGACATCACCATTCGCGCACTCTCCTCATATCGAGAGTAGTCCGATTGGTCGGACAGACACACCGCAATACCACACTGCGTAAAGAGCGTATGCCAGAATGGATACTCCTCAAACATATTCAACACTCGTGGTATGCCGATAGTCATCTTGGGGTTTGTTATTTCAGCCTTACGGACAAAAAGCAACTCGTTCTTGACTTCGTACATATTTTGTCCCGCAGTTTTCTCCTCTCCGCTATTGTTGAAATGTTTTTCGCAACGGTTGCCCGAATAGTAATGGCGGTCATTGCCGAAGTTGTATTGCTGCACCTCGCAACAATTCTCGCAACCACGACAGGTAATAGTGCGTGTGGTATAGGTTGCCGTAGCCAACATCTGGTCGAGTGTTATCGTCTTGCCACTGTGCTCCGCAGCGTAGAGGGTACAGCCGAATGCACCCATCAATTCGGGACAATCACATCGTGAAACCTCGGCTTCGGTCAGCAGTTCCAATGCACGCACTATGGCATCGTTACGCATCGTTCCACCCTGCACCACGATATGCTTACCGAGTATTGCCACATCTTTGAGTTTCATCACTTTGTATAGGCAGTTCTTTACCACCGAGTAGGCGAGTCCTGCCGAAATATCGGCAACGGTAGCACCCTCACGCAACACCTGCTTGACCTTCGAGTTCATAAATACCGTGCAGCGAGTGCCGAGGTCGGCAGGCAACTTCGACTCACACGCTTGCTGGGCAAACTCCTCTACGGAGTAGCCTAAACTCTTGGCAAATGTCTCGATAAACGAGCCACAACCCGACGAGCAGGCTTCGTTAATCTCGATGCGGTCGATGATGCCGTTATTGACAAATATAGCCTTCATATCCTGACCTCCAATGTCGAGAATAAAACTTAGTTTGGGGTCAAGATAGTGCGCCGCTTTGTAGTGGGCTATCGTTTCGACAATGCCCGAATGCAGATTGAACGCTGTGCGGATAAGCTCCTCACCATAACCCGTTGAGCAGCTACCTACAAATTGCAGTTCCGTGCCTCGTTCCTTGCACATTACGTCGAGCAACCTCAATCCCTCGGATACGCACTCTATCGGATTACCGCCATTGTTTTTATAGAAGGTGTAGAGCAACTCGCCTTGCTCGTTTGTTACGACAATTTTGGTTGTTGTCGAGCCAGAATCAATGCCGATAAAGGCTCGTTGCTCGCCACTCGCAAGTTCTGCTTTGGGAATATGGTGTCGTGCAATGCGCTCTCGCCACAAACGATAACTATCGGAGTCTTCAAAAATTGGGGGCAATGTCGTCTTTGCTCGGTCGGTAGTCTGCGGAGTATCCTTCAAACGGGTGATAAGCGCATATAGCGACTCTGAACGCTCATTATTGGTGCTCGCCAATGCTGTGCCGTAAGCAGGTATCAACTCGCCATATTCGGGGAGGATAATATCCGAATCGTTGAACGATAGGTAGCTCTTAAATGCCTTGCGAAGAGCAGGCACGAATGTCAGCGGACCACCGCAAAACAGAACGGGCGGTTTGATGTCATATCCGTGCGCCAATGTCGTTACGGTTTGTACGGCTACGGCGTGAAAGATTGACGCTGCGATATTCTCTCGGCTCACATTTTTGGCAACAAGATTTTGAATATCTGTCTTGCAGAAGACACCACAGCGCGAGGCAATGGGATAGGTGCGTGTTGCTTGCAACGCTAAATCGTTTAGCCCGTCAGCCGTAACGCCCAAGATTATTGCCATCTGGTCGATAAATGCTCCCGTGCCACCTGCACAGTTACCATTCATACGCAAGTCCTCGGCTTCGCCATCTTTGAAGAAGACGATCTTTGCGTCCTCGCCGCCAATGTCAATCATTGTATTGGCTGAGCGATATAAGTTCTGTACCGCCTTGGTTGCGGCCACCACCTCCTGCACAAATGGGAGGCTGTACCTCTCCGACAGACCCATACCCACCGAGCCTGTTACCCTTAACGACACCTCCGTATCGCCAACCTCACCGAGTAGCTCTGCAAGAAAAGCCTGTACCACCTCGCCCATTTGGGCGTTGTGCCTGCCGTAACGGGTAAAACAGACTTTGCCGCCATCGTCAATGGCGACCAATTTCACGGTTGTAGAGCCAATATCAAGACCCAATCGTAGCATATTTCCGAGATTTTTCTTATGTGTTTGACACTAATGTCAGACGCAAAGGTAAAACATTTTCTTGAAATACGCTCCTTCGATGATATTTTTTTATCAAAATTGAAATAAGAGGTATAAGTGTCTTCACTTAATTAGTCTTAATTTAGGCTACATAGAAGACTACATAAGAAGAGTATAATCTTCGTAAAATAAAGGTTTAAGCGTATTTTGGCATCAAATTGCTCCGAACTCAAACAACCTAATACTTTGTCAATCAAATACTTCTTAAAAATCCGCTCTGTCCGACTCTGAAATAGGGTCTAACGAAAAGGTCGTATGCTTTTTTATAAAAGCTTTGTTTCACATTGCGGCGAATAGAGCGTGGGACACCCGAAGGAACGATATAGACAACAAAAAAGAGGGCCGACTAAATAGTCAGCCCTCATGCGGTGTGGACCCAGAGGGGCATGATCCCACGACCTTCGGATTATGAGTCCGCTGCTCTAACCAACTGAGCTATGGGTCCAACGTTTTCACGTTTTGTGGATGCAAAGATAGTGAAAAAATTATAAATAACAACCTGAAAAGTGTAAAAATTTCTATCTATAAGTAATTTTACTCAATCTTACGGCCGTTAAACCTCTAAGTTTTAGCCGTATAGGTCTAAATTCACACTATTTGTTTATCTGCCACGCCACACCAAAGCTTATCGCCCAGCAGTGACGAGGAGAGAGAAGGTCCAAGTTGGCAGCGATATCGAGCTGAAGCTTGCGACCAACCATATAGTTAAGGCCAAAATCTATGCAGTAGCTATTACCCTGGCGCGAGAAGTAGTTATAGCTCTCGGCAAAGCAGCCCAAACGCTCGGTAGGTGCAAACCCCAGACAGAGTGCTACGAAGGTCTGTGGTGCTGGGTTCGCGCCATCCCACTCAGCTCCGACATTATATCCTATGCTCAGCCAGTCGTTTACGCCATTCTCGAAGAGCAGGTAGAGTGCAGGAGCAAGGTGCTCGCTACCAAAGCCTCGGCTCGCAGTGCCAGGTATCGCAAAGTCGGCAAGAACCGAGATGGCAGGGATAGCTCCGCGACCCTCGAAGCAACGAATCTTTGTACCTACGTTGACACCTGCAAAGGCCGCCTGCCAGCCATTCGACATATGGTGAATAAGGGCATCGCTACCAAGGCGCAACTCCATACCCTCGAAAAGGCCATAGCGCAGCAGTGTATTGCTGAAGGTAAAGGTTCCATAGCTCGAATCACCATCGTACTGCATACCCTGCTCAAGCTGTATCACCCCCATTGCCACCGTAGCTGGACCAGTAGAGCTTCCTGGGCGGTCGGCGGTAAACTCTACCTCCTGGGCGTGGAGCGTCACGAGAGAGACTATAACGAGGCTAAAAAGGGTTAGTATCTTCTTCATATTTTACTTTGGCTTTGATAAAACGAGGGGTGGCTATACACTCATTAGTCACCCCTCCTGAATATTTAACGCTTTAGGTCAACTACTCCATGCAACGGCATACAAGGTTACGGTCACCGTAGCCATTGTCAATCTTTGTCACATAGGGGAAGAACTTACCCTCAGCAACCCACTCCAATGGGAAGGCAGCCTCCTGACGCGAGTATGGGTGTGACCACTCGCCAGCAAGCTCACGTGCTGTATGTGGAGCGTTCACAACAACGTTATCGGCATTGCCCGAAGCTGCGGCGGCCTCGCACTCGCGCTTAATCTGGATAAGCGACTCGATGAAGCGGTCCATCTCGGCCTTAGACTCACTCTCGGTAGGCTCAACCATAAGGGTCTCGTGTACAGGGAATGAGAGCGTAGGTGCGTGATAGCCATAGTCCATAAGGCGGTGTGCAATATCACCACAGTCGATGTTATAGTCGTGCTTGAAGCGTGTAAGGTCGAGAATCATCTCGTGACCTACGCGGCCAGTCTCACCTGAGTAGTATGTCTTATACTCGCCCTTAAGTGCCGACGACATATAGTTAGCATTTACGATAGCGAGCTCTGTTGAGCGGCGCAAGCCCTCGAAGCCGAGCATACGGATATATCCGTAGGTGATAGGCAAGAGCATTGCCGAGCCCCAAGGAGATGACGATACTGCGGTGATACCCTCCTCGCCACCAGTCTCCATAAGTGAGTGTGTTGGCAAGAACTTAACAAGGTGTTCAGCAACGCACACTGGACCTACGCCAGGACCACCACCGCCATGAGGCATTGCGAAGGTCTTGTGGAGGTTGAGGTGACATACGTCTGCACCGATATATCCTGGATTTGTAAGACCTACCTGTGCATTCATATTAGCACCATCCATATATACCTGGCCACCAGCATCGTGTACAGCATCCACGATATCGCGGATACGGCTCTCGAATACGCCGTGTGTCGATGGGTAGGTAACCATCAAGCCGCAGAGCTCCGATGCATGCTCCTCGGCCTTCTTCTTAAGGTCATCAACGTCGATGTTACCATTCTGGTCACAGGCGACGATGACAATCTTCATACCTGCCATAGCTGCCGAGGCTGGATTAGTTCCGTGTGCCGATGATGGGATGAGGATGATGTTACGATATCCCTGGCCACGGCTCTGGTGATATGCGCGGATAATCATCAAGCCTGTGTACTCGCCTGCGGCACCTGAGTTTGGCTGGAGCGTACAACCAGCAAAGCCTGTGATGGTTGCAAGGTATCCCTCAAGGTTGGTGATAAGCTCGCGGTAACCCTCGGTCTGGTCAGCTGGAGCAAATGGGTGTATATTCTGGAAGCCTGCCAATGATAGTGGCTGCATAAGCTGTGCTGCGTTGAGCTTCATTGTGCAAGAGCCGAGTGATATCATCGAGTTCATAAGCGAGATATCGCGGAGCTCAAGACGCTTGATATAACGCATCATCTCTGTCTCGGTGCGGTAGGCGTTGAATATCTTCTCGGCGAAGAACTCGCTCTGGCGCACTACCTCCTCAGCGATAACGGCCTTTTCTACACGCTTAACGCTCTTGGCCTTCTTGCCACGTGCCTCAGCGAAGATATCCACGACGCTCTGAATCTCGGCATCGGTGGTCACCTCGTCGAATGACATACGCACGCAGTCATCCGTAGGATAGTACATATTAATCTCGCGAGCGAGGGCTATATCCTGAATTACCGATGCCTCGGCCTCGACCTCAAGGGTATCGAAGAGGGCCTGGGTACGCACCTTGTATCCCATAGCCTCCAAGGCCTCCTTTACGGTTACAGCTGCGGTGTGGGCATTGAGTGCAGCGCGCTGCAAGCCCTCCTTGCCGTTATAAATACAGTAGAAGCCCACCATCGAGGCCATAAGTGCCTGTGCGGTACATATGTTCGATGTAGCCTTCTCGCGCTTGATGTGCTGCTCGCGCATCTGCAACGACATACGCAGTGCTCTATTGCCAAGACGGTCTACCGACACACCGATGATGCGGCCAGGCATCTGGCGTTTGTAGGCATCGCGTGTTGCCATATATCCTGCACTTGGACCACCCATACCCATTGGGCAGCCAAGACGCTGTGTAGTACCTACGGCGATATCGGCACCCCACTCTGCTGGTGACTTAAGGAGTGCCAACGACAGAAGGTCGGCAACGGCCGTAATCAACACGCCAGCCTCGTGACACTTAGCTGCAAAGGCAGCGTAGTCGCGCACCTCGCCATTAGCCGCTGGGAACTGAACGATAGCACCAAACTCCTTACCGCTAAACTCATACGACGAGAAGTCATCGCGGATAATCTCGATGCCGAAGGGCTCGGAGCGTGTAATCAATACATCGAGAGTGTGTGGGAAGATATTCTCATCGACGAAGAGCTGGTTGCGACCCTGCTTAACGGCATCGCGTGAGCGGAGTGAGTACATCATAAGCATAGCCTCGGCTGTTGCTGTAGCCTCATCGAGGAGCGAGCAGTTTGCCACCTCCATACCTGTAAGCGAGAGGATGGCGGTCTGGTAGTTGAGCAGTGCCTCAAGGCGACCCTGAGATATCTCAGCCTGATAGGGTGTGTATGAGGTGTACCACGCAGGGTTCTCAAATACGTTGCGTGACACTACGGCAGGTACGGCATTGGGGTAATAGCCCATACCGATAAACGAGCGCAGAGTGCGGTTCTTGGCTGCCAATGCTGCAATATGTGCGGCATACTCATACTCGCTCATAGCCTCAGGGAGGTCAAGCTCCCTCTTAAGGCGTATATTCTGTGGTATAACCTGCTGCAAAAGCTCCTCAACAGAGTCTACGCCAATGGTTGCGAGCATCTGCTGCAAATCGTCCTTAGAGTTTAGACCTGTATGGCGGTCTACAAAGCTGTCAAAGGTTTTCATTAGTTCTTAAAATTATTAGTTGTTTTGGTTTAACATTGTTATATTGTGGGCAGAGCCCTTATCGAGTCTGTAACTTAGTCTTTAGTATTTAAACGAGCTGCCACCGATAAACTCCCTAAGCAGCGAGGTTGGAGGTATCTCGTCGGGGGCGATGGGCACGAAGTTGTCCAGGAACTTAAGCATGCGCTGCGCCTCGGCATACTCGGGGGAGGTGTCGGGCACCTCGCGGAGCACAGGCTCGGCTATAGCCCTAAGCACCGAAATCTCGTAGAAGAGCGACGAGTTAAACATCACGTTGGCATTCTCCTGATAGGGGAAGATATGTCTCTCCTCGCCTCTGCGCACATCGGGCCACATCGTCAGCGTCCTGAGAGCGTCGTTGCCACGTGTTGCGTTGTCGCGAATGGTGCGGCGCAGCAGGCGGTTATCTGTCGTCGGTATGCGCGAGAAGTTATCCATGGCGACAGATGTGAAGCACGATATATATATCTTGAACTTCTGGCCATCGGCAATGCCTGGCGTGAGGTTGGGGTTAAGGGCGTGAATACCCTCTATAATGAGTATGGAACGGTCGGACAGCTGTAGCGGTTTTTCGTGCCACTGCCTACGACCCGATATAAAGTCGTAGCGCGGAATCTCTACGCTCTTACCCTCGGCAAGGAGGCGTAGATGCTCGTTGAGCGTGCCGAGGTCAATAGCCTCCAGAGCCTCGAAGTCTGGCTTGCCATTCTCGTCTAAAGGGGTCTTGTCGCGGTCAACAAAGTAGTCATCCAAGGCGATAAGTACAGGGTCAAGGCCGAGGACTCGTAGCTGCACACCAAGACGCTTCGAGAAGGTTGTCTTACCGCTCGACGAGGGCCCCGAGATTAGTGCCATACGCACACCTCGCTCACTATTGGCCTCGGCTATTGAGCGCGCAATGGCTGCAATCTTATTCTCGTGGAAGGCCTCGGCAATCTTGATAAGCTCCGAGCTGTCGCCCTCCATCACGCGGCGGTTTAGATCGCCCACTGTGGGCACTCCCATGATATCTATCCACTGCTGATACTCATGGAAGATGTCGAACATCTTGTCGTGATGTATCGCTGTCGTCACCTGCTCGGGATTGGTACGTGCTGGCAGTGCCACATAGAAGCCGTTGTAGTACGGCCTAAGGTCGAAGTGCGCAACGTAGCCCGACGAGGGGGCCAATGCTCCATAGAAGTAGCCAGGCATATCGCCCAAGTAGTTTACCGTGCGGTATAGCTGGGGACGGGTATTTAGAAGCTCAAGACGGTCATCGAAGTCGTACTTGCGATACTCTTCGGCTACCTCCGAGGCTAAACGCTTGACACGCCTAATGGGCAAATCACGCGCCACGATATCCTCCATACGTAGCTTGAGGAGCGAAGCATCCTCCGCGCTGAGCGATTTACGGTCATCAAACTCGGCATAGAATCCGTTGCCCAAGGTGTGGCGTATGCGCAACTTACGCTCTGGAAAGAGCTCATAAGAAGCACACTGCATAACGAAGGATAGCGTGCGCTGGTATACGCGGTAGCCCTCGAAATGGCGCATATCGAAGAACTCTACCTCCACAGGCTTGTAGATGTGGTAGCCAAGCTCCTTATATCTATTATTCACCCTTGCGGCAAGTACAGGATAGGGGTTGTCCAACTCTATTTTGTTGAGCACATCCATCAGTGTGGTGCCCATCTCGACCTCTATCGTAGAGGCGTTGTTTAGGAGTCGAAGTGATACTGTCGCTGCCATTTGTTGAGCATTTTTTAATTAATAGTGTGTAAAGATAGTAATTTTTTGTAAATTTGTAACGATTAAACTTAATAAGTTATGCGAAAACTTCTATTTTTTTTCACATTAGCGGCTACACTCATAGTGTCGTGCGGCCAAGTGGCTACAACAGATAGTCAGCATATATATATCATCTCGACAAACGATATCCACGCCTCTATCGATGCCATACCTCGCTTTGCTACACTCGTTAAGGAGTATAAGCAGCGTGGCGAGGTGCTCCTTGTAGACTCTGGTGACAGGGTTACGGGTAATGCCTATATCGACGATGCTACTAAGCCTGGTGTACCCCTTGTCGAGATTATGAACCAGATGGGATACGATGTTGTAACGCTCGGAAACCATGAGTTTGACAAGGGTTCTGAGGCTCTTGATGCGATGCTCACAGCCGCCGAATATCAGGTGGTGTGCGCAAATGTCGAGGCCATAAACGGCGCAATAGACCCTCTGCCCTATACCGTAGTGTCGCGCTGTGGCGTAGATATAGGCTTTGTGGGCGTTGTCGATACGGATGGTGGTGGCAGACCTTTAGGGGGCAAGAGCTCGTATCGAAACTACACCTTCACGTCCGATGTCGATACCGCCTATGCCGTGTGTGACGAGGTGGCCTCGAAGTGCGATTTTATAGTGCTTCTCTCGCATATGGGCAAGGAGAACGACACGCGCCTTGTCGAGCGCGGTACGGCATACGACTGGATAGCTGGGGGCCATAGCCACGATGTGGTCAGTAGCGAGCTTAACGGCGTATACATGTCACAGAATAATAAGAATCTACGCTATGCTACAGTAGCCGATATCGAGGTGCGGGATGGTAACATTGTAGGGGTTGAGTACGAGCAGCTCAAGACCTCGGATTTTGAGCCCGACAAGGCTATGGTGGAGCGTATCGCCGAGCTTAAGGCCAGCGACCCAGAGCTTAACACCGTTGAGGGCGTTGCGACAAGGCCAGCGACAAAGGAGGGTGTCTCGAACTTCACCATCGCCTCATTGGCAAGCTATCCCTACGATGGAGGCTTTGTCCCCGAGGTAACCTTCTACCACTATGGTGGCATCAGGCTCGATGAGTTTAAGGAGGGCGACATCAAGCGTGCCGACATCCTCAACAATGACCCCTTTGTCTCGACAATATACATCGGAGAGCTCACCACAGAGCAGATGCGTGACTTTATCCTTGCCAAGTATAACAACGGCTCGCCCGACGCACCAGACAAGGAGTCGCACTACCCCTACTTCCGTAGCGACATCCCATACACCATACTCCTCTCAGACGAACCTGCAAACGAACCCGACGCACTCGATGTACGCTTTGAGCTTGAGCCAGGCACATACCGCGTAGCAGTGTGTAACTATATAGCTGACAACTATATAGACTCTACAATCGTTGCACGTCAGTTTAGAGACTCTGACGTTACGGTGCGCGACGCTATGTTGCGATATATCCGCTCGTTTGGCAAGGAGGGCTTCACTCCCGACAACGAGTGCCGTCAGCGTGAGGTTAAAGGCGAGTAGCTATGTTGGAGAACTGCTATCAACACCAGCTCTTGGAGGCTGGGTGCGATGAGGCGGGGCGTGGATGCCTCGCAGGTCCAGTATTTGCTGCTGCGGTGATACTGCCTCGCGACTTTTACCATCCGCTGCTCAATGACTCGAAGCAGATGAGCGAGCGTCGCCGCAACGAACTTCGTAGCATCATCGAGCGCGAGGCGATAGCGTGGCAAGTGGTGGCTATCGATGCCGAGCGCATAGATAAGATAAATATCCTAAACGCCTCAATCGAGGGTATGAACTTGGCGGTCAAAGGCTTATCTCCACAGCCAGAGTACCTCGTTATAGACGGAAATCGCTTCCATACCGACTTAGATATCCCTTGGCGCACGATAGTCAAGGGCGATGGCAAGTATGCCAATATCGCAGCAGCCTCGGTGCTTGCCAAGACACACCGCGACGAATATATGATAGGCCTTGCCGAGAAGTTTCCAGCATACGGATGGAGCAAGAACAAGGGGTATCCTACGCGCGAACACCGCATAGCAATACGCGACTATGGTCTTACAGAACACCATCGCCTAACGTTCAACTCCTCTCCAGAGCAGTTGGAACTTTTTTAGACGGGGACGCACTGCAAGACCATGAGGGTATCCCCTCGACTTCGAGTCTATCCTAAAATGCGCTTTAAGGCCGCAATATTACGTGCGTTGTCAATAGCCTTGCCCTCGGGGGTGTAGGCGTGGGCTATGGCCTCGGCAAAGTGTTTTTCGACCTTGTTGCGCACAACCTTCATAGTACTATTAACCAGGCCATTCTGCTCGGTAAAGGCCTCGTCGGCAAGGGCGATGACCGCAGGTACCCATCTATCGGGGAACTCGTTGGCATATTCACCACCACTGCGATACTTGGCAACCTCGCCACCGACAATCTCCGCTGCGCGCTTATAGCGAGCATCACCTGCAAGGCCCTCCTTGTCAAGCTGACGATTAAGGTTCTCCTTAGAGGCCACCACCAAGGCTATAGTATATGGCGACTGGTTGTTATATACGATTGTCTGGTCAATATATGGCGACTTATCTACGATAGCCTCCTCCATACCCTCGGGGCTATACTTCTCGCCATCGCTCGATATAAGCAGACTCTTAAAACGTCCCAAGACGTAGAGGAAGTTATCCTCGGAAATATATCCCATATCGCCCGTATAGAGCCAACCATCGCGTACTGTATCTGCCGTAGACTCTGGATTCTTCCAATATCCAGCCATCACATTCTCGCCACGAATGACAATCTCGCCCCTCTCGCCTGCGGCCATCTGGCGACCATCCTCGTCAAGAATCTTGATGTCGAGAGGCTTAACCAAGCGTCCCGAGGAGCCGAAGCGATGGTTGCCCTGCGATGGGGCGTTAGTCGAGATGACGGGCGTAGCCTCCGAGAGACCATAGCCCTGGAACATTGGGATACCAATGGCATAGAAGAATCGTTGCAGCTCGCTGTCGAGGAGTGCGCCACCACCGATAAAGAACTGCAAATCTCCACCAAAGGCCTCACGCACCTTCGAGTATAGCACCTTGTCGAAGAGGGCCACTAATGGCTTGAGCAACACGCGCCACCCCTTACCCTTGGAGTATCCATCGGCCTGATAGGCATACGAGGTCTTAAGCGCGAGGCTAAAGAGCCGCTCAGTGGCCTTGCCGCGCTTACGAATCGTAGTCTCGATATTTTTGCGGAAGTTCTTAGCCAACGCAGGTACCGAGAGCAGGAAGTGAGGACGTACCTCCTTGATATTTATAGGTATATTCTTCAGCGTCTCCATAGGTGTGCGGCCCACCTCGGTAGTAGCTACCGACGCTCCGCAAGCAATCATAATGTAGAAGCCTACGACGTGAGCAAAGCAGTGGTCCAACGGCAAGATGATGAGTGTGCGCCAAGTTGAAGGTATCGTCACAACCGAGAGTGCCTGCTCGACATTTGCCGTATAGTTGCGATGTGTAAGCACCACACCCTTAGGGTCTGCCGTAGTTCCCGAGGTGTAGGTTATGGTGGCAATATCATCATTCTTGAGTCGCTTGCCTATAGCCAAGAACTCCTCGCTGTGCTCCTTAAGGTATTCCGCACCCTGAGCCTCAAGCTCCGTAAGTGGCATCTCGCAACCCTCAAGTGGGACCTCAACATCGCCCCACACGACGATATGTTTGACCTCGGGAAGCTCTGCGATGATATTACGCACCTTGCGCAGCTGTTGCTTCGACACAAATATAAGCTTTGCATCGGAGTGTTTAAGGCGAAACCTCAGGTCGTTGGCCTCCTCAAGCTTTATAGATAGTGGTACGCTGATAGCTCCAGCGTATAGCAGTCCCAACTCCGAGATAATCCAGTTGTTACACCCCTCGGCGAGTATCGACACTCGGTCACCATACTCGATACCTAAGGCGGCCAATCCTGCACCGATATTTAGTGCTCGGCTTTTTGTCTGTGCGTATGTTGTAGGCTCAAACTTACCATTGTGTTTCTCAAGAAGAAACTCCTTATTCCCATACTTCGATACCGACTCCTCGAAGAGGTCTATAATTGTTCGTTTCATAGCTTATATAGTTTTATTTCTGTGTATCAGTTTGTAATCAAAATATCAAGGCAAAGTTACAAAAAACGCTGGAATAATCAACCGAAATAGGGATAATAATACATCACACACTGATAATAAATGTATTACGCTAAAAATCTCAGAGATATGGCTAATAGCAATTCGGCAAAAGAGTCGGTATGTGACACTGTAATTGGATTAACGAGGAGGGCTTAAAACGAGTGTCGACATATAGTTTATGAAAAGAAGTTGCCATTAACACAATAAATAATATCAATTGTTCGTTACGCTTCTAATGGTCAATTTATGTATATAGCAGTGCAGCAAACGTACGTTTTACTGATTTTGCATATGATTTACCATTATTTTACAAATGGAATATTTTAGGTGCAACATAATAAGAGCGATAACAGCCCTAATAGTAATGGTTGTTTCTGTTCAAGGTGGAATGTTTGAATATATTTTAAGTACTCAAACAACCCACACTATGAATCTGGAGCAGGTCGCACACCATAGCTCTACCATATATGCCGATACGGAAAACGAATCCAATGATGAGGGTTATCTAAGAAGGGTAACAAAACACCCTATCAGGATTACAACTCTCCATTTTACGGATTTTAAATCGCCTTATTCTATCAAGTGGCAAGTGGCTAATATTGTCGTCCCTACACCACGCCCCTCGAAAATATCGAAATGCCTGTCAGAGTTGTTCTGCACACTCCTCATTTGACATAGCACACCCCACCACACGCCATCATAACTTATTGTAAATCAATGGTTACATTCTCGTTGATGGCGATAATATCTTTTTTATAACAAACATTTTTTATTATCCCGATTCAGAAACATCGGTAAATCTTCGTATATGGAATTAGTTATATTATATCTATTTTTGGCACTATCTGTGTCGTTTTTATGTTCGGTGTTGGAGGCTGTATTACTCTCTACGCCAATGTCTTTTATTACAATGAAAGAGAAAGAGGGGGCCAAGAATGCACCTATCATGATGAAGCAGAAACAGAATATTGACCGCCCTATCTCTGCAATTCTATCGCTTAACACCATAGCCCATACCGTAGGCTCAGCAGGTGTCGGAGCAGAGGCTGTAAAGGTCTTTGGCGAGGCCTATTTCGGTGTCATTTCAGCCGTATTAACCATTTTGATACTTGTCCTCTCGGAGATTATCCCTAAAACCATAGGCTCGTATTATTGGCGACAGTTAGCCATGCCCGCCTCAAGGATAATTCACTGGTTAGTAATTATTTCATACCCCTTAGTGTGGTTTTCAGAGCTTATAACCAACCTGATAGCGGCAAAAAAGCAACCCCTATCTGTCAGTCGCGAGGAGGTCTCGGCAATGGTTAGCGTAGGTACTAAGGAGGGTGTATTTGAGGCTACGGAGAGCGATATGATTCAAAATATTTTTAAGCTCAAGAGCATCGCTCTGCACGAGGTAATGACACCTCGTACTGTGGTGATTACTGCCTCGGAGAGCACAAAATTGAGGGAGTTCTATGCCAATAAGATGCATGGTATTTTTTCAAGAATACCTGTTTATAGCGACAACCCCGACTTTATTACGGGCTTTGTCCTCAAGCAGACCGTTCTTGAGAAGATGGCCGAGGACGACTTCGATAAATCGTTGGCAGAAATAAAGCGACCCATACTATCATTTAATGAGGATACGCTGGTAAGTGTCGCATGGGAGGAGATGCTCAAACGAAAGGAGCATATTGCCCAGGTGCAGAATGAGTTTGGCTGTTTTTTAGGTGTTGTGACGATGGAGGATATTATCGAGACCATCATCGGACGAGAGATTGTCGATGAGAGCGATACGATAGTAGACTTACAGGCGTATGCACGTGAGAAGTGGCGAAAACAGATGAAATAACCGATAATCGTTCATAAAGTTCTGAATCGATGATTGACCTTAAACCTATTGTTTCAAGAGCAGACTATATCGTAAAGATTGTCAATATACTGACATCTATATTTGTTGTCGCAGCCATAATTGTTGATTATGGTTTCGATCTTAACGCCAACGAGATGTCGTTCATCTTGTCGGTATATAACGCTGGTTGGTGGGTCTATTTCATATCATTTGCTTATAAGATTATCGTTCATTGGAGTGAGGTTTGGCGTAAGGGGATATCATTTACCCTTATTTTAGGCATTATGCTTTGTGCTTCTGCATTACCGAAGTTTTTTACTACGCCCGGGGATAGTCAAATTCTCACTACCTTATGGTCTGTGCTAATTCATAAATATTTTATCATAAGCATCATTGGCCTATTGTCGCTGATTACAATATCGCAATGGATAGTAAACTTTGTAAACAAAAGGACAAATCCTGCGCTTCTAATTGTAGTCTGTTTTATGACGTTAATAGCCTTTGGGGCTCTGCTACTTTTGCTCCCTCGCTCCACATTGGAGCATATCCGACTACCTGTGGTAGATGCACTCTTCATCTCAACAAGTGCGGTTTGTGTTACTGGATTAAGCCCCGTAGAGATTGCGCATACGTTTACCCCCGAGGGGCAAATAATCATAGCCCTATTGATTCAGATCGGAGGTTTGGGTATTATGACAATAACGAGTTTCTTTGCCCTGTTTTTCATGGGTGGCATCGGATTGTATTCTCAATTTTCACTGAAGAATATGATAGCGTCAAGTTCCGAATCACTGAAATCTGTGTTGACAAATGTTTTAGGGTTTACTTTCGTGATAGAGATAATAGGAGCTCTTTTCATATGGCTTAGTATTCATTCAACAATGGGAATGACACTCCATGATGAGATACTCTTCTCTCTCTTTCACTCCGTATCAGCATTCTGCAATGCAGGATTCTCCACGCTCGAAGGTAATCTCGGGAATGAATTGATATTATACAATCACAACTCTTTCTATCTGGTAATCTCGCTTCTTATAGTTTTGGGAGGTATCGGATTTCCTATACTTATGAGTTTAAAAAGGATTCTTTCATATTATGGCTCAGAACTCTTGCATAAAGTATTCAGAAAGGGAGGGCAGCGATCACGATATATGCACATTGTCGATATCAACACTAAGATTGTACTATACTCCTCTCTGGCTCTGATATTTATCGGAACTGTCGGCATTGCCCTCTTTGAGTGGGATGGGGCGTTTGCCTCATTCTCCTTTGGGGAGAAGGTTGTGCAGTCGCTGTTTAATGCCGTAGCACCACGAACAGCGGGTTTTAACAGCGTTGCACTAAGTGATTTTTCGAGAGTGACTATCATACTATATTTGGTGCTGATGTGGATAGGTGGTGGCTCGCAATCTACGGCAGGTGGTATCAAGGTTAATACATTTGTAGTAGCCCTCGCTTCGTTGAAGTCGCTGATTAAAGGCGAACACTCCACAACACTATTTAACCGCGAGATCACATATAGCTCGATACGAAGAGCATTAGTCGTCGTATTTGGTTCAATATGTATCATTGCGCTCTTCTATGTCGCACTACTACTGTTAGAGCCGAGCATACCATCAATTGACCTGCTGTTTGAAAGTGTGTCGGCATTCTCCACTGTAGGCTCCAGCTTGGGCATTACACCACTTTTAGGCGATATCAGTAAAGTTCTGTTAGTGGTGCTTATGTTCTTGGGACGCGTAGGTTTCATTACCGTACTTATGAGCATACTGCCACAAAATGAACAGCCTAAATACCGTTTGCCCAAAGAGGATATAATAATAAACTAATAAAACGAATTCGTATGAAATACCTTGTAATAGGATTAGGAAATTTTGGAAGTACCCTTGCCGCCACTCTTACCGATATGGGACACTCTGTCATCGGAGTAGATTGTAATGAGCATTGCATCGAAGAGATTAAAGATAGAATAGACTTAGCATATATTATGGATGCAACCGAAAGGGTGTCGTTACGGAGCTTGCCTTTGGATGAGATTGATTGTGTTATCGTTGCGATAGGACAGAGTATGGACAGTTCTTTAAGAGCCGTAGCTTCATTAAAAGAGTTAAAGGTGAAAAATATCATAGCACGCGCACTTGATACAACACACTCCTCAATTCTCAGGGCTATGGATATTAAGAAGATTCTGATACCCGAGAGTTATGCTGCTCGTATTTTTGCCGAGAAGATACTCTCAAACGATTCAGCGGAACTATTATAGAGACTATAGGAGTAGTAGATGTATTAGCATATTTATCTACAAAACAAAAAGAGTTGCAACCTTGCGAGGGATATTATCTTAATCCTCACTGTGTTGCAACTCTTTTATTACATTTATACTGTCATAGCCGCCACCTCGCAGCATAACATTAAAGGACTCAGAAACTGAAGTGCTCTCCATTTTGCTACCCAATTTTAGACCCGCCCTAATTTATAGAGGCTCCTCATATTTTTCTCTTCGAAGAGAGTATTTTATAGAATTTTGTTTACATTTGCACAATAAACAAATATTTTAAACCAAAAAACTATCGAATATGTTTTTCTACTATCTAATGCCTGTAATATTCATTCTCGGAATATTGGCCATAGCCTTCGAGGATGTTATCAAGATTAACAAGGCGGCAACGGCTGTAGGTATGTCAATTCTGCTTTGGGCACTCTTTATCATCAACGCCGAGCAATTCCTTACCATCAACCCTCCTGCCCACGTCAAGGAGTTTATGACGATGTTCCCAGGACTTAAAGAGATACCTACGCACGAGTTAGCCTTCGAGTTTGTCGAATGGAAGCTTATTCGCGGTCTGGGCGATGTGGCCACAACGCTCTTCTTCGTGCTCGGCTCGATGGCCATAATCGATATCATCGACAGTCATGGTGGCTTCGGCATAATATCGCAGTCGATAACCACAAACCGCCAGCGCAAGCTATTGTGGATATTGTGCCTAACGACATTCTTTATGTCTATACTCCTGGGCAACCTTGCCACCGTAATTGTGCTGATAGCCATAGCACGCAAGCTTATCCCCGAGCGCAACACACGACTGCTCTTTAGCTCGATGATTATCGTCGCCGCCAACGCCGGTGGCTCATGCTCACCTATCGGTGATGTCACCACCCTACTCCTCTGGACTGGAGGCAACATCTCGGCGATGCACCAGATAACAACACTTATCCTCCCCTCGCTCGTTATGCTCCTTGTACCCCTATGTATAGCGACATTTATGCTCCCCAAGGGTGGTACGGTCGAGCCTTTGGCTATCGGCCACGACGAGAGCAAGGTTACTCCTAAGGTGCGCAAGATGGTACTATGGGTGGGCCTCGGCTCCTTGGCTATGGTCCCCGTATTGCAGACGCTTATCGAGCTGCCCCCATTTATGGGCGTGCTGGTGGGTCTTGTAGCTCTCTGGGCTATCACCGACCGCCACTATGCCGAATCCGAGGACGAGGAGCTACAGAGCCTGCGCGTACACCGCTCATTAGCGAGAGTGGATATAAGCACAGTCTTCTTCTTCCTCGGCATTCTTATGTCCGTTCAGGCCCTTATCGTTACAGGTCAGCTCACCATTCTTGCCAACTGGCTCAGCGACACCTTCGCCAACCAGAATACAATTGCCGTAGTACTCGGTGTTATGTCGTCATTCCTCGATAACGTCGCCTTGGTATCAGCCAGCATGGGTATGTACCCTGTCGAGGCTGTGGGGACCTTTGCTGCCGACAGCTCGTTCTGGACACTCCTGGCCTACTGCGCCGTTACGGGAGGCAGCATCCTTATCATCGGCTCGGCATCAGGTGTTACGGTTATGGGCATGGAGAAGATATCGTTTGGCTACTACCTCAAGCGAATTACGCCTATAGTACTTTTGGGCTATATCGTCGGTGTATTGGTATATATGATGATAGCGTAATAATAGGGCAAAGTGTTACACTAAGTATTTCTACCTATTTTGTGATGCCAAAGAGCCATATTTGCAGAAAATGGTAGGGATAATGGAAAAAAAAACCTACTTTTGCGAGGATATAGTGTACACGAGTGTGGCCATATAAAGCACCACTTGGTACACAGCAAACAGGAAATTAACCAAAATTTAGCAATAATGGTAGATATTTTTGATCGTTTATCGAAGAATGCCGGAGGCCCAATCGGTCAGTATATGTCGGCAGTACACGGCTATTTCGCATTCCCCAAGCTTGAGGGCGAGTTAGGACCACACATGATATTTCGTGGTAAGCCAGTATTGAATTGGAGCTTGAACAACTATCTCGGTCTTGCTAACCACCCCGAGGTGCGCGAGGCTGATGCTCAGGGCGGCAAGGATTTCGGTATGGCATACCCTATGGGAGCACGTATGATGTCGGGTCAGACAAAGTACCACGAGCAGCTCGAACGCGAGCTTGCTGAGTTCGTAGGCAAGGAGGATGCCTTCCTTCTTAACTATGGCTACCAGGGTATGATTTCGATTATCGACTGTTTGCTTACACCACGTGACGTTGTCGTCTACGACAAGGAGTGCCACGCCTGCATCATCGATGGTCTACGTATGCACCCAGGTAAGCGTTTCGTATATGCTCATAACGACGAGGAGTCGTTGCGCCTACAGCTTAAGCACGCTACAGAGCTTGCTGAGGAGCAGAGAGGTGGTGTCTTGGTTATCACCGAGGGTGTATTCGGCATGAAGGGCGACCTTGGCTTCCTCGATGTTATCGTTAAGTGCAAGAAGGATTTCAGCTTCCGCCTCTTAGTTGACGATGCTCATGGTTTCGGTACTATGGGTACCAACGGACGTGGTACAGGTGACCACTTCGGCGTTCAGGACCAGATTGACGTGCTGTTCAACACCTTTGCTAAGTCTATGGCTGGCATCGGAGCCTTTGTTTCGGGACCACGTTGGCTCATCAACCTCTTCCGCTACAATATGCGTTCACAGCTCTACGCTAAGTCGTTGCCTATGCCTATGGTTATCGGTGCGTTGAAGCGTCTTGACCTTATCCGCAAGCACCCTGAGTATCAGGAGAAGCTTTGGGAGATTACTCGCGCATTGCAGAAGGGTCTTACCGACAACGGCTTTAACATCGGTGTAACGCAGTCGCCTGTGACACCTATATATATGAAAGGTGGCAACGAGGAGGGTACAAACCTTATCGTAGACCTTCGCGAGAACTACGGCTTGTTCTGCTCTATCGTTATCTACCCCGTAATTCCTAAGGGCGAGATTATCCTCCGCGTTATCCCTACTGCGGCACACACTATGGAGGATGTGGAGTACACAATCAACACCTTCAAGGCTGTACGTGCTAAGTTCGAGGCTGGCGAGTATATCAAGCCTATCCCTCAGATGGCAGACCCAGACTTCAAGGTACGATAGTCTATCTCTCCCAGATAAACCTACAACCCCGAGTGCGAATACATTCGGGGTTTTATTGTGTAGCAAGTCTATATCCCCTATTTTTCTCATCCCATATGTTTGCTGGCGCGGTATTTGTCACACCACGACGGTGAAAAGCGGAGGTTTTAATAACCTCTAAGTGTAAAACAAATTAACGTATTGGATTATGAGAAAATTTCTACTCTGCATTGTTTTAGTAGCCGCGACCACCGCAGCTACAGCCCAGCACGATGGTGACGGCCTGCACTGGCAAGGCTTCGAGACCAACCGCTTCTGGGATAATTGGGAGATATCCGTAGGCGGTGGTAACACCTTCCTCCAGGTGTCGCAAAAGTGGGGCACAGACCCTGGTAAGTTCTTCGACCGCAATGGCTGGAATGCCAACATAGGCTTCACTAAGTGGATTGTTCCCGTCGTAGGTATGCGCCTACAGCTCGACGCTGGACAGTTCCGCAACTACTCCTACGACCAGGCTCGCTACGGCAGCGAGGCATTCAACACGCCATATATGTTTGTCCATGGCGATATCCTCGTAAATATGTCCAACTGGATTGGTGGATATAAGCCTCACAGGTTCTATACAGCCATCACCTATGCAGGCTTTGGCTATACGGCAATGTCGTGGACCAAGAAGTCCGCAGGCTCGTATAATGGCGAGTATGCCTTCTCGTCGGGTATGTTAAATAAGTTTCGCGTCAGCCCTCAGTGGGACATCGAGCTTGATATTCGCTCGTGGCTCTTCGCCGAGAAATCGCTACCTGCCGAGATTCGTAGCGGTGGCCGTTACGCCTTCGCCACATCGCTCTCCGTAGGCGTGGCATACCGCTTCAAGCAGCGCGACTGGACCCCAGCATACTCTCAGCTTGATGTTGATGGCTACATCGCAGCTATAGTGGGTCTTGAGGAGCGACTTATTATGCGCGATGAGCAACTCAGCACCGCAACCAAGGAGGTAGCATCGCTACAGGATAAGAATGAGAGCCTCGTTGCAGATATCGAGAGGCTCAAAAGCAATAAGTCGACACACACAACCACCACTATCACTCCAGAGTGTGTAGCCTTCTTCGAGATAGGCAATGCCACAATTACCGACTACGGCAAGGCGACGCTCGAAACATATATCGAGCAGGTTAAGTCGAGCAAGAGCAATATTACGGTTGTTGGATATGCCGATAAGGAGACGGGTAGTGCTCAGCGCAATGAGCAGCTATCGAGGGAGCGTGCCGAGAATGTTACCGCTTGGCTTATCGAGTCGGGCATCGACAAGCAGCGTCTTACGACTAAGTGGGTTGGAGATACCGAAGCAGCCTTCACCACGCCCGACAGCCCTACGGTCAACCGCTGCGTAATAGTTAAGTAGAGTTGATAGAATTAAGACGTGCCCCCCTCCAACGTGGACACGTCTTAATTTTAGAGCCTGCCTACCCCACCCTTTTTAATAGATGTTAGCTACTTATTGGCTTATTGGTCAAAATACAAAAGAAAAACAGCGTTAGAGTGATTTCTAACGCTGTTTTTGTGAGGTCTGAAGCGGATTCGAACCGCTGTACGAGGTTTTGCAGACCTCTGCCTAGCCACTCGGCCATCAGACCATAACACTATGAATATGATAACGAAGTACCATATCGAGGTGCAAAGATAGAAATATTTTATCAATATCCAAAATATTTGAGTATAAAATTTCGGGTTCGGCCAAAATTCTTATACATTCATACTCTCAACTCCTCGACTCTATATCTGCTTACGCATACGTGCTACAGGGATATCAAGCATCTCGCGGTACTTAGCCACTGTGCGGCGTGCTATGCGGTATCCCTTCTCATTGAGGATATCCATAAGGTTTTCGTCCGTGAGCGGATGACGCTTATCCTCATTATCTATACACTCGGCAAGGATGGTCTTAATCTCATGGCTCGACACCTCCTCGCCCGAAGTTGTCTGCATACCCTCCGAGAAGAGCGACTTAAGAAGTATGATACCAAACGATGTCTGTATATACTTACTATTTACCACGCGCGAGATTGTCGATACATCAAGCTCCGTGCGGTCTGCTATATCCTTAAGAATCATAGGTCTTAGCTTGCTCTTGTCGCCATCCTGGAAGTATTCGCGCTGAAAGTCAAGGATGGTTTGCATCGTGCGCATAAGCGTATCGTGGCGTTGCTTTATGGCCGAGATAAACCACTTTGCCGAGTCTATCTTCGACTTAACGAACTGCACAGCCTCTCGGTCCTCGGCCTTGATAGTGCCATCGGGGGCAACCATATCGCGCATCATATCGCGGTAGCGGCGCGAGATACGCACCTCGGGGATGCCCGACGTATTAAGGCTAAGGCGCATCGAGCCATCGCTACTGTCGAGGATAAAGTCGGGCGTGATATATGGCGTAGCATCTATACCCGTATCGGTATATAGGTTTCCAGGCTTTGGTGATAGGCTTCTAATATACTCTATAGCCTCGCGGAAATCATCCTCACCGACACCTAATCGTGCCATCAGTCTCTCGTAGTGCTTCTTGGCGAAGGCCTCGAAGTGGTTGCTTAGGATTCTATTAGCAAGCTGCTTAGCAGGCGTATCGAGCGTATGTCGGCGCATCTGCAACATCAGACACTCCTGGAGTGTGCGAGCCCCAATACCTGCTGGTTCAAGCTCTTGTACCAACGACAGTATGCGTTCAATCTCCTCGGTTGAGACATCCATACCGCGCGTGAAGGCGAGGTCATCACTTAGCGAGGTTATATCCCTACGCAGGTATCCATCATCGTCGATGCTCCCGACGATATATGCTGCTACAATCATCTCCTCATCGCTGAGTGTGCGGAAGCGTAGCTGCTCGATAAGCGACTCACCGAGTGAGCGGCCCTCGGTAATATATACAGGACGCTGCTTATCATCCTTCGAGAAGTTATTCACACGCGCCTTATATGCTGGGGTATCATCCTCCTTGCCGATATACTCCTCGACGGATATCTTCTCGGGGAGCTCTTCGCCCTCACCTTGGCTACTACTCTCAACATCCTCTTCAAGCACTATATTATCCTCAATCTCACGCTTAATGCGCTCCTCGAGTTGCATTGTTGGCAGTTCGAGGAGTTTTATCATCTGTATCTGCTGCGGAGAGATTTTTGTTTGCAGCGATATAGTCTGTTGGAGTCTGTTTGCCATAGGTTTGTTGGAGTCTAAGGTGCTGTTTAAATCTATCTACAAAGCTCTTCTACCCTATTTGTGGCCATGTCCCCAGATTTAAGGCGCGTAGGGAGTACTACGCTCGGATAAACATCCATGAGGCAAGCTACACATAGCATAGAGGGTTCGTTAATTTAAAGCAGTCACTAAATTATTTAAACAATAAACGGTCGGCCAGAGGTCGACCGCTTATTAGGCGTTTACGGTTTAGAACTCTGCGTTCTTCGGAGTACGTGGGAATGGTATCACATCGCGGATGTTTGCCATACCAGTAACGAAGAGGAGCAGACGCTCGAAGCCCAAGCCGAAGCCAGAGTGAGGTGCCGAACCCCAACGACGTGTGTCGAGGTACCACCACAGCTCCTTGCGGCTCATTCCTAACTCATCTACTCTAGCACAAAGCTTGCCAAAGTCTGCTTCGCGCTCCGAACCACCGATAATTTCTCCAATTTGTGGGAATAAGACATCCATTGCACGCACCGTCTTGCCATCGTCGTTCTGCTTCATATAGAACGCCTTAATCTCCTTAGGATAGTTGATAAGGATTACAGGACGCTTGAAGTGCTCCTCGACTAAGTAACGCTCGTGCTCGGACTGTAGGTCGCAACCCCAGTCGCAGGGGAACTCGAACTTCTTACCCGAGGCCTTCAAAATCTCGATACCCTCGGTGTAGTCGAGTCTTACGAAGTCGTTGTCGAGGACAAACTGTAGACGCTCCAAGAGGCCCTTATCCCACATCTTGTTCATAAACTCAAGGTCCTCGCGGCAGTTATCCAACGCATAACGAATCAAATACTTAAGGAAGTCCTCCGCAAGATCCATATCGTCCTGCAACTCGTAGAAGGCCATCTCGGGCTCTATCATCCAGAACTCGGCAAGGTGGCGTGGGGTATTAGAGTTCTCGGCACGGAACGTAGGGCCGAAGGTATATATCTGACCCAAGGCCAAAGCACCGAGCTCACCTTCGAGCTGTCCCGACACTGTGAGGCTACAAGGCTTGCCAAAGAAGTCCTGAGTGTAGTCTACCGAGCCATCCTCGTTGCGTGGAGGGTTCTGCATGTCGAGTGTCGACACGTTGAACATTGCACCAGCACCCTCGCAGTCCGACGCAGTGATAAGTGGAGTATGGAGGTAGTAGAAACCCTTGTCGTTGAAATACTTATGAATAGCGAATGCCATAGCGTGGCGGATGCGCAACACAGCTCCAAAGGTATTGGTACGTGGACGTAGGTAGGCTATGTCGCGTAGGAACTCAAGCGAGTGACCCTTCTTCTGGAGAGGGTATGTCTCGGGGTCGGCAGTACCATAAATCTCGATTTTCGAGGCCTGCACCTCAACGCCCTGGCCAGCACCGAGCGATGCAACGAGTGTACCATCTACGCGCAAGCAGGCACCTGTAGTCACCTCCTTAAGCTCGGCCTCGTCAATCTTTGCGAGGTCAACGACCACCTGGATATTGCTCACACACGAGCCATCGTTGAGTGCTATGAAAGCTACATTTTTGTTTCCTCGCTTGGTTCTCACCCAGCCCTTTACTGTGATATCTCTGCCATCGCCCTCCATCTTGAGAATCTCGGCAATACGTACAAGTTTCATAAGTCTATATATTTTTATTTCATCTATTATCGTCAATGGTCTAACGCGGTTATAGGCCACAAAATTACTAATTTTTTTATAAATAGGTGGGATATTACCACTTTTTTATACCTTTGCGAGGTATATTTAGAGCTTTACACATTGTTGATGACTATGAAAACGACATATTCTCTACTTCTAACGGCTATTGTATGCCTACTCACAGCGGCCGACACTTTCGCCCAGAGCCGCATTACGCGCTCCGAGTTTATCTGTTACGACAGGCGCGAGGATGCCAAGCGCGACATCCGCACAGCCATAGACAAGCACATTGTCTATGCCCCTGAGCTTACGTTTCAGAGCGAGGAGGGCACCGTGCGACGAGTATATGAGCAGCGCGTTGAGATACCCGCCGCATGGAACGATTACAACGCCTACCTACATATCGAGAATACACCCGAGAGCTACACCCTCTTTGTCAACGGTAAGCAGATAAGCGCGCCTGTAGACAGGTTTACCCCCTCGGAGTTTTTCATCTCGCCCTATTTGGAGCAGGGCGAGAATACCATCGCTGTAGTTATTATCAGCGAGCCCTATATGTCGCAACTCGACGAGGCCCTTACGAGTGCCGAGCGCGAGATATTTGCCAATAGCTACATCTTTGCTCAGCGCAGGCTGGGCATCTACGACTTTCGTGTGCGCCTTGTCCCCGACTCTTTAGATCGCTTTGCGCAGCTACGCCTCGATGTCGTCGTAGATAACTCCTTCTCTACGGACGAGACTATAGAGGTTGGCTACGACATATATGCTCCCGATGGCAAGCTTATGGAGTATAGCGTCAATGACTTAGCTATGAGCGGATATACGCGCGACACTATGAGCTTTACGCCCTGGATATACCACTCTAATCCTAACCGCTGGTCGCCGACAAACCCCAAGCTCTACGACCTTATGCTATATATCAAGCGTAGCGGTATTCTTTGGGAGTATATCCCCCTTAAAGTTGGCTTTGGCGAGTATGCCTATACCGATAGTGGAGCTATCACAGCCTTTGACAAGGAGCTGTCGCTTAAGACGAAACAATACAACGCCGCCACCGATATGGCCACCACCGAGCGAGAGATTAAGCGACTCAAGGCCGAGGGTTATAACTGCTTATGTCCGAGCTATCCCCAGCCACGTTGGTACTACGATATATGCGACAGGGTTGGTATCTATGTTATCGACTGCGCAGCTATCAACTCACCCTCTACGGACGATAACCGCAATGTAGGAGGCACACCAGCCAATGCCCCCTGGCTTGTCGATGACTATATTGTGCGCGTGGATGCCATGTATCGCCGTAGCCAGAACCATATATGCATCATAGGCTTTAGGCTCGGAGGCGACAACTCGGGCAATGGCTATAATATGTACAAGGCCTACGAACACCTTAAGAGCTATGGCGATAGCCGCCCTATCATCTACGGTGGAGCCGATGGAGAGTGGAATAGCGATATAGATATAGATATCGCAAAATAGCTAACTACTATGGCTTTACTGACACATTTTTCAGAGGGAGAGTAAGCACGTATAACGATTTTAGGGAGATTTAGACTGCCGCAGCCTAAACCTCCCTAAACTCTTTAATCGCCCTAATCTTGCCGACCTATAATCTCTCCTCGAACCTACGTCCGAAGCTGTCGAAGGCAGTAATCGTAATTTCGCTATTTTGCACCGTGCGACGCAGACGGTAGTAGTGGCTACGCAGGGTTGCCGAGTTACGTAGACGCTCCATATATCTCTTACCGTAATTAGCCTCATACTCAACGTAGTGCATATAGTCTGGGTCGTATATCTCGATACGCTCCATCTCGCCCATCTCGACACCATTTTCCGCCCACTCGACACGCCACTTATTGTCCCAGCCTACGACCTTGACTACAACATACTCCTCGTTATCCTTAACGACACCTTCGCGCCAGACGACTAACCTATAGTCAGCATCTCTGCCAAGCACACGATGGTGCCACTGCCACTCTCCGTCGCGCTCCTCGATGCAGAATACCCCCTTGGGCATACCATCCGAACATATTGGCGCAAACCACAGATTGCCGTTTACCTGTGCCACGCTATGCTCGTACAGTTTCAGGCTATGCTCGGCGGTATTGTGGCGATGTCGATGACCCGTTACAAAGTGTAGCTCTCTGTCGCCTACAATGTCGACAATAGGCTGTGCATAAGGCTTAATCTTCTCGGTTTGGAAGTCTGTTGCCGAGGCGTGCATACACACCGCCACACGCTTAGCATCGGGGTTCTGACGCATCACCTCTTCGAGCCAAGCAAGCTGCTCATCATCTACCTGCTCGCGATAGGTTTTATTCGGGTTAAACATAATGTTATCGAGCGTAACAAATAGTGTTTCACCCATTGTAAAGGATTGATTGCGTGGGCCAAACACCTTCACATAAGGTCTCTCTGCTCGTGCATCCTTACGGCAGAAGGCGCGATTGTGGTCATGGTTGCCGATAACGGCATACACCTCCACACCGAGACTCTCAAAGGCACTCTTAACACGCGGCAGGAAGCGCATCGTATCCCACACTACGTCGCCCGTAAGAAGTATCGCCGTCGGACGGTTGCTTTGAGCCTTATACTCCTCGACGATGGTGGCTATTTGCGGTATAATCTCCTCTTCCAGACTCGCTAATTGGGCCTTTGTCTGAGGCTGAGGGTCACCCACAACGATAAGGTTAAAACCGCTATCTATACTCTCCTGTGCCACAGCGATTGTTGCGCTACACAGCGTGGCAAAAATGGCAAATAAAAGTCTTAAATCTCTCATACTTTAAACGTCTATAAGTTTTCGCAAAGGTAATACAATATTGCAAAAAACGGCCTACCCACAGCATAAATGCTGCTACGCGCGCGAAAAAAATTGGTTTCCGAGCCTTAAGAACGGAAAAAATTACTACCTTTGTCGAGTTATGGAGAATTTTGTAGTATCAGCACGCAAATATCGCCCTACGACCTTTGCATCGGTTGTCGGGCAGCGTCATATAACATCTACGCTCAAGAACGCTATCGAGCGTGGCCAGTTAGCACATGCCTACCTCTTCTGCGGTCCTCGCGGTGTGGGTAAGACTACCTGCGCACGTATCTTTGCCAAGACCATCAACTGCCTCAACCCACAGTCGGGCGAGGCGTGTAACGAGTGTGAGTCGTGCCGCACGTTTAACGAGGGACGCTCGCTCAATGTTCACGAGTTAGATGCAGCATCGAACAACTCGGTAGATGATATCCGCAACCTCATTGAGCAGGTACGCATCATCCCACAACAGGGTCGCTACTCGGTCTACGTCATCGACGAGGTACACATGCTCACACCTGCGGCCTTCAATGCCTTTCTAAAGACCCTTGAGGAGCCGCCACGTCACGCTATATTTATCCTCGCAACCACCGAGAAGCATAAGATTATCCCTACGATACTCTCGCGCTGCCAGATATACGACTTCAACCGCATACGTGTCGAAGATGGCGTGGAGTACCTGCGACATATCGCCTCGCAGGAGAGTGTCGAGGCCGATGACGAGGCCCTAAACCTTATAGCTCACAAGGCCGATGGAGCGATGCGCGATGCCCTATCGATGTTCGACAAGGCGGTGTCGTTCTGTGGCACAAAGCTAAACTATAAGGATGTAGCCTCTACGCTTAACGTTCTTGACTACGACACCTACTTCTCGGTCACCGAGCTACTCCTTGCAGGCAACTATGTAGATGCGTTGCTACGTTTCGACGAGGTGCTGTCGCGCGGCTTCTCGCCACAGGTCTTTATCTCGGGCCTTAATGCCCACTTCCGCGACCTGCTGATGGCCCAAGGCCCAGCAATCACGTTAGTAGAGTTTACAGGCAGGCTTATCGAGCGATATAAGGAGCAGGCGGCAAGGTGCGACCGAGGGTTTCTGTTTAGTGCCATATCACTCCTCACCGAGGCGGATGGAAAGATACGACAGTCGTCAAATCAACGACTACTTGTGGAGCTGGGACTGATGAAACTTGCAGGTCTCGGCCAAAAAAAAAATGGAGCGATAGATAGCGACACCTTCGTAACATCTTTCGCCCTCCCCGAGTTAGTCGCTACAGCTCCGTCGCCACAGCCTGTACCTATGCCCCAGCAGGCAGCACCTCAGAGTGCAAGAGTGGTGGCAACGCCCACAGTGGAGCGACCAAACCCCGCGGCGGATGCTACGCCAGAGCCTAAGGCTAAGGGTGCTATAGCCACTAAGTCAGAGGGGCAGATGGGGACGACAACAAACGACAGCAGGCCGAAGAGTAACAGGTCATACGCTACGCTAAGGCAGGCGGTGACAAAGATATCTCTTAGCGGAGTCCTTGAGGGCGATTTTAAGAGTGCTACGGAGATTCAGGAGGAGGCCGAGAGCGAGGCGGCACGTATGGCAGCCAATATCGACCCGATGTGTGAGGATAAGATTACGGCAGCCCGCGAGAAGATTGTTGAGAGCCTACTTACCACACGCCCTCGCTTAGGTCGTGTATTTGAGAATATGACCGTTGAGGGCAATAGGGTGCGTACTACGGTAGCCTCACAGGCCCTCTACGAGGAGGTTATGCGCGAGAAGAGCGAGCTACAGAAGATATTCTCCACGATAAGCGGAGCTACGGGGCTTATAGAGATTGAGGTTGAGGTAAACGAGCGTATCAAGGTGTCGCGCCCCATAACCCTTGAGGACCGTCTCAGACATCTCGTTGCGCGAAATGAGCGTCTTTCGGAGATGATTAGCGAGCTGGGGTTAGATGCCGAGTAATAGGCGTAGTATGTAGGCGAGCCATGCCGATTAAATAGAGGGGCATTACAATAAGTCTGTTGTCTATATAAAATTGTTAATTATTGATTTAAACGTTATATTATGATTAAGGATTTTGTTCAAGAGCTTGAGTGGCGTGGTATGATTCACACCATTATGCCAGGAGCTAAAGAGCAGTTGCAGAAGGAGATGACATCGGCATATTTGGGCATCGACCCTACGGCCGACTCACTACACATAGGACACCTTGTAGGTGTCATGATACTTAAGCACTTCCAGATGTGTGGCCACCGCCCCATCGCCCTTATTGGAGGAGCTACGGGAATGATTGGCGACCCCTCGGGCAAGTCACAGGAGCGCAACCTGCTCGACGAGGCTACGTTGCGCCACAACCAGGAGGCTATCAAGAATCAGTTAGCTAAGCTCATCGATTTTGACTCTACGGCAGAGAACCATGCTATCTTGGTCAACAACTACGACTGGATGAAGGAGTTCTCGTTCTTGGATTTTGCACGCGATATTGGCAAGTGCATCACCGTAAACTATATGATGGCTAAGGACTCTGTTAAGAAGCGTTTCAATGGCGAGGGTGATGGCATGTCGTTTACCGAGTTTACATACCAGCTACTCCAGGGTTACGACTTCCTGCACCTATATCAGGAGTATGGTTGCAAGCTACAGCTCGGAGGTGCCGACCAGTGGGGCAACATCACCACAGGTACGGAGCTTATACGTCGTAAGCTCGGTGCCGAGGCCGAGGCCTTTGCAATCACCTGCCCACTAATCACCAAGGCCGATGGAACGAAATTTGGTAAGACCGAGTCGGGTAATGTATGGCTCGATGCTCGCTACACCTCGCCATATAAGTTCTATCAGTTCTGGCTCAATGTGAGTGACGACGATGCTAAGCGTTATATCAAGATATTCACGCTTCTCGACCGCGAGACTATCGAGACGCTCATAGCACAGCACGATGAGGCACCACACCTCCGCATACTACAGAAGCGTCTTGCCGAGGAGATAACGACGATGATTCACTCTAAGGAGGAGCTGGAGAAGGCTCAGGCGGCATCCAACATTCTCTTTGGCAACGCCACCTCGGAGGCACTACGCTCGCTCGACGAGGCTACACTGCTTCAGGTGTTCGAGGGCGTGCCACAGTTCACCATCGCGCGTAGTAACCTCGACAAGCCATTTATCGACATCATTGCCGACGTATGCAAGGTGTTCCCCTCGAAGGGTGAGTGCCGTAAGATGGTGCAGGGCGGTGGCGTGCAGCTCAACAAGGAGAGGGTTGCGGATGCTATGCGTGTAGTTACCGCCGAAGACCTCATCGCCGGTAAGTACCTCTTGGTGCAGCGCGGTAAGAAGAACTACTACCTGATAACTATAGAGTAGCCGTGGAGAAGTTATACACCATACGCCTTGACGGCATCTACCTACGCGCCTATCATGGTTGCTACGACCTTGAGCAGCAGGTGGGTAACCGTTTTCGCGTAGACTTAGTGATACGCACCGCATTGGGCACGCTGCCCGAGAGCGACGATGTGCGCCAGGCGGTCAACTACCTTACGGTCTACGAGATTGTCGAGGCATCGATGAAGCACACGCGCCACACTATCGAGGCTGCGGCAACCGATATCATCAATGCTGTGCGCGCGGCCTTCCCACAGATTGTCGAGATGGAGTGTACCGTATCGAAGATAGCACCTCCGCTGGGGGGCAAGATAGATAGGGTGAGTGTAACGCTTGTAGGATAGCGTAGACAATTACAAATTCAAAAGTAACCGACATAGAATCTTCAGTTAATCTAATATTGCTATGGCAACACAGACAACCAAACGTGGTGGCTTTGGAGGTAAGATAGCCGCCATCCTTGCCGCCGCAGGCTCAGCAATTGGCCTTGGTAACATTTGGCGTTTCCCCTACATCACCTCCGAGAATGGTGGTGGTGCATTTATCATCATCTACTTAGGCTGCATCCTCCTGTTGGGTTTGCCGCTTCTTATTGCCGAGTTTGCCGTGGGGCATAACGCCAAGAGCAACCCTATCGATGCCTTCTCGAAGATTCGCAAGGGGTGGGGCTGGTTAGGTGCTGCAGGCCTTATCTCGGTGACCCTTATTATGGGTTACTACTTTGTAATCTCGGGCTGGACGCTCAACTACGCCCTCTCGTCGGCAACAGATAGCATTGGTGGCGACTACGGAGCCTTCTTTACGGAGTTTACCACCGCGACATGGAAGCCACTGATATACACCTACATCTTCATCCTTGCCAACCACTTCATTATCGTTGGAGGTGTGCAGGGAGGTATCGAGAAGGCCTCAAAAATTATGATGCCACTGCTCTTTGTCATACTTATCGTGCTGGCCGTCTACTCGTTGTGGCTCCCCGAGGGCCGCGAGGCTCTGGGCAGTGTCTTTACTCCCGACTTCTCGAAGGTTACGGGCAAGACCTTCCTCGATGCTATGGGCCAAGCCTTCTTTACCCTCTCAATCGGTATGGGAGCTATGCTCATCTATGGCTCATACTTTAAGAAGGGTACAAAGCTGGCAGGTACGGCTATCAGCGTAGTGTCGCTTGACACCTTGGTAGCCCTTACCGCTGCTATTATCATCTTCTCGGCAGGCGTTGAGAATGAGAGCGGTATGCAGCTTGCCTTTGTGGCCATGCCTAAGGTATTCTCGGCGATGCCCGCAGGTAATATTTGGGCTATGCTCTTCTTCCTGCTCTTAGCTCTTGCCGCACTCTCGTCGACAATCTCTATGCACGAGGCCGTCACCTCATACTTCGTCGAGAAGCGCGGCATGTCACGTAATAAGAGTGCATTGATTGTTACGTTCATAGCTATTGCCTTGTCTACCGTAGCCTCGCTGTCGCTTGGCGATTGGAGCGAGTATAAAGTTGCAGGCATGAACTTCTTCTCGCTGCTCGACAACTTCACGGCTATCGTGATGTTGCCACTTCTCGGCATACTCACCTCGGTATTTGTTGGATGGATATGGAGACGCGAGGATATGCGTGCCGAGCTCACAGCCGAGGGAGGCATCGACAAGAGCAGCTATCCGATTATCAGTTTTCTACTTAGATGGGTATGCCCCGTACTGGTGTCGATAGTCTTTGCCTTTGGCATCTACGACTTTATAAACACGTTGTAATCGAGTACAAACAATAAAAACTAAGATTTATAGTATGGCTGAATTTATCTATCAGGAGCCGTTTCCTATCCAGGAGGATAAGACGGAGTACCGCCTTTTGACAAAGGAGTACGTTAAGGTTGTTGAGTGCGACGGACGTAAGATTTTGAAGGTTGATCCTAAGGGTCTTGAGCTATTGGCAAAGGAGGCCTATAGCGATGTATCGTTCTACTTGCGAGCATCACATCTTCAGAAGCTATCAAACATCCTTGCCGACCCCGAGGCTACGGACAACGACAAGTTTGTTGCATACACGATGCTTATGAACCAGTGTGTAGCTGCCGAGGGCGAGCTACCCACCTGCCAGGATACAGGTACAGCAATATGCATCGGCCACAAGGGCGAGGATGTATATACTGGTGCAAACGATGCAGAGTGCATCTCACGCGGTGTTTACGAGACATACAAGGAGCGCAACCTACGCTACTCGCAGGTTGTCCCCTTCACGATGACCGAAGAGAAGAACTCAGCGACGAACCTTCCAGCACAGATTGACATCTATGCAGGTCACCCAGGTATGGAGTACGAGTTCTTGTTCATCACTAAGGGTGGAGGCTCGGCCAACAAGACCTTCCTCTACCAGCAGACTAAGGCACTTCTTAACGAGGAGTCGCTCACAGCCTTCATTAAGAAGCATATCCTTGACCTTGGCACGTCGGCATGCCCCCCATACCACTTGGCAATCTGCATTGGTGGCACATCGGCCGAGATGTGTCTATCTACGGTCAAGAAGGCCTCGGCAGGCTATCTTGACGCACTTCCAACTTCGGGTAACGAGGGCGGCCGTTGCTTCCGCGACCTTGAGTGGGAGGCTAAGGTAGAGAAGATATGCCAGGAGATAGGCCTCGGCGCACAGTTTGGTGGCAAGTACTACGTACACGATGTACGTGTCATCCGCGCACCACGCCACGCTGCCTCATGCCCCGTAGCTATCGGTGTTAGCTGCTCGGCAGACCGTAATATCAAGGCAAAGATTACCCCCGAGGGTATCTTCCTTGAGCAGCTTGAGAAGAACCCTGCACGTTTCCTTCCTGCCGAGGCACCAGCAATGTCGCCAGCCGTAGATATCGACCTTGACGAGGGCATGGATAAGGTTCGCCAGATATTGTCTAAGTATCCTATCAAGACACGCCTCAACCTTAAGGGTACGTTGGTTGTGGCACGCGATATTGCCCACGCACGCATCAAGCAGATGCTCGATGAGGGTAAGCCTATGCCCGAGTACTTCAAGAATCACCCTGTGTACTATGCAGGACCAGCGAAGACTCCATCAGGCATGGCCTCAGGCTCATTTGGTCCTACCACAGCGGGACGTATGGACTCATACGTAGACCTCTTCCAGAAGGCAGGAGGCTCGTTGGTAATGGTGGCTAAGGGCAACCGCTCGCAGCAGGTAACCGATGCATGTAAGGCTAACGGAGGTTTCTACCTTGGCTCTATTGGTGGTCCTGCGGCAATTCTTGCAAAGAACTCAATCAAGAGTGTCGAGGTTGTTGACTTCGAGGAGCTTGGCATGGAGGCAGTACGCAAGATTTATGTTGAGAACTTCCCAGCCTTCATCATTGTAGATGATAAGGGCAATGACTTCTTTGCCGACTTTGCACACTAAAGCATAGTAACGGCAATATATGGGGGTTGACTGAATGGTATTTGGTCAGCCCCACTTATGTCGTAACATACGACTTACGACAATAAACGGCCATAATGTGGCGTTATACAGACATCTGAATAAGGATGAAGAGAGCATTGTAATGAAACAATTACTAAGATTAACACTCACAGTTGCGCTACTACTTTGTAGCTATACGCTCAGTGCGCAGGTATCGTTTAGTGTCGATGCCCCGAGCCCTATCGCCGTAGGCGAGGCCTTTCGTGTAGAGTTTAAGGTCGATGCCGAGCCCGATAGGAATAGCTTCACAGCCCCAGGGTTTGAGGGTTTTGATGTTGTAGCAGGCCCATCGGTATCTACGGGACACTCGGTACAGTTTATCAACGGCCACCAGTCGTCGAGCTACGAGTGTACCTACACCTATGTACTTATCGCCACCTCGGCAGGCAAGCATACCATAGGCTCGGCAACCGTCAAGGTCAAGGATAAGGAGTATCGTACCAACCCACTGCTTATCGAGGCCGTTACAGAGACGAAGAGCAAAGCCGAGCAGGGTCAGAACCCCGAGAATCTCGTGGGCAAGGATGACATCTTGCTGCGCCTTAAGGTCTCTGAGACGGAGCTTTATAAGGGAGAGTCTATGCGTGCCTCGCTGATACTATACACTCGCGCCAGCATCGACAATATCGACAACGTCTCTATACCCCCGTTCGATGGTTTCTGGTCACAGGAGCTCTCTTTCGACAATACGCCCACTCGTGTGGAGTACAATGGCGGTGTCTACGAGGCCTATAAACTCGTCGAGATGCTCCTCTCGCCACAGCAGAGCGGCGCTATCGTCATCCCTGCGGCTAAGCTTACAGCTCGCGCTCAGGTATTTGTCGAGAGCAAGCGTAATAGGAACATCTTCTTTGGCGGTCACGACATCTACCACGTAACGCGCCAGCTGGAGAGTCCCCCTGTTAGCATCAAGGTCAAGGAGTTCCCTGCAGGAGCACCAGCGTCGTTTAATGGTGCTGTTGGAAGCTTTAAGCTCAATGCCAAGATGCCAAATAGCCAGATTGAGAGTAACTCTGCCGACCAGATAGAGCTCACCATCTCGGGCAGTGGCAATCTTAAGTTCCTCAGTGCGCCACGCGTTTTGCTCCCCGAGTCCTTCGAGGTCTACGACACCAAGGTTATAGACAATATCAAGGTTACGTCGAACAACACCTCGGGAAGCATAACCTATACCTACCCATTCGTAGCACGCTCGCCCGGAGAGTTTACCATCGAGCCTATCGAGTTTAGCTACTTCGACCCCTCGACAGGTCAGTACCACACTCTCGCCACCGAGCAGGCGACGATACGAGTCCTTGATGATGGTAGCGTAAGCACGACACCCATTATTAGCGGCGGAGGCCTCACCAACTACGCCACGACTATGCGCCAGCTTGACCGCGACATACGCTTTATACATACGGGCAAACTGGCACACCGCGCGGCAGCCTCGTTTGTTCTCAGTCCGAGCTACTGGCTTATAATGGTGCTCTGCGCATCGATATTTATCGTGGTATATCTGCTTCTTCGCAAGCGTATCCGCGATAACCGTAATATCGTGGCGCGTCGTATGAAGCGTGCCGACAAGGTTGCAGTACAACGCCTGCGTATGGCAGAACGCTCGATGAAGGAGGGTCGTCGCCACGACTTCTACGAGGAGATGCTCCGCGCAATGTGGGGATATATAAGCGATAAGTTTAACATTCCTGTCTCGAACCTCACGAAGGAGACCATCCGTGAGGAGCTCTATAGGCGTAACGTCACGGCTACGGTTGCCGAGAGCTTCTGCGATATCATCACTCGCTCCGAGGAGGCGCAGTACGCCCCATCGGCCGAAGGTGAGATGGACGAGGTATATGCCAATGCGATAGATGTGATATCGAAAATCGAGGAGGCGGTAAAACGTTAATCGCCAAAGTATAATGGCAAAATTTGCATAGATACAGATATGAAACGAGCAATATTTTACACTCTCTTTGCTGTGGTGGGCATTGTGCTGCTACCGACACAACTATTAGGTGCAGACGCTCGCACTACGGCACAGGCACACTGGCACGATGGCATTGAGGCCTACGAAAATAGGGACTACGCCACGGCCATTGACTCATTCAATCAGATTATCCTCTTGGGCGAGGCCTCGGATGACGTATATTACAACCTCGCCAATGCCTACTTTAAGCAGGGCCAGCAACCGACGCTTTCGCGCCCCTTCTCGGGTGGCGAGCTTGGCTATGCTGTGCTCAACTACCACCGCGCCTTGAGGCTTAACCCTGCAATGGAGGATGCTCGCTACAATTTGGAGCTTGCCGTAGACCATACTAACGATACGGATGGCGTACCGCAGAGCTTTATCACGACGCTCTGGCACGGACTGCGCAATATGATGACCACTAATGGTTGGACGATAGTGTCGATTATTATGTTTGCCTGCACGCTCACGCTTGTTATGATTTATCTACTCTCGGAGCGCATCGCGCTGCGTAAGGCGAGCTTCTTTACATCTATTGTTGTGGCACTATGCTTTCTTCTCAGCACGCTGCTTGCCACATCAAGCCACTACGCAGTACTAAATGACAACCGCGCCGTAGTGCTGTGCAACGACACCACTCCAGTACACGCCTCGCCCGATAGTGCATCGAAGATTATACGTCAGCCCTCGCAGGGTGTCACTGTTCGCATATCGCGTAGCCATGGCGAGTGGTCAGAGATAATCTTTGCCGATGGCGAGAAGGGGTGGATACGCAACTCGGCCATCGAGCTTATATAGTAGTCTAATAGGTAAAAGGGTATACTCGATGTCACGACTCTTGGATAATGTATGTAGTGAGCTTCAGCGACTTCCAGGCATTGGTCGTCGTACAGCCCTGCGCTTGGCTATGCATATTCTTCGTCTTGAGCCAGATGTTGTAGACTCACTCTCGGAGAGTATCTCGAAGTTTCGTCACGATGTGCGCTACTGCACGAGCTGCAACAATCTGTCGGATAGCGATATATGTCCAATATGCGCCGATAGCCGTCGCGACCACTCAACCATCTGCGTTGTTGAGCAGGTGCAGGACCTTATGTCGATAGAGAATACGGGACAGTATCAGGGCATCTACCACATTTTAGGCGGAGTTATCTCGCCCATGCAGGGCATAGGGCCTTCGGATTTAAAGATAGACCTTCTGGCCGACAAGCTCCTCACGGGTACAGTTCGCGAGGTTATCATCGCCATCTCCACCTCTGTCGAGGGCGAGACGACGCTCTTCTACCTACTCAACCGCCTCAAGGCCTTCCCCGATGTTAAAGTCACGACCATCGCTCGCGGCATAGGATTTGGAGATGAACTTGAGTATGTTGACGAGCTGACCATTACTCACGCGCTAAAGAACCGCCGCGAGGTTTGTAGCGACGATAAGTAGTACGGCCGAAGCCATAGAGCAGGTTTAATGATAGATTTAGGCGTTTGACCCCCTAATTTTTACATTTCACCTCTGTTTTGGTTATATATATTAAAAGAATGTGTATCTTTGTGACTAACAGATACCGATATGTAGTATATTTGTTAACGAGAGGGGATATAAATAGCGACCGAAAAAGGGACCTCCCTTAAGAGATATTTACTTAATTATAGGATATCCTAAAAAAATGAGTAATCGTATGAGAAAATCACTTTACATCATAGCATTATCGCTTAGCACGCTGCTCTTAGGTGGTTGTACGGCTATGCTCAGCTCATCGTCATACGGGTCGAGCGATTTGTATCGCGACAACAATCGCGAGCAGGTAGCCATCGAGCTTAAGGCTAAGGCTGAGGCAGATAGGGCCGAGGCTGAGGCACGACAGGCAATGTGGGAGGCTCGCATGGCCGAGGCCAATGCCAACAATGCCGAGCAGCAGTACTACGCCACATTAGACGACTCGCCCTCGTATAACTCTATCGTTGCCGATGACTACGAGAGCGCGTACGCACGCCGCCTATATGGTTTTAACTCTCCTACGTACAAGCTACCATCGAGCTACTACAATTTAGCCACCAACGATGCTATGTACTTTGCTACGGCCTACGACCCTGCATACTATAACATTATGGTGTCGGGCGATCAGGTGTGGGTCGAGCCGAAGTATATCACCTCGATGTTTGGTTCGTGGGGAGCTACAAATGTAACCTTTGGCATCTACTCATCGCCATGGAACTATGGCTGGAATATATATACCGCCCCCTTCTACCACACCTGGTGGGGCTATCCACACTACTCGTGGTACGACTGGAACTGGACTATCTGCTACGGCTTCTATTGGGGTCCTGGCTTCTATCCAGGCTACTATCCTGGTTATTATCCTGGGTACTACCCTGGGTACTACCCTGGCTACTATCCTGGCTACTATCCTGGCTACTATCCACCACGTCCTCCACACCATCACGGAGGCGAGCATCATGGCAAGTATGACGATCGTCGTAACTCGGCATCGCGCTATACATCGCCAACCTCTAACCGCAACTATGGTGGCGGCATAAGGGGTAACTACGAGAGTGGTCGTCCAGCGCACTCTGGAGCAACCTCAACGGGCATAAACCAGAGCAAGACAAGGCCTACGAACCGCTATAATGGCAGCACCAATAGCTCTGCTGGCCGCGTTAGTGGCACAACGACTAATCGTACACAGCAGAGCACTCAGTATAGAGAGCGCAGTAATAACTATCGCCAGTCGAACAGGACAAATGAGGCTAAGGCGGCAACGACTATCGAGGGAAATAGAGGTAGCGGAGGCTTCTCTGGTGGCACACGCACTGGCAGCAGCGGCGGTGGTCGCGTAGGAGGCACGACATCATCACGCCGATAATCTGGAAATTATAATCTTTATCATATGAAACGACTTTGCACCATACTCGCTATCGCAGTTCTGAGCCTTGTGACAAACACGTCACGCGGACAGAGCGTAGACTTTGGCGGCACGACTCTAAATAATGATATATTAGGCTGGTACGACCTCTACGAGCTCTCGTTTACGTCGCACAACTATGGTACGGCACGCTCTATGGCTATGGGTAACGCCTTTACGGCCTTGGGAGCAGATATGATCTCGGCATCGCTCAACCCTGCGGGAATAGGCATGTATGTCCAGAGCGACCTCAATATCTCGTTGATGATGCAGTTTAGCAAGACTCCGACGGCCAATAGCGATGCGTTCTATCCTGTTGGCACTCCGAAGCATGACCAGACATTCTCGGACCACTCGGAGCGTTTTGGTCTGTCGAGCTTTGGAGGTATCTTTACGGCCTATAAGGGTACAGGGACACTTACGAATATCAACTTCGGTGTGACCTATAACCGCATTGCCGACTTTAACCGCAACACGCTTATCGCATCAATTGGCAACCCCGCCACCAATAGCCTTGCCAACGTCTTCTGCACGCTTGCTAACGTTGACGGCCTAACTACTAAGGATGATGGGACAATGAGTTTCGGGAGCGACCCATTCTACTGGGGTGCAGTATTGGCCTATAAGAATGGACTTACGAACAAGGATGACCAGGGGTGGTTTATCGACCGTATCCACCCAGATGCCGAGGTGGACCAGTACTCGTCTGTCGAGACACGAGGTTCGCTCGGTGAGTACGCCATCACCGCAGGCTTCAACCTTAGCGACCGCTTCTATGTAGGTGCTTCGCTGGGCATACAGACGCTCAGCTATCGCCGCGAGGTGTTCTATGGCGAGGACTATATCTACACCGAGGAGACACTACCTTCGGGCGATGCAATGCCCTACCAGTTAATCTATATGAACTATATGCAGCGCACACGTCTCTCGGGTACGGGTTTTAACTTCAAGATAGGTGCTACGGCACGCCCCGTAGATTGGCTTCGCATAGGTATTGCCTACCACACCCCCACCTACTACGATGTTGCCATACGCTATGGTGGCAATATGTGGTCGAGCACATATAGTGCAGGTGATAACCCCGAAGACTACGATATCGGCCCAAGAGGCTATATGTATGACGATGTAAGCACCCCTATTTGGGAGGATGTAGGTCCTAACGCTTGGAGGTTCCGCAGTCCATCGCGCCTGCTTACGGGTGTAGCCGTTACGCTTCTTAAGCGCATCATCGTCTCGGCCGACTACGAGCGTAGCTGGTATCAGTCTACACGCCTACAGCACTCACCCATAATGGGCCTAAGCTATACGGGCACTAATAAGGAGCTCTTCAAGGGCAGCAACACACTGCGTGTCGGTGCCGAGGCCTACATTCTGCCATTCCTCCCTGTGCGTGTAGGTTATATCTGGAGCGGCTCAACACTTCGCGAGGGTTACAAGGATATCATAGCCTCGCACTCGATACCTACCGAGCAGTGGTACGCCACCGCAGGTTTTGGTATTAAGTTTAATAGCTATATATACCTCGACTTAGCCTACCAGTATGGTACAACGAAGTACACAGGTTACCAGACCTTCTACGCTATCGACAGCGAGGACCCAGAGCAAAATATCGAGAGCAGAGTATATAACTCGACGACAAATCGCCACATTGCGGTGCTGACCTTCGGCGTAAGGTTCTAACCTCGCAGAGAGGAGAGTAAGCAAGCATTATGGGCTACCTGCGCTGTGTGGGTGGCCCATATTGAGATATATAGATGCAGGGTATTAAAAAAATCTCTCGCTACCGCCTATTTATATTAATAAATAGCGTATCTTTGTAGTAGACAACTATGTGATAACAATAATAAATAGATTATACAATGTCAGTAATACGACTTACAAAAGAGTTTTCTTTCGAGGCGGCACACTCACTTGAGGGCTACGATGGTCTATGTCGCGAGATTCACGGCCACTCATACCGACTCTTCGTCACGGTTAAGGGCGAGCCTGAGCGCAACCCCGACTCTCCGAAGCTCGGTATGGTTATGGACTTCGGAATACTTAAGCGCATCGTCAACGAGCAGATTGTCGAGCCTCTTGACCACGCCTTTATTATGCGCAATACTCCCGAGGCTAAGGAGGTGTGCGAGGCTGTGAGCTTCCGCTTCTCGAAGATTGTGCTCACCGACTACCAGCCTACGTGCGAGAATATGCTCTCGGACTTTGCCGAGCGACTTCTTGAGGCTCTGCCCGACGATATAGAGCTTCACTCGCTCAAGCTCCATGAGACTGCCACATCCTATGCCGAGTGGTACGCTACGGATAACTTTTAACGCTAAAAGAGCATGCGCCAAAGCCTATATAAGTGGGGCTAAAGGGTAGACATAGACTCTGCATATACAACGCAAAGCCTCCCTTATCAAAGGGAGGTGCAGAGCACCAGAAAATCGAAAATTGCTTACACGCACTAACTAAAGCACTATGCGCCAAAGCCTATACCTTATCGATGCCTATGCATTGATATTCAAATACTACTACGCCTTTATGGGGCGACCTATGCGTAGTCGCAGCGGACTAAATACCTCGGTGATATTTGGCCTTACGAAGTTCCTTCGCGATATACTTCGCCGCGAAAAACCCGACCTTATAGGTGTTGCATTTGACCCCCCTGGAGGCTGCTTCCGCCGCGAGATGTTCCCAGAGTATAAGGCTAACCGCCCCCCTACGCCCGAGGATATCATCCTCTCGGTGCCCTACGTAAAGCGTCTACTTGAGGCTATGCGCATACCCATCCTTGAGGTTGCAGGCTACGAGGCCGACGATGTTATCGGCACGTTAGCCAAGCGCGGCGCAGAGGCTGGCTACAACGTATTTATGGTCACGCCAGACAAGGACTACGGCCAGCTTGTTGACGATAACTGCGTAATTTACAGACAGAAGGGCGATGCTACAGAGATTGTCGACAAGGAGGCTATCAAGCAGAAGTATGGCATCTCGGACCCGAGATTGGTACGTGACATCTTGGCCCTCTGGGGCGATAGTGCCGACAACATCCCTGGAGTGCCAGGCATAGGCGAGAAGGGTGCCTCGAAGTTAGTTCGTGAGTGGGGCGAGGTGGAGAATATCTTGGCCAACGCCGCAGCCATAGGTGGTAAGACGGGTAAGAATATTGCCGAGTGGGGCGACAAACTCCTCTTAGCCAAGAGGCTTACGACAATATGCACCGATGTGCCTATCGACTTTGTCGCCACCGAGTTCGAGATATGCGAGCCGAACTATACCGAGCTGAGGGGGTTGTATAGCGAGCTAAACTTCTCATCCTTTCTGCGCGACTTAGAGAATGTTGCACCCATCGCACCTGTGAGCCAAGGTGTGCATCAGGAGCCACAGATACAGATGCAGGAGGTGTCGCGTAGCAAGGCAGAGGCCAAGCGTCGCGCAAGCCTTGAGGGTCAGGGCGACCTCTTCGCACTATTCGACACCCCTACCACATCGGAGATATCCGCAGAGGTTAGCACAACAACAGAGGCTCAGGCGGTAGCCGACGATGTTGCCACACCCGAGATTGGCACTATAGCCAATACACCCCATAACTACCACATAATACATAGTGTCGAGGAGCTCAGCGAGGTGTGCGCCACGCTTTCAAGGTACAGCGAATTTTGTTTCGACACCGAGACTACGGGTCTTGACCCTATAAATAGTAACATCGTGGGTATGTCGTTTGCCGCAGAGAGGGGCGAGGCGTGGTATCTGCCATTTAACAACGAAAATAGAGTGCAGTATGCCGAGGTGCTACGCCCACTCTTCGAGAGCGAGGATATCTCAAAGATAGGGCAAAATATTAAGTTCGACATTATGGTACTTCGCAACTTGGGCATCGAGGTGCGTGGCAGCAAGATAGATACTATGCTGCTGCACTACCTCATAGACTCCGAGTCGCGCCACAACATGGACTTTCTCGCCGAGCGATACCTTAACTATCGCCCCATATCTATCGAGACGCTCATAGGCAAGGGGACAAAGCAGATAACTATGGATATGGTTGGTATCGAGCGTGTTGCGGAGTATGCTGCCGAGGATGCCGACATAACGCTAAGGCTTAAGCACGAGTTATACCCCATTGTCGAATCGCTCGGCCTAAAGGAGCTATACCACCGCATCGAGGAGCCTATGATTGATGTGCTGGCCTCGATGGAGCTTCAGGGTGTACGCATAGATTGCCAAGCACTGAATAACTATGCTACAGAGCTTCGTCAGCTACTCTCTCGTCTGGAGAGCGAGGTGCGCCAGATGACGGGCGAGCCCGAGCTTAACATCAACTCATCGCGCCAATTGGGCGAGGTGCTATTTGGTAAGATGCGCATCACCGATAAGCCTAAGATGACCAAGACCAAGCAGTTCTCCACCGAGGAGGAGTATCTTCAAGGCTTTGCACATAGCTTTCCCGTTGTCGGCAAGGTGTTAGAGTATCGCGGCGTTAAGAAGTTGCTGTCGACATACGTCGAGGCACTTCCCGAGCTAGTAAACAGCACTTCGGGGAGAATACACACCTCGTATAATCAGGCTGTTACAGCCACAGGCCGTCTATCATCGACAAATCCGAATCTTCAGAACATACCTATACGCGACGACCTTGGCAAGCCCATACGCCGCGCCTTCGTAGCCTCTGACGAGGAGCACATTTTGGTTGCTGCCGACTACTCTCAAATCGAACTACGCCTTATGGCACACCTGAGTGGCGATAAGGCCCTTATCGATGCCTTTCTTGCTGGCGAGGATATCCACTCTGCCACCGCAGCACGTCTCTATGGCAAGCAGCCAAGCGAGGTGACGAGTGACGAGCGTCGCCACGCCAAGACCGCCAACTTCGGCATCATATATGGCATCTCGGCATTTGGCCTTGCTCAGCGTCTTGACATCTCCAATCGCAATGCTAAGGAGCTTATCGAGAACTACTTTACCTCATATCCCGAGGTCAAGGCCTATATGGATGGTGCTGTGCATCGAGCCTCGGAGAGTGGCTATGTCGAGACGATGTTTGGTCGCCGCCGTCTTCTCCGCGACATCACATCATCGAATCGCACGGTGAGGGGTATTGCCGAGCGCAACGCCATAAACGCCCCTATTCAAGGCTCGGCGGCCGATATTATGAAGTTAGCGATGGTTGAGATTGCTCGTAGATTCAAGGCCGAGGGCATCGCCTCAAAGATGATTATGCAGGTACACGACGAGGTGGTTATCGATACGCTCTACAGCGAGCTTGATGACGTTAAGCGCATTGTTAAGGAGGCTATGGAGAGCGTTGCCAAGCTTCGTGTGCCACTTATCGCCGAGGTAAATAGCGGAGCTACATGGCTCGAAGCACATTAGCACGATGTGTAAGCAAAATTACTCACCGCTCATTTCCGCGCCGCAGATATCGATAACGTAGAGGTCGCTATCTGTGCCTATACGAAACGGAGGTCCCCAAAGAGATAGGCCACACGACACAATGGCATAAGTATGCCTCCACCTACGGTAGCCATGACTCTGCTCATAGATGCTGTCGGTTATCCAACTTAAGGGCCACACCTGACCACGATGAGTGTGTCCCGAGAGGTGGATATCTACGCCCAAGCTGTCGCTTACGGCTATATCGTATGGCTGGTGGTCAACCACAATGCTTAGGGTGGTGCCACCTGCCTTGGCAACAAGCTCCTCAAGACTCTTGCGGTGACGGTTGCTGCGGTCATCACGCGCAATGAGCGTAATGTTACTACGTAGTGACACCACGCTATCCTGCACAAGGCGCACAGGCGTAGTGGCAAGATACTCCTTTACTGCCGCTATATTACTGATATACTCGTGGTTACCTGGAGCTAAGTAGATGCCGTCACGAGCCTCAACGCGGCTAAACTCTCGACACATATCGCTATGGGCAACAGGTATTACGGAGTTATCTATCAAATCGCCAGCGATAATCACCACATCGCCCCTCTCGCGATTAATCATATCGACATATCGGCTCAGGTCGCGTCGTGTTGTGCCGTAGCCGAGGTGTATATCGCTTGCAAGGATTACGCGGTAGCTATCCTTTGCAGGGAGCTTGTCGCTACTTATCGTGACACGTTCTATGCGAGGATGTCGGTAGTTGATATTGCCATATATGAGCAATATGGTGGTAGCTAATAGTGCGTACCAGAACCCATTATGCAGCGAGGGTACAAATAGCCGCGTAAGGTCCATTATACCCAACGCGAGGAGCATATATAGCAGAAAAACAAGCCACGTAGTACCTATCCAAAAGAGGGATTGCATAATAGATGGCGGAAGCTGCGCATCGCGCAGACCAAATGATAGGAACATAGCTACGGCCACAAACCAAAAGAGCAGTGCTATAGCTACGCGCAACCACATAGGCAGCATCGTAATAGATTGCCACAGACGGACAAAGAGGTAGATGTTACCCCCAGTGTATAGCGACAATAAGAGCACTCCTCCCCACATCATATGCACTACGTTTCACTACACTACTTACTCTCGGTTACTCTCAGGCCTATCTGGGCGCGTAATACCTCGCTTAGCAGCCTCCTCCTCCATCAGCCTATATGCCGCCTCGTACTCGTTGGGGATAACACCATCGAGGATAGCATTCTTTATCACCTCCTTAATCTCGCCGATGATATTCGAGGGTCGAAGGTCATATGTCTTCATTATTATATCGCCCGTTATAGGTGGCTGGAAGTTACGTATGCGGTCGCGCTCCTCTAAGTCTCGCATCTTCTCTCTTACAAGCTCGAAGTTACGCAGAAAGAGGCGCACCTTATTGTCATTTCCCGAGGTTATATCGGCCTCGCAGAGTGTCATGAGCCTATCGACATCGTCGCCCGCCTCGAAGAGCAGACGGCGCACAGCCGAGTCGGTAACCAACTCTTCGGAGAGGACTATTGGGCGCATATGCAGGAATACCATCTTCTGAACAAAGCGCATAGGCTCATTCATTGGCAGCTTCAGACGACGAAATATCTGAGGTACCATCTTCGAACCTACAGCCTCGTGCTGGTGGAATGTCCACCCCGTGCGCGCATCATACTCCTTGGTCGTGGGCTTACCTATGTCGTGAAGCAGGGCGGCCCAGCGCAGCCACAGGTCGTCGGTGCGCTTGGCTAAGTTGTCGAGCACCTTCATCGTATGCTCGAAGTTATCCTTATGCGCATGCTTGCCCCTACGCTCGACACCTGCCATACGGTCCAATTCTGGGAGCACATGCTTCAGAAGGCCCGAGGTACGCATAAGCGTAAGGCCTATAGAGGGCACTGGCGAGGCCATTATCTTGTTGAGCTCGACGTTGATACGCTCCTTGGTGATAATCTTTATACGGTCGGCCTGACGACAAATACCCTCGAAGGTCTCGTCATCGATGTCGAAGCCGAGCTGCGAGGCAAACCTTACGGCTCGCATCATCCTTAGGGGGTCATCCGAGAAGGTCTTATCGGGCTCACAGGGGGTGCGAATGATACAATCCTCCAAGTCGTACATACCCCCAAAGGGATCTACCAGCTCGCCAAAGTTGTGACCATTGACCGACCAGGCCATAGCGTTGATTGTGAAATCTCTACGCCGCTGGTCATCCTCCAACGTTCCTGGCTCGACATGAGGGTTTCGCGACTGTGGTGTGTAGCTCTCGCGTCGCGCACCAACAAACTCCACTTCGGTGTCGCGCCAACGCAGCATAGCCGTTCCATAGGTCTTATATATTGTCACCTTAGCACCCAGACGCTTTGCCAACTCCTCTGCGACAGCAACGCCACTGCCTACCACCACAACATCTATATCCGACGAGGGACGATGCAGGTAGTAGTCACGCACATAGCCGCCAACAACATAGGCCTCAAGGCCCATGCTGTCGACAACGCTTGTGATATGTTTGAATATCGGATTCTTTAGAGGCATCGGCTATTTGTTGTTATTCTCGGCACGACGTATGCATCGCTGGTATATCTCTACGGTATTCTCCAAACCCCAGTATAGGGCATCGCTTATGAGCGCATGGCCTATCGACACCTCATCGACCCAAGGTATTCGCTCGATGAAGTATTGTAGGTTCTCGGTGTTAAGGTCGTGGCCAGCGTTGAGGCCTAAGCCTACACGTCGAGCCTCCTCGGCAGCCGCAACATAAGGAGCTATGGCCTCCTCGCGGTTTGCGGCATAGCCTGCGGCGTATGCCTCGGTATAGAGCTCTACGCGGTCTGCTCCGCACTCCTTTGCTGCCGTAACCATCTCTACCACAGGGTCTACGAAGATAGATACTCGTATGCCAGCCCTATGGAAACGCTCCGACATACGGCACAAGAAGTCGCGATACTTGATAGTGTCCCATCCTGCTGACGAGGTTATGGCATCCTCGGCATCGGGCACGAGGGTCACCTGCGCAGGGCGCACCTCCTCGACAAGTTGACAGAAGCTCTCGATGGGGTTACCTTCGACATTTAGTTCGGTGGTGATGTTGGCCTTAAGCTCGCGGACATCCGAGTAGCGTATATGTCTGGCATCGGGGCGAGGGTGTACGGTGATACCATCGGCACCGAAACGCTCGATATCGAGTGCTGCCTTAAGCAGATTGGGCATATTTCCGCCTCGCGAGTTGCGCACGACGGCAATCTTATTGATGTTTACACTTAACTTTGTCATATTTTTTACTCTATTCCACCCCTCAAGTGGTGGTAGTTGCATACTTTTTATATATCTTTGTGATAGCAAAGTTACGATTTTTTTTCATTCTGACGCAATGAACATAATACTTTTTTCGCGCAAGCAAGTAAACCATCGTCCCGAACAGATAGTCGAGATGTTTCGTGCTATCGATAAATTGGGCTTAGACTACTCTGTAAACGAGGATTTCGCCTTGTCCATAGAGCAGCTCACCGACATCAACATTCCAGCCGAGAAGCTCTACACCTATGGCCCTAAGGCTACGGATAACGACGTTATGGTGACCTATGGCGGCGATGGCACGCTCCTCGAAGCTGTGCAACTGCTCCCCTCGCGCGACATCCCCGTTGTAGGTATCAACTGTGGTCGCTTAGGCTACCTAACGGCAGATGATGGTAGCGGCATTGTCGAGCTGTTTGAGCGTATAGCCGAGGGCAAAATAGGCTACCAACGACGCGATATGCTGCGCATCTCGGGCGATGTAGAGTGCCAGGACAACCCGTTGGTGCTCAACGAGGTGGCGGTGCATCGTGGCGGTGCTACGATGATATCTGTCGAGACCTACGTCGACGATAACTGCATAGCCACATATCATGGTGACGGCTTAGTTGTATCGACCCCTACAGGTTCAACGGCCTACTCGCTAAGTGCTGGAGGCCCTATCGTTGACCCTATGTGCAACTGCTTGATACTGTCGCCACTGGCCCCACATAATCTGACTATGCGACCAGTTGTTGTGCCCAACAATATAACCATCACGCTACGCCTTATCTCGCGAGGCAGCGACGTGCTACTCTCGGCCGATAACCGCACCTATCGCATCAAAGATGGTGCGATGATAACCATTGAGCGTGCCCCAGAGCCTCTGATTTTGGCTACGCCACATAATAATACATTCTACGACACGTTAAGAGAGAAGATGATGTGGGGCGTAGACAATCGTTAGAGGTGCTGTTGCCATGTCATAATACAAACACAATATATAGTTGTAAATTAACAAGTTAGCCTTGTGCGCGATGCGTGCGCGAGAAAATTTGTGGCCGTACTATTGTGTTTTGTAGATTTAAATGATTACATTTGCAAGATTTTACACACTTTGTGTGATGATATTTTGAACGTTATGAAGGAGAAGAGAGCTATACCAACACACGTAGCCATCATCATGGATGGCAATGGCCGCTGGGCTAAGCAGCGCGGCAAGGAGCGTTACGAGGGTCACCTTGCAGGCGTGGAGTCGGTGCGTGCTGCGGTGCGTGCTGCGGTGCGCAACGGTGTTAAGTGGCTCACGCTTTACGCCTTCTCAACGGAGAACTGGGGCCGTCCTGCGGCCGAGGTAGAGGCCATCATGGAGCTCTTCTGCCGCACGGTGGTAGCCGAGGGCCCAGAGTTAGCCGAGCAGGGTGTCAGGGTTAAGATTTTGGGTGAGCGCACGCGCTTCTCCTCTTCGGTACTCCAGATGATTGACCGCATAGAGTCAACAACTGCCGCAGCCGATAAGATGACCCTCGTATTGGCCTTCAACTACTCGTCGCGCCGCGAGATGGTGCTCGCTGTGCAGAACTTGGCACAAAGCGTGGCCGAGGGCAAGTTACGCGCCGAGGATATAGACGAGGCTAAGGTGTCATCGGCACTTCTGACCTCGGAGATGCCCGACCCCGACCTAATAATCCGTACAAGTGGCGAGTGCCGCCTAAGCAACTTCCTACTATGGCAGGCATCCTATGCCGAGCTATACTTTCCCGAGGTGCTATGGCCCGATTTTGACGAGGAGGCCTTCGACAAGGCTATCGAGGTCTACGCAGGTCGCGAGCGACGCTACGGATTAGTCAACGATGAAAGTTAAGAGTAAGATGAAATATACGAAGATACTCTTTATCGCTATAGCAATGTTGCTATTTGCGGCTGTGGATAGCCAGGCGCAGGTAGCATCATCGCGTTATACTATTGGCGATATTGCAAATAACGAGATTGTCGACACAATAGATTTTGACCGTAGTGCCCCTGTGCTCACCGAGAGCGATGGCAAGCTATACTATATCCGCAAGATAAACCTTCACGGTGTCAAGTATCTAAACCATAGTATTTTGAAGGCCTCAGCAGGATTGGAGGAGGGCGATTCTATATATCTGCCCAGCAAGTTTATCTCCAACGCTATGCAGCGTCTTTGGGCACCACGCTACTTCTCGAACATACAGATAGGTGCCACTATCGATGGCGACTCGCTCGACCTTGAGGTGTTCCTTAAGGAGCGTGCTCGCATCCTCAAGTGGGATATCGAGGGAGTCTCGAAGTCGAAGAAGAAGGACCTGATGGAGGAGATTCTCAAGCTACGCCGCAACACCGAGCTCTCGGACTACGTTATCGACAAGAATGTTAAGCTCCTCAAGGAGCACTATGCCGAGAAGGGCTTCCGCACCTGCGAGGTCGATGTACGCATCACCAACGATACAACCTATGAGCAGTGTGTTAACGTCACCTTCGTTATCGACAGAGGTCCTAAGGTTAGGGTTGGCGTTATTAACTTCGAGGGCAATGATGCCTTCGACGATAAGCGTCTGCGCCGCACATTCAAGAAGACACACCAGAAGAGTATCCTCTTCTTCCAGAATCGTAAGCTCATAAAGGAGGATTACGAGGCCGATAAGGAGCTACTTCTGGACTTCTATAACTCACGCGGCTACCGTAATGCCACCATCCTGCGCGACTCGATATACTTCATCGACGACGAGACGCTGGGCGTAGATATCGCCGTATCGGAGGGTAACAAGTATTATATACGCAACATCAACTGGGTAGGTAACTCGGTATACTCTACCGACCAGCTCTCGACGATGTTTGGTGTGCAGCCTGGCGATGTGTACGACAAGAAGTCGATGCATAAGCGTCTCGGTATTGGCAAGGAGATGAACCCCGAGGAGATGTCGATATCGTCGCTCTACAACAACAATGGCTACCTGATGTCGCAGATTGAGCCCGCCGAGATTGTCGTAGGTCCCGACTCGCTCGACCTTGAGATACGTATATTCGAGGGTAAGCCATTTACCATCAACGACGTAGGCATCTCGGGCAATGTACGTGTTGACGACGAGGTTATACGCCGCGAGCTCTATGTTCGTCCTGGCGACCTCTATAATCGCGCTCTGTTGATGCAGACCATGCGTACCTTGATGGGTATGGGTCACTTCGACGAGCAGGCCATCATCCCCGACATACAGCCTGTTTCGGATGAGTTGGTAAATATCAACTGGCCACTTCAGGAGAAGGCTTCGGACCAGTTCAATATCGCAGGAGGATTTGGCTCAGGCACCTTTGTTGGTAGCATAGGTGTTACGCTCAACAACCTCTCGATACGCAACTTCTTCAAGCGTGGTGCATGGAGACCATACCCATCGGGACAGAATCAGAAGCTGTCGATATCGGGACAGACAAACGGTACATACTACAAGGCCCTCTCGATTAGCTTCACCGATCCTTGGCTGGGCGGCAAGCGTCCAAACTCATTCTCGCTCTCGGGTTATATCTCTGAGCAGAACAACGCCTACTACGTATGGCAGAACGCCACGATGTACTATCGCTCTATGGGTCTTTTCCTCGGTCTTGGCAAGCGTTTGCAGTGGCCCGACCCATACTTTACATTCTACGGCGAGCTCGGATATCAGCGATATGGCCTGCGTGGATGGGATTCGTTCATCCTAAGTGATGGTAATGCTAATACACTATCCCTAAAGCTTGTGTTGCAGCGTTCATCTGTCGATGCACCCTTCTTCTCACGCTCGGGTTCAGACTTCACGCTCTCGGTGCAGGCAACGCCCCCATTCTCGCTATGGGATGGCAAGAACTACGCCTCAAGCAGCCTCTCGGATCAGGACCGCTACCGATGGATAGAGTTCCACAAGTGGCTGCTCAAGGGTCGTTGGTACTTCCCACTTACGGCAAATCAAAACTTGGTGCTTATGCTTGGTGCCGAGATGGGTTACTTAGGACACTACAATAAGAATAAGGTATCGCCCTTCGAGCGTTTCGAGATTGGTGGCGACGGTATGACAGGTTACAACATCTATGGTGTAGATATCATAGCCCTGCGTGGTTATGAGGATGGAGCTCTCGACCCATCGGACTACTACTCTGTGGCATATAATAAGTATACTATGGAGCTTCGCTACCCTATTATCCTCAAGCCCAACTCATCAATCTACGTGCTTGGCTTCCTTGAGGGTGGTAATGGTTTCAATACATGGAAGGAGTTTTCTCCCTTTAAGATTAAACGCTCGGCAGGTGTCGGTGTTCGTCTGTTCCTCCCCGTTGTCGGCATGCTTGGTATCGACTGGGGTTACGGCTTCGACCCAGCCTATGGTTCGACAAAACCGAGTGGTTCGCAGTTCCATTTCGTTATGGGACAGCAATTCTAACAGCTCTTGGCAGTATATTTGAAATAATTTAGTATATTTGTAAACTGAACGATAATATGACAACTATGAAAAGAGTTATTTTCGCAATTTTAGCAATGATGCTTACTGTAGGTGCAGTATCGGCACAGAACTATATGGTTGTTGATAGCGAGAAGGTCTTCAAGTCTATCGAGTCATATAACGACGCTTTGGCGCAGGTCGAGAAGCTCTCGGCAGACTACCAGAAGAGCGTAGATGAGAAGTTCTCGGCCGTGGAGACTATGTATAATAACTATATGAAGCAGCGCGCAGCCCTCTCGGAGCAGCAGCGTGCGCAGTACGAGCAGCAGATTCTAAGCAAGGAGGCCGAGGCAACCAAGTACCAGGAGTCGCTCTTTGGTGCCGATGGCAAGCTTATGAAGATGCGTGTGGAGCTTATCCAGCCTATCCAGAAGCGAGTCTTCGAGACATTGGAGAGCTTTGCACAGCAGCATGGCTACGACCTTATCATCGATATCTCGGCCAACCCTACAGTTCTCTACTACTCTGAGAAGGTTGACTTTACGGAGCGCATTATCGAGGCGTTGAAGTAGTGACGCACATAAGTGGGCAATAAATACTAATTAGATAATTTATAAGATTTTTCAGATGAAGAAGTTTTTGAAACTGACCCTCGCTGTGGTACTTGTATTAAGTTCATCATCAGCGTTTTCACAGAAGTTTGGCCGCGTAGACTTGGCCTCAATTGTTACCAACATGGCCGAGTTCAAGGAGGCACAGACAAACCTTGAGAGCTATGGCAAGGACCTACAGGATCAGCTTGAGCAGATTCAGGTAGAGTTTAACACGCTCTATGCCGATTATGAGAAGAACGTGTCGACCTACAACGACTCGGTACGTCAGCTTAAGGAGCGCGAGCTCACGGAGTTACAGCAGCGTTTCCAGGATTTCCAGCAGATAGCACAGCAGGATATGCAGAAGAAGGAGGCCGAGATTATGAATCCTATCTACGACAAGGCTAACGAGGCTGTTAAGAAGGTCGCTTCGGCAGGCGGTTTCGTTGCGGTATTCAGCACTGCGGGTGATCAGCCAGGCTCGGCAGGTCTCGCCTATTTCGACCCTGCGGCTCTTATCGATATCACAGCCGATGTAAAGAAGGAGCTTGGTATTGTAGAGTCAAAGTAAAGGTATAGCTACGGGAACCAATATAAAGATACGTAGTGATTTGAAGGGATGACAAAGGGTGAATTTGTCATCCTCTTTTTTTAGTTAGCCGTATAAAACTCTCTCGGGAATATTTGCATAGCAAACAAACTGACCATAGATAAGGGGGGGGGAAGAGTGCAAAATTACGGTGTAGAGCATTGTGATACTTGATTTCTTAATGTCTTAGTGGTCTTAACGTCTTAACGTCATAAAAAATAAAGACAATAGGACGATAAGATGATAGGACTATGGGACAATAAGATGCAAGCGAACTACTTCTCCAGCTTTCGCAGTTACTGCAAAGTGAAAAAAACGTCACCCCGAGGAGGAGCAAGTAAGAGGGGGCGGAGTGTGACTAAGTCTCTATGCTCCGACGTGGGGGTCTTCCGCTGTCTATGTGGCAGCATCTACTGCCGCTAACAAAAAGTACCGTCAATGGGACGTACCTCAAGTACTACCCATCGACGGCATTTTTGCCGAGCTCTGTTTCACCTAACGGTGACAGCTAAAGCTGAAAGGGTAGGTCGCAGGCTTTCAGCCTGCTAAAGGGTAGCGCGCTCGCCTTAGGCGAGCTAAAGAGTAGTTAAAGAGTTTTCGTCGTTGTGTTTTGTTGTGATACTCGACCTCTTAATGTCTTATGGTCTTAACGTCTTAATGTCCTAAGATAAGACGATAAGACAATAGGACGATAAGACGATAGGAGGGGTTTAGGGTAGATTGTATGTATAATACTCGCCCACTTTCTTTGTTGCACGACCAGACTCGAACTGCGTTCCGAAGAGCGAGAGCAGAGTGTTGATAGTATGTGTTCACCGTAGATGAGCAAGTGGGACACTTGCCACAAGCCTCCCTTCTCAGCGTTGCGATTAAGGTGAGAGCAGAACAAACTCGTTTGTTTTGCCAAGCCGCAGCAACGAAAAGAAACGAAGTGTACTTAAAGGGAGGTTTGGAGGGAATGTAAATATAAATAGAGTTGCGAAGCAAAGCTTCGCGAGCCCCTTTATACGCAAAAACGCGACACTCGAAAAAGTGTCTCGCTTGTGCCACAATGTACCAGACTATCGAACTAATATTTGGATTATATAAATTCTATTTGTATATTTGTAGTGACATATTTGCCTAATCGCCATCGAACTACCACACTGATATTGAATAGGCATAATGACTCCATTGGGTTTGTACACTTTGCGTGTGCTTACCTGTAGGAGTGTATAGGGTGTGGTAGCCCTAGATGGCGTGCAGGTATGGTGCACGCTTTTTTTTATTTAAACTATTAAAACTTATGTTATGAAGAATGAACTGCGTTTTCTGGCAATAGACGGATTCAGACCTGTAAAAAATGATATTGATTATGAAATTCCTGATTTTGATAAAGTGGATTTATCTGCTATTGAAGAAAGGCCTGGTGCATACATCATAGTATCACAAGGACAGCATTTCCCATATCCGGATGGTGAGTCAAAAATAATGTATATAGGTAAGTCTGACAATTTGAAAAAACGATTAAGTCGCCATTATAAAAATTATACCGATGTATGTGAATTTAATCATCCTCCGCAGCACTATCCTTCAAGATATAACTATATGAGAGCCTTTGGTGCAAAAGTGTACTGTTTCTATACGGCTGGAGCGCAAGCCTCAAAGAATCTTGAATCTTTTCTAATTGAGGCTTTTGCAAAAAGATATGGTGCTATACCTGTTGGAAACGGAGCTAGATCTTTTAGATGTTAAGCAAAAATTGATTTATCAAGCAAGTGGAACACTTGCCACAAGTCTCCCTTTGCCAAAGGGAGGTTTGGAGGGAATGTAAATATAAATAGAGTTGCGAAGCTCTGCTTCGCGGGCCCCTTTATACGCAAAAACGCGACCCTAAACACCAATCCAACACACCCAATAGTACGACCAGACTCGAACTGCGTTCCGAAGAGCGAGAGCAATGGCAAGGTGAGCATACGACCATAGGTCGGAAAAGTGAATGGATAATACTGGGGGAGTTTACTCACCGAAGTATTATCCATTTGCTTTTCGAGATTGCGTAGCAATATGCTCACCGCAAACTATTGCCGAGCCGCCACAGTCAGTGCGAGTCCCTTTATCAAACGAAACAAGCGACCCGAATAGGTCGCTTGTGAAGTGCGGATAAAGGGACTCGAACCCCCACGCCTCTCGGCATCAGATCCTAAGTCTGACGTGGCTACCAATTACACCATATCCGCAGGACCTGCTAAATACCACCAACTCGTCTAAAACCCTTAAGTGGTATTTTGCGTTGCAAAGATAGAAACTTTTTATAATATACACAACATTATTTGGCATTTTATTGCAAAATTTTCTTACTTTTGTATCTTGAACACTATGCGTGTGCCGCAAATCGACTTTGCCGAGGGCGGCACAGAGCAATAAATACGTGATATATGCCAAAGACCATAACACTGCAACTATCGCCAAAGCAGGCTGCCGACGAGAGATTCTACTTAGCACGTGCTGCCGAGAGGTTAGGAATACGACAGAGCGATATCGCTCTTGCACGAGTGATAAAACGCTCGATAGATGCGCGACAGCGTATGGCCAAGGTAAACCTCTCTTTAGAGATATACATCGACAAGGAGCCTCAGCCTGCGCCCCTCCACTTCGACTACCCCAACGTCGACAACGGCACCGAGGTGGTCGTTGTAGGCTCGGGACCTGCTGGACTATTCGCTGCACTACGACTCATTGAGTTGGGATATAAACCCATACTCCTTGAGCGCGGCAAGTCGGTACTATCGCGTAAGCACGACATCGCGCAGATAAATCGCGGTGGCGACATCAACCCCGACTCGAACTACGCCTTTGGCGAGGGTGGCGCAGGAACATTCTCCGATGGCAAGCTCTTCACGCGCAGCAAGAAACGTGGCGACTACAACAAGGCTCTACAAACCCTCGTGTGGCATGGTGCTAACCCGACAATTCTCTACGAGGCACATCCACATATCGGTACAGACAAGCTCCCACGCATAATATCGAACATCTGTCGCACGATAACCTCACAGGGTGGACGTGTGCTCTTCGACAGCCGCGTAACAGGCTTTGTAATCAAGGAGGGCCGCATAACGGGAGTAAAAGTGGGCGACGAGGTTATCGAGGGTGCCGCCGTAGTATTGGCCACAGGACACTCTGCACGCGACATATACGAACTACTCCACAGCCTCGGCATCGCCATCGAGGCCAAGCCCTTCGCGATGGGTGTGCGCATAGAGCACCCTCAGAGGCTTATCGACAGCATACAGTATCACCGCGAGGAGCGTGGCGAGTGGCTCCCTGCCGCAAGCTACTCACTTGTAAGCCAGGAGGCTGGACGTGGTGTCTACTCCTTCTGTATGTGTCCTGGAGGTTTCATCGTGCCTGCTATGACCGACACGACACAGGCCGTAGTTAATGGCATGTCGCCAAGTGGTCGTAACTCGGCATTTGCAAACTCGGGGCTTGTCACCGAGATACGTCTTGAGGACTTTGCCCACCTGAGGGCTCAGTATGGCGAGCTTGCAGGATTAAGATATCAGCAGCTCTTCGAGGAGCTGGCACGCGAGCATAGTGGCGAGCGTCAGGTAGCTCCAGCACAGCGTGTCTCTGACTTCGTAGCTGGACGTGCCTCACACAGCTTGCCACGCACATCTTACATCCCAGGCCTTACAGCCTCGCGCCTCGACCTCTGGATGCCCGAAAATATAGGGGCAAGACTACGCAGCGGCATAGCCACCTTTGGGCGTAAGATGAAGGGCTTTGTCTCGGACGAGGCTATCGTGGTAGGCGTAGAGTCGCGCACCTCGACACCTGTGCGCATACCGCGTGACCCAGAGACGCTTATGCATACACAGATTGAGGGTCTCTTCCCTGCTGGCGAGGGTGCTGGCTATGCTGGAGGTATTGTATCTGCCGCCCTCGATGGCGAGCGCATTGCCGATGCTGTAGCGCGCTACTGCAAGGCATATAACTATTGACGTGTCTACTACAGCTATCATACTCACCCTCGTAGGCTACATTGTCCTGCTCTTCACTGTGGCGTGGCGCAGCAGCCGCAATAGCGACAACGCCACCTTCTTCACAGCAAGGCGCAGCACGCCACGCATTGTCGCGGCCATAGCTATGGTCGGCGCGGCGATGTCGGGCGTAACCTTTATCTCGGTGCCTGGCAGTGTCGCAACTGACAGCTTCTCCTATCTACAGACCACGTTAGGGTTCTTCGTAGGCTACATCGTCATCGCCTACCTTCTAATACCGCTGTACTATCGCTTGGGCGTAGTCTCGCTATACGAATACTTAGACCAGAGGTTTGGCATCGTAGCACATAAGACAGGGGCGTGGATGTTCTTTATCTCGAAGATTCTCTCGGCCTCGCTACGAGCCTACGTTATCTGCATAGTGCTGCAAGGGGTGCTATACGACCACTACGACATACCCTTTAGCGTCAATGCTACGCTTATGATGACGCTCGTATGGCTCTATACGCGCCGTGGAGGTGTAAAGTCGGTAGTATGGGTCGAGATGCTTAAGACGATACTTATGGTTGGCAGTGTGGCCACCTGCATCATCTACGTCATCGCGGCCTTAGACCTTAATATTGGGGAGGCACTATCGGCAGTAGCCGAGAGCGACTACTCCAAGGTGCTATTCTTCGACGATGTGCTCGATAGGCGATACTTCTGGAAGCAGTTTATCTCGGGAATATTTCTTGTCATCGCCATGACGGGTCTTGACCAGGATATGATGCAGACGATACTATCGTGCCGCACACAGCGTGATGCTCAGCGAGGGATGATGCAATCGATAGTAATTCAAGTGGTGGTCATCACACTCTTCTTGACATTAGGGGCACTCCTCTATATCTTTATCGACAGCAATGGAGTAGCTATCGAGCGTGGGGATGACCTCTTTGGCTATGTAGCCACACAGTGCGGTCTACCAGTGGCTGTGGGCATGCTCTTCATCCTCGGCCTTGTAGCCTCGACCTACTCATCGGCAGGCTCGGCACTCACCGCGCTGACAACATCGTTTAGCCTCGACATCCTCGATGGGGGCAAGCGTTACGACAGCCACTCGGCCTCACAGGCGCAGAGGTTAGAGCGTATGCGTAGGGCGAGCCACACCCTCATAGCTGTTGCCATGACCCTCGTCATCATACTCTTCAACCGATGGAGCACAGCAGGAGCTATCACGCTAATCTTCACCATGGCCAGCTACACCTATGGTCCACTACTGGGTCTCTTCGCCTTTGGCATAATGACTAAGCGAGATATCGAGGCACGTGCCATACCTATCGTTGCAGTAATAGCTCCGCTACTAAGCTACGTCGTAGCACACAATGCCGAGAGGTGGCTCTGTGGCTACACCTTCAGCTACGAGATACTTATCCTCAATGCTGCCATATCGATGCTCGGCCTATGGCTCTGCTCGAAACGTAGCAATAGCTAAGCTGCACAGCTACAAAAAGGTATCAAGTGTTGAAAAGTTTATACTTTTTGCGTATCTTTGCGTGATTGCTTTTAGGTCCCCCATTTCCATCCTAAGAGCGTCACAAGCGTTTCACATAATATTATCAGATAGTTATGAAGCCACTACGCTACATTGCCGCGCTATGCACTCTACTTATTGGTTGTACCCATGCCGAGATTGAGGAGCTATCTAACACTACATCCGAGAACGGCATCCCCAGCCATCTATATGCAACATTAGATAGCGATACTACACGCATAGAGCTCAACAACGAGCTAAACACCGTATGGAGTGCTGGCGATGCTGTATCGCTCTTCTACCGCACTACCGCCAACAACCGTTTCACCTTCATAGGAGCCACAGGCGACAAGAGCGGCACCTTAGAGCGCGAAACAGCCTACACAGGCACTGCAATGGAGGATATCGTAGCCATATACCCCTACTCTGAGGAGTATGTGGTTGACCCTGCAACCAACACCGTCGAAATAGAGCTTCCTGCAACGCAGCACTACCACCCTGGGTCGTATGGCGTAGGCGATAACCCTATGCTCTACGCTGGCGATAGCGATAACATACTCCTACGTAGCCTTTGCGGCTGGATACGCTTAGAGCTTACTGGCATACAATCTATCGAGAGCGTAACGCTGCGCGGAAACAACAACGAACAGCTCTCAGGCAAGGCTGTAGCCAACTACAAAAGCTTAGAGCTTGGACTCTCAGCCGCAGCGACCGACACCGCCGCGCGCAGCACCACAATAACTGCGTCAGAGGGCATACAGCTAAACCTCTCAACACCCACATCGCTCTACTTTGTCGTAGCACCACAGACATTTACCAAGGGTTTTAGTGTCGAGATAACATTTACCGATGGTAGCTCAATGACCAAGTCGACATCCAAGAGCGTGACCATCGAGCGCAACCATATACAGCCGATGCGAGCCTTCGACACCTTTTTCGACACTCTCAACAGTAGCACCATGCCGCTTATCGCCACCTACCCTGCCACGATATACGACGACACAACAGAGGATATCGTAGTCTTGGTTAACGCTAAAAATACGGCTATGGCCAACTACACTGGCGATATCTATGCCCACACGGGCATCATCACCACCGAGAGCTCATCGCCAAGCGACTGGAGGTATATCAAGGCGGCTTGGACGGAGAATACCGAGGCGTGCAGGCTCACAAAGCGCAGTGGCGACATTTGGCAATTCGTAATCAAGGGTGGTGTGCGCACCTTCTATGGCGTAGCCCGAGACGACAATATCGAGGATATAGCCTTTGTATTCCGCTCAGCGGATGGTAGCAAGAGTATCAAGGATAACGGCAGCGACATCCTCATCCCCGTAGTTCGTCAAGGCCTTGAGCAGACTCAGCTCATCTCGTCGCAACCTTGCAACATCGACGAAAACACCTCGGAGGACATCATCATCACGCTCAACACCACTGCTACGGTGATGGATGGCTTTACGGGCGACATATATGCCCACACTGGCGTGCTTACAAGCAAGAGCAGCTCGACAAGCGACTGGCGATATGTCAAGGCCGACTGGTCGGAGAACACCCCATCTTGCAAGCTTACAAACATAGGCGACAACAAGTGGCAGCTCACACTCAACGGTGGTCTACGCGCCTTCTACGGTGTGCCTGCGAGCGAAAGCATCGAGTACATAGCCTTCGTATTCCGCTCGGCCGACGGCAAGGTAGAGCTCAAGAATCAAGGCAATGACATACTCCTATATGTCGACAACAGCCTTAACCGCCGCCCCTTAGGCGCACAGTATGGCGTGTCGGTGACTGGCACAACAGCGACCTTCGTGCTCTACGCCCCAGGCAAGAGCAGCGTACACCTCTTAGCCGACTTTAACAACTATAGCGCAAACTCAGCATCGCAGATGCACAAGGACGGCAACTACTTCTGGCTAACCATCGAGGGTTTATCCATCGGCAAGGAGTATGGCTACCAATACCTCGTTGACGGCAGCACGCGCGTAGGCGACCCCTATGCCGAGAAGATTCTCGACCCCTGGAACGATAAATATATCAGTTCGTCGACATACCCCAATCTTAGGAGCTACCCATCGAATGCCTCGGACGTAGTATCGCTATTTGAGGTTATGCCCGAGCCATACAATTGGAGTATTCCGAACTTTGACCGCCCAGCAAAGAACTCTTTGGCCATATACGAGCTACACCTGCGCGACTTTAGCTCGGAGGGTACGGTAGATGCTGCCATAGCCAAGCTCGACCACCTCGCCACGCTGGGCATCAACGCCATAGAGCTTATGCCTATTCAGGAGTTCGACGGTAACGACTCATGGGGCTACAACCCCTGCTTCTACTTCGCCCCCGACAAGGCCTATGGCACCAAGGAGGATTATCAGCGATTTATCGACGAGTGTCACAAGCGCGGCATCGCCGTAATCATCGACGTTGTCCTAAACCACGCCACAGGACTATTCCCCTATGCCAAGATGTGGTGGGACTCGTACAACAACTGCACTACGGATGCCAACCCATTCTTCAACCGCGTAGCACGCCATCCATATAGTGTCTATCACGACTTTAACCACGAGTATACGGAGACGCGCAACTACTTTAAGCGTATGCTCAAGTTCTGGTTGGAGGAGTATAAGGTTGATGGCTTTCGCTTCGACTTAGCCAAGGGGCTAACACAGCGCAATTCGGGCACGGACGATGGCGGTGTCGGCACGTGGAGCAGCTACGATAGCTCGCGCATAGCCATTATCAAGGATTACGCCGATGCTATACGCTCGATATCTCAGGATGCCTACATCATACTTGAACACTTTGCCGACTATAGCGAGGAGAACGAGCTGGCGGCATATCGCGACATACTGCTGTGGAACAAGCAGAGCGAGCCCTACTACCAGACGATTATGGGCTACAACACAAGTAGCGACTTTGCGGGCGACATAGCCTCGGGGCGTGTGAGCTTCTTCGAGAGTCACGACGAGGAGCGCGCAGCATATAAGGCCGTAACCTATGGCCAGAGTTGGATTAAGGGGGACTGGGCACGACTATCGAAGCAGCTACAGGGGGCCTACTGCCTCCACTTCCTCGCACCATACCCCAAGATGATGTGGCAGCTCGGAGAGCTTGGATACGACTACTCCATCGAGTATAATGGTCGCACGGGCAAGAAACCCGCCAAGTGGGACTACCTAAACAATACCCACCGCAAGGCTCTCTACAACGCTCTGTCGAAGGCTATATCGTGGCGTACAGACCACGAGAAGATGTATAGCCACGAGGGTGTAGGCTACACCTATAACGTGCGTGACTACGACTTTGGCGGCAAGCATCTAATATATAGTACGGCAGAGGGTAGCGTTATTGTGGTATGTAACTTCTCTAATAGCTACACCTCATTCGATATTAGCGTACCTGTATCGGGCACGTGGCGTAATCTGATGACTGACTCTACCATTACGCTCGGCACCACCTATAATGTGTCGCTCTCGGCAGGCGACTACATCGTGCTTGTGCGATAACAACAGGGCTATTAACGCCTCACAACAAGCTGTTGTGGGGAGCACATCCTTAGCGGTGTGCATAGAAAAAGTTCGGGCTGCTTAGCTATACCAAGCAGCCCTCACGGACACAAACAATTATTAACTTTTTACACTACTAAATTTTTACGCTTACATCTTACACTTTACACTATTTTCATTAACCTTTTTACCTATATTACTAAGCTATTTTTTAGCTTTTTTTATGCTGTTTTTATCTTTTTCTGGTGCAAATATATAACAACAAAATTAATTCTCCAAACAAAAAATATTTATAGGCATATAAGTAAAACCTATAATCATAATAATTTATGCATAAATAAAATCTATTGCCCAAAAGACCCCTTCGACGCTACGCAATAAAGATAGCTGTTTATCAGCAATATATGACCTGTACGACATAAAAAAGCACAGCGTAGTGCTGTGCTGGCCCATATTTTGACCATAATAATTTAGTCAAAAATATTTTTAAATTATTTTTGATATTTTTTCTCCAAAGCCTCATTTTCCCCCTCTGGGATGGTATTCATCTCTATTGCCGAGGTGCTATTTTCGTCAAGCTCACCGATAGCCATATCACTATCATCATCGACATATATTGACGATATACTTCGCTTGCTCTTCTCTCTAATACCATAGGAGATGATATGCTTTGCCGAGGTTATTATGCTCGCACCACGATCGGCGACAAGCAGCTTCATCTTCTCGAAGCTCTTGAGCGTCTCGTCGAAGCTATCTTCGACATCCTTGAAGCGACGAGCGAAGAGCTGAACACGCTCAATCATCGTCTCAGCCTCCTTAACAATCTTAGTCTGGTATTGTAGCTGGCGACTCTGTGTCCACATAAGCTCCAACACCCTTAAGTTCATATACATCGTCTGCGGACCCATAATCAATACGCCCTGATTATAGGCATCGCGCCAAAGAGCCGAATCGTTCAGCAGCGCAAGGTTGAGCGCACCCTCGTGAAACATATACAAAATCACAAAGTTGAGCTTGGTATACTGCGCATCGAGATAGCGGCTATAATCCTTCGCAGCAAGAGCCTTGACCTGCTCGCGTATACTCTTGATATGGGCCGCAAGGTGCTGTGTACGCTCCAACTCATCCTCACTATTGATATATCGCTCGTAATCAACAATGTTGACCTTCGAGTCGACAATTATGTCGCGATTATTTGGGAAGTGAAGGATAAAGTCTGGGACCAGACGCTTCTCATCGTCACTACGTATGCTCTTGCCATAGCGCGTGACAAGCGTCTGCTGCGTACTATACTGCTCGTTCTCGCGCAGGCCGAGGTCGTCGAGGAGCTGCCGTAGCTTAAGCTCACCGAAGTTACCTTGCACCTTGACCTTACCAAGGAGTGCGCGTGTGAGCCTATCGGCCGTCTCACCGAGCTCGTTACTGCGTCGCATATTGGCATCTATCGTAGCATCGAGCCTCGTCATAGCCTCGACATGCTCCCTCTTGGAGGCCTCCAACGTCTCGCGCATAAGCTTTAGCCCAGCATTTATCGGATCGACAATCTTGGACATCTGCTCAACGTTACTTGCTCCCAACTCCTCCTCACGCGCCTTAAGTACTCGCTCCGAGGTGGCCAGAAGCTGCTCCTTAAGCAATGCCATCTGGTTCTCGCTATGCCTCTGCGTAAGCTCGCGCAACTGTGTCATAAGCTGCTCGGCATTGAGCTTTATCTGCTGATGTTCGCGCTCATAGGACTCCTTAATCTGCGCCACCTGCTCACGAAAGAGTCGCTGCATCTCCTCCTTGCTACTATCGAGCTGTCGTTGCGCACCCTCGGCACGCGCACGCTCCACATCGCGCTCCGAGGTGAGCTGACGAAGCTCCTCAACAAGGCCCTCAACTCGCTGCTCACGCTCCGTAAGCCTCGACGACAGCACTTCACACTCGCCCTGCTTAGCCGCAAGACGGCTACGCAGGATTGTTATAACGCTTATAGCGACTGCCACAACAAGAAGCACTATGCCCCCAGCTGCGATTGTAACAACAGATGTACTCATTAATTAGGTAAGTTATATATAATAGGTAACGTGCCGAGCCTCGCAAGGAGTACTCAGTAGGTCACGCTACACCGTGAGTGCTTAAGATTTGAAGTCCACGCTCGAAGGTGCCTGGTACAATCTTATGCCAAATATCGGAGCCAGTGCCACAACATGTGAGATAACCTCGGTCTGGAGATGCTCATGTGGCACCCAGTCTATTGCCGCAGTGAAGAAGTATAGTTCGATGGGCAAACCCCACTCCGTCGGTTGTAGCTGACGCACCATAGCCAACATCGTATGGTTGACACGCGGATGAACATCTATATACTTATTTATCACGCGCATATATAGGTCGAGGTTTGTCAATGCACCACCCTCGGGGAGCGTAGTTGCTATCTGCTCGACAAGCGATGCAGTATGGCTATTTCTACGCAGCCTATCGATAAGCTCCTCCGTAGCAAAGCTCACGCTCGTCATATCGACATTCAGCGAGCGTTTAACACGTCTACCTCCCGAGTCGCGCATGGCCTGCCAATTGGTGAAGGGCTCGCTGATAAGCACATATGGAGGTATTGTCTGGCACGTATTATCCCAACGACGTATCTTGATTGTCGTAAGTGTCACCTCGATGACACTACCATCGATACCTCGACTGGGCATCTCTATCCAGTCACCCACCTTGAGCATATTGTTTGCCGAGAGCTGTACGCCAGCAAGAAGGCCCATAAGGCTATCCTTGAAGATAAACGATATAACCGCTGCCGATGCACCAAGACCCGTAAGAAGACCCGCAGGGGACTTATCTATGATTATCGCCACGATAAGTATCACACCCACTATAGCAAGTATCACCTGCATAGTCTCGAGCAGACCCTTTATAGGCTTATCGTGCCACGCTGGGCGACGCAACATAAGCTCGTAGAGCGTCTTGAGGAGTCGATTTACAAACCTTAGGCAGGCAATAACTATAAGGATATCTACACACTTAAAGAGCACCTCCTCAATCCAGGTATCCGAAATCTCAAGGCCCGCGATGGCCAATGGCAACATCATCTTGACCACTACGGGTGTCACTATACCCGTAAGACGCTGCATAACGTTGCTATCGAAGAGGATATCATCCCATGTGGCGCGTGTGCGATGCACCAACCAGTGTAAGCCACGCACAACGCCCCAACGTAGTACTAAATTGATGATTATGACAAGGAGAGCAAGATATACCAAGATGATGATGCCATCTAAGATAGTGGCAGCACCCTCGCTAACCCCCCACTCGATGAGCTTGTTATATATATCCTCCTTAATGCTGTGGTCAAAAATATTCATATCAAAATTTGGGATTTGTAGCCTCTGCACAACCGATTAGAACGATATTCCGATACCGAGAAAAACCGACTGGTTGAAGGCGATACGTTTTACATCCTTAGGCTCGTAGCCAAAGGGCTGCTTAATCACTGGGCGGGGCGAGAGCATAAGAGCCTGATAGCCAAGCATAAGGTCTATCTTGTGGTTGTTGTCTGGCGACTGAAAGCGGAAACCTACGCCACCAGCGGCCGTAGTGCCAAACCTTAAGCCCTTATCAAATAAGATGTTAGTACCTGCATTAACGAAGTTAAAGAGGCAATTCTTACGCTTACCGTAGAAGTAGTGCGCCGTGACGTATAGTGGCACCACCGTATAGTTGTACTGTATCTGCGCACCGAGCTCAAGACCGAGCTTCCAGTGGTTAGACAAAAAGTAACCTCCGTTGAGCATTATGTTACCACCCATCTTCGCCTGACTCTTATATGCACGCACCGCAGGCTGACCCAAGATTCTCATGTGAGCCTCCTCGTAGAACACCAAACTTACACGTCCTGCAGCACCCCACTCCCATCCCGAGTAGTGTCGCGTCTTACGCTCTATCTCCTCAGGTGTCTCACGACGCTTAGCCTCGGCCATAGGCACTGCCATAAGCATCAACAATGCGACAATAATAAATCTCTTCATCGATAATCTCTACTTGTTTGTGATTCGCTAATCTTTAATTTTGTGGTGCTATTCCTTTATGCCACGCACGTTGCGCTCCCACTGCCATGCAGCCTTGAGCGTATCGCTAAGCTCACGCTCGGCACGCCAGCCAAGCACCTCATTGGCGCGTGTCGTATCGGCCCAAACTGCCGTAACATCTCCTGCACGACGCGCCGCAACGCGGTAGTTAAGCTTAAGGTTGTTGGCCTGCTCGAAACCCTTGACAAGCTCGAAGACCGACACTGGACGTCCTGTACCGATGTTAAAGACCTCGTAACGCTCCTCCGAGAGCTTCGCAACCATACGGTCGATAGCCACCACGTGAGCACGTGCAAGGTCTACAATATCGATATAGTCTCTGAGGCATGAGCCATCGGGCGTATCGTAGTCATCGCCGAAGATACTCAAGCACTCGCGTATGCCTGCCGCCGTCTGCGTGATATAGGGCACAAGGTTGTTGGGCACACCACGTGGCAGCTCACCAATCTGCGCCGAGGGGTGAGCACCTATGGGGTTAAAATATCTGAGGGCTATGCCTCGAAGCTTATCGCTTGCCGCCACATTATCTCGAAGTATATCCTCGGACATCTGCTTAGTGTTGCCATAGGGCGATGTTGCAGGCTTGCGAGGGGTAAGCTCCGTAACGGGTAGCACATCGGCATCGCCATATACGGTTGCCGACGACGAGAATACGATATTCTCACGACCATACTCCGACATAAGCTCTACAAGGTTGAGCAGCGAGAGAAGATTGTTGCGGTAGTACATCGCAGGCTTAGCCACAGACTCACCCACCGCCTTGAATGCTGCAAAGTGTATTGCCGAGCTAAAGTCGTAACGCTCGAAGACCTCGCCGAGGGCCTCCTTATCGCAGCAATCTACCTCGACAAAGGTGGGCCGAACGCCTGTTATGCGCTCGATACCATCGAGTGACGAAGCATCGCTATTCGAGAAGTTATCGACAACGACCACCTCGTACCCTGCATTGATGAGCTCTACGGCTGTGTGCGAGCCGATATATCCTGCACCACCTGCAACAAGTACACATCTATTATTCATAGCTACAAACATTTTTAACAATGCAAAGATAAAATTTTTATTTGCAATAACCACCGCTTTTCCATTATTTATATCACCTTTATGGGGTCATAACTATTTTTTATAGCTTGGTAGCGCAAAAAAATCGTTAAAATGTGCGATAGTTGCTCCGAATTTTATACCTTTGTCATCATAAGGTACACACTTCTCATAAGCAATCTTCGCAATAACCCACGAAGCTATGGGCCGAAGAGAGGAGATAGTGACACCTGGCAGATATTGACGGTCCGAGCAACCCCTTTGGGGTGTGGCTACGACCGTTGCGTGTATAACTAATTATGTGAGCAAGAGTGAAAGAGTTGTTAAAAAAGGGTATGGACCACATCGAGTGTGGCAACCTTAAGGAGGGCATAGCACTATTGCGCGAGGCTGCAGAGAAGGGATGCGCCGACGCTCAATACCAGTTATCAACATACTATTTCGAGGGACAAGCTGTCGAGCAGGATGACAACGCCGCCATAGACTATCTCTTCGATGCCGCCGTGCAGGGCCACGCCGAGGCGCAGTACCAGATGGGACGTTGCTACGTCGAGGGACGCGGTGTTAAGTGCTGCGACTACGCACCAGCTCGCTGGTATCGCGCAGCCGCACGCAATGGACATATCAAGGCCCAGTACGAACTTGGTAACTGCTACAACAAGGGCCTTGGTGTAACACAGAATCTAAACCTCGCAGCGCACTACTTCGAATTAGCTGCCGAAGGTGGCTACGACTTAGCACAGGTAGCCTTGGGACTATGCTACGACCATGGCGATGGCGTTATTGCCGACCCGAAGAGAGCCTTCGAGTGGTATCTTAAGGCTGCTAAGCAGGGACATAGCGACTATGCCATGTTCATCGTGGGCAGCTGCTACGAGCAGGCCAAGGGCACAGAGCGCGACATTGAAGCGGCACGCGAGTGGTACAGCCGCGCCGCTAAGGATGGCTACGAGGATGCCATACACGCACTGCACGACCTTGAGGGACTATTAGTCTAACAACCCAGCCATTAGCTATCTATTATTAAGAGTTGAACTATGAAAGTTTATAAGTTCGGAGGTGCCTCGGTCAAGGATGCCGCAGGTGTACGTAACCTCCGCGATATAGTTTTAGGCCAGAACGACCTCTTCATTATCGTCTCGGCCATGGGCAAGACCACAAATGCCCTTGAGGGGGTATTCGAGGCTATGCAGCATGGTGACCAAGCTTTAGCCATGGAGCGTATCGATGGTAGCTACGCCTATCACCGCGCCATCATCGACGAGCTAATGGGGGCAGATATCACTATCGAGCAGGTGGACCTGCTCTTCCAGCAGCTGCGTAACACGGTGCGCAACACCATATACCGCAGCTCCGATGCCGAGCTATGGTACGACACCATCGTAGCCTTTGGCGAGCTTATCTCGACGACCATCATATCGAACTACCTCAATGGTCACGGCGTAAGCAACAGGTGGATAGATATGCGCCGCGCCTTTCTCACCGAGCAGCGACATAAGGATGCCAACGTCAACCTTGAGGCAACAGCCGTGCGCCTTAAGCGCGAGATTGCCGATAGCCCAGTAAGCGTCTTTGTTGGCCAGGGATTTATCGGTGGTGCCCCTGATGGCACCACGACCACTCTGGGCCGCGAGGGTTCGGACTACTCCGCCGCCATCGTTGCCAATGTCCTCGATGCCGAGTCTATGAGCGTGTGGAAGGATGTAGATGGCATACTCAATGCCGACCCTAAGAAGTTCCCCGATGCTCGCAAGATTGAGCGTCTGAGCTATATGGATACTATCGAGATGGCCTACAGTGGCGCACAGATTATCCACCCTAAGACGATTAAACCTCTTGAGGCCAAGAACATACCCCTCTATGTGCGTCCCTTTGGCGATAAGAATGCCTCGGGTTCGGTGATTACGGGCGATGTCGAGCGTGCCTACGAGCCAATACTTATCCAGAAGAGTCAGGTGCTACTGAACCTACACTCTCGCGACCTATCGTTTGTCCTTGAGGAGAAGTTTGCCAAGGTCTTTACCACGTTTGACAGCCATCGCATACGCATCAACTTGGTACATAACTCAGCCGTTAACCTCTATATTGCAGTTGATGCCTCGTGGCATATCGACGATGCTATATCGGAGCTACGTGCCGAGGGTTTCGATGTCGAGAAGATTGAGGATGTCGAGATGGTCACCATACGTTACTACAACGATGAGTACTACCGCCGCTACGCCTTCGACGAGCGCATAATCATTAGGCAGACAACGCCACACTCCCTACGCTTCGTAAGAACAAAGTAGCACAATGGTGATGATGCAAAATCGGCACTCGTGTGGCCAAATAAACATCTGATTATTTGCAAATTACGAAGATATTTATGAGATTAGTAGAAACACCCTCTACTAATCTCTGTTTTTATGGGCTCAAGCGTAAAATCACTCCTACTCGCAATATTTTTTTAACCCATGCCAAACAAAAAGAAAAATTGCGTTAACTAAATATGCCTATTTGATTATAACTGAAAAATTCGTATTTTTGTGCGAGTATGAATAAGTTTAGAGCAAAACCATTTGTAAAGTGGGTAGGTGGTAAAACACAACTATTGGATGAGGTCAAAAAATCTCTTCCTGCAAATTTACACCAATTTGGCAATCTTACTTATGTTGAGCCTTTTGTAGGAGGTGGTGCCGTTTTATTTTGGATACTACAAGAATACCCCAATATAAATCGTGCAATAATAAACGATATAAACGAGGAATTAATATGTACATATAGAGTGATTAAAAATGATGTACATAGCCTGATATGTCGATTAGAGTCTATACAAACACAATATTTATCATTATCTCCAGAAGAACGAAAATGTTTCTTTTTGGAGAAGCGAAGATTGTTCAACACTAAAAACAAATCAGAGGTAGAAACAGCGTCACTATTTATATTCTTAAATAGGACGTGTTTTAATGGTTTATATAGAGTTAACTCTAAAGGAGAGTTTAATGTACCACACGGCAAATATGTAAACCCTAAGATATGTGACAAGGACAACTTGCTTGCGGTTTCTGAACTTTTGCAGAGGGTTGAGATTATGTGTGGCGATTTTGCAGAAACCGAAAAATTTGCAGGCACAGACTCTATATATTATTTAGATCCTCCGTATAAGCCATTGTCTGAAACATCCTCTTTCACGTCATATTCGAAAGGTGGTTTTGATGATTCGGAACAGGTTCGATTAAGGGACTTCTGCTCACGCATCGCGCAAAATAAAGCAATATTTATTGCGAGCAATTCAGACCCAGTAGAAAATATAACGGGAGAATCTTTTTTTGAACAGATATATTATCAGTTTAAAATTAAGCGAGTACATGCTACAAGACTAATAAATGCAAATCCTAACAATAGAGGGTTGGTGTCTGAGATAATGATTTCAAATATTGGAAACATATAGTCGTATGAAAGACTTTAATCTATTTATGTCGCAATTAAGCGAGACAAATGCTACATTAGAATCTTTTACAGATTTTGATAAAGTATCTCGAAATGTCTCAAGAATTGCAATCAAACTGAATCAACTTAACTACTTGTTAGGTAAGAGTGATTTAAAAGGGGCTATAACTGAGTTATTTGAAGAAAATCCAAGCACTTTTGAGGTGTTAGACATTCTAGTCGCAGTGAGGTCTTCGGATAATAAAAAAGTTTTAAATGATGACTATAAGCCTGTTCTTGTCCAATACTATTTCTCTGATGTAGAGCATATTTTTGAGTTTATAGAGAAAACAGGACTTGCGGAGGTGTTTGCTTCAAAGAAGATCACAAATCTTGTGGATTATGTATTTGGTGTTGAGGTTGGACTTGATACAAATGCAAGGAAAAATCGTGGTGGAAACATTATGGCAGCGGCAGTTGCTAAAAAGTTTACGGATGCAGGTGTTGAGTTCCAGACAGAGGTTAATAGTACAGAGTTCCCTGAAATTACCGCACTTGGAGCAGATTTGAAACGATTTGATTTTGTAATAGCTACTAAGAATAAAACATATTTGATAGAGACAAATTATTACAATGGAGGTGGCTCGAAGCTTAACGAAACAGCTCGCTCGTACTCTGATATTGCGCCCAAGATAAACCAATATCCTCAATATGAATTTGTTTGGATAACAGATGGTCAAGGGTGGCATTCTGCTAAGAACAAGCTTGAAGAGGCGTATAGTATAATCCCAAGAGTATATAACCTCACATCTATTGCCGAATTTATAAGCGATATAAAGGAGAGCTAATGATAACTCCATTCTATAAATCTCCAGATAGAAATTTCACCCTTTTAAAGGGAGATTGCATCGAACTATTAAACTCTTTTGAATTTAAGTTCGATATGATTTTTGCAGACCCACCGTACCATTTATCAAATGATGGCATAAGTGTACAGAGTGGCCAGATGGTTAGTGTTAATAAAGGTATATGGGATAAATCACAGGGTATAGACGCAGACTATAATTTTGATAAGGAGTGGTTGTCTGTATGTAGAAATAAATTAAAAGATGATGGTACTATTTGGGTAAGTGGTACATATCACAATATTTTCTCCATTGCACGCTGTCTTACAGAATTGAATTTTAAGATACTAAATTGCATTACTTGGGTAAAAACTAATCCACCACCAAATCTTTCATGTCGCTATTTTACTCACTCGGCAGAGTATATTTTGTGGGCAAGAAAAGATGCCAAAACACCTCACTACTATAATTATGAACTTATGAAGGAGCTTAATGGTGGCACGCAAATGCGAGATGTTTGGAACTTACCTGCAATTGCTAAATGGGAGAAATCTTGCGGCAAGCACCCCACACAAAAACCATTATGTGTACTATCTAGAATAATTCTGGCTTCAACAATCAAAGGTGCTTGGATCTTGGATCCTTTTACAGGTAGTAGTACAACGGGGATTGCAGCAAATCTGTTAGGTCGCCGTTTTTTAGGAATAGATCAAGAGGAGCGGTTTTTACATATAAGTAAGGCGAGGAAAGAAGAAATAATTGATGCTGCCAAGCAAAATGAATATATTGAGAAATTGCAAAAACAATCTCGAATTTGCAGTGGTGAGTCTCGATACGATATTGTGTCAGATGTAGAATCTTTATATACGGTAGAGCTACCTTTCTAACCATTGCGAAAACGTATTAAACCTAAACTGAACCTAATACTGCAAAATAGACATTGTGGGTACGTACAATCAAATACATCATCCTCCCCTGGGGGGGGCTTACACTGTTTTGCAGCTGTGCGCTCGCTGTGCGATCTAAGGAGTAGTGCGCAGATAACGCTGCTAAAGGGTAGCGAAAAGGAAAAGGTGCTTATCCGCAACCGTCTTATTGTCCTGTTGTCTTATTGTCCTATCGTCCTATCGTCTTATCGTCCTATTGTCCTATCGTCTTATCGTCTTATTTTTTAGGACATTAAGACTTTAAGACGATAAGACATTACGAGGTCGAGTATCACAACAACGAAAACCATTCAACAACCCCTTAGCTCGCTAACAGCGAGCGTACCACCCCTTAGCAGCGTTAGCTGCGCACTACCCTTTAGCAGGCTGGAAGCCTGCGACCTACCCTCACAGCTTTAGCTGTCACCGATAGGTGAACACCCCCGACTCGCCACCAGGCTATACACAAAAAAACGGTCGAGATTACCTCGACCGCTTAGTTGGGCTACCTGGATTCGAACGGCTTTAGCCGTCGAGCCGATACCTTATAGCGCAGGGCACAAGCCCGAGCAATAAAACTATCTCTATCGGCTCAACCAACCCACAAGTGAGAATCAGGGAGCACAACGATAAGGAACACCGCCATAAGTGGTGGCGAGAGGAGTGCATTGCACTGATTGTATGGTGGCGATGACTGATGCTTGCATCATGGCAACGCCACCGTACAAGCAAGGGGTGTGAAACACCCCCCAACTCGCCACCAGACTACACCCCCGACTCGCCACCAGACTACACACAAAAAAACGGTCGAGAATACCTCGACCGCTTAGTTGGGCTACCTGGATTCGAACCAAGAATGACAGGACCAGAATCTGTAGTGTTACCATTACACCATAGCCCAATAGTTCCGTTTGACGGTGCAAAAGTAGAACATTATTTTTGATTTACAAAGAAAATTGTAAAAAAATTTCATACCTTTGTTAAGATTTTTGCAAAAAAGTAACAATATAACATATAAAACTCGCTGATTATGAATAGCATCAAGTCACGACTTATCATCATGAACTTCCTACAGTTTGCCGTATGGGGTTCATACCTTACGTGCGTAGGACAGTTTTTGGGCAAGGTAGGATTGGGCGACTACATCTCGTGGTTCTACATTGCACAGGGTATCGTTTCAATCTTTATGCCTGCGATTATGGGCATTATTGCCGACAAGTATGTTCAGCCACAGCGTCTGCTGGGACTATCGCACCTCTTGGCAGGAGGCTTTATGCTTGTTGCCGCCTACTTTGGCTACGAGGCTACGCAGTTAGCAGCTCAGAATGCTGACAATGCATCCTACATAGCCGATATATGGCCAGTATTTATCCCCTACGTGCTAAGCGTAGCCTTCTATATGCCTACCATTGCACTATCTAACACTGTGGCCTTTGGCACACTCACACGCTCGGGACTCGACTTTGTCAAGGCCTTTCCACCTATCCGCACACTCGGCACCGTAGGCTTTATAGCCTCTATGTGGTTAGTCAATAGCCTATCATTCGGCCTCTCGGCTTCGGCACAGCAGACATACATGCAGCTTGTAGTATGTGGCGTTCTCGGCATCGTGCTTGGCCTCTACTCGTTCACACTTCCAGAGTGTCCTCTGAGCCAGAGCGACGAGAAGAAGAGCCTTGCTCAGCGTCTGGGTCTCGATGCCTTTGCGCTGTTTAAGTCGAAGACTATGGCTATGTTCTTTATCTTCTCTATGCTGCTGGGTGTATCTTTGCAGATTACCAATGGCTTTGCTACGCCATATATCGAGAGCTTCTCGGCGGTGTCGGAGAGTTGGTTTGCCAAGAACCCCACGATGCTTGTGTCGCTATCGCAGATATCCGAGGCGTTGTGCATCCTGCTCACCTCGTTCTTCCTCATCCGCTTTGGCATTAAGAGAGTTATGCTCATTGCTATGTTTGCGTGGGTGCTGCGCTTTGGTCTTTTCGGTCTTGGCAGCACCGAGACTATCTTGGGCATTGCGGCACTCATCCTCTCGTGCATAGTGTATGGCGTGGCCTTCGACTTCTTCAACGTATCGGGAGCTATGTTCGTACAGCAGGAGGCACCCAAGAGTATGCAGGGCAGTGCTCAGGGACTATTTATGCTTATGACCAACGGCATTGGAGCCTCTGTGGGCACCTATATCGCAGGTAAGGTGGTAGACCACTTCTGCACCTGGGAGGCAGGACACCTCGTCTCGCGCCCCGAGTTTGCTAATGGATGGCAGTCTACGTGGTTTATCTTCGCTGGCTATGCCCTCGTTGTTGCGCTGCTATTTATGATTCTGTTCCGCTATAAGCACGACCGTAGCAAGATAAGCGATATGGCACACTAACAGGCGGCAACGCCCTACGTCCCACACTTTGGGTGTAGTAGAGACTCCGTTTATCCTATATATCCCCGACAACGAATAGAGTATTTACTAATTTATAGAATCTTCCTGTAGCTATATGTCACACCAACCATTGGCCGAGCGTCTGCGCCCACAGAGTCTCGACGACTACATAGGGCAGAGCCACCTTGTGGGCGAGAGTGGCGTGTTTCGCCGCTTCATAGCCTCGGGAAGTGTCCCCTCGTTCATACTGTGGGGACCTCCTGGCGTTGGCAAGACTACGCTGGCAAAGATTGTGGCTACGGCTCTCGACCGCCCCTTCTATACCCTCTCGGCCGTAACGTCTGGCGTTAAGGATGTCCGCGAGGTTATCGATAAGGCTAAGAATCAGCACCTCTTCAATGCTCGCCCCGCCTTTCTGTTTATCGACGAGATTCACCGCTTCAATAAGTCTCAGCAGGACTCTCTGCTGGGGGCTGTCGAGCAGGGCATCGTCACGCTGATAGGAGCTACTACGGAGAACCCCTCGTTTGAGGTTATCTCGCCACTCTTGAGCCGCTGCCAGGTCTATGTACTCAAGCCTATGGATGATGACGAGCTAAGCACGCTCCTTAACCGCGCCCTGACAACCGATTCGGAGCTTATCAAGCGCGACATTGAGGTTGTCGAGACCGAGGCCCTCTTTCGCTTCTCGGGGGGTGATGCCCGTAAGCTGCTCAACATCCTCGACATCATCGTAGGTGCTACCGAGGGCAAGGTTATCATCGATGATAGCAAGGTCACCGAGTCGCTACAACAGAATATCGCCCTCTACGACAAGTCTGGCGAGCAGCACTACGACGTTATCTCGGCCTTTATCAAGTCTGTGCGTGGCAGCGATCCGAATGCTGCCATCTACTACTTGGCACGCATGCTTGCAGGTGGCGAGGAGCCGCGATTTATTGCTCGCAGGCTGGTTATCCTGGCCTCGGAGGATATAGGTCTTGCCAACCCCAATGCGCTTCTCTTGGCCAATGCCTGCTTCGACACCGTACATAAGATAGGCATGCCCGAGGCGCGTATTACGCTTGCCGAGACTACGATATACTTGGCCACAAGTGCTAAGAGCAACTCGGCCTATGAGGCTATAAACAAGGCTCTACATATGGTCGAGCACGACACCACGAACCGCCCTGTGCCTTTGCACCTAAGAAACGCTCCTACGAAGCTTATGGATAAGTTGGGCTATGGTGCCGACTATAAGTATGCCCATAGCTATGCTGGCAACTTCGTCGCTCAGGAGTTCCTTCCCGACAGTCTCAGTGGCACACGCTTCTATACGCCTAACGAGCAGAATATGCACGAGGCGAAAATTGCGGAGCGTATGCGCACACTTTGGGGTGATAAGTACGACAAGTAACGATGTAAGCCTATGAGACAAATTTACGACTGAGCCCATAAGCCACTTATTTCGTAGCCGAGGGGATAAAATGCGAGCTACGCAAATCTCTTCTACTCACGTGGGGAAGAGGTTGCGTAGCTTCGCGGACACACTCAAATATTACATTAACCAAATATATCTTTGTACACTCCTTAGCAATAGTCACACCAAGGTGTAGTATCATCTCTTTTGTAGGCTCGCCGCGCTTAAATAAGCACAACCTAAGGCAACAGAAAAGACCATAAAACGCTGATTGCAAAACCGCCTTATCGACCAAGCTTTAATAGGTCCTACTCTCCTGTTTGCCTATTGCAAAGGTAGGTATTCACCCAAATGTAGCCAAATTTTATGGTCAAAAAGTTTTCGCAAAGCGTTTTTTAACACCCTGATAATCAATGTGTTGAAAAATAAAATTTTTGGAAATTTTCCCGAGCCTGATAATCAGCAAGTTACGAGCACCGAAAAGTGTATAGCGGGATATTAGGTATAACAGATTGATAATCAACGACTAACGGTCACTAATAGCCGAGATTAGCATTTCGGCATCCTCAGCACCGCTCTCCTTGATTTTTGTTTTGATACGATACTTCAATTTCGACAATGCCGTAGGGTTACTATCGACAAAGACACATATTGCTCGCGAAGAAAAACCAGCAAAGCTATATAACGCCACCTTTATCTCGCGCTCGTTGAGCTTAGGGCACTGGCTACGCAGCTTCGACATAAGTCCCCCACGACAGCTATTTACCAAGCTCTCAAGCTCGGTTAGTCTACCCTCGTCACTCTTTATAGCCTCTATGGTCTGGCGTACCTGCTCAAAGACCTTGGCCGTATGGCGTGCCGTATCGCTATGTTCGTAATATGTCTCGCAGAGCGAGTTGAGGTCCTTAAGTCGGTCGTTATAGAGCCTATCTACGGCATCCGATAGCGTCTCGTTGCTATCCTGGCGCGTGAGCTGTAGCTCGTGAATAGTCTCCATATAGTGCTGTATGTCGCGCTTCTGCCTCTTGCGACGATGCACCATTATCGCTATGAGCACAGCGATGACTATCGCGACAAGCGAGTATATGGCAAGCGTTCTCTGCTGCATGTTGTGCATTCGTTGCTTGTCACGCTCCATAGTTACATTTAGCAGGTCGAGCTGGTAGTTCATTACGGGCTGCTCGGTTGCGGCATTTAGCTCATTGTTAAGGCGTTTGTTAATCTCGGTCAGCCAATATACCATACCCTCGCTATCGCCCTCGTTTCTACAGATGACATAGTTTGCACGCTCTACAGCATATACGTCGTATGTAGGGTCTGCCGCAGCGAGCTTCACATAGTGCTTTGCCTCCTCGTGATTGCCACTATTTGACAGGGCAATGGCCTTCATCGCGTTGTAATGCGACACGAGCCATAACACGCAGTCGTAACGCTGGAACATATCTACCGTCTCGGCGAACTTCTCCTTATCGCCGAGAAGATAGTATATCTCGCATATTTCGTGCAGCACAGGGCAGAGGAAATCTCTATTTCCTGACTCTATGGCGTAGTTACGCGCATCCACGAAGAGCTCTTCGGCGAGCTCAGGCTGCTGCATCTTCAGTGCTGCCTGACCCATGTTATATAGGGTGTAGTGCGTATGATATGGCAGTTTCTCCTGCTCGAAACAGCGTAGTGCCTCAACATATGCGTCGTAGCTGTTGTGGTTGAGATAGCTTGCACGATATATATCGCCCTGCGTTCTATATACCACACCCTTAAGGTGGTTATCGTTGCAATATTGGAGCGATTTAAGGGCCTCGTTAAGGGCCAATATAGCCTCGGGGTTTGCACCCGAGAGTTGCAGTGTCATGCCATGCTGATAGTAAGCCCTGGCACGTAGATGCTGGTTCTCCGCCTTGTCGTAGTATGCTACAGCTACGCGGGTTAGCGAGTCGGAGCTTATGAGCATACGATTTTGATAGCACACCTCGCTATATACCAAGGCATAATAAGCCATCAGCTCTTCGCTCTCTATAGTGCCTCTATCTATCTTCGAGATAATATCGAGAGCCTCCTTGGGCCTCTCTTTGGCTATGCTCTCGGCCCTTTCAATTGCTGCGGTTAGCTCCAAGTCATCGTCGCAAGATACAAGGAGCATAGCCATGGCAGCAAGAGCCACGCCACATAGCATCACTCTATGGCATAGGGCCTTACTTGCCTGCTTGTCTATATGTCGTAACAACCTCTTCACGAGTGCAAATATACGAAAAAGGTTTAAATTCACAACACAAAAATTTGGGGCATACTAAAAAGTAGCTTAGCATGCCCCAAAGAGGTTGGTGGTGGAGAGATAGATGCAGGGTTAGTACTGCGCGAGAATTATACCCGATATGGGAGCTACGACAATCTTACCACTTGAGGCATCGAGGCGGCCTATTCCACGCGACGAGATATTCTCGCCATCGTATATCCACTTATAGGTAGCCTTGGGGATGTCGAACTCTACAGCCTCGCGCGAGCCATTCATAAGGACTACAATGCTCTCGGCAGAGTCTATGCCCTTAAGGTCATATAGTACGAAGCCTACAGCAGCCTCATTGTCACTCTCGATAAAACGCAGGTGGTTACGCACCGCCACAGCCTCGCCAAGCGAGAATGCTGGATGCGCCTTACGCATCGCTATAAGGCCCCTGTGGAAGGCCACCAAGTCGGCATACTGGCTCTTAAGCGACCAGTCGATGGCGTTATACTTATCGGGGAGGTTGTATGTGTTCTTCTCGCCGAGCTTCGAGCGATACATCTCCTCGCCACAGAAGATAAAGGGGATACCCTGCGATGTAAATACGCCCATCTGAGCGAGGCGCACCATCTGTAGCAGCTCACTCTCTGGGGCATTAGGTGAGAGGTGCTCAAGGCGGTCACGCAGGTTGTGGTCGTCGTGGCAGGTGACATAGCTTATATGCTGACGTGGTGACTGACACCATGCCGCCTCGCTATGGTTCACCTCGGGGTGTACGATACCTCCCACGATACCTAACTTGAGGGCCTCCTTATTGCCAGCCACGCCATGTATAAATCCACCCTGCGAGAGGTCGAGCGTGCCACGCAGCGCGTTACGTATATCGTCCGAGAAGGCACCTATGCCTGGCATACGGTGAGTATAACGCTTAAAGGCGAGCTTACTCTCGTCGTAGAGGGGTGCTTGTGCTGCCCAGCCCTCGCCATATAGCAAGATATTGGGATTTATCTCCTCAAGGCGCGAGCGTATGAGGTTCATGGTCTCGATGTCGTGAATAGCCATAAGGTCGAAGCGGAAGCCGTCGATATGGTACTCCTTCACCCAGTATTCGAGCGACTCGACCATATATTTGCGCATCATAGGACGCTCGCTTGCCGTCTCGTTGCCGCATCCCGAGCCATCGGCGAAGGTGCCATCCTCGCGCATACGGTAGAAGTAGCCTGGCACGGTGAGCTCAAAGCCGCAATTTGCTGTGTTTGTGGTATGGTTGTATACCACGTCGAGGACTACGGCAAGGCCTGCGTCGTGCATCGCCTTTACCAAGCTCTTAAACTCGCGTATGCGCACCTCGGGTGTAGCTGGGTCTGTTGAGTACGTGCCCTCGGGGGTGTTGTAGTTCTTGGGCTCATAACCCCAGTTGTACTGCTCCGAGGGCTGCGACTCATCTATCGAGCCGAAGTCGGCCGTTGGGAGTAGGTGTACGTGCGTTACGCCGAGCTCTACGAGGTGGTCAATGCCCGTAGCAAGCCCCTCGGGCGAGCGTGTTCCGCGCTGGGCCATACCTATATATTTACCCGGGTAGCTACTTCCTGCCGAGGCGTGTGCCGTCATATCGCGGTAGTGCATCTCGTAAATCACTATATCCTCGGGGGCAATCTCCAAGGTCTTATCTTCGCTCCAACCCTCGGGGTCGGTGTCGCGCATATCTATTATAGCACCTCTATTGCCATTCACATCGAGGGCACGTGCGAAGATACCTGCCGTTTCGCTCAGCTCCTTACCATCGATTGTAACCTGGAAGGTGTAGTATAGGCCCTTGTTGTCGCCCTCGGCAGTTGCTCGCCACAGGCCTCTCTCTGCGCGCTGCATCTCCTGCTTGCTTACCACGTCGTCGCCTTTATATAGGCGCAACACTACGCGCTCGGCATCGGGCGACCATAGTTCGAAGAGCGTAGCCTCGGGGCTATACTTCATCTCGCAGATAGGCGTTGTGGGAGTGTTGTCGCTCTGTTCTGAGGGCTGCTCCGTTGTGCAGGCTACAGATGCTATGGCAGCCACAATGGCGGCGCAGCGTGTTGCAAGTTTTCGTAGTTTCATAATTGTATTGTGTTTGGTTATTTGCGTAGTTATGGCTATACCCTATGCAAATTTACACTTTTTTTCTCTCCTTACAAAATGTTTTGCCACGCTACCTACAGAAGAGTCCTGTCGGGCACTTGTCGCCGAGCGCGGTAAGGGCGCAGCAAATTGCTCTAAGATAATATTCAAACAGCTTCTTAGCGTGTATAGGTAAAATTTGTCATTTATGGAATTTTTCTTACCTTTACACCCAATTAGCACAGCGTGCCCCGAGCACCTTAAATATTTATGGGAGTATGAAGAGAGTATTTATCCTTATTTTGGCCCTTGTGTTGGCCATACCTGCTATAGCATCAACACCTGCAGGCAGCTACGACGATGAGCTATACGGTCGTAACCGCAAAGCCTCAACCGTCAAGGCCCAGTTCGAAGTAAACGCTGGATTTATCACTGGCGGCAAGCTCGCTACAAAGAACTTCGGCAAGGTAAAGACCAACCTGTCGCGCCCATACCTCGATGTCATAGGTGGTGTGCGCCTTGGCGACTTCCTCTTCGCGGGTATCGGCACAGGTGTGCAGTATGCCTATGGCGAGTGCAACCTCGTAAGCCTTGCTACCGACATTGCCAACGCAGGCTCGCCCGACACCTGGGGCTCGGTGAGCATACCTATATATGCCAATGTTCGCGGATATATACCCACAAGGGTCATCGTTAAGCCCTATATCTCGGTGAGCATAGGTGGTCACGTCGTTGCCACATCAAACTTTACAAAGGAGGGCTACGGCAAGCTCAACGGTGGCCTGCTGATGAAGTTTGGCGCAGGCCTTAATATCTCGAAGTTTAACTTTGGCCTTGGCATGGTGGCCCAGAATCTCGAATGGGTGAACGCTGCGGATGTTACGATGTTCAAGGCTGGTAACAATGCATTCTACGTCGAGGCGGGCGTAACATTCTAAGAATGTAATACATAAAAACAAGCGAGGGTGACTAAATAGTAAACAGTCACCCTCATTGTTCAAGTGGTTGAATAATCAGCCGCTCAATTTTACCTGCAAGGTAGATTATGCCTCAGGAGCAATAGCCTCAGAAGGACATACACCAGCGCAAGTACCGCAGTCGATACACTTGCTTGGGTCGATTACATAGATATCACCTGCTGAAATTGCCTCAACTGGGCACTCGTCGATACATGTACCACATGCAACGCAAGAATCTGAAATTTTGTAAGCCATATTACTTTGTTTTTAATGAGTGTTTGCTTGTTTCACTTTGCAAATATACAAATTATTTTATAAAACCAAACCCTGTATAAGGAATTAATACATCTGGAATGCGTATTCCCTCCTCTGTTTGGTTATTTTCGAGCAGCGCGGCTACAATACGTGGCAGTGCAAGAGACGAGCCATTTAGTGTGTGCGCAAGCTGAGTTTTGCGATTATCATCGCGATAGCGCAGCTTCAGACGATTAGCCTGGAACGACTCGAAGTTCGACACCGACGACACCTCAAGCCAACGCTTCTGGGCCTCGGAGTATACCTCGAAATCGTATGTTAGTGCCGATGTGAACGACATATCGCCACCGCAAAGGCGTAGGATGCGGTAGGGCAGGCCAAGCGATGCTACTATAGACTCGACGTGTGCCACCATAGCGTCAAGAGCCTCATACGACTTATCGGGATGCGACACCTGCACTATCTCAACCTTGTCGAACTGATGTAGACGGTTCAGGCCGCGCACATCCTTACCATACGAGCCCGCCTCGCGACGGAAGCAGGGGGTGTATGCCGTCATCTTCACTGGCAGCTCACTCTGCTCAAGTATCACATCGCGGAAGATGTTTGTAACTGGCACCTCGGCAGTAGGCACAAGGTAGAAGCCATCGGCCGTAGCGTGATACATCTGTCCCTCCTTATCGGGCAGCTGACCTGTGCCGAAACCCGAAGCCTCGTTTACCATGATTGGAGGCTCAACCTCCTGATATCCTGCGCGCGTGTTGCAGTCGAGGAAGTAGTTAATCAGTGCGCGCTGCAAGCGTGCGCCCTTACCCTTGTATACGGGGAATCCTGCGCCTGTAATCTTAACACCGAGGTCGAAATCTATGATGTCGTACTTCTTGGCAAGCTCCCAGTGTGGCAACGCCTCGCCAGGTATCTCGGTATAGTTCTCCACAAGCTTCACGACGAGGTTATCCTCAGCAGTGCGACCCTCGGGGACTATCTCGGCAGGCATATTTGGCAGCTTAACAATCTCGGCCTGAAGCTCCTCGGCCACACGCTCCGACTCCTCCTTGAGCTCACTTGAGCGGCTCTTGAGCTGAGCCACCTGCTGCTTCTTGGCCTCGGCCTCATCCTTAAGACCCTTACCCATCAGTGCGCCAATCTGCTTAGCAGCCTGGTTCTGCTCGGCAAGACAAGCGTCGAGCTCGGCCTGCAAGGCCTTACGTCTATCATCCAGCTCCTCGACGCGAGCGATTATAGGCTCGGCATCGACACCCTTCTTTTGCAGGCGACGTATAGCCTCCTGCTTGTTATCGCGTAGTTGCTTTAGTGTAAGCATAATCTCTATTTTTTCTATTTCAATTGACAAAGATACAACTTTATTAATAATATTGTACCACGTAGCACCAAAAAAAATCACTCCACGCCCACTCCTTGCCTCTGGAAGCTAAGTCACAACAGAGGATATTTTGAGGCAATGTCGCTATAGAGTGTTGTTAGTTTTGGAAAATTTACTTAATTTTGTGGTACTATTGCAACAATAGTAGACATATAGAAAGTGTTTTTCGCTGTCCTTATCTGAAAATGTGGAAGTTTTCTTGACCAAGGGATAAACGAGCAACACTCATTTCTTGTATAGTTATGTGGCTATGCACGCTTCTTGTGCATACTCCCCATACTATCCAAGTGTGGGGCATTGTAGCGTTTATTTTGGTCAGGTCTTTCCACAACCTTCAGATTAATAAACGGAAATCAACTCCACACTTTCTGCTTATAATAATATCGCTAAGGGGGTTGGGCGATAAACAAACATCACAAACAATGAGAAAACTTTTTTACTTCCTTCTCCTGTTTTTCGCATTTGGTGTGTCGTCATGTACCTACGACGATACCTCATTGTGGGAAAAGATTGACGACCACGAGAGTCGTATCTCGCGACTTGAAGAGCTGTGTCGCGAAATGAACACCAACATCACAGCGTTGCAGACCCTTGTTGAGGCAATGCAAGAGGGCGACTATATCACTGGTGTTGCGCCCATTACTGAAAACGGCCAGACCGTTGGTTATACCATCACATTCAAAAAGAGCGAGCCTATCACCATATATCATGGCAAGGATGGTGATAATGGCGCAGATGGTGCTGATGGCAAAGATGGCTACACACCACTGATTGGTGTAAAGCAGGACACCGATGGTGTCTACTACTGGACTCTGGATGGCGAGTGGCTCCTCGACAAGGATGGCAACAAGGTTAAGACGCAGGGCACAGATGGCAAGGATGGCATCACTCCACAGCTCAAAATCGAGAATGACTATTGGTATGTTTCGTATGACAATGGCGCATCGTGGACAGAGCTTGGCAAGGCTACGGACGAAGATGGCAAGGATGGCGATTCGCTCTTGGCAAGCGTAAGCTACGACGATGATTATGTCTACTTTGTATTGGCCGATGGCACAATCCTAATGCTCCCACGTTTCAGCGAGCAGAGGTTGGATATAGTGTTCGAGGAGGTTGATAATTTGGCCTGCTACCCTGGCGCAAGTGTCGAAGTTGGCTACACCATTATTGGCGGCGATGACGATACTAATATAGAGAGCTTTGGCAATGGTGGTTGGTCTGCAACAGTTATTAAGACAAGCGACACCGAGGGTAAGATTAGGGTTACAGCTCCCAAGGATGGCTCAAATGGCAAGGTCGTTGTTTTGGTCACATCGGGTGGCGATGCAGCGATGAGGTCGCTCCACTTCAACGAGGGTATACTTAGCTTTATCTCGTATGTTTACGAAGTCGGCTACAAGGCTTGTACGCTTGAGGTGAAGCTCACTACCAACATCGACTATATTGTCGAGATTCCTGAGGAGGCACAGTCCTGGCTGAGTGTTGCCGACACACGTGCCGAGCTACGTGAGGATACTCTCACCTTTACCATTGCCGAGAATCAAGACGGGTATCTTCGCAGCACTTGGGTTCTACTTACCAACGAGTGTGGTGACTATTTGCAAAGTTTCGATATCGTACAATATCCACAACCTGCGCCTAAGGAAATTACTGTAGACTATGCAGACGCTTACTACTTCGGTAATGAGTATACACCAGGCGTGGCCGATAACTTCTACTTCTTCCTCTCTGACCTTGGCTTCGACGAGGATGGATTCGCAAAGGCTAATGGTAACTACTACCTCTTCGATATCTACACCGATATTGTGGATACTACAAATGGCATTGTGATGCCCGATGGCGAGTATGTGCTTGATAGGACAAACTCTTATGCTCCTGGAACATTCTCTTATGCGTACTCGGGATTCTACACTACGGATGAGTATGGTGATGTTGCCGATTTCGCTTACTATGACGAGGGTCACCTTGTTAAGGAGGGCAATAAGATTACTGCTACCGTAATTATTAGTGGTGTTACATATATTATCAACTTCGAGGGCGATGTTGTCATCTACGATAACACGCCAGGTATGCCTACACTCACAGGCGATGTTGAGCTTGACATCACCGATGCAACGTACTTCTGGGAGTTCTTCTACGATGACATCTATAGCGACTATCCCGACATCTGGAGGCTCAACATCCATGAGGATTCGGTGACTATGGATGGCGCATTTATCCAGCTCGACTTCCTTGCTGACCCATTTGCAGGCGGTATCGCAGGTATATATACCGCAGATAATGGCGATGATATCTACACCTACTTACCAGGCTACGTACGTGTAGATGCATATGGCCTTCTTTGGGATGGTTCATGTTATACCGAGAGAGTTGAGGGCGGATATGTTACAGTTCTTGCACCTATTGCCGATGGTGAGATTAAGATTGAGTGTGATAATGACATCTACACTATCACCTTCGACTGTGTAGACAACAAGGGCAACAAGATTACTGGTACTATCGTGGCTAATCCTCTCTCAGAGGAGCCTATGGCGGCAGCATTGTCTGTTAAGAAGCCAACTAAGCAGAGCCGCAAGGCATCTGTCGAGAAACCTAAGAGTGTTAAGAAATCAAAGCTCCTTGTTCGCTAATATAGCTCGATTACAAGCTTTCTGGGCCATCTCCACTCGGGGGTGGCCCAAGGTTTTTGTTAGAAGCTGTTTTGAATTTTATTGAAAGAGTTTGTCAGTTGCTACAAAAGATAGTTTCGGCTTCTTAGGGGGTGATGGGGCACTATGATATCGACAACGAACACCATAGGGCCCTATTTTTTTCTATGATAGCGACAACTTATTTACAAAACTTTACTCTCCCACAAGTGCGCGAGATTTAATACTTTTTTCGTATCTTTGCACGTTTGTAGTAATATGCTAAAAAATATGAGTAGCACAAAGCGTAAAATAGAGCTCCTCGCGCCTGCACGCGACTACCAAGCCGCCATAGCTGCCGTAGACTGCGGTGCCGATGCCCTATATATCGGTGCCGAGAGCTTCGGAGCACGTCGCGGAGCAACAAACTCCACAGACGACATCGCTCGCGTGGTAGACTATGCCCACCTCTTTGGCGTGAGGGTATATGTAACCCTCAACACCATACTCTACGAGAGTGAGTTAGAGCGTGCCGAGAAGTTAGCGCGTAGGCTCGTAGACATAGGTGTCGATGCACTCATAGTGCAGGATATGGCCTACCGCGAGATGAACCTCAACGTAGAGCTACACTCCTCAACGCAGATGTGCAACATGACTGCCGAGGGTGCTAAGTTCTTGGAAGATAGCGGCTTTAGCCGCGTAATACTGGAGCGCGCACTATCGCTCGACCAGATACGCACCATACGCAAGGCCACCACCGTAGACCTCGAATGTTTCATTCACGGAGCTATATGCGTAGGCCACAGCGGCAGATGCTACCTCTCGCGCTCGCAGTCGTCGCGCTCGGGAAATAGAGGCGAGTGCTCGCAGCCCTGCCGCCTAACATACGACCTGGTGACCGAGCGCGGCACAACACTCATCAAGGGCAAACACCTACTCTCGGTCAACGACTTCGACCTATCGAATCGCATAGGCGACCTTATCGACGCAGGCGTGATGTCCTTCAAGATTGAGGGCCGCCTCAAGGATGACAACTACATAAAAAACGTCGTCAGCTACTACCGCCAAAAGATTGACGAGGCCCTTGCCAGTCGCCCCGACTGCGAGCGTCAGTCGTGGGGCACATCGCGCATAGAGTTTACACCCGACCCGAAGAAGAGCTTCACACGTCGCGGTGGCGAGTATATGCTTATGGGCAAGCGCGCAGGTGTCGCCTCGTTTAACACCCCCAAGGCCTTGGGCGAGTATGTCGGCTCGGTAGCCACCGTAGGTCGCCGCGATGTCAGGATTGTAAGTCGCGTAAAGCTCAGTGCTGGCGACGGCCTATGCTTTGTGGCTGGCGACAGCATGATAGGCACAAACATAAACCGCGTCGAGGGCAACACCATCGAGCCTCGCCGCATAGATGGCATAAAGCCTGGCATGGAGATATACCGCAACCACGACCACCTCTTCACGCAGACGATAGAGCGCAGCCGCTTGCGCCGCACCATAGGCATCATCTTCGACATAGCCATAACGGAGCACCAGATAGCCATAAGTGCTCGCTGCGAGGATGGCATAAGCTACTCCACGACCATAGCCATAAATGCCGAGCAGGCCAAGAACCCCGAGCAGATGGCCGCAACGCTACGTGAGCAGATGTCTAAGTGTGGCGATAGCATCTTCTATGCCCAGGAGGTACGCATCACAGGAGCCGAGTGGTTTATACCCGTTAAGGATATCGCCCAGCTACGCCGCATGGTCATCTCGAACCTGGCCGCACAGCATGTCGAGCGAAGCCTGCCACACGACATCCGCACCGATAGTGGCACGGCGATATACCCCGAGAGGCGACTATCGCAACACCACAACGTGGTAAACTCCTTAGCACGTCGCTTCTATCAGCGTCATGGAGTAGAACATATCGTCGACGGCTTGGATTGCTGGGCATCGACCATCGACCAGCGGGTTATGGTGTCGAGCTACTGCATACGTCGCGAGATTGGCGAGTGCCTAAAGCGTGGCAGCAAACTTAAGGAGCGACTCTTCCTACATCACGGTCGTCACCGCTACCTTCTCGACTTTGACTGCGCTCGTTGCCAGATGTCGCTTATAGATTGTTCTGAACAAGAGATAAAAAATAGAGGTTAACGATGATAAAGCAACTAACACCCCTCATCCCCGACTATGAGCTTATAGATTGTGGCGATGGCGAGAAATTGGAGCGTTTCGGTGACTATGTAGTGCGCCGTCCCGAGCCACAGGCGATATGGCGCAAGAGCCTCGGCGATAGGGCATGGCGCGAGGCCGATGCCTCGTTTTTGCGCGACAGCCGCTCCGAGGAGCGCGGAGAGTGGCGACTTAAGCCACAGATGCCTTCGCGCTGGAGCGTAACCTACAACTATAAGGATATGCACCTATGTATGCGCCTAGCCCTCACCTCGTTTAAGCACGTGGGCATCTTCCCCGAGCAGGCGGCAAACTGGATGTTTATATACGACACCATCGAGGAGCTACGACAGGGTGGCATCGAGCACCCCAAGGTCCTCAACCTCTTTGCCTATACAGGAGGAGCATCGCTTGCAGCACGTGCCGCAGGTGGCGATGTTACGCATGTCGACTCCGTTAAGCAGGTTGTCACCTGGTCGCGCGAGAATATGGAGCACTCAAGCCTCGACGGCATACGATGGATTGTCGAGGATGCCACGAAGTTTGTGGAGCGCGAGGTGCGTCGTGGCAACCGCTATAACGGCATCATCCTTGACCCCCCAGCCTACGGACGTGGTGCTAATGGCGAGAAGTGGGTACTCGAGGATGACATATGCCACATGTTGGAGTGCTGCGCACAGCTCTTAGAGCCACACAACGCCTTCCTGGTCTTCAACCTCTACTCTATGGGGCTCTCGTCGATGCTTGCCCGCACTGCCGTACATCAGGCCTTTGGCGCGCCCCAGACGGAGCAGATGGGCGAGCTATACTTCGAGGATAGAAGCCATAAGCAGATACCCTTTGGCACCTACTACCGCTTTAGGCGATAGTTTAGCGATACAGTAGTAAGCAATGCGCGAGTTATTAACGATATTTTTCTCGTTCCTAAAGATTGGAGCCTTCACCTTTGGTGGTGGCTACGCCATGATACCCCTTATCGAGCACGAGGTGGTAGGCCGTCGTCGCTGGCTCACGGCAGAGGAGTTTGGCGACCTGCTTACCATTGCGCAGGCAGCACCAGGGCCTATATCGCTCAACACTGCGGTATTTGTGGGCTACAAATATCGTAAATATAGCGGTGCCATAGCCGCGATTCTCGGCGTTGTAGTGCCCTCGTTTGTGATAATACTGCTCGTAGCGGTATTCTTCAGCCAGATGCGCCACAACCATTGGGTTGAGGCGGCCTTTATGGGTATGCGCCCTGCGGTTGTTGCCCTTATCGTTACGCCCATCATCGGCTTAGCTAAGGGTATGCGCTGGTGGCTTGTTGCCATCGCCGCAGCTACGGCACTTACGGTGTGGCACTTTGGCATCTCGCCAATATGGTTTCTCATCGGTGGTGTACTCGGCGGAGTGGTGTGGGCAGCGCGCATAGGAGAGGAGGTGGAGCAATGATGGGTACGCTTCTTTCGCTCTTTGTCAGCTACCTCAAGATAGGCTTCTTCGGCTTTGGTGGCGGCTACGCCATGCTCTCGCTGATACATAGCGAGGTGGTGGTTCGCAATGAGTGGATTACCAATAGCGAGTTTACCGACATTGTGGCCATCTCGCAGATGACACCAGGGCCTATAGCTATCAACTCTGCAACATACATAGGCTATGAGGTTGCTGGCATATTTGGCTCGGTGGTAGCCACCACCGCTGTCTGCCTGCCAGCCTTGACGCTTATGATGCTCATCACCCACTTCTTCCTGCGTCTGCAACACAACCGCTACGTCCGCGGTGTGGTGATGGGTATGCGCCCTGTGGTGGTGGGCATGATAGCCTCGGCAGCACTGCAGCTTATCCTACCACACGACACCGAGGGACGGAGCTTTGTCGATGGCTGGAGCTGGGCCATATTTGCCCTCACACTGCTGCTCTCGGCACGCAAGGTAAACCCTATAATGCTCATCCTCCTCTCGGGCATTGCAGGAGTCTTGATTTATGGATTTTGAATAGATAAAATTTGATATATGACCCAAAATATTGATATACTCGATGGCCTCAACGCTGCGCAACGCGAGGCGGTAGTTAACTACGAAGGACCCTCGCTTATCATTGCAGGTGCAGGCTCGGGCAAGACGCGCGTGCTGACCACACGTATTGCCTATATGCTCTCGCAGGGTGTCGACCCAGGTAGCATTATCGCCCTGACCTTCACGAATAAGGCGGCACGCGAGATGCGTGAGCGTATCGAGAAGCTGGTAGGCCCCCGCGCACGATATATACGAATGGGCACGTTCCACTCGCTCTTTGCTCGCCTACTTAGGGAGAATGCCGCGCGCTTGGGCTTCCCCGAGAGCTTCACGATATACGAGCCAAACGACGTTAAGAACCTTATCAAGAGCATCATCAAAGAGATGAACCTCTCGGAGGATAGGTATAAGCCCCAGGCCGTTGCCGCGCGTATCTCTATGGCCAAGAACTGCCTTATCACGCCTGCTGCGTATAGGGCAAATGCCGTAATCGTAGGCGAGGACCGTCAGGCCAAGATGCCCGAGATTGTCGATATATATGCCGAGTACTGCACACGTTGTAAGCGCAACGGAGCTATGGACTTCGACGACCTGCTCCTTCAGACGAATATCCTACTACGCGACTGCGAGGATGTATTGGCACAGTATCAAGATAGGTTTAAGTATGTGCTTGTCGACGAGTATCAGGATACCAACATGGCGCAGTATATCATCGTGCGCCGCCTGGCCTTCAAGCACTCGAATGTATGTGTCGTGGGTGACGATGCCCAGAGTATCTACGCCTTTCGTGGTGCCAAGATTGAGAATATCCTCTCTTTCCAGCGTGACTACCCCGAAACAAAGGTCTACAAGCTTGAGCAGAACTATCGCTCTACGCAGACCATCGTCGAGGCTGCCAACTCGCTCATAGCACACAACTCACGCCGCTTGGAGAAGCGTTGCTTCTCGGCAGCCGAGAAAGGCGAGAAGATACGCCTTGTGAGGGTGTTAGAGGATAGCTACGAGCCTGTAGAGGTGGCTATGGATATTAAGGATAGGGCTCGCGATGGTGCCGAGTGGCGCGACTTTGCCATCCTCTACCGCACAAACAAACAGCACGGTCTCTTCGAGGCGGCCCTCGCACGTCGTGGAATACCCTACCGCGTATACAAGGGTATGTCGCTGCTCGACCATAAGGATGTGCGCAATATGATAGCCTACCTATGTGTGATACTCAACCCCAACGATGACGAGTCGTTTAAGCGCATTATAAACTATCCTGCACGTGGCATTGGCGACACCACCGTAGCACGTATCGCCGAGATTGCAGCATCAAAGAACACCTCGATGTGGCACGCCATAAATGGACTTGTCGCCTCGCCCGAAGCTTTAGACCAGGTCGAGCGCGTGGTAGTGCGCAAGGTCGCAGATTTCGTTAAGATGATTAACGAGCTATCGCTTATGCGTGTCGAGATGGGCGTGTGCGACTTTGCTAAGGAGGTGATGATTCGCTCGGGCATACTCCATGAGTTAGAGAAGGAGAAGAGGCCCGAAAATGATACCGCCAAGGACTATCTCGACCAGCTGCTGGCTATGATGAGTTCGTATGAGGATGAGTGCAACCGCGAGATGGACGAGGGCCTTAGAGAGGTGACCCAAATACCGACGATAGATGAGTGGATGCAGAATATCATGCTCCAGACTGACCAGGATACCGAGGATGATGGTAATAAGGTCACTCTTATGACCGTACACTCGGCCAAGGGCCTTGAGTACGACTATATATATATAGTAGGTATGGAGGAGGGGCTCTTCCCATCGTCACGCTCTATCGAGTCGCTTTCGGACCTTGAGGAGGAGCGTCGCCTGATGTACGTGGCTATCACACGTGCTAAGAGGGCGGCGATGCTCTCCTTTGCCGAGGTGCGCCGCGTGTGGGGCAAGACCGAGAACACCTCGCCAAGTCGCTTCCTGCGCGAGATAGACCGCGAGTGGCTCGATGCCAACTTCAACCTTGGCGAGCTGTCTGGCCGCCGCAGCTGGATGACCGACAGTGAGGATGACGAGCATGAAAGGCCACGTTTCGAGTCACTCAAGAGCCGCTATGGTGGTGGCAGGGATAGCAGAGCCTCGGTTAGTGGCACGTCACCACGTCCACGCCCCGAGATTGTAACGCCTCAGCCCTTAGACCCCCAGCGCGCTGGTATGCGCAAGGTCGCCACACGCCACGAGGCCACAGGTGGCAGTGCCGCACCACAGGGGTGTGCCTACAGCCTCGGCGAGCGCGTCTCGCACCCCAAGTTTGGCAACGGAACTATCGAGCGCATAGAGCCCCTCGCGACAGACCATAAGGTTGTCGTAGCGTTTGACAACTACGGCACAAAGACACTGCTGGCCAACTATGCTAAGCTAACGAAGATATAGACAGACGGGTAAGGAGTATGGAGGAGGTGATGCTATCGGTGGTGATGACCACCTACAACCACGAGCGTTATATTGCCCAAGCTATCGAGAGTGTGCTTAGGCAGCAGACCACGTTCCGCATAGAGATTGTCGTAGGCGAGGATTGTAGCACAGACCGCACACGCGCCATCGTCGAGGACTACCAGAGGAGCTATCCCGAGGCCATACGCATTATCACCTCTGAGGAGAATGTGGGGTGGCGCAAGAACTACCGCCGAAGTATCGCTGCCGCCCAAGGTAAGTATATCGCCCTGCTCGATGGCGATGACTACTACACCCACCGCAAGAAGCTACAGCTGCAAGTAGAGCTCCTGGAGGCACACCCCGAGGTGGGTATGTGCTACACGCGCTCGGAGCGCATCAGCGATACGGGCCTAACGACGCTATACCCCGAGGGAGAGTGTACCACCTCTTTCGAGGAGATGCTGAGGTGCAACCCTGCGGAGAACTCTACGACAGTAGCACGTCGCGAGCTTGTCGAGCAGTACTATAGCGAGATAGACCCCGAGGCACACCCCGAGTGGCTCACTGACGACCTGCCCATGTGGCTATGGTTTGCCGCACGTAGCAAATATATCGCCATTGATACCCCTATGGCCGTACATCGCGTGCTTAGCCATAGCGTCAGCCACAGCACCGACTATCGTCGAAAGATTGCCTTCGTTGACTCACTTGCCGATATAGCTATGTGGTACGACGAGCGATATAACAACAAGAGGTTGCACGACGAGCTGGCCAGAAATAAGCACAATACAGCCCTGTGGGTGCTCTCCTATAATGGCACTATAGGTGAGTACCTAAAGCGGTGGTTTAGAGATATTAAGGTAGAGCGACATCTCATTAAAAACATCGCCTCGTATGGCCTTTTCGTCAAGAAGATTGGCTGGCGTATGTGGCGAAAGCGTGATAAACAAAACTAACAAGCTATGACCCTAAAGGAGCGATATCAATACGTTATAGAGTACTTCTCGCAGGCTATGCCTACGGCCGAGAGCGAGCTAAACTTCAACACCCCCTTCGAGCTGCTTGTTGCCGTAGTTCTCTCGGCACAGTGTACCGACAAGCGCGTTAATATGACTACGCCAGCACTCTTTGCTGCCTACCCCACGGCCGAGGCGATGTCCAAGGCTACGGCGGAGGAGATATACGAATATATCAAGAGTATCTCCTACCCGAATAACAAGGCTAAGCACTTGGCCACGCTTGCTCGCCAGATTGTCGAGCGTTTCGATGGTCAAGTACCCTACGACCCTAAGGATTTGGAGTCGCTGCAGGGCGTAGGGCGCAAGACGGCCAATGTCGTGGGTGCGGTGCTGTGGAATAGGGAGGTTATGCCTGTCGACACCCACGTCTTTCGTGTGGCAGCGCGCATAGGTCTTAGCCGTAATGCTCGCACACCCTTGGCCACCGAGCGACAGTTAGAGAGGGGCTTCCCCAAGGAGTTGCTACCCATCGCCCACCACTGGCTCATACTTCACGGCCGCTACGTCTGCATAGCACGCAAGCCTAAGTGCGAGGCGTGCGGGCTGACCTCGGTGTGTAAGTACTATAGCGAACAAAATAGGAGTAAAACAGATATTAAAACCAAGATAAGTGATTGAGTATTATGAGGTGTACAGTTAATCTATTTACCGTTATGCTATCTATCGTGCTGTGTGGCTTGTGGAGCTGCACACCCACGTCGTATGCCGAGGTAGACCGCCCCTCGGGGGGTAATAGTGCCGAGAATCAGAGCATCATCAACTATATCGACCAGCGTCTTGAGAGCGAGTACTACTGGCTCGATGAGGTTATTGAGAAGCGAAATAGCTTTAACCGCTACAACTCATGGGATAGGTATCTTCAGGCATCGCTCACCAAGCTTGAGACTAACTTAGACGACGGCTATCTGAATAGTCGTGGGGAGCGCGTGCTCTACTCCTACATACAGCCCCTCTCGGACTCTACACGTGGTCAGACCACAGGCTTTGGCATCTTGCTACACTACACCATCGTCATCGTCGATAGCACGAACAACCTCTACGGCTTTATTATCGAGCATATCTACGAGCAGTCGCCCGCAGCCGCTATGGGTCTGCAACGTGGCGATATCATCACACGTGTCGATGGCAAATATATAGATGCAAACAACTATGCCGCGCTCTTCGAGTCGATACAAAACAATACCGCCGCATCGCTACGCCTTGAGCTACGCCGACAGACCGACGACCACTCGTTTGCAGCAACACTCGATAAGGGTAGCTACACAGAGTCGCCCATCCTCTTTAGCCAGGTCTACGATGTCGACAACAGGAAGATAGGCTATCTTGTCTACCAGAGCTTCGAGAGCGAGTACGACGACGAGCTTATGGCAACGCTTGAGTCGTTGGCCGCCAGTGGTGCCGAGGATGTTATCCTCGACCTTAGATGCAACAGTGGCGGCTCGGTGACAACAGCCGTAAAGCTGTGCTCGGCATTGGTGCCTGCTCTCCACGAGGGCAAAACACTTGTCACCATAAAGCGTAACCCGAAGAACACGGTTAGCCAAACCGAGAGCACCTTTAGCTTTACAGACACAGGCACTATCTTTAACCTCGAAAGGCTCACGGTGATATGCTCCGACAATAGTGCCTCGGCCTCGGAGTTGGTGATTATGGGGTTGCGAGGCATAGATTTCCCCGTTACGCTTATCGGCAAGACCACCCAGGGCAAGAACTGCGGTATGGATGTTACAAGGCGATGGATTGGCGACCTGCATCTTGAGTATGCCCCCATCACGTTTATGTGCCTTAATGCTAAGGGTTTTGGCGATTGGGGCGAGGGTATCGAGCCAGATATAGACCTTACGACCGACAACCAGATGGGTGTTTCGGACAAGTACTACCCGATACCTCGCTGCGCGTGGGGTGACGATAGCTACGATATCGCCCTTGTATCGGCTCTGGCACATATTACGGGCAAGAGCGTTAAACATAGCGATACAAGAGCACTGCCAGCAGGTAGCGACATAATTATCGGCACGGAGCTTACACACCCCATCGAGGGCATACGTCTCTACCGCGACGAGGAGGCCAGATAACAGAAGTTTTAGCATTAACTATGTCGTGATGCAATAAAATAAATTTTATAACCACACTATTTTTTTTTATTTTTATTTTATATATCTTTGCGACGGTGAAGAGATGTTGTTGATATAAAACGATTATTTGATGCAGATAAATATTCCTACAGAAAATATAAAGAGAGGCTGCCATACACTATTGGAGAGGGGTAAACGAGTAAAATCATTGCCAACATGGAGTTTGCTTCTCATCATCGGCACACCCATTATCATAATTATAGCTACAGTCGTACTTCTCAATCAGCCGAAGAGAGTAACACCCATATACCCGACTGTCGAGGCACAACCCGTAATCGTAGATAATGTCGAGTTATATGGCGAATATGCGGGAAAAATCAAAGCCAAACAACACGTTGAAGTGCGTGCCAGAGTAGAGGGCTACCTGGAGAAGATGCACTTTCAAGAGGGAAAATATATCAATAAGAATGATATCCTCTTTACTATCGACCCTAAGCTCTACAAAGCACGTGTCGAAAAGGCCAAAGCACAGCTGAACAAGAATAAAGCCTTGTCACAAAAGGCCGAGCGCGACCTGGAACGCATACGTCCTCTCTATGAGCAAAATGCAGCCAGCCGACTCGACTTGGACAATGCCATCGCCGCATACGAGAGTGCCAAGGCCGAGGTAATCATGAGTGAGGCCGACCTTATACAAGCCGAGATAGCCTTGAGCTATACTGTGGTGCGTTCTCCCATCTCAGGATTTATCAGCGAGAGTGATGCCGACATAGGAACATTGGTGGGTCCAGGCGGAAAGTCGCTCTTGGCTAATATCGTAAATAGCGATACCGTACAGGTAAACTTCAGCATGACAGGTCTGGACTACCTTAAGAGCAAAGAGCGCAATGTTAATTTAGGTCAGACAATCGAGGAACGTAACTGGAACCCCTATATAACCATTACGCTTGCCGACCACACCGAATATCCGATAAAGGGTATCGTCGACTTTGCCGACCCACAAGTCAATCCCAACACCGGAACATTCTCGGTGCGTGCCGAGATGCCCAACCCAGACCACATACTACTCCCAGGACAACTTACCAAGGTAAAACTGCTGCTCGATGTTCGAGAGAATGCCATCATCGTACCCAAGAAGGCTCTTGTCATTGAAAAAGGAGGTGCATTTGTATTCGTTGTACGTAACGACAACATCGTGGAGAAACGTTTCGTAGAGATAGGTCCTGAGATTAAGAACAATGTCATTGTTGAACGAGGTCTTGGCTCAAACGAGATGATTATAGTTGAAGGATTCCACAAACTATCTCATGGCATGCAGGTTGAGATTATCAAACCAGCAGGCGATGAAGAATAATTTTTTTATAGATAGACCCATATTTTCGACAGTTATATCTATTATAATTGTTCTTACGGGTTTGATAGGAGTGCTACTACTACCCATCGACCAATACCCCAATATAGTACCCCCCGTAGTCAAAATCTCTGCATCATACCCTGGAGCAAGTGCCGAGACGGTATCGCAAGCCGTAGCAACACCCATTGAACAGGTGCTTAACGGAACTCCAGGTATGCTATATATGGAATCGAGGAGTGCCAACAATGGAAGCTTCTCGGCAACACTCACGTTTGACATCTCGACGAATGCCGACCTTGCAGCTGTAGAGGTGCAGAACAGGGTCAAAGAGGCCGAGTCGCGTCTGCCTGGTGAAGTGGTGCAAAATGGCATATCGATAGACAAACAAGCATCCAGCAAGCTGATGACTATCGTGCTAAAATCGAGCGACCCGAAGTTTGACGAGATATATCTGAGCAACTACGCCACACTCAACGTGTTGGATATGTTGCGTCGTGTCAACGGCATCGGACAGGTATCGAACATCGGTAGTCGCTACTACGCCATGCAGATTAAGGTTCGCCCCGAAAACTTGGCGGCCCTCGGACTGACCGTACAGGATATTACCAACGCCATCAAAGAGCAGAATAGAGAGTCGGCAGCGGGTGTCATAGGACAACAACCTGTCGAAGGTATAGACATCACCATCCCTATTGTAGCTCGCGGACGACTATCATCAATAAGCGAATTTGAAGATATAGTTATTAAGGCCAATAGCGATGGCTCGATACTACGACTACGTGATGTTGCCGACATCGAACTTGAAGCACAATCCTACAACACCGAAAGTGGTATAAACGGAGAAAATGCCGCTGTACTGGAGCTGAAAATGTTGCCAGGAATGAACGCTATGGAGGTGTCAAAAGAGGTTAAAAAGGCGATGGAAGAGATAAGTAACAACTTCCCACAGGGAATTACTTACGAAATTCCATTCGACATGACCGATTACATTTCGCAGTCGATAAATGAAGTATATAAGACCCTGTTCGAGGCTCTTATATTGGTCATCTTGGTAGTATTTCTTTCGTTGCAGAGTTGGCGTTCAACACTCATACCCGCCATAGCGGTACCCATCTCGCTGATAGGAACATTCGGTGTGATGCTCGTCTTCGGGTTTACACTCAACACCCTCACCCTGCTTGGTCTTGTGCTTGCCATAGGTACTGTTGTGGATGATGCCATTGTGGTGGTGGAGAATGTCGATATGCTCATGAAAAGAGAGGGTTTGTCTGCCTACGAAGCGACAAAGAAGGCGATGAAGGGTTTATCCGGAGCATTGATAGCCACCTCTCTCGTGCTATGTGCAGTATTCGTCCCTGTAAGTTTCTTGTCGGGTATCACTGGCTCTCTGTATCGACAATTTACCATTACCATCGCCGTTTCGGTTATCATCTCTACATTTGTGGCGCTTACACTCAGCCCTGTTATGTGCTCAAAGATACTACAAAAGAGAGAGACGAATAGTCGCTGGCTCACACGCATCTTTGCGGCAATTAATCGCTGGCTCGACAAAGGCAATAAGGCGTATGGCAAACTTATCAGAAGTTCGATTAACAACTCATCGCGTGTATTTATAAGCTATGCAATAGCCATCGTCTCGATTCTATTTCTTGCGAGGTATATCCCCCAGAGTTTCATTCCTCAGGAGGACCAAGGCTACTTCACCGTAGAGCTTGAGCTTCCCGAAGGAGCATCCTTGGAGCGCACTCGCGAGGTGTCGGAGCGTGCTATGGAGTATCTGCTCTCGCTCGACGATGTTGAGCACGTGCTGAATGTAGCTGGTAGCAGTCCACGACTCGGCACAAGCCAATCGCACTGCCAGTTTACTGTTATCCTAAAAGATTGGGACAAGAGAGAGGAGAAGGAGTTGTCCCATATCATGAAACAGATACGAGAACACTTACACACCTACCCCGAGGCCAAGGTGTACATGAATACCCCTCCAGTTATACCTGGATTGGGTACATCGGGAGGTTTTGAGATGGTGCTCGAAGCAAGAGGAGGCCTAAGTTACGACAACCTTAAAGCTGCTACCGACACGCTTATACACTACGCCTCGCAACGCAAAGAGCTGGCGCGCGTATCCTCGTCGATGCAGAATGAGATACCACAATTGTACTTGAATATCGACCGCGACATGGCAAAGCTCATGGGCGTATCGGTTGCCGATATTTTCACAACGATGAAGACCTACACCGGCTCGGTCTATGTCAATGATTTCAATCTCTTCAATCGTGTATATCGCGTATATCTTCAAGCCGAGGCCCCATATCGAGCTCACCCCGACAACATGAACCTCTACTTTGTTAGAGGTAACAGTGGAGAGATGATACCAATCACATCATTAGGCACAACCTCGTATGTCACAGGCCCAGGTAGTCTGAAACGATTTAACATGTACTATGCGTCGACCATAACTGGTGAGAGTGCCCCAGGGTATAGTTCGGGACAAGCCATGAAGGTGTTGGAGGAGATTGCCGCCGAAAAATTGCCACCTAACATCGGCATTGAGTGGAGCGGTCTGTCGTATCAAGAGAAGAAACAAAGCGGACAGACAGGCATTGTCATCCTGCTTGCCTTCTTGTTTGTCTTTCTGTTTCTGGCAGCTCAATACGAGAGTTGGTCAGTACCTATTGCCGTACTCTTATCACTGCCAGCAGCTTGCATCGGAGCGTTCATAGGAATAGGGGCATTTGGACTTGAAAATAATGTCTACTTTCAGATAGGTATAGTAATGCTCATAGGTATGGCAGCCAAGAACGCCATCCTCATCGTAGAGTTTGCCAAGGAGCAAGTAGACAAAGGTGTTGATATCGTTGATGCAGCAGTCATAGCTGGTACGCTACGATTCCGCCCCATCGTTATGACATCGTTGACCTTCATCCTGGGTATGTTGCCACTCTTGTGGGCATCGGGCCCTGGCTCTGTAAGCCGACAGAGCATAGGTGTAGGTATTTTCAGCGGTATGCTTGTTGCCATGACAATAGGTATTATTTTAGTTCCTTTCTTCTTCGTTTGGATATACAAGATTAAGGAGCGTGTGAAAACTAAACGTGAGAATAAATGAGAAATTTAGTATACTTGGCCATCATTGTTATGCTCACATGCGGATGTTCTGTATCGAAGAGGTGTATCGAACCAGAGGTGGAACTTCCAACTGAAATAGTCGCTGGCATGGAGGCCGACTCGATGTGTATTGCCGACCTGAAGTGGTGCGATATATTTGCCGACCCATGTCTTATTGAGCTTATCGAGAAGACTATCGCAAACAACAAAGATTTGCTCACTGCGTCATCGAAAGTTCAAGAGCTGGAAAAGTTGTACCGCATGGCAAAGAGCGATTACTTCCCTTCGCTCGATGCAAATGCTTATATCGACCATGAGACCACCAACAAGAGTAATGCCGAGGCCACAGCCGATTTGGAGGTCTCTGCGACATTGACACTTAGTTGGGAGCTTGATTTTTTTGGACGAGTACGTTGGAATAACCGACAGGCTCTTGCTAATTACCTGAAAACCGTCGAGGGGCAACGCGCCCTACAGATGGTCTTGGTTGCCGATGTAGCCACAGCCTATTTTGAACTCATGGCTCTTGACAACGAATTGGAGATTATTACCCGTACTCTCGAAACGCGAGAGGAGGATTTGAATAAAGCCAAGCTACGATTTGAGGGAGGACTCACGTCCGAAATACCCTATCGACAAGCAATGGTAGAGTATGCAACAACGGCATCACTCATACCCGACTTGCGCCGTAAGATAGAGACCAAAGAGAACCAGATATCGTTGCTTACAGGAGAGATGCCCTCAAGTATTCAACGGTCAGAGATATCGCGTTACAAAGACTCCAATCTGTTCCCCAGTGTAGGCATCCCATCAGACCTGCTTAAACGCCGCCCCGATATTCTTGCAAAAGAACAATCACTAAAGGCGGCAATGGCAACAGCAGGATATGCTTGGGCCGACCGATTTCCACGCTTTTCGATTAGTCTGCAAGGAGGATTTGAGAATAACGCTCTTAAAGGTTTTATATCAGCCCCTTTCACCTATATGATAGGAGAGCTTGCATCCCCCATATTCGCTTTTGGCAAGCGTAAGGCTAAATATGAAGCAGCCATCAAGGCGTATGATGCTGAGCGTTATCAATATGAGAAGCAGGTATTACAAGCATTTCAAGAGGTGAACGATGCTGTTATAGCCTACACTTCGGCCAACGAAAAGGTAGAGCTTATGTCCAACCTTAAAGAGTCGGCTCAGAAGTACCTCAACTTAGCGATGTTTCAGCACATCAATGGTCACATCAACTATATAAACGTACTGGATGCTCAACGCAGCTACCTCAATGCCGAAATTGATCTTTCCAATGCCATCAGAGATGAATATATCGCCCTTATAGTGTTATATAAGGCACTGGGCGGAGGATGGAACTAAACGACACACCTCAAGCTCGCCCCATTATGCGGGTTGTGATTTTCTGAATAATACGGCATTACGACTACAACTGTCGCAATGGCACAACAGCACCGATGAATCCGAGAGTATGGCCACCTTGGAGAACACCATCGGTATAATCGGCATGCTTGGTTGGCAGCGTAGAACCGAGATTGTTGGTTTTAGAAGCTGTTTGAATTTTATTTCGAGAGTCTATAAGAGACTCAAAGACTCCGAAACTCTTCTCGCAGCAATGATTTAACTCATTTAATAAAATTCAAAACAGCTTCTTATAGTCAAAATAGCAGATAAAATCGAGGTCTTTATGTTTATTGGTCAAAAATATTTTATAACTTTGTATGTTGAGCCTTTACTAATGCAATATATTAGATGTTAAAGGCGTTGAACTATTGCCGAGTGACGAGAAGTTACCGATGCAGGTTTTAGATTTTACTAATTTATAGAACATACCATAAAAAAGCGATGAACGAAGTAGTTAATATCAAGGAGCTAAATGCTCATATCCAAGAGGAGTCGGTATTTGTGGATACTCTGCGCAAGGAGATATCACGTGTTATCGTCGGACAGCAACACCTTATCGACACCCTACTTATTGGTCTTCTATCGGATGGTCACATACTGCTTGAGGGTGTTCCAGGCTTGGCCAAGACCTTAGCTATCACCACACTTGCTAAGGCCATAGATGCTAAGTTTTCGCGCATACAGTTTACTCCAGACCTTCTCCCTGCCGACCTTGTAGGTACTATGATCTACTCGCAGCGCAACGAGGAGTTTAGCGTTAAGCATGGCCCTATCTTCGCCAACTTCATCCTCGCCGATGAGATAAACCGTTCACCAGCCAAGGTGCAGTCGGCCCTTCTTGAGGCTATGCAGGAGAAGCAGGTGACCATAGGCGACAATACCTACCCACTACCTAAGCCCTTCTTGGTGCTCGCAACGCAGAACCCTCTGGAGCAGGAGGGTACATACCCACTTCCCGAGGCTCAGGTAGACCGTTTTATGCTCAAGGCAAAGATATCGTATCCGAAGCGCGCCGAGGAGCTCGACATAATACGCATGAACCTCTCGGGTGGCGGCATGCCACAGGTAGCAAAGGTCATATCGCCCGAGGATATTCTCCGCGCACGCGAGGTGGTCAGCCAGGTCTATATGGACGAGAAAATCGAGCGATACATCATCGACATCATCTTCGCCACGCGCGAGCCTGCGGAGTATCACCTTAGCAACCTACAGCCACTTATCGCCTACGGAGGCTCGCCACGTGCCAGCATCGCCCTGGCCAAAGCAGCGCGTACCTACGCCTTTATCCAGCGTCGTGGATATGTCATTCCAGAGGATGTGCGTGCCGTATGCCACGATGTACTGCGCCACCGCATAGGTCTTACCTATGAGGCCGAGGCCGAGAATATCACTACCGAGCAGATTATAACCGACATTTTGAACAATGTTATAGTACCATAATGCACTACAGCGACGAGGACATACTCAAGCGCGTAAGACGCATAGAGATTAAGACCCGCGGCCTCTCAAACGAAATCTTCGCAGGTAAGTACCACACGGCCTTTCGAGGTCGCGGTATGTCATTTGCCGAGGTTCGAGAGTATCGCCCAGGCGATGATATACGCGATATTGACTGGAACGTCACAGCCCGCGCACACCGCGCACATGTGAAGGTCTACGAGGAGGAGCGCGAGCTGACGATGATGCTCTTGGTCGATGTCTCGCCCTCGCGTATGTTCGGCTCCGAGGAGCTCACCAAGAAGAGCCTTATCACCGAGATTGCCGCCACGCTCGCCTTCTCGGCAGCCACGAACAACGATAAGGTGGGGTGCATACTCTTTTCGGACCGCGTAGAGAAGTTCATACCTCCGAAGAAGGGGCGTAGCCATATACTGATGATTATCCGCGAGCTGGTAAGCTTTAAGCCCTCGGGGCAGGGCACCAACCTCTCGGAGCCTCTGCGCTACCTTGTCGGTGTGAATAAGAAACGCACCACGACATTCCTGCTCTCGGACCTTATAAATAGCCAGAGCGACATGTCGAAGCTCGATGATGCCATCAAGATTGCCTCGTCGAAGCACGACATTATGGCCATACACGTCTACGACAAGCGCGATAGGGAGCTTCCCGATGTGGGCATCATCGAGGTTGAGGATGCCGAGAGTGGCGAGCGCATGTGGCTTGACACCTCATCACGCCGCGTAAGGGAGTTTTGGCGCGACAGCTACGACAGCCGCGATAGGGCTATGTCGCAACTGCTGAGCCACAACCGCATAGACAAGGCCGAAGTGGCTACCGATGGCGACTACGTAGTAGAACTGTTAAAGATGTTTAAGAAACGATGAGATTAACGCGCATCATATCACACGTCGCCACGCTACTATGCTTCGTGGCTACCGCCATAGAGCTACGTGCCGAGCAGCCTACCATCACAGGCCGCTTCACCACAGACAGCATCGAGGTAGGCGACCGCGTGGAGTATATCATAGAGATAGATAAGGATCGCGCCACGAATATCGGCATTCCCGACTTTAGCGGAGGCCTCGATAGCAAGCAGCGTGCCGAGATAGCAAAGCAGAAGCTCGCAATGTCGAAGTACGAGAGCTACAACGAGAACATCTTTGAGCTTATCGAGGACTACCCGATAGATACCATCGAGGTAGATGGTCGCCGCCTGCGCCTGCGCAAGCGATACCTCCTTGCACCTATGGAGACAGGCTCGATACCTATGCGCCCAGCGATACTCTACTTCGAGAAGAACCGCGAAACGCCCGACACCCTCTATGCCGACGAGACGCTACACCTGAGCGTGCTTGGCTACGCTGAGCTCGACACCACACTATTCCTCAAGGCCGACCCTCAATCCGAGCAGGGCTTTGGTGTGGATAGCGAGCTGGCTATGTCGAAGCTCAAGGATGAGGGTCTATATGCCCAGAAGGACCTTCCGTTCCGCTTTGCCGAGATACGCGACTACGCCGCCTACGCAGGCATAGCTCTTATCATCTTGGCACTCCTTGTATGGGCCGTAGTCCACTATCTACGCCATCGCAGGCCTCAACAGAGAGTCATCAAGCCAGAGCCTAAGCTACCACCCCATGTTGTCGCCATCAAGGCACTTGAGGAGCTTGGCCACCGCAAGCTATGGCAGAATGGCAGATATAAGCAGTATTACACAGCCCTCTCGTCAATACTCAAGGTATATATCGATGGCCGCTGGAACATAGGGGCATTGGATAAGACTACGGGTGAGGTTATAGCCATGTTGCGCGACGTGGAGATGCCACGAGATAGCCGCAGCGACCTTATCGAGATACTTCAGACTTCGGACCTTGTTAAGTTTGCCAAGGCGCAGCCCGAGGCCGAGGAGAACGAGAAGAACTACACGCGCGCCTACTACTTTGTCGAAAATACTAAGCTTCAAGAGGAGCACAAGGATGATAAGCGCGACATCATCACAGAGGTAAAAATTGGTGAATAATGACTAAGAACGTATTATATAACAAATATATAGGCATTGTGTTTCTGGCCGTACTACTCTTTGTGTGTAGCACTACGGAGTCAAAAGCTCAGTACCTACGTGAGCGCGGTCTTGTCCGTCAGGGTAACAGCAGCTTTAGCAAACGCAACTACCGCACCAGCCTCAACCGCTATAACGAGGCCTTGGAGCACGACTCGACAAGCTACGAGGCACTCTATAACCGCGCTAATGCCCACCATCAGGTGCGTCGCACAAATCCTCAGGACTCGACGCTTAAGGCCGAGACTACGTTTAGCTACTACGAGCAGATAGCTGCTGACACGCTGCTTAGCGATGCACAACGTGCCGAGGTGCTGCGCAACCTTGGCGAGAGCCTCTTTAGCGAGGAGAGGTACGAGGCTGCGCTCAACGCCTTCCGCGAATCGTTGCGCCTAAACCCCGAGGATAGGGAGACCAAGTATGACTACGTGCTTACGAAGCGCATCGTAGACCAGAAGCGTCAGCAACAACAGAATCAAGAGCAGCAGAACCAGAATAACAACCAAAATCAGGATAATCAGCAGGAGGGGCAAAACAACCAGAATCAGAATCAGAATCAGGAGCAGGAGCAAAACTCGGAGAATAATCAGGACAAAAAGCCGCAGGATGAGAATCGCGACGACGAGAATACCTCTAAACAGGAGCCTAAGGATAATCCCGAGGATAAGGAGGAGCAGAGTGGTAACGAGCCACGCGAGCTAAATAGCGATAAGGAGCGTATGCTTGACGCTATACAGGCCGAGGAGGATAAGACTCAGGATAAGCTCAAGGATAAGAAGAGGGGCGTAGTCATCCCAGGTAAGAAGAATTGGTAATACACGACATTATGCAGTTTTTAAATCCATATATTCTGCTACTACTCATAGCACTGCCGCTGCTGGCGATATACTATATCTTCGCAGGCCGCCGAGGTGCTACGCTTAGGGTCTCGGCCGCAACAGGGCGCGCACCACGCACGCTACGATACTGGTTGCGCCACATACCCGTTGTGCTGCGCCTTATGGCCATAGCTGCCGCCATCGTGGCCTTAGCACGCCCCGTAGAGGTTCACAACCAGAGCGAAACAACAACCGAGGGTATCGATATCGTCATAGCGATGGATATATCGAGCTCGATGTTGGCTCGCGACTTTATCCCAGACCGACTTACGGCGGCCAAGCAGCTCGCCACAGAGTTTACTTCGGAGCGTACAGGCGACCGCATCTCTGTTGTTGCCTTCGCTGGTGAGGCCTTTACGCAGTGTCCTCTCACCTCGGACCAGGCGGCTGTGGGCACTATGCTCTCGCGACTGCGTAGTGGTGTTGTCGACGATGGTACGGCTATAGGCAATGGCTTGGCAACGGCAATAAACCGTCTGCGTGAGAGTGGCGCGAAATCTAAAGTTGTGGTACTGATGACCGATGGTATCAACAACCGAGGACAGATATCGCCAATCATGGCTGCTGAGATAGCTCGCGACCTTGGCATTAAGGTCTACACCATAGGCGTAGGCAGCCGCGACAAGGCTCCGATGCCCGCGCAGGATATGTTTGGCAATATAACATACGTTATGGCCGATGTCGAGATTGACGAAGAGCTACTTAGGGATATAGCCTCAAAGACTTCGGGCCAATATTTCCGCGCTAACGACAACGAGGCACTAAGGAGCATATACCAGCAGATTAACGAGTTAGAGAAGAGTAAGGTACAGGTGACAAACTACACCTCCTACGAGGAGCACTTCGCCTATTGGTTGCTCTTATCACTACTACTTCTTGCCGCCGAGTTTATCATAGCTCGCATAGTGCTCAATAGGCTACCATAGTGGTAGAAATAACGATAACGGATGATATTATGATTGAAACAAACATATTTATCTTTGCCCAGCGAGAGTGGCTATGGCTACTTATCGTCGTTGCTGCGCTGCCCCTGCTCTACTGGATGCTGAGGCTCTACACGCGACGCAAGCTACGCAAGTTTGGCAACGAGAATACCCTTAGGGCCCTTATGGCAGACTACTCATCGTCGCGTGGATGGATAAAGATAACGCTACTATGCCTCGCTCTTGGCTTTATGGTCCTGGCCTTAGCACGCCCACAGACAGGCTCGAAGCTGCGACAAGTGGAGAGCAGTGGCCGTGAGATACTCCTCCTTGTCGACGTGTCGAACTCGATGCTTGCCGAGGATGTCACCCCCAGCCGTATGGCACGCACACGCTACGCCATTACACGACTATTAGAGAGCATGAACGAGGACCGCATAGGTATCGTGGCCTTTGCCGATGAGCCCGAGGTGCTACTACCTATTACAGGCGACTATAAGATGGCTGAGGCTGTCACGAAGCGTCTCTCACCTGAGCTTATCGCCGAGCAGGGCACAGATATCGGCAAGGCCTTAGAGGTCGCCCTTCTATCGTTTACAAGCACCACGCAGAGCAGCAATAGTCGTGTGGTCATACTCATCACCGATGGCGAGGCTCACGACCAGCATAGCCAGAAGGCTATCGAGATGGCACAGCGCGAGGGTGTTATGGTCTGCGCCATAGGTATCGGCACGCCCGAGGGTGTACCTCTGAAGATTGACGGCAGACATATCGAGGATGAGGATGGCAAGATGGTCATCACCAAGCTTGGAGAGGAGCTTTTGCAGCAGATTACCGAGGCTACAGGGGGTATATATACCCGTTCACGCAACGATAGCTTCGGCCTTGAGGAGATTATCGCACGTCTTGACCAGATGGAGGCCGTCGAGCTTACACATCTAAGCTTCGAGGAGTACGACGAGCAGTATCAGTGGTTCTTGGGCGTAGGCTTGCTACTGCTCATTATCGAGCTACTGATTCTCGATAGGCGCAACCCACTCCTGCGTGGCATACACCTCTTCGAGCATAATGATAACGACGGAAGAGAAGAATAGCTGCGACACAAATAGCAATAAATAGCAAACACAATATAATAATAACTACTTAAACCATAAAGAATTATGACTATTCGTGATTTAGAACCTAAACTTATCTGGGAGCAGTTTGATGACATCACTCGCGTACCACGCCCATCGAAGAAGGAGGCAAAAATAATCGCTTGGCTTATAGAGTTTGCCCAGCGACATAATATCGAGTACCAGACAGACCAGACGGGCAACGTCGTTATGCGTAAGCCAGCAACCGCAGGCTACGAGTCTCGCCCAGCAGTGATTCTTCAGTCACACATGGATATGGTGTGCGAGAAGAACTCAAACGTTGAGTTCGACTTCGAGAATGACCCTATACGCACAAAGATTGATGGCGAGTGGGTTAAGGCCGAGGGCACTACTCTCGGTGCCGACTGCGGTATCGGCATGGCAGCAGCCCTTGCCGTGCTTCTCGACACCACGCTTGAACACCCCGCTATCGAGGCACTCTTCACTGTTGACGAGGAGACAGGCCTTACAGGAGCCTTTGGTCTGGGCGAGGGTATGCTCACAGGTAAATATCTTGTAAACCTCGACTCGGAGGATGAGGGCGAGATATTCATCGGCTGTGCTGGTGGTATCGACACCGTAGCTACGCTCAACTACGAGAGCGAGCCAAGCCCCGAGGGCTACACCTTCGTACGCTTGGAGATAGGCGACCTTCTCGGTGGCCACTCGGGCGACGACATCGACAAGGGTCGTGCCAACTCAAACAAGCTTATGGCACGCTTCCTCTACAACGCTATCGACAAGTTCCAGGTTGCACTTGCCGAGTTCAACGGTGGTAACCTTCGTAACGCTATACCACGCGAGGCCTATGCCATCGTAGGTGTCCCCTCTGCCGAGGTTGAGGACTTCGAGGAGCGTTATTTGGAGTTTGGCCAGATGATGATGGAGGAGTTTAAGCACACCGAGCCACGCATGCGCTTTACGGTTACCGACGCAACGACACCCGAGAAGGTGATATCGAATGACGACCTGTGCTACCTGCTCTTGACTCTTGTCGGTCTTCCTAACGGAGTCCTCGGAATGTCGTTTGCCATGCCAGGCCTTGTTGAGACATCGTCGAACCTTGCATCGGTAAAGTTTAACACCGAGGATGAGGAGATTAAGGTAACCACATCGCAGCGTTCCTCAGTCGAGAGTGCTAAGCTCTATGCCGCACAGACTGTTGAGTCGGCCTTCTACCTCTCGGGCTTCGACGTAGAGCACTCGGATGGCTACCCTGGCTGGGCACCTAACCCCGAGTCTAAGCTTCTCACCGAGACCGTTCAGTGCTACCGCGACCTCTTCGATGCCGAGCCTAAGGTTCGTGCTATACACGCAGGCCTTGAGTGCGGACTCTTCCTTGAGAAGTATCCACACCTTGAGATGGTGTCGTTTGGTCCAACACTTCGCGGTGTTCACTCGCCTGACGAGCGTTTGGAGATTGCTACTGTAGATAAGTTCTGGCGACTCCTCGTAGAGCTTCTTAAGCGCATAGCATAGCTATAAGCAGCCAAAAGAGGCCTATGGTCACTTCGGTTGATATTGTCAACTACCTGCGACACTCGCCCATCTACATCGACACGGTTGGTGATATAGAGATAGATAGGGATAGTATTGTTGTAGGCAACACCTCTGTCATCGCTCGGTGCTCTATTAAGGGCATCGAGGGTGACAAGTCGTTGAAGTGCTACTATAGACCCTGCTCGCGACAACAACCCTCATACGGCACATCGTACATTAAGGAGGCCCTTCTTATCCCCTCAATATCGGGTCACGCCATATATGTAGATGTCGCCTTTGCCGAGTGGATTGAGGGCGAGACCCTGACGGATATTCTTCTCGACGACGATTGTAACTATAAGAGTCTCAGTCGAGCCTTCGACACCTTGGCCTATACGATACTTACCAAAGGGTATACACATAGCGACATATCGCCCGACAACATCATCGTCAACGGCGATAAGATGTACCTCATCGATATAGATGCCTTAGGCAAACACCACACAGAGCATAGACCCTCAACGGAGTACTCCACACCGCTCTTTAGCCACCACCATAGGATATTCTCCGATTACGAGCATCTGGACGACTACTCTATTGCCGCTATCTCGGTAATACTTGCCACCCTCTCGACATACCGCAGCCGCCGTTCAGTCCCGAAGCTACTCATCGAGTTTGGCTACGGCAATATAAACAACGCCATTGAGTTCTCCAAGCAACGGCTGCTCGACAAGAGGGATATGATACACTACCAGATGGCTATGGAGATGTCCAACTGCTTTGGACAGATTCCCAACCTTCGTCTTATGCTCGCTTTGATATTGAAACGAAAGAGGGTTCTTCGGCAAAAATAGATATTTTAATGCCCCTACCTGCCCTATAAGCTCTGTAAGCTTACAGAGCCCCAAGAAGAGTCGTAAGCTAACGTACTATACGCTGGTAGTGGCACACGAGCAGATTCTCGTCATCATCGTAGAGGTGCATACCGTTACCCTCGCAGTACTGCCACATCTTGCAGTCGGCACACTTACCCTTCTTTGCCCAAGCGCGGTTGCGGAACTTCTCGAAGCGGTTTTGCCACACATCCCAGAAGTTATCCTTATATATATTACCCTGTGTGAAGTTTGCCCTTACAGAGGTGCAACCCGAGATGTCGCCATTAACACGTATCGAGGCGACACCCACGCCAGCATGACACTCAAAGGGATTCTGGCGCACGCGCATCTCGTAGCCTCCGAGGAAGCCCTCGCACCCATACGATGCCATTACACGCCCCTCCTTACGACACTCCTCGATAAACTGCATCACGTAGGTAAACTCCTCGTCGTTAAGCTGCAACGATGGGTCTGTTGCCGCACGTCCTACGGGGAAGATGGTAAAGAGTCTCCAGTGGCGCACACCGAGCGAGTATAGGAACTCCTTGAACTCCCCAAGACGAGGCAGCAGGGCTGGGGTTACGCAGGTGACGACATCCGAGACAAGCTCCTTATCGGCCGATACCATGCGCACAGCCTCTACAGCACACCTAAAGCTCTCCTTGTTCTGACGTATGTGGTAGTGCTGCTCCTCGAAGCCATCGAGCGAGATGGTTATGGTGTGCAGGCCAGCCTTAATCAGTGAGTCAAGACGGCGGCGTGTCAGGGCCAAGCCATTCGACACCATACCCCAGGGGTATCCACGACGATAGAGGTTGATGCCTATATCTTCAAGGTCCTTGCGCACCAATACCTCGCCACCCGAGAGTATTATGAGCACCTTATTGGGGTTTACGTTGGGCGTAATCTCGTTGTCGAGCACTCGGAAGAACTCCTTTGCTGGCATATCCGTAAGCGTGGTATCTACTTTGCAGTCGCTACCGCAGTGGCGGCACTGGAGGTTACAACGCAACGTACACTCCCAGAATAGGGTATTTAGCTCGTGCTCATCGCGACGTATCTGTCGTAGCTTCTTGAATAGTTTTAGTGCCACCCATTGGCGCACTCCAAGACGTTTTCCCATATTAAAATTCGTTATTACTCATGCTCCTCGGCCTTATCCTCCTTACGCTTAAGCTCTATATCGCCCAAGTCGGTGGTGTAGTTGCCGTATGAGTACCTATCTTGAATATTTAATTCGCGCGGCTCAAACTCTCCACCATTCTCCTCACCATCGACATCCTCGATTCGTATGGTTGTATGACTTACGCCTAAGCGAAATCTACCCTCGCTATCTGTCATTGTCCACTTGTTACTCGACACCTCGATACCCTCTATGGGCTTACCATCGCCATCCACGACACGTCCCGAGACCAGGAATTGAGGGTTATACTCGTCGTACATAGTGCCATAGCAGGCCACGCACGTAAGCGAGAAGCCAAATAGGGCAAATAGTCGCGTAAGAATCTTGCCTAACATAATCTCAAAATTTACAACATCAATCCTTTTACTCTGCTAATCTCTTTAACACTATTGTACCCATCTCGATAAACGTGCTACCAGTATACCCCCCTCTATCTGGCTTATGCGGCACTATGATCTTGTCGGTAATATCAACCATCGTGTTCTCATAGAGGCCTCGGTTGTGGTAGCCATCTACATCCTCGAAGCATACTACCCAACGTTGGCGTGGCGTTAGATGAGCACTTGCATCTATATTGCCTAAATAGTTAGTATACCCCTCTCGCCCATCAAAGTTTCCACCCTCGGGATAGGCATATATGCCCTCAATAGGCTCGCCCTGCTCATCTACAACAGTAGCCGTGATCCACAGTACGTAGTACGGATTGTCGTTGTAGGTTGCCTCTTCGCAACTTGTAGCCACAAGCAGCACAAAGGTAGTAAATAATAGTGATAATCTACGCATAGTTACTCCCCAGTCTCGTTCTCTACACTCTCCTCGTCACCCTCATCTGCCACGAGCGTCATAGTCACATCGCCAAGTTCGGCTATGTAGCTACCATCATACCAGCGGTCATCACCCTTGTCGGTTTGGCGAACTTTGTCGGTGATATCAAGTTCTATGCTCTCGAACTGGCCGCCATTAGCCTCACCATCATCATCTACGAATACCACCTCGTACTGCGACCCTGGCCACACACTACCATAGGCATCAATATTACCCATATAGTCCGAAAATCCAGTCTTATTATCGAAGCGATCATCCCCCTTTAGGCGCACCTCGATACCCTGAATCGGCGTTCCAGCCTCGTCGATAACACGCGCCTTAAGACTGAAGTTAACGTGTGGACAGCCATACTCTGCTGCTGTTCCAAAGTCTATCTTATCTACACCTTCACAGCCCGTTATGCCAAAACCTACAAGAGTCATCAAAAAGTAAATCAGTCGTTTCATAGCTCAAATCTTTATTCGTTATTCTTAGCGCTATTGTCGCTTAGCGTCATCATCACATCGCCAAGCTCGGCCTTGTAGTCACCTTCGTGCCAATCACCCGAAGGCTCTCCCGTCTGCTCAACCATCTTGCTAATGTCGAGCTTCAGGGTGGCATACTCACCACCATTCTCCGCGCCATCCTTATCTATAAAGGTCACCTCTTCGGGTAAACGGGTAATGGTCGTGCCTATCTCTACACCGCCCTCATTATCGCTATATGCGCAGATGCCGACATATGGAAAGCCGACACCTATGCCCTCAATAGGCCTACCCTCGCTATCGATAACACGAGCCTTGAGGGTAAAGTTTACGTATGGACAGCCGTAGGCATCCTCCGCAGCAAAGGGATTATCCTCGCAGCTTGTAAAGCCGAAACCTACAAGTGACATCAAAAAATAGATTAATCGTTTCATAGCTCTATACCTTTATGTTTATAACCAATCTGCACAAGCAATGCCCATCTTTTCTTTTTGCAAAATTACTACAATCATATAGCCTGACCAAATTTTTGGTGCTTAAATATTTCAGCGATGCCCCAATAAATATACTGATTATCAATGTGTTACAAAACATATTTTTATGTATTTTTCAACTCATTGATAATCAGTAAGTTACAGATATATTACAACAGCATATGGTAATCATCTGATTTTCAGTACGATAAACACAATATCACAGAAAGTTGTCTAAACCGAGAAAAAGAGTTAACTTTGCGATATCGAAACACTATAACAGATGGGAACGACACTTAAATATTGTCGCCGCGAGGCTCGCGAGGTGAGCTTTGGTGGTGTAAAAATCGGGGGCTCTAACCCCATAGCCATACAGTCGATGACAAACACTCCAACGGCCGATATCGAGGCTACCGTAGCACAGACACTACGCATAGCAGATAGCGGTGCCGAGGTGGTGCGACTAACGGCACAGGGGCGCAAAGAGGGCGAGGCTCTTGCTCCGATAATGGAGCGTCTCGCGGAGGAGGGGTGCCGAGCAGCGATAGTCGCCGACATACACTTTACACCCGAGATAGCGATGATAGCGGCCGAGGCAGTAGACAAGGTGCGCATAAACCCTGGTAACTTCCGCACATCAAATGGAGAGCTTGAACGCCTCATCGAGATATGCCGCCGTCGTGGCGTGGCCCTGCGCATTGGCGTAAATCATGGTTCATTAGCCAAGCGCATATTCGACGAGTATGGCGACACGCCCGAGGGTATGGTGGCCTCGGCAATGGAGTTTTTAACAATGTGTCGTCGCGCAGACTTTAACGATGTAGCCGTATCGATGAAGTCGAGCAACACGCGCGTGATGGTACACGCCTATCGTCTTTTAGTCGAGGCTATGGCACGTGAGGGTATGAACTACCCCCTACACCTCGGTGTGACCGAGGCAGGTGATGGACTCGAAGGGCGCGTAAAGAGTGCCGTAGGCATAGGAGCACTATTAGCCGATGGTATAGGCGACACGCTACGTGTATCGCTTACAGAGAACCCCGAAAACGAGGTCCCCGTAGGCCGCATCCTCGTAGAGCACTTTTCGCACCGCACCGCCGAGTTTAGCGTTGACGACATATCGGAGTACCACCCCACAGAGTACCGAGCACGAACCGACTACCGCCCTGTGACACATAGCGAGATAACCCCCGACTACGAGGTTATAGAGGCCACAACAGATAACCCCACGCACGAGTGGCGCAGCGCAATACTCAATCGCTGCGACAAACGCCCTATCGTGCTACGCCGTCGTTACGAGGGTAGCGACATAGAGCGCGTGGCTATATACGCTGCGGCCGACATGGGACAGATACTCATCGATGGTCTGGCCGAGGGTGTCTGGATAGATGCTCCCGAGATTGACCAAGAGCAGATAAACGAGATAGAGCTTATGCTGCTACAGGCCTCGCGCCTGCGCTTCTCGCGCACGGAGTATATCGCCTGCCCGAGCTGCGGACGCACGCTCTACGACATACAGTCTACTTTAGCCAATATCAAGGCTCGCACCTCGCACCTCAAGGACCTTAGGATAGGCGTTATGGGGTGCATCGTAAATGGTCCTGGCGAGATGGCCGATGCCGACTATGGATACGTGGGCTCGTCACCCGAGCATATCACCCTATATCGTGGTCGCGAGGTTGTCGAGCGCGGCATACACCAGCGCGAGGCCCTCGACCACCTCATAGATATAATCAAGCGCGACGGACGTTGGCACGACCCCGAGTAACGTATGGCGATGAAGAGCTATAAGGCGCGTGGCATAGTACTCGGCACACTCAAGTATGGCGAGAAGGGGGTCATCGTACACCTGCTCACCGATATATATGGCCGCCAGAGCTATATGATTCAGGGGGTGCGCCCAACGGCTAAAGGGTCAAAGATGGCACTCCTACAGCCTATGTTCGCCGTAGAGTTCGAGGGCCTACAGTCGCCAAAGATGAGTATGCACCGCATAAAGGAGATATCGCCAGCCATAGCCCTGCAATCCACGCCCTTCGATGTGCGCAAATCTACGATGGCACTCTTCATGGCCGAGGTGCTATATAGGCTAATAAGAGATAACGAGCACCACGACGAGCTCTTCGAGATAGTGTGGGCCTCGGTGGCGGCACTCGATGCACTGGAGGAGGGAATAGCCAACTTCCACCTATGGTTCTTGGCAAACCTAAGTCGTCCGTTAGGCTTCTCGCCCGACAACGCCTATAGCGAAGGGGCGTGGTTAGATATACGCGATGGTCACTTCACGCACCACGTCATCGCCCCAAGCATGGCCATAGCACCCAACAATGCCCGCATACTACACGACATGCTCGAGTGCGACGTGCGCTACTTAGCCGAGATAGGTCTTAACCGCAACGAGCGCAGCTCGTTCCTTGAGGATATGCTACGCTACTACGCCTTTCATCTCGACGCTATACACTCCGTCGAGTCGCTACGAATAATGAGGGAGGTATTCTAAGAGGGTGGTGCTGCCATACTACACCCTCCTGGGCTATCTCTTGGGTATGGACGCAGCCTTAACCTTAAAGAAGTTCATCGACGAGCCAGCATCAAGGACCCTATAGTCATGCATATTACCCCACCCTGCAGGGCGGTCCTTAATCTCGCAATCCTCGTCGGTATCGTTGACAACATAGTCGCGAATCATAGCATGCCAGCCATTAATGCGCGCTATGGAGTGCTGATAGTAGAAGAGGTCATTTTCTGGATTGATAAGTTCATTGAGGGCCTCGATATATATCTTGCGGTAGTCCTCGAACTCTAAAATCTTGCCTATAAGCGGTGAGCGGCCCGTATCGCCCCAACGGAGAGGGTCGTGACGGCCAGCATCGCTCTGCACACCGCAGTTGCTCGACGTGCCAAGCGTATTGTCGTAATCGTAGGGTATGAAGTAGAACTTATAGTTGTCCATATCCGACGAGTTAAAGTATATGTAGAAGTTATTGCTGTTGTTCCAGTAGTCATCCCACATACCAACTACAACATTTACGGCATAGGTCCTTAGCAGCAGCCTTACATCGCACACCGAGGCTATCCAGTCGTGGAAATCCTGACCTGTGCGCTGCATAATGTTGCGCGTAAACTCTATGAGCTGCGCCTTGGCAGTAGCGAAATTCTCGATATTGCTCTCAAGCTCGTATGTATAGTTGGCTCCCGAGTCATCGTCGAAGTGTATCGATGATGAGCCCATATCGTTATAGTTTAACGTAGCCCCCCAGCGGCACTTCCAAAGGTTGTGCTTATGATCGCCAAAGAGCTCCTTACGCCTCTTGACATACTTGTCGTCGATAGCCTCAAGCATCTCATATACACCATAGTAGGCAGGCTTAGAGTCGCCCTCGACATGTATCCATAGACGGCAGTACGAGCTATATGCCGCAGTCCAGATGCCGAAGCGACGGAATAGGTCGTAGCAGTATAGCTCACGACAATAGGCACTATCATCCTTATGCCACTTGAGGTGTATCTTGCGCACGTTATGCAGCTCGTGGGCATCGTCCTTTTGAAACTTACGCAGGTTGAGCATAAAGTGGCAGTGGTGCCAGTCGGCATTATCTGTCTGGTGCATCTGGCCACCATTACCCTCGGGGCGGCGGCGCGAGGTGTTACCCCTCAGCCTGAGGCCCGCATCCTCGAAGGTGTGTACCTCGCCCTTGGATTTAAACTCTGCATCGCAGTGTATATACATAGGTGTGTCGCTATCGCGGTCATACTCCTTGAGCAGCTCGTTCCACTGCTCCTCGGTGACCGATATACGAATCTCGGCAAGGGTGCCCATATCGAATACCCAGTCGAGCTCGCCTGCAGCCCACGAAGTGTCGGGATAGTCTGGATTTACAGGCTTCGGCTCCTCTGTTCCGTCGTTATCGTCGCCATCGCCGCCATCGCCGCCATCGGGATTCTGGGTGGTATCATCATCGGGGAGTACAAAGGCGGTATCCTCGACACATCCAACGATTAAGAGTGCCGATATAAGGAGTGATAGTAGTGTAGTAAGTATCCGTTTCATACTCTATGTAGTGTATCTGTAGTGCAAAGGTACAAAAACTATCTCTAATTGCTATGGTTGTAGCGAATTTTTGGGAGAGATAGTATCACCTTGCGGTGACAGCTAAAGCTATGTTTCACCTTGCGGTGACAGCTAAAGCTGAAAGGGTAGGTCGCAGGCTTCCAGCCTGCTAAAGAGTAGTTCGCAAGCTAAAGCTTGCTAAGGGGTAGCAGAAAGGGAGAAATTTTGTCCGCAACCATCTTATTGTCCTATTGTCCTATCGTCTTATCGTCCTATCGTCCTATTGTCTTTATTTTTTTAGGACATTAAGACGTTAAGACCATAAGACATTAAGAGGTCGGGTATCACAACAAAACACAACAACGAAAACCCTTCAACTACTCTTTAGCTCGCACAGCGAGCGAACTACCCTTTAGCAAGCTCTGCTTGCGCACTACCCCTTCAGCTTTAGCTGTCACCGCAAGGTGATACAACGCTCGGCAAAAATGCCGTCGATGGGTAGTACTTGTGGTACGTCCCATTGACGGCACTTTTTGTTAGCGGCAGTAGATGCTGCCTTATAATCGAAAATTATACGGTCATTACCTCCTTCTCCTTCTTCTCAAGCTCTACATCCAACATCTTGGTGTACTTCTCAAGAAGTTTCTGAACCTGTGCCTCGCCATCCTTCTGCTCATCCTCAGACATACCATCCTTCTGAGCCTTCTTGAAGGCCTCGACAGCATCACGACGAGCATTGCGCAAGCTGATACGCGCAGTCTCGCCCTCAGCCTTCACCTTCTTGACAATCTCCTTACGACGCTCCTCGGTAAGAGGGGGTATAGAGAGGCGTATATGCTCGCCATTATTCGATGGCGTAAGGCCAATATTTGAGTCGATGATAGCCTTCTCAATAGCGCGAATCATATTCTTATCCCAGGGCTGAATAAGCACAGTCTTAGCATCTGGCACAGTGACACTCGCAACACCCGATACGGGGGTCTGTGAGCCGTAGTAGTCTACAAACACACCATTGAGCACATTTACCGATGCCTTACCTGCGCGGATGTTAAGCAGCTCCTCAGTAAGGTGGTCTACAGCACGCTGCATACGCTCCGTAGCCTCATTCAAAATAGTCTTGGTATCCATACTTTTATCTTTTAGTTTATCTCTCTAATCTACAATTTGCTCTGCTTTATCCTCGCGCTACTCGGCCAAGGCCTTGGTTATAGCCTCGTCAATCTCGCGTGCCACCTGCTCGTCGTAACCTACAGCTACGTAGGCCACCTCTCCCTTGCGGTCTACAACGACACTGCGTGGGATGTAGTTGGTAGCATACTTATGATACGCCTCTTGGTTTGCATCGAGGTATACTGGGAAGGTGTAACCCGTCTTATCGATAAACCTTGCTACGGTCTCTCGCTTCTCGCCACGCGAGATGGGCAGAACAACAAGGTCGCTTCCAGCAAAGCGATCTATAACACCCTCCTGCATGTGCGACAGCTCCTGACGACATGGGGGACACCACGTAGCCCAGAAGCTCACAAGGACAACCTTACCACGAAGCTCCGAGAGGGTTACGCCACCACCCTTAAGAGCCTCAACCGTAAAGTCGGGCGCAACATCGCCTGCGTGTATCAGCGTCGTAGACTCTATATCGTCCTGAGCCGTTGCAAACCCTGTGGTAGAGGCTGTAGCCGAATCTACAGGCCAAAAGATTATCGCCACAACAACGGCAATAAGCACGATGAGCATAAAGATAAGCGAGGGTGTCGAGCCACGCTTCTTATGATTTTTCATAATAGCCATAATAGTCTAATTTTTAGTGTTAATAATTATTTTACTCAAAATTTGCATTACTCGGTAACTATCGTGCCTATGTTTTCGCCCACGATGACCTTTTCGAGGTTGCCAGGTGTGTCCATATCGAAGACTATGAGCGAGAGGTGGTTCTCGCGGCACAACGTAAATGCTGTCTGGTCCATAACCTTAAGCCTGCGGGCAAGGACCTCGTCGAAGGTAATGGTGTCGAACTTTGTTGCCGTAGGGTCCTTCTCGGGGTCGGCAGTATAGATTCCATCGACGCGCGTACCCTTGAACATAACCTCGGCTTCAATCTCTATGCCACGAAGTGCCGAGGCAGTATCTGTCGAGAAGTAGGGGTTCGAGGTACCACCGCCGATGATGACCACATACCCAGCCTTGAGATACTCCAAAGCCTTGTCCTTGGAGTAGTACTCACCGATAGGCTCCATACGGATAGAGGTGAGGACCTTAACCTTAACACCTATAGACTCAAGGGCCGAGCATAGTGCCAAAGAGTTGATTATCGTTGCCAACATACCCATCTGGTCACCCTTAACTCTATCGAAGCCACGACCTGCGCCCTGAATGCCTCTAAATATGTTACCACCGCCTATGACGATGCCTATCTCCACATCCATATCCTTTATGCGCTTAATCTGCTCGGCATAGGCGTTTAACACCTCAACGTCATGACCATAATTCTGTTTTCCCTGCAACGACTCACCACTGAGCTTGAGCAGTATTCTACGATATTTTGATGTTGCCATAATACTTTTATAACATTTATAACGCGAAGATAGTACTTTTTGGCCAAATACACAATCTTTACAGCGAGTTTTTACTTCGCGCGGTCGTATATCTCTAAAATAGAGCTCTCAACCCGCAACCAAAGGCACACCAAAGGCGATATCCTTTAACGCTTCGGAGTATGGTTTTTGCTGTTGTATGCAAAATATTTCATAAATTGTCGTATATTTGTAGGATGAATAGTGGCGACTGTGGCACTATTCGGCTAAGAGATTGACCAAATGAACGATACAGAATATAGATATTTGCAGCGCGTAAACACCCCTGCCGACCTGCGCGCCTTGAGCCTCGCGGAGCTAAATAGCTACGCTCAGGAGCTACGTCGCTACATCGTCGAGTGCTGCGCAACAAATCCTGGACACCTCGGTTCAAGCCTCGGCACCGTAGAGCTAACCATAGCCCTACACTACGTCTACGCCACACCCGAGGACCGCATAGTGTGGGATGTGGGACATCAGGCCTACGCACACAAGATTATCACCGAGCGTCGCGATATGTTCACTACAAACAGAACCTATGGCGGCCTAAGCGGCTTTCCACGCATCGTAGAGAGCGAGTACGACTCCTTCGGCGCAGGACACTCCTCGGTGAGCATATCGGCAGCCTTCGGCATCGCCAAGGCCCTTGAGATGCAGCAGCAGAGTCGCCACGTGGTTGCCGTTATTGGCGATGGCGCACTCACCGGAGGCCTCGCCTTCGAGGGTCTGAATAATGCTGGCGCAGCACCTACGACAGATATCCTCGTCGTACTGAACGACAACGAGATGTCGATAGACAAGCCCTCTGGGGCCTTGGACCACTACTTGGTGCGCATGTCAACCTCGCGCTGGTATAACGCCTTGAAGCGCAGGCTCTGGAAGCTACTGAGTGTAATACCCCCCTTCCACCGCTTCGTGCGTAAGACGGGTAACGCCTTAAAACAGGGACTCCTACAGAATAGTAACCTATTCGAGAGTCTTAACTTCAGATATTTCGGTGTTATCGACGGTCACGACATCGAAGAGCTAATACGCACGCTTACAGCACTTAAGGATATCGGAGGGCCCAAGCTGCTACATATCAAGACTAAAAAGGGCAAGGGCTATGCACCAGCCGAGCAGGACCCAGCAATATGGCACGCCCCAGGTCGTTTCGACGTAGCTACGGGCCAAAGAGTAAAGAGCGAGAGCAAGGCTGACCGCTATCAGGATGTCTTTGGCACTACGCTCCTTGACTTGGCACGCCACGATGAGCGCATCGTAGGTATCACCCCTGCCATGCCCTCAGGCTGCTCGATGAATACCCTTATGAGCGAGATGCCCTCGCGCTGCTTCGATGTGGGCATCGCCGAGGGTCACGCGGTGACATTCTCGGCAGGCCTCGCCACAGCGGGTGCGCGCCCCTTCTGCAACATATACTCGTCGTTTATGCAGCGCGCCTACGACAATGTGATACACGATGTGGCACTACAGAACCTCCCTGTTGTTATGTGTCTTGACCGCGCAGGCATCGTAGGTGAGGATGGAGCTACGCATCATGGAGCCTTCGACTTGGCATACTTTGGCTGCGTGCCCAACATCACCATCGCCGCGCCGCGCAACGAGTGGATGCTGCGCCAGATGATGTACACCGCCTCACAGGCCAACCACCCCTCGGTAATACGCTACCCACGTGGCACTGGCGAGGGCGTAGAGTGGCGCAACACCCCCTTTACCTTAGTTGAGGAGGGGCGCGGCGAGCAACTACGCGAGGGTAGCGACATAGCCATCATCGGTGTTGGCACAATGGTAAATGTTGCGCTTAGGGCCGTAGAGGAGTCAACACGTAGCGTGGCAGTCTACGATATCCGCTACGCCAAGCCATTAGATACCAAGCTTATATGTGAGGTTGCAGGCCGCTTTAGCAAGATTGTTACCATCGAGGATGGCATCATTCGCGGTGGCGTAGGTGAGAGTATCGCGGCACACCTCTGTCGCATGGGCAGCAACGCCAAGGTGGTAACCTTAGGTATAGATGACCGCTTTGTCGAGCACGGCAAACCTGCGGAGCTATATGCCGAGTGCTGCTACGACAGCGAGTCACTACTCAAGGTGTTAGAGAGCTTATAACGATAATAGAAAATAGAGAATATTGTATATGTTTGAGAGAGAGAAGATAATTGTTGAGCAGGCGTGGCAGGAGCGTACACTGCTACAGAGGGACGAGGTTAAGGAGACTATACGTCGCATTGTCGAGGCGGTAGATAAGGGTTTGGTGCGCTGTGCCGAGCCTATTGACCTTCAGAAGAGCCTGTGGCAGGTAAACGAGTGGGTCAAGAAGGCTATCATCATGTACTTCCCGATACAGAGTATGCGCACGATGCAGGCTGGCGAGCTTGAGTGGTACGATAAGATGGAGCTAAAGCGTGGTTATGAAGAGCTGGGCGTAAGAGTCGTGCCCCATGCTGTAGCTCGCTATGGTGCCTACATAGCCCCAGGAGCGATACTTATGCCCTCGTATGTAAATATAGGTGCTTATGTCGATAGTGGCACCATGGTCGACACATGGGCTACGGTAGGTTCGTGCGCACAGATAGGCAAGAACGTACACCTCAGCGGAGGTGTTGGCATTGGCGGAGTGCTCGAACCTGTGCAGGCCTCACCCGTAATCATCGAGGATAACTGCTTCATAGGCTCACGCTCGATAGTTGTCGAGGGTGCTCACATATGCCGCGAGGCTGTGCTCGGCTCAAACACCGTAATCACAGGCTCGACACACATCATCGATGTCACAGGCCCAGAGCCCGTAGAGTATAAGGGTTATGTACCTGCTCGCTCGGTAGTTATCTCGGGAACATATACCAAACACTTCCCTGCAGGCGACTATGGCGTGCAGTGCGCACTAATCATCGGCCATCGCAAGGAGTCTACCGACAAGAAGACTTCGCTCAACGATGCTCTGCGCGACTTCGCCATATCGTAGGCTAAAGCGCAGAGTCACTTCGGAAAAAAGAGATAAAAGTGTTGCATTTGCGATTTTTTTACTATCTTTGCGGTCCAAAAGCAGATATCTATGGGGGTGCGAGTGACTATCGCACCTGAGTGATATCGAAGTTAAACTATTAATAATTAATTTTTTATGAAGTCAATTCAGATTAACGGTACTGCACGTAACAACTTCGGTAAGAAGTTCGCTAAGGCAGCACGTCGCGAGGGTCAGGTACCTTGCATCATCTATGGTGGTGGCGAGGAGAAGGCATTCACTATCGACGCTAAGGAGCTCAACCAGCTCATCTACACCCCTAACTCATACATCGTTGAGCTCAATATCGATGGTGTTGTTGAGAAGGCTGTAATGCGCGAGGTTCAGTATCACCCAGTTCGTGAGCAGGTTCTCCACGTAGATTTCTACCGTGTTCAGGAGGGTAAGCCTGTTGCAGTTAACGTACCAGTACGTCTTACTGGTAACGCCGAGGGTGTTAAGATTGGTGGTAAGCTTCAGCTTTCAGCTCGTAAACTCACTGTTAAGGCTCTTGTTGAGTATATTCCAGATGAGATTGTTATCGACGTTACACCTTTGAAGGTTGGTCAGACAATCTTCGTAGGCGACATCGAGCGCGAGAACCTTACATTCGTAACTCCAGCAACTACAGCAGTTTGCGCTGTTCGTGTAACACGTGCTTCACGCGCTGCACAGTAGTAGTTGCGAAAAAACGAATCGAAGATGAAATATCTTGTTGTTGGATTGGGCAATATAGGTGCAGAGTACACCGCTACCCGCCACAACATCGGATTCAGAGTGTTGGATGCCTTAGCCGAGGCATCCAATATCTCTTTTACGACGGTACGCTATGGTGCTATGGCGACGCTCAAGCATCGTGGCCGCACCATCCTGCTACTTAAGCCCTCGACATATATGAACCTCTCGGGTAAGGCTGTGCGCTACTGGCTTGAACAGGAGCGAGTACCGCGAGAGAACCTGCTGATTATCTCGGATGATATAGCCCTGCCGTTTGGCACCTTCCGTATGCGTAAGAATGGCTCGGAGGGGGGACATAATGGACTAAAGAGCATCACCGAGCTGCTGGGTGACAACCAGTATGCACGTATTCGCTTTGGCGTAGGTGGCGACTTTCCACGCGGCCATCAGGTCGACTACGTATTGGGCGAGTTCAGCGACGAGGAGAATAGTGCTATGCCCGAGCGATTGAAGCTCTTCGGTGATGCGATATTGTCGTTTGCCTCTATCGGTGCCGACCGCACGATGAATGCCTACAACGGCAAGTAAGCGTGCAGGCTGTTAGCATCACCTTGTCGTGACAAATAGACAGAGTGAGTAATTAGTAATAGTTTTGTTGTCGCCATCTGTCGTGGAGCTGACCTCTTAATATCCTAATGGACTTAAAAAATTAGGACAGTAGGAGAATAAGAGATTGGATATCACAACGGCAAAACGCACTTTTTGTTAGCGGCGGTAGATGTGGTGCATCACAAAAAAGACCCCTCGGGATAGTACATATAGTACAGCCCGAGGGGTCCTGCTTTTAGGGAAGTGCCGCAGATTGCAGCCCTTCACAAGAGATTACTTAAGCACGCCGAGTTTGCGACCTACCTTAACGAATGCATCTACGCAACGATCAAGCTGCTCGGTAGTGTGACCTGCCGATACCTGAACGCGGATACGTGCCTGACCCTTTGGTACTACAGGGTAGTAGAAGCCAGTAACGAAGACACCCTCCTGCTGAAGCTCGGCAGCAAAGTCCTGCGAAAGCTTAGCATCGTAGAGCATAACGGCGCAGATAGCCGATACTGTAGGCTTGATATCGAAACCTGCGGCTATCATCTTAGAACGGAAGTGCTCGACATTAGCAACAAGCTGATCGTGGAGCTTATCGCTCTCCTCGAGCATCTTGAACATCTCGATAGAGGCACCTACAACGGCAGGTGGCAACGAGTTAGAGAAGAGGTAAGGACGTGAACGCTGGCGGAGCATATCGATAATCTCCTTGCGACCTGTAGTGAAACCACCCACAGCACCACCAAATGCCTTACCGAGAGTACCTGTGAGGATATCTACCTTACCACGAAGGTTGTAGAGCTCGGTGATACCGCGACCTGTCTTACCCAATACACCTGCTGAGTGGCACTCGTCAACCATAACAAGAGCGTCATACTTCTCGGCAAGCTCGCAAATCTTGTCAAGTGGAGCAGCGTTGCCATCCATAGAGAATACACCATCGGTTACGATGATGCGGAAACGCTGTGCCTGAGCCTGCTTAAGGCACTCCTCAAGCTCGGCCATATCGGCATTAGCGTAGCGGTAACGCTGAGCCTTGCAAAGACGTACACCATCGATAATAGAGGCGTGGTTAAGAGCGTCAGAGATGATAGCATCCTCTGCGGTAAAGAGAGGCTCGAACACACCACCATTAGCATCGAAGCATGCTGCATAGAGGATTGTATCCTCAGTTCCGAAGTAGTCGGCGATAGCCTTCTCAAGCTCCTTGTGCATATCCTGGCAGCCGCAGATGAAGCGTACTGACGACATACCGAAGCCACGCTCGTCCATAGCCTTCTTAGCTGCGTCGATAAGACGCTGGTTGTCTGAAAGACCAAGGTAGTTGTTAGCGCAGAAGTTCAAGACTGGGCGGTTAGCAACCTCAATCTCGGCACGCTGTGGTGACTCGATGATACGCTCTGTCTTGTACAAGCCGGCAGCCTTAATCTCGGCTAACTCGTTCTGCAAATGCTGCTGAAATTTTCCGTACATTGCTTTAAAGGTTTTAAGTTGTTTATAAGTTTTATCTGATATCTGCGAACCTATTGTTTGGATATATTCTCTCTATCGGGATGGCATATACACATAATCTGTTACAAAGATATAATTTTTCGTCCGAACATCAAAGACAAATAGTAACATTATTTGCATTTTTTTTCGCGACAGGCCTATCTCGCTACTATGATGGCATATGATATGTGCGCTTTGAGATGTAAAAAAAGTGAAAAAATGGTTGCAATTATTTAGAAAATGGTTATATTTGCGCCAAAGAAAAGGAGATAAACTAATAAAAGAAGATATTTTTATTACGCTTTATCTCTAAATAGGATTATTGCGGTGTATATTAATATGTTAGGCAATAATAAACAGGTGTAAAAAGAATAAATTGGTTATAGGGATGTGTTATAAATTTAGTCATCTTGATTTTGATGGTTATTGTGAGGATATCTCCTGTTTGTTCCGCTGGCGCAATGTGGGCACTGTAACAGAGGCAAAACGAGAACGATACCAAAAGATAGTCTAAAGCGACTGAAACATAGACTCCCAACAACGAATAGAGTATTTACTAACTTATAAAACATCCCTATAGTTTGGAGATGAGACCATTTGGCGACTTTACCCCCGAGCAGATGTGCTACAAGCAGGCTGCGATAGCGATACTCCCCGTACCATACGATGGTACGAGCACGTGGATTAAGGGTGCCGACCGAGGCCCCGAGGCTCTACTTGAGGCATCCTACAACCTTGAGTTCTACGACATAGAGACCCAGAGCGAGGTATACAAGCGCGGTATAGCTACGTTAGCCCCCGTAACCGAGGACTCCTCACCCGAGGCCATGGCCGACGAGGTCGAGAGGCGCATAGGCGACATTCTCGACGACGGCAAGTTCCCCGTAGTCATAGGTGGCGAACACTCTGTATCGATAGGGGCATTTAGGGCTATGGCACGTCGCTATCCCAAGCTCTCCATCCTTCAACTCGATGCACACTCCGATATGCGCGACGAGTATGAGGGCTCGCCCTGCAACCACGCCTGCGTGATGGCACGCGCCAAGGAGCTTACCTCGGCGATAACACAGGTGGGCATACGCTCATCGGCACGCGAGGAGCAGCACAACATCACGCCCGAGCGCACCTTCTACGCACACAACATCGCCGAGCAGAGCGGGTGGCAACAGCGCGTATCGGAGCAGCTCACCGACGAGGTATACATAACCATCGACCTCGATGTCTTTGACCCTGCCTATGTACCCTCAACAGGCACTCCCGAGCCTGGAGGCCTAAGCTACCGCGAGGTGATGGCGTTGCTAAGGCGCGTGGTGCGCGACCACAAGGTCGTAGGTATCGACATAGTGGAGTTGTGTCCCAACCCTCGGGCCAAGGCCTCGGACTTCTTAGCCGCAAAGCTACTATATCAATTCCTCAGCGAACTATATGCCCAAAAAGAGTAGTAAACGATAGATAAACGAGTCCGCAGAGTCCTCATTTCTGTACTCTGCATCTATAATAACCTGATAACCTTAAATGTCAAAAGTTTTAATTATTGGAGCCGGTGGTGTCGGAACAGTAGTGGCCCACAAAGTAGCAGCAGACAGTGCTTTTACCGACATTATGCTTGCAAGCCGCACAAAGTCTAAGTGCGACGAGATTGCTAAAGCCGTAGGCACAAACCGCATTCAGACAGCACAAGTAGATGCCGACAACGTGGCAGAGCTTGTCGCGCTTATGCGCTCGTTTCAGCCAGACATTGTCATTAATGTAGCTCTTCCTTACCAGGATTTAACAATTATGGATGCTTGCCTTGAGTGCGGTGTCAACTACCTCGATACGGCAAACTACGAGCCTAAGGACGAGGCGCACTTTGAGTATAGCTGGCAGTGGGCATACCACGAGCGATTCAAGGAGAAGGGACTTATGGCCATCCTCGGCTGTGGCTTCGACCCAGGCGTGTCGGCAATATTTACCGCCTATGCCGCCAAGCACCACTTCGACGAGATTCACTACCTCGACATCGTGGACTGCAACGCCGGAAATCATGGTATGGCCTTCGCGACGAACTTCAACCCCGAGATTAACATCCGCGAGGTGACACAGAAGGGTCGCTACTGGGAGAATGGCGCATGGGTAGAGACCGCACCCCACGAGATACACAAGCCCCTTAACTATCCCGAGATTGGCGAGCGCGAGTCGTACCTTATCTATCACGAGGAGCTTGAGTCGCTGGTTAAGCACTACCCCACAATCAAGCGAGCACGCTTCTGGATGACCTTCGGACAGGAGTACCTGACACACCTGCGCGTGATTCAGAATATCGGCATGGCACGCATCGACCCGATAATATATAACGGTGTTGAGATTGTGCCTATCCAGTTCCTCAAGGCTGTTCTTCCCGATCCTAAGTCACTCGGCGCAAACTATCATGGCCAGACATCTATCGGCTGCCGCATACGTGGTATCAAAGATGGCAAGGAGCGTACATACTACATATACAACAACTGCGACCACGAGGTGGCATATCGCCAGACAGGCACTCAGGCCGTAAGTTTCACTACGGGTGTACCCGCAGCTCTCGGTGCCTCGATGTTTGCACGTGGCATCTGGCGCGGTGAGGGTGTCTTTAATGTCGAGCAGCTCGACCCCGATAAGTTCCTTGCCGAGCTTGGCGAGCGCGGCCTGCCCTGGGTCGAGAAGTTCGATATCGACCTCGAACTATAATAGTGTTATAATAGGCTATGATACGAAAGGAGTATATGCTCGGAGTGTGGGACCTAACGCAGGCCCCCACTCCAGCATATATCATCAACGAGGAGATGCTACGCTTAAACCTCAGCACGATAGATGATATTCGTCAACGTGCCGAGGTGAGCATCATCGTGGCCCTCAAGGCTAACGCCACGTGGCCACTCTTTAGGCTCTTGGCCGACCATTCGAGCGGTGCTACGGCCAGCTCGCTTGCCGAGGCTAAGCTCGTAAACGAGTATATGGGCATAAAGTGCCACACCTATGCTCCAGTGTATGTCGAGGAGGAGATTGATGAGATTCTCGCGCTCAGCAGCCACATAACCTTCAACTCGTTATCACAATATGAGAGGTATGGAGCACGGGCACATAGCCTTGGCGTGTCGTGTGGCTTGAGGGTAAACCCCGAGCATAGCACCGTAGCTACCGATCTCTACAACCCCTGCGTGCCGCAGTCACGCTTAGGTGTGCTCTCCGAAGACTTGGCCTCGTGGCCCGAGGGTGTCGAGGGTCTGCACTTTCACTCGCTCTGCGAATCACGCCCCGAAGACTTAGCCTCGACACTCGATGCCGTAGAGCGTCGCTTCGGTCGCTTCTTCGACAAGCTACGATGGATAAACTTCGGCGGTGGCCATTTAGTGACTCACCACGACTACGACCGCGATAGTGTTGTGGAGATACTACGCAGCTTTAAGGCCCGATATCCCCACCTTGAGGTTATCCTCGAACCAGGCAGTGCCTTCACATGGGATAGCGGAGTGCTGGTAGCTCGCGTAGAGGATATCGTCACGAATGGCGGACGTAACACGCTTATGCTCAACGTCTCGTTTGCCTGCCACATGCCCGACTGCCTGGAGATGCCCTACAAACCCAATATCGTAGGTATGCACGACCCGAAGGGGGAGGAGAACGAGTGGTGGATGGGTGGCAACTCATGCTTAGCAGGCGATATGCTCGGTGCATGGGCTACGGACGATGGTCATAAGCCTCAGATAGGTGAGCGCGTAATATTTCGCGATATGATACACTACACGATGGTTAAGACCACGATGTTTAATGGCGTAAGCCACCCTCAGATAGTGCTCTATACCTCCGAGGGTGAGTATCGCGTGCTGCGCCGCTACGACTACAACGACTACAAACAACGTATGGGCTAAGGCCCCCAATAATAGCAAATAGATGAGAAAGTGGAAGGTCGACGACTCTATCGAGTTGTACAACATTAATAGCTGGGGTAAGGACTACTTTGCGGTAAATGACGAGGGTAACGTTATCGTGCGCCCCAAGGAGGGTGGCCCCGAGATAGATTTGCGCAAGCTCATTGACGAGCTCCAGATTCACGATATCTCGATGCCTCTACTGCTACGCTTCCCCGATATCCTCAATAACCGCATATCGAAGATATCGAAGTGCTTTACACGCGCAGCCAAGGAGTATGACTACAAGGCCGAGAGCTACATTGTCTACCCCATCAAGGTCAACCAGATGCGCCCCGTCGTCGAGGAGCTTATAAGTCATGGCAACAACTACCACGTAGGCCTTGAGGCAGGCTCGAAGCCCGAACTACACGCCGTGCTGTCGCTCAACTTCGACCACGACTCAATAATCGTATGCAACGGATATAAGGATGAGAGCTACATCAAGCTCGCACTGCTGGCCCATAAGATGGGACGCAAGATATTCCTCGTTGTCGAGAAGCCTGTAGAGCTGCGTGCCATAGCGCGTCTATCGAAGAGTATGGGCATAAGACCCAACATAGGCATACGCATCAAGCTCGCCAGCTCGGGAAGCGGCAAGTGGGAGGAGTCGGGTGGCGACATCTCGAAGTTCGGCCTTAACTCCTCGGAGCTTATCGACGCTCTAAGCCTGCTGCGCCGCGAGGGTATGGAGGAGTGCTTTAAGTTGATACACTTCCATATAGGCTCGCAGGTGACCAACATACGCCGCATAAAGACCGCACTAAAGGAGGCAACACAGTTCTACGCCCAGCTGCGCAAGAGTGGCTACAACATCTCGTTTGTCGACATTGGCGGTGGCCTCGGGGTAAACTACGACGGCACACAGTCGGCAATCAGCGGCAACAGCATAAACTACTCGATACAGGAGTATGTCAACGATGCCGTATACTCGATTGTCGATATTTGCAATAAGAATGACTTAGAGCAGCCCAATCTAATCATCGAGTCGGGACGCTCGCTGACGGCCCACCACTCGATATTGGTATTCGAGGTGCTGGCTCGCACACAGCTACCAGCCTTTGGCGAGGAGGAGGTTATTGGTGACAACGCCCATGAGCTTGTCCGCGACCTCTACGACATCTGGAACAAGCTGAGCCCCACGCGCCTTATCGAGCAGTGGCACGACGCTATGCAGGCACGTGAGGATGCCCTTGAGCTATTCAACATCGGTCTTGTAGACCTTGAGACACGCGCCCTTGTCGAGCGTCTTTTCTGGTCTATAGCGCGCGAGGTGAATACCATGTCGGGCAAGTCGAAGCATGCCCCCGAGGAGCTTCGCTCCATAGCCCGCAGCCTCCCTGACAAGTATTTCTGCAACTTCTCGCTCTTCCAGTCGCTACCCGACTCATGGGCCATAGACCAGATATTCCCCATAGTGCCGCTATCGCGTCTTAACGAGATGCCTACCTGCTCGGCTACGCTTCAGGATATCACCTGCGACTCGGATGGTAAGATTGACAACTTTATATCGACATCAAACAACGCCTACCACCTGCCCGTACACGAACTACGTGCTGGCGAGCCATACTACATAGGGGTCTTCTTGGTGGGTGCATATCAGGAGATTCTCGGCGACCTGCACAACCTCTTTGGCGACACCAACGCAGTGCATATATCCGTAAAGGATAACGAGTATGTCATCGATAAGATTATCGAGGGTGAGACTATTGCCGATGTGTTGGATTACGTGCAGTTTGACCATAAGCGTATGGTCCGCGCCATAGAGATATGGGTGGCAAAGTCGGTAAAGAGTGGAGCCATAACCCTTGAGGAGGGCAAGGAGTTTATCTCGAACTACCGCTCGGGACTCTATGGCTACACCTACCTTGAGCCATTGGAGTAGCACATAGGATATAAAAATAGGGGCGGTATGGACTGAAAAGCGTGGTCCATACCGCCCTAATTGCAGTAGAGTATTTACGTTACTTTATAGCAATAGCATCAATCTCAACCAACGCACCCATAGGCAACGCTGCTACCTGATAGCAGATACGTGCAGGCTTGTCACCAGTGAAGAACTCGGCATAGATGGCATTCATAGCTGCAAAGTCAGCGATGTCGGCCAACAAAACAGTAGTCTTAGCCACGTTGTCGAAGCTATAGCCAGCCTCCTGGAGGATATAACCAAGGTTTGTGAGTGCCTGACGTGTCTGAGCCTCTACGCCCTCGGCCATCTTACCTGTAGCACCATCGATAGGGAGCTGACCAGAGATGTAGAGAGTTGCGTCGTGAGCGATAGCCTGTGAATAGGGACCTACGGCCTTAGGAGCCAAAGGTGATGCGATAACTTTTTTCATTTTACTATTAGTTTTAATTGATTTGTATTATCTTTGTTCCGACTACAAAGATAAATATAATTTACAAAAAAGTTATGAAACGCACGATTTTATTTTTTATCGCATCACTCACCTGCACAATCTTAGTTGTAGGCTGCTGCAACTGCCGCCAACGCGCTAAGCTTGAGAAGCCTCTCGTAGGCACCGAGTGGCAACTTGTTCAGATTATGGGCCGCGAGGTAGGTGCTACGGGCGATAGCTACACCATAACACTCCACGATAATGGCACCATAACGGGTGTGGGCGATTGCAATAGACTTACGGCGACCTATAGCGTCACGCCCTCGCGAGCTATTACCATTTCGGAGTTAGGCTCTACGCGCCGTCTATGCCCTAACCACGAAGCCGAGAGCGCGTACTACGATATGCTTGAGAGTGTGACACACTACGAGATGGATGCCGACAATATGATTCTACTGAGCAACGGCACACTGGTAGCCATTATGCGTGCTCGCCCAGCGGTCCAGTAGTGCAAGGTCAATCTTTGGCCGAAAGGCTGGCATACAACACACCCCTTACTACTCCACCACAGGCTTTGGCTCGCTCTGCGCTGTGGGCACTACGATGGTATTGAGCGATGTTACCAACGTGTCGTAATAGCTCTTCGATACAGGTATGCGCCTAATACTCTCATCATCGAGCCTTAGGTAGTGCATCCTGCGCTCCTCCTCCATAACGCTTATCTTGTTAATGTTGACAATAAACGAGCGGTGGCAACGCACCATACACGTACCTTTAAGGCTCTCCTCAATACTACGTGTACGGCTACGCAACATATATGACAACACCTTGTCGTTATGCTTGTAGAATATCCTTATATAGTTGTCCTCGGATTCGAGGTAGTAGAGCGAGTCGATATTTAGCGTTAGGCGCAACGTACCACCACTATCATATAGGTTTACCATGCGCGGTGCTACATCCTGCTTGGTGGGGTGCTGCGCAGCTATAAGTTCGTGATGCTTACTATTCTCCAACAGTCGGTACTCCTCGCCCAATCTCTGAAGCTGATACTGCGACAGCTCAAGCTCCTCGCACTTGGACCTATAGGCAGCATAGAACGATACTATTGCATTGGGTATGGCCAGTATCAATGTAACACACATCAGGGCACGTGTAGCCAACATTGGTGTAGAGACCCCTTCAACAGGGAAGTAGTTAACCGTAATAAGTGTATATTCGAGCGAGATAAGGAGGTTCTCACCCATAATCCACCAGATATATGCTATCGGGGTAAGCTCTATATGGTTCTGCACCGAGTACATCAACACCCTGCTAATTATCAGCAGAACTATAGCCCCGATATAGAATAGGAGGGTAAAACCAAAGTGCAGACTCTCATCTACGCTAAACCACACGGCCAACGAGAAGGGGCGATATATAAACATAAAGAGTACGGAGAATACCAAAATGAAGGCTATGACGACAGATATATAGCGTCGTGACACGAGAAATTTTGGAATTTCACTACTGCTCATATACTCAAATTTTCACTATTTCGACCACAAAATTACAAAAATCATTTATATTGTCAAATATTTTACCACAAATGATGTATTTTTACCACAATATATCACTTTTTACCACAAATCGTGTGCGCGTATGAAGTGGAGTGCGTATCTTTGCGACGATTCCGAGAGAGATGCTCTCATATACCTAAGCGTGTAAAACAAACTATTGGAGCGATATCGACCTCGGAATAGTAGTGTAACGATTAAAAGTAATGTTAAACTAACACGATATTTCTGAATGAAAATTATTGGAACAGGAGCGGCGCATCCTACGTGTGCAGTGAGTAACGAGATGCTCGAGCAATTCCTCGAGACAACAGATGAGTGGATAACCGAGCGCACTGGTATCAAGGAGCGTTGTGTGATTTCTTCCGAGAAGTTGGAGGACCTGGCTGTTGAAGCGGCAAACAAGGCGTTGGAGAATGCTGGACTTACAGCCGCAGATATAGACTTTATCATCTGCTCAAACGTAGTCAACGAGTATGTAACCCCAGCCTTGAGCTGTATAATACAGGGAAAGATTGGTGCTACATGCCCTACTGTCGATATCAACGCAGCCTGTGCAGGATTTATCTATGCCCTCGATATGGCAGAAGATAAGCTTCAGTGCAAAAAGGCAAAAAATATACTCATAGTGTGCGCCGAGGAGCCATCGCGCATGGTAAGTTGGCAGAACCGAAGCACCTGTGTGCTCTTTGGCGATGGTGCTGGTGCAGCAGTCGTTACCGAGGGCGACCAGATGAAGGCTATACGCCTCACCACATCGTCGCTGACCGAGGTGCTCTACTACCAGCGCACGTTAGAGCCTACACCCTACATCTCGAAGGATGAGAACTTCGAGCCTCTGGTGATGAAGGGTCGCGAGGTATTCAAGCACGCTGTAACCAACTCGTGCCGCGATATTCGCAAACTCCTCAACGAGACGGGTCTAAAGCCTAATGATATACGTTACTACGTGCTTCACCAGGCAAACCGCCGCATAATAGACTCTATACGAGGCTTCCTTGAGGTTGACGAGGAGCGCGTGCCACACAACGTAGAGCGTTACGGTAACATATCATCGGCAGCACTACCAGCACTGCTCGACGAGCTAAATCGCTCGGGCAAGCTCCAGAAGGGAGATATGTTGGTATTTAGTGCCTTTGGTGCAGGATTTACCACAGGTGCTTGCATCATAGAGTGGGCAAAATAGTCGACGATTAAAATTATAGAGGGGGCGTAAATCAGGTCGAGTTGATTTTGCATATATTTTGAGTATATTTCTCAGCTCTTCAAAAGGCGCAATGTGAGCGTTATAGCTGAGCAGAGCTAAGAGATATGCCCAAACAACCGAAACAGAACCTCTCAACAACGGATAACATAGTTACCAATTTGTAGAACATACCTATAGTAAATACTATCGGACAAGGAGAGGACTCGATGGGCCACAAATAGGCAACAGGGTCTCTCTGCGTAGCAAATAATGAATGATATAATGATGGAAAAGAGAGTAGTTATCACAGGTGTTGGTGCTATCACCCCTGTAGGCAACCACGTTGAAGATACTTGGAAGAACCTCGTAGAGGGAAATTGCGGTATCGACTTTATCAAAGGTTATGACGAGTACAACCTTCCTGTAAAGGTTGCAGGACAGATAAAGAACTTCGACCAGTCGGAGTATGAGCTCAATGCTGGCTTAGCACGTCGCAGCGACAAGTTCTGCGTATACGCTATGGCCGCAGCATCGGACGCTATGAAGGATGCGGGCCTTAAGAGTGGCGAGAACATCGAGCCTGAGCGTCTCGGTGTATATATCGGCTCGGGTATCGGCGGCATGGATACATTCGTAAACCAGACCAGGGTGATGATTGAGGAGGGCGTAAACCGCATCTCACCATTCTTCGTGCCTATGATGATTTCGAACATCGCCTCGGGCAATGTAGCTATCTCGCACAACGCCCAGGGTGTATGTCTTCCAGTGGTTACGGCATGTGCTACAGGTACACACGCAGCAGGCGAGGCCTTCCGCGCTATCAAGCATGGTTACGCTGACGCTATCATCTGTGGAGGTGCCGAAGCCTCGGTACACCCCTTGGCTATCGGAGGCTTTGCCAATAGCAAGGCACTCTCACGCTCCGAGGACCCATTGACAGCATCACTGCCCTTCTCGGCTGATCGCCATGGCTTTGTCATTGCCGAGGGTGCTGGTATGATGATATTCGAGTCGCTGGACAACGCTCTTAAGCGCGGTGCCAAGATATATGCCGAGGTTGTGGGTTATGGCAATAGCTGCGATGCTCACCACTTCACCGCACCACGCCCCGATGGCGTACCTGCATCACGCGCTATAAAGTTGGCTCTCGACGAGGGTGGCTTCGATGCCGATAAGGACCTTCTCTACATCAACGCTCACGGCACAGGCACACCACTCAACGATGCTGCCGAGACCAAGGCCATAAAGCTCGCTATGGGCGAGGAGGCTGCTAAAAAGGCAAAGATTACATCTACGAAGTCTATCACAGGTCACATGCTCGGAGCAACAGGTGCTGTTGAGCTTATCGCCTCGGCACTGTCGCTACACCATGGCGTGGTAACACCTACTATCGGTCTTACCAACCCCGACCCCGAGTGCGACCTCGACTACACACCACTCAAGGCTGTAGAGGCACCCCTTACGATGGCTATCTCTAACTCACTCGGCTTCGGTGGTCACAATGCCTGCGTAGCCCTGCGTAAGTGGGAGAATAAATAGACGAACAATAATTAACGAAATAGTAGCAATTATGAAACTTCTGGAAGGAAAGGTAGCACTGGTAACGGGTGCTGGTCGTGGCATTGGCAAGGCTATCGCTTTGCGCTTTGCTCAGGAGGGTGCTAACGTAGCATTCACCGATTTGGCCCTCAATGAGGCTGTAGAGGAGAGTGTTAAGGAGATTGAGGCCTTGGGTGTTAAGGTTAAGGCTTACGCCTCGAATGCCGCAAACTTCGACGAGACACACGAGGTTGTCAAGCAGATTGTTGAGGACTTTGGTCGTATCGATGTGCTTGTTAACAACGCAGGTATCACCAAGGATGGCCTTATGATGCGTATGTCGGAGGCTCAGTGGGATGCAGTCATCAACGTAAACCTTAAGTCGGCCTTCAACTTCATCCACGCCGTAACGCCTATCATGGCTAAGCAGCGCGGAGGCTCTATTATCAATATGTCGTCTGTTGTTGGCGTTAGTGGCAACGCAGGCCAGTGTAACTACTCGGCATCTAAGGCTGGTATGATTGGCTTGGCTAAGTCTATCGCTAAGGAGATGGGTCCTCGCGGTATTCGCGCTAACTGCATCGCTCCAGGCTTTATCATCACCGAGATGACCAACCAGCTGTCGCAGGAGATTAAGGACCAGTGGGCTGCACAGATACCATTGCGTCGTGGCGGTACCCCCGAGGATGTTGCCAATGTGGCACTCTTCCTCGCATCGGACCTCTCGTCGTATGTTAGCGGCCAGGTGCTCCACTGCTGCGGTGCTATGAACTGCTAATCGTAGCGCAAGAGAGATAGGGGCAGCAAAGCGAGAGAAGAGCTGCCCCTATATAGAATACAACAAGAGGGTGACTAAAAAGTATCTTAGCCTTCTCTTGAACTAAGAGAGTGAATAAAATGATGTAGTTTTAGGCCTGCGAAGCCCGAAAAAGCGGAGTTTACTTAAGCGTAAATGAGCATTTTGAGGGCGAGCATAACGACAAAATACACTTTTTATTCACTCTCTTTCTCTATTTTTTCGAGGCAGTAGCCTACTTCAGGCTCTCGATAAAATCATTAAACTCGCACCATAGCGGCTCTGTAAGGAGCCACCACTCACGCGCCTCGGCACTCTGCGAGGGGTGCTCCGAAGCGATATCCTTACGGTAGGCATCGTCGTCGGGGTGCTCCGTAGCCGTAAGCTCGGCATAGTAGGCCCTATGTCGCGACTTAAGCAGCGACAGCAGCTGAGCATCAACCCTCCTCTCGCGCCTAAACGTCGCCCACAGTCGTGCCACAACAGCCTCCGCAGACTTATCCGTAAGGTCGAGGGCAAGCTCATCGAAGAGCTCCCACTCCTCCATAGCCACATAGCATAGTGCCAAGAGGTTAACACCCTCGAAGTGATCCTCGGGGTCGCAATCCAAGAGCATCTCCAGCTGCGCCATAGCCATCTCCAAGTCACCGATGCGGAAGTGGTCTACAGCCGAGCCGTAGAGTATGGTCATCGCCGCGCGGCTGTTGCCATGCCCCCAGCTAAGCGTCATAGCCTCATCCTCGGGCAGTGCCTCGGCAAGGTGCTGAAAAGCCTCGTAGCGTGCCTCACAGGCCTCGACATAGCGGCCCTCGGCAACAAGCTGCGACACACGCTCACCGTGTCTAATAAAGTTATAGCGGCCACGACCTACAAGCTCGTAGCTCTGCTCCCCCGTAGGGTTAAATCTTAGCTCCGCGTTTGACATCCTTGCGAATATTAACCATTAACAAACCTGCAATTATTGCCGTCACAGCACCACCATAGATATAGGCCTCTGCCGTAGCACCCATACCTACAAACTGGCCCGACACAAAGACAAACGACGAACATACGTAGGTCATAAATATAGCTGGTAGCAGCGCGATGATACTCCAGCGGCTACCACGACGCATAAGCCAGGCGGTAATCATCCATAGCGTGATAACCGAGAGTGCTTGGTTTGACCACGCGAAGTATCGCCATATAATGTCGAAGTCGACAAAGGCGATGGCTACGCCTATAACAAAGAGTGGCAAGCTCACTATAAGACGCTTGTAGATAGGCTTCTGGTCGTAGCCCAGCATATCGGCAATGATAAGGCGTGCCGAGCGGAAGGCTGTATCTCCCGAGGTGATGGGGGCCACAACAACGCCTAAGATGGCCAAGATGCTACCTATGGTGCCCAGCGTGGTGTCGCTGATAAGCGATACGGCAACGCCAGCATTGCTATTATTGGCAACCATAAAGTCGTTCAGACCATCAACACCCCCGAAGAAGGCCATAGCTATCGCTGCCCAGATGAGAGCAACGACAGACTCCGATATCATAGCTCCGAAGAAGATAGGTCGCGCCTCACGCTCGTTGTTCATACAGCGCGCCATAAGTGGCGACTGTGTAGCATGGAAGCCCGAGATAGCACCACAGGCGATGCTGATAAAGAGTGTAGGCACGATAGGCAGTGCCTCGGCATTGAAGTGCATATTATCCACCGACACCAGCTCGGGCACACTGTAATCACCGAAGAGTATAACACCGAAGAGTGCCACAGCCATAAAGATAAGTGCCGCACCGAAGATGGGGTATATCTTTGCAATAATCTTATCTACGGGCAACACCGTAGCCACAAAGTAGTAAACGATGATAACACCCACCCATAGTATGTATGGCAAGTTTGTCTTATCGGCCAAAATCTGTGAGGGGGTGACGATAAATACCGCACCCACCAAAATCATAAGTATGGGGATGACCACGAGCGTGAAGCGGTGCATGCCGCGACCTAAGTACTTGCCGATAATCTCGGGAAGGCTCTTACCGCCGTTGCGCAACGAGATAACACCCGAGATATAGTCGTGCATAGCACCGAGAAAGATACCACCTATGGTTATCCAGAGAAAGGCGACAGGGCCATAGCAAGCACCGAGGATAGCACCAAAGATAGGACCTGTACCTGCTATGTTGAGTAGCTGAATAAGGAATATGCGCCAACGTGGCAGGGGGATGTAGTCTACACCATCGTAGCAACTCTTTGATGGCACATCGGCCTTGGCATCGATACCTACCAAGCGGTCAAGAAATGCTCCGTATAGAAAGTAGGCAGCAACGAGAGCCGCAAGACATATAAAAAAGGTTATCATGGTTTTTATAATGTTTTTATAGTGCGAAAATACAAATTTTTTACGACTTTCGCCACCATAGGATAAAACATATGTTGTAAAGAGTTATAAAATCTACCCTCTTGTGTGATGTTTTTACAAACTATTTTATATCTTTGCAGCGTCAAAGGGTGCGTTTGACCATTAGGATGCCTTAATAGCTCAGTTGGTAGAGCACTTCATTCGTAATGAAGGGGTCGCGGGTTCGAGTCCCGCTCAAGGCTCTGGGTGCTGTTCACTGCGGTGAGCAGCTTTTTTTTTAAGCGATTGGGGAAAACAGTGTGAGGCGTAGTGTTGCTAAAGAGTAGTTTGAGAGTAGCTCGTGCCTGCGGCACTAAAGGGTAGCTCGCAAGCTAAAGCTTGCTAAAGGGTAGTAAAGTTCACAACAACGCCATCCCTTAAACTACTCTTTAGCAGGCTGAAGGCCTGCGCACTACCCTTTAGCTCGCTTACAGCGAGCGCACTACCCTTCCAGCTTTAGCTGTCACCGCAAGGTGAAACCATCACTTTCTACTCGTGGTGGTAAGGCTCATTTCTAAGGATGGTGAAGGCTCTGTATAGCTGCTCGGCAAAGATTGCCCTTACGATTTGATGCGAAAAGGTCATACGCGACAGCGACAGCTTGCCATTAGCACGAGAGTAGACAGCCTCGGAAAAACCATAAGGGCCACCTATGACAAAGACCAAACGCTTAACTCCCGAGGACATACGTCGCTGCAATACCTCGGCAAACTCTATGGAACGAAGCTCCAAGCCTCGCTCGTCGAGGAGCATAACATAGTCCGAGTCGTTAACCAACCGCAAGATAGATTCACCCTCAAGCCTGCGCTGCTCAGCCTCAGAGAGGTTGCGCGTATTACGCACATCGGCAATGGTAGTGATGGCAAAGCGTACATAGTGATTCAAACGCTTCGAATATATCGACACCAAGGCCTCGACCTCCTTTAAATCGGTCTTGCCAACAACAACAAGCTCTATATTCATATAATATAAGTATTAAGGGCTCTCCTACTAATTACTTTCATCATGGCTAACCGCCAGCTCTCTTACACCTATATCCTGCCTTAGTGAGTAGGTCGGCAACCCTATCGCGGTGGTCGCCCTGGATGATTATCTCGCCATCCTTAGCCGTACCACCCACGCCACAGCTCCTCTTAAGCTCCTTAGCCAACGCCGCAAGCTCCTCGCCGCTACCCACGAAGCCTCGCACAACGGTAGCCACACGACCACCCTTGAGCCTATCGAGCCATATCTTTAAATTTTGCTGCTGAGGAGCTAACGTCTCCACATCCTTATCCTCATTGGTTTCGTACTTATAGTCGGGGTTTGTCGAGAAGACAACACCCAAACGCTCCTTCCAGTCCGACATATATCTAATAATCTAAATTCACGTGTTAATAGTCAAAATATCTACCGTCACATCATATTTCTGCGCTATTGGCTACAAATATACAAAAAAATAAGTAACTTTACGATATGAAACCTAAGAAACGCTTTAGCCGCCGCCGCGACCTTACGGCATACAACCCCGTAAACCTACCAGATATCCTACCTCCAGAGGATGATAGATACCTCGTGCATGTATTTGTCGAGGGGTATGAGGATGTAGCCTTCTGGCGCGGTATTTTCGACCACTTCCATAATCCATACCTACGCTTCGAGATATCGGTGCCAAACCGCGATGACCTACCCAAGGGTAAGAAGGTGCTTATGTCGATGCTTGGGCGTACATCGATGGAGAGCACACTGCTATGCGTCGACTCCGACTTCGACTACCTCTTCGATGGAGCTACCGAGCAGTCACGCGACATACTCAACGCCGAAAATATGTTCCATACCTACACCTATGCCACCGAGAACTACCTATGCTATGCACCCACGCTGCATAACGTATGTGTCAAGGCTACGAAGAACGATATGCGCATATTCGACTTTGTAAGGTTTATGTCCGCCTACTCGAAGAGCATATATCCACTATTTCTGTGGTATGTCTACTCGGCACAGCTCTCGCACGAGAGCATCTTCACACTTGCCGAGTTTCGCGCCTCGGTGCGCCTAAACTACGTCGACATACGCAACAATGGCGAGTATACGCTCGCGTGGCTTGAACGTAATGTGATGCGTAGACAACAGGCTCTTGAGCGCGACAACCCATCTATGATTGAGGAGGTGAACGCCTTGGGTGAACGCCTTGGCAAGTTTGGTGTAGAGAGGGAAAACTGCTATCTCTTTATGCATGGCCATACGCTTATGGACAACGTAACTATGCCACTACTTACGGCCGTATGCGACAAGCTGCGCCAGCTCTCCGTTGCCAAGATACACAACTCTAAGGTTGAGGGTGTTGCCCTAAAGAATGAGTTGCAGAACTATACCAACACTCTGCGCTCTATACGCGATGTGCTCCTCGATAACGAGAACTACACCTCGTGTCCACTATATAAGCGTCTTCGTGACGACATACAGACATATTTGGATGTTATGATTGGCCGCATAAAGGCCGAGAAACCAACACCTATACTCCTAAGGTGTAATTTCGAGCCGTAGTATTATAGCTCATTTCATACTAAGGAAATAGTTTTTAATCTTGCTTTTGATGTCTTTTTCGAGAAAAAAAAGACATCAAAACAATATTTTTTGCATATTTTTCTAATATTTTTATTTAAAAAAGTTGAACATTCAATAATTATTTGTATATTTGTTCGGCGAAATAATTGCAAAAAAGAGATATATTAACCTAAAACTCAAATAGTATGTCAAATCACTGTCCGGCAACTTGTCACTCATATAGCTTAGAACCTGAGGCGGGATTCTCCTTGATTTCACTCAAGGAGGGTGAAAAGATGGTCATCGAGCGTGGTGACTTCAACTGCCTCCTATTCTTGACATCTGGTAACTTTGAGATTACCTCGGAAGAGCGTCGCGACTACATCGTCCGCGAGGGTCACTTCGTATTCTGCTTTAGAGCATATCACTACGAGATTACGGCACTTAGCGATGTGGAGATTGTCCGCGCACACTTCATTGCGGCAGGTGCTGCATGCGATATGATTCCTTTTAACAGCATCGCAGGTAAGATTAAGAAGATAAACTACAAGTTCACTCAGGTGGCTATGAACGAGCCTATGAACCTGCTGTTGGAGTCTATGAAGATGTATCTTGGAAACTCTATGCACTGCAACCACCTGCACCGTGCCAAGATTCAGGAGATGTTCGTTATCTTCAAGTTCTTCTACTCGCCACAGATACAGTTGCGCACATTCTATAACCTCTTTGACCGCAACCAATCATTCGTATCGTTGGTACGCAACAATGCTCCACGTGTCAAGACTGTCGAGGAGCTGGCAGACATCTGCGGATTCAGCATCCAGCACTTCAACAATATGTTCAAGCAGGAGTTCCACGATACGCCTTATAGTTGGATGCAGAAGCAGCGTATCATCGAGATTGAGCGTCTACTCACCGAGACAAATGTGCCTCTAAAGAGCATTATTAAGATGTATAGCTTTACTAATCATGGTCACTTTGCTCTCTTCTGTCGCAAATATCTTAAGAAGACACCTCTCAAGATTCGTAAGGAGGCACGTGCTAAGCGCGAGTCTCAGCAGGAGGCAGAGAAGACCGAGTAGTAGGTTTGTACTTGTGTAATATTAATAGAGGATGGCTAAAAGTAGATTAGTCATCCTCGTTTTTTAATGCAATATACTTCAATATATTAACCTATAGGTGTTTAAGAGGTTGAATAAAAAGATGTAGTTTTAGGCCTGCGAAGCCCGAAAAACCGCAGTTTACTTAAGCGTAAATGAGGATTTTGAGGGCGAGTATAACGACAAAATACACTTTTTATTCAGCCTAGGTAAAGGATTGCATCTCAATAAGATGGGCGTAAATACCTCCCTTGTCAAGCAGCTCCTGATGTGTACCCTGCTCAGCTACGCGACCCTGGTCTATAACATATATACGGTCGGCATTATATATAGTGCTCAGGCGATGGGCAATAACTATCGAGGTACGTCCCTTGAGTAGGTTGGTAAGAGCCTCCTGTACAAGCTTCTCGCTCTCAGTGTCGAGTGCCGAGGTAGCCTCATCAAGGATTAGAATCTCGGGATTCTTAAGCACGGCACGTGCTATACTCAGACGCTGACGCTGACCTCCCGAGAGCTTGGTACCTCGGTCACCAATATTGGTCTGGTAACCCTCGGGGCTATCCATAATGAAACTATGGGCATTGGCCACCTTTGAGGCTGCTACAACCTCGTCGTGCGTAGCTGTGGGGCGACCCATTAATATATTACCCTCGATGGTATCGTTAAATAACACTGTCTCCTGCGACACTATACTCATCTTACTGCGCAACGACTCCTGTGTATACTCCTTTATCGACACACCATCTATAAGTACCTCACCACCAGTAACGTCGTAGAAGCGTGGCACAAGCTCACTAAGTGTCGACTTACCACCTCCCGACGAGCCTACCAAGGCTATAGTCTCACCCTTACCTATGGTTAGCGACACGCCACCTATAACCTCGCGCGAGCCATCATACGAGAAGTGTACATCGCGTAGCTCGATAGACTCCTTAAGACCCTCGAAAGTGCGTGCCGAAGAGGCATCCTGAATCTGGCTCTCGGCATCGAGGAGTGTGAATATACGTTCTCCGGCTGCAACACCCTGGTTGATATTTGCAAACTGGTCTATAAACGAGCGTAGAGGGCGTGTTATCTGCGAAAATGCAGCGATGAAGGCTATAAATCCTGCTCCTGTAACCATACCCTCGCTTACGAGCGTACCGCCGAAGACGAGGATGACGGCTACGGCCGTAATACCTAAGAACTCACTCATAGGTGAGGCGAGCTGCTGACGACGTGCCATAGATATTAGCAGGCGCGACATATCGGCATTTATGCTCTTAAACTTATCCACTATAAAGCCTGCGGCGTTATAACCCTTGACAATCTTCATACCCGATAGCGACTCCTCAAGGACCGATACAAGGTCACCCATACGCTCCTGACCGCGCTTAGCTGGGTGGCGCAGACGCTTAACAATACCACCTATAATAACGCCTACGATAGGGAGAAATATTACAGCAAAGAGCGACAACTGCCACGATATGCCTATCATCAGTACAAGGTAACCAACGATAAGGAAGGGGTCACGAAAGGCCACCTGCAAAGTGTTTGTTATGCAGTACTGCACAACCATGACATCTTGGGTGATTTTTGACATTATATCGCCCTTACGCTGGTCGCTAAAGAAGCCTATATTCATATCCACCACATGCCTAAATATCTCGTCGCGCATACGTTGCAGCGTATTTACCCTGAGCGTCTCTACGGTCATAGCCGCAGCATAACGGAAGAGGTTACTTAGGAGGTTCATAGCTATGGTCACACCACCAAGCAGAGCTAAAAACTTAATCTGCTGGAAGTTAGCACCAAAGAATATGGTATAGAAGTATGAAAGTATAGCGTTAAAGCCCTGTTGGTTAAACTCCAATGCTGGAAAAGAGTATACCGCAACAAACTCGAAATTGGAGTTTGCCGAGAACATAGCATCGAGTATAGGGATAATCATTGCGTAGTTAAAGGTGTTGAACACCGCATGTAACGCCGCAAAGAAGAAGTATGGAATAGTATATCTACTCAAGGGCTTAGCAAAGCTCAGGAGTCTAAAATAGGTCTTTATCATCTCTATTATCTACTTAAGGAGCTCTCTATAAATATTAAATTTAGCAAAAGCCAACACTTAACCGAGCATACCCTCTGCGGCATACTCCTTGACACACTTTTCGTAGTACTTAAGTGTCTCCTCCATCGACATAAACGATTTACCTCCTGCGGCGTTCTTATGTCCACCACCGTTGAAGTATCGCGAGGCGAAGAGGTTTACATCTATACTACCACGCGAGCGTAGCGATACACGTATAAAGTCGTTATGCTCGGTAAACATTGCCGACATCTTCATCTTCTTGATTGTAAGCGGATAGTTTACAAAACCCTCGGAGTCGCCCTGCTGGAACCAGAAGCGTTTCATCTCGTCTGCCGTAATGGACATATGTGCTACGCTGCCGTTATGGAATATCTTCATCTTACGATTTATGACATATCCAAAGAGGCGAGCACGACCCTCGCTAAAGGAGTTATAGACGAAGGTATGTATATCGGGTATAGATATTCCCGTCTCGGCCAGTATCGACACTACGCGAAAGACATCGGGCGTAACGCTCGAAAACGAGAAGTTACCCGTATCGGTCATCATACCTACGAAGATATTCTCGGCCATAGTGCGCGATATAGCCTCCTTGCCAAACATACTCTCGACAAGTAGGGCTACCAAATAGCAGGTACTCGATGCCTCGGGATATGATACCATGATGTCGAACTCCTCAACAGGGTTAAGGTGGTGATCTATGAGTACACGCTTGGCGTGCTGGTTCTCGTCGATAAGGTCACCCAGACCCTCTAAGCGTGACATAGTGTGGAAGTCGAGGCAGAAGATGATATCGGCACTACGCACAGCCTTAGCTGTACGACCCTCGCTATCGTTCTTATAGTTTATTATACTCTGGCAGCCGGGCATAAAGTCGAGGTAGTATGGATATTTGTTCGGAACAATACAATCTACCTTATGGCCCTGTTTAAGGAGTATCTCGGCCCATGCTAACGAGGAACCTATGGCATCACCATCGGGGTTAGTATGAGAGAGTATTACTATCCTTTGAGGCCTATTGAGAAGCTCGCGCAGCTCCTCTATTTTATCTTTTCCTATATGCATAATGTATGGTGTTATGCCTAAAACCTCGCAAATATACTAAAATTTGGTGTAACTTCCTAATAATGTCGGCATATTAAGGTTTAGTTTAAACTATCGTTATATACTACTTAACGCCGAGAGGAGGTATATACTATTTTTTTCGACCTATAAGATAGTACGACATAGATTATCTATTTAAGATGTCGCAGCACCGAATTTCGAAAAGTGGAGAGTTTATCAACATATGTTTTTTATTTTTTTATACTTTATTTTAATAATAAAAATTAAATAGTAATAATAATAGCTGTTGACTCTGTTAATAACTTTTTGAACTCTCTTTTATTAACACTTTATTACTTTTTTTATTTTATTCTTTTATTTTTAAGTTATTATAAATTAGATATATATAAAAAATATTAACAAATGTTGAAAAGAGTTATCGACATATAAACAAACGTTAAATATTAAGAGTTATTGTTGATAAGGTGTAGAGTTTATGCTATCTACTGTTGAGATAAAATATACTCTTTTTATTTGGAAAAAAGAGACGGCTGTATATACAACAGCCGCCCCATAAAAAGCAAATTTTTTTTTCAAATTTTTCCGAAAACTTATCAACCTACTTTTTAACACTCCGTAGGCAACTTGTCAACAACCTTGGCCGCAATATCTGCATAGAAAGCCTCAACACGTGGATCGTATCCTCCTGCAGGACGACCATCATCACCACCATCCATAATAGACTGTATGATAGGTACTTGGCCTAATAAATCAACACCAGCACTCTCGGCATAACGCTTAGCTCCTCCATTACCAAACAGATAGTAACGATTATCGGGCAGCTCCTCGGGCGTAAACCAAGCCATATTCTCTACTATGCCCAAAACAGGAATGTTGACCTGCGCGTGACGGAACATCTCAACACCTCGCACCACATCGGCAACAGCAACCTGCTGGGGTGTCGATACTATAACAGCTCCCGATATCTTCAGCTCATTTATTATCGATAGGTGAATATCTCCCGTGCCAGGAGGAAGGTCGACTAATAGGTAGTCGAGTTTGCCCCAGCGAGTCTGGTGTATAAGCTGGTGAAGAGCATTCACAGCCATACCACCTCGCCACATAAGGGCATCCGTAGGAAGAATGAAGAATCCAATAGACATAATCTTAATACCCAACGACTGCGACGGAATGATAAAGTCGTGTCCCTGCTCATCGCGCTCAGCCTCGGGAACATAACCCTCAACACCAAACATCTTGGTCTGCGAAGGTCCGTAGATGTCGGCATCAAGAATACCTACGTTATAACCACGCTGCCTAAGGGCTACGGCTAAGTTGGCCGTAACCGTAGACTTACCTACACCACCCTTGCCCGAGGCGATAGCTACAACTCGACATATATCCGTTGTCGTGGTGATATTCTCCTGACGACGTGGCTTAGGTGCCGCCTCACGTATTATAACTATAGCTCTATTTTCGGGGTAGTGCTCCGCAACTCTATCCTCTACAACGCGCTTAATCTTCTGCGCAAAGGGATCTCGTGCCTTCTGAAAACGTAGTGTTATAGCTATAGAGCCATCCTCACCCATATCTGCGCGGTCAACAAAACCGCTATCGACAATATTCTGCTCCGTCTCGGGGTGTATAATCTGACGAAGTAGTGCCTCTAACTGTTCGTTCATGACTATTATATATCTATATTATCACTGTTATCTTTAGAATTGAATCTTTGGATCGCCCACAACGACCATCTGCACACCCTGATATGTGAATACCATAGGTATCTCCTTAATGGCTTTGTTTATGGTATCACCATAGATGTTGTAGTCTAAGCCCCAGTGCTTAGCATACACCATCCCGGCAGACATTATCCACTCGTCAAATGGAGTTAATGGTGCGGTAAACTCATAGAGCTGGTGCTGCTCGGTAATGTCGGCAAGTTCTAATGCCTTGGCTATAGCGGCGTTAAGACCTCCGATAGCATCTACCAAGCCACGCTCCTCGGCCATAGTGCCGCTCCATACTCTACCCTCGGCAACCTTGTATACGTCGTCGATAGCAAGGTTGCGACCCTCGGCAACGTGCGAAGTGAAGGTCGTGTATACCCTATCTACCTGTTTGTTTAACATCTTACGCTGTAGTGGCGTTAGTGGCTCTAAACCTGTCATATTTGCCTGTGGTGATGTGGTGGCCGAGTCGATGGTTATGCCTATGTGGTTCGATAGAAAGCTGCCGAGGTTGGGAATCATACCAAATACGCCTATCGAGCCTGTAAGTGTATTCTTATCGGCAAAGATATAGTCGGCAGGCGTAGATATATAGTATCCACCGCTGGCTGCCATATCACCCATCGAGACAACTACAGGCTTTGTCTGCTGAAGGAGTACCATCTCGCGCCATGCAAACTCCGAGGCTAAGGCCGAGCCACCTGGCGAGTTGACACGCAGCACTACAGCCTTCGTATTATCATCAAGACGTGCCTGACGAAGCTCCGAGGCGAGGCGTGAGCCATATACAGCGTTATCCTCATACATGTTGCCATCGTATATCTGCCCCTCGGCATAGATGATAGCTACCAGTGGTGTGCTCGAATAGCTCAGCGAGTTAGCGACATCCACAGATGATGTAGGTAGGCCGATACCTGAGTTGGTGATATACTCACCGAGAGATAGGGTGTTGTGTAGGCCAAACTCGTTGCGCTCAACGCCATAGTTATCGTAGAGAGCGTATAGATAGTCCTCTGGTGCTACGCTGTCGACCATACCCAGCTTCAAAGCCTCCTCGGGAAGCGATACGGCAAGCTGCGCAGCATACTGCTTAAGGGACTCGGCACTTAGCTCTCGACTCTCGGCGACATCCGAGCATATATTATCCCATATAGAGTCTACCAAGGCCTGATTCTGCTGACGGTTGGCCTCCGACATCTTATCTAAGAAGAAGGGCTCTACGGCACTCTTGAACTTACAGCTTGCAGGGCGCAGAATCTCTACACTGATGTCGAGCTTATCGAGAAGACGCTTGTAGAACATATTTGTCATACCCACACCATACCATTCGAGCATACCTTCGGGGTTGATGATTACCTCATCGGCAACCGAGGCTAAGTAGTAGTCGCTCTGCGAGTATGTACCGTCGTAGGCTACAATAAACTTACCCGACTCCTTGAAACGAAGAAGTGCCTCTCTAAGCTCCTCGATGTTGGCTAACGACACTACGCCCAAGCCATCAATCTTGATACATATACCCTTGATGTTGGGGTCACTGGCCGCCTTCTCGATTGCCGAGAGGGCATTTACCAAGGTGATGGGGATATCCATCGTGAGGCTGCCGAGTGAAGATACGCTGCCAAATATCGAACTTATAGGTGCATCGATGATATTTTCGTTAAGGTCTATACAGAGTATAGTGTTGCTGCTGACACCCTCGTTAGTATCGAGTGATGACACGATGGAGTTGATTAACGAACCAATCAAGAATACGAATACGAGTATCACGCCCACGATCCAGGCGAGCAGCGACGCTCCAAATGTTTTCAAAAAGTTCATAGCTATAATATTTAAATTGTTTATAATATCAAAAGTCTCTACCTACCCCAATTTTCGCGGTCCAAGGAGCGGTAGCCTATAGCCTCCGAGATATGGCTACTCTCGATACTCTCCTTACCATCTAAGTCGGCAATCGTGCGTGCCACCTTTATAATTCGGTCGTAGGCACGTGCCGAGAGGTTGAGGCGCGACATAGCCATCTCTAAGAGTTGTGTACAGCCCCTATCTAACGGCGCAAAGCGGCGCAGCATTGCACTATTCATCATAGCATTGCAGTGTATGTCGAGCCCCTCGAAGCGACGACGCTGAACCTCGCGCGCGCGGATAACGCGCTCGCGTATCTGCGAACTTGTCTCGCCACGCTCCTTGGAGGCCATCTCCGATATCGACACAGGCACAACCTCTATGTGTATATCTATTCTATCCATCAGCGGACCCGATATATGACTCATGTAGCGATGTACCGTAGCTGCCGAGCAGGTACACTCCTTCGTGGGGTGGTTGTAGTAGCCACATGGACAGGGGTTCATCGAGGCTATAAGGGTGAAGTTGGCTGGGTAGTCCACCGAGTACTTCGCCCTCGATATGGTGATATGTCTATCCTCTAAGGGTTGTCTCAGCACCTCAAGGACATTGCGTCCGAACTCGGGCATCTCGTCGAGGAAGAGAACACCATTGTTGGCCAACGACACCTCGCCAGGCTGTGGCGACTGTCCGCCACCTATGAGAGCCACCTGCGATGTTAGGTGGTGAGGGGCGCGGAAGGGGCGCGAGGTGATAAGACCACGATGTGCGCCTATCTTACCAGCTACCGAGTGTATCTTTGTAGTCTCAAGGGCCTCCTCTAAGGTCATAGGCGGAAGTATCGTGGGCATACGACGTGCCAACATCGTCTTTCCCGAGCCTGGAGCACCTACCATAATAACATTATGGCCTCCTGCGGCAGCAATCTCCAAGGCACGCTTGACTATGGGCTGACCCTTGACATCGGCGAAGTCCTCGGTATATTCGCTATTGCCAAGCTCAGAGCTACTCTCGATGATACCCTCCGTAGCGACATAGGGCATACGCCCTGCGACAATCTCGCAAAGCTCCAAGAGGTTGCGTATGCCTACACACTCGACACCCTCGACAACAGCACCCTCCGAAGAGTTCTCCTCGGGCATAAAGACACGCTTTATACCCCTCTGTCGTGCCATAGCAACTAAGGGTAGCACACCCTTGACGGGGCGTAGTGTGCCGTTAAGTGATAGCTCGCCTATAAACATCGAATCATTGAGCATATCTGTTGTCAGCTGTTCGGTAGCCACGAGGATACCTATGGCTATGGCTAAGTCGTACTGCGAACCCTCCTTGCGCAGGTCGGCAGGTGCTAAGTTTACCACCGTCTTCTTGGCCACAAGCTTATATCCCGAGTTCTCGAAGGCGGCCTGTATGCGCTCGTGACTCTCCTTGATGGTGTTGTCTGGCAGGCCGACGATGAAGAGACCTATGCCACCATTGGCAACATTGACCTCTACGGTGACCTCTACAGCATCAATGCCCGATATAGCACCTGTATGTACCTTAACAAACATCCCTATATTAGTGTACTAATGGTTAGAATGGGCAGTCGCCATCATCTTTAGGCTTGGTGGCAGGCTGCTGTGGGGCTATGTCAAACTCGCCGCCCCCAGACATCATACCGCTCGATAGACTCACCATATTGTAGGGGCGTATGCCCATTGCCGAGTAGTTACCACTCGATGATATGTCGTCGTAGGTCTCCTCCTTAAGATACCCCTCGCGCGAGTTCATCGCCGTAGCTGTTACCGAGGCATCGGCATCGGCAAACTTAGCCTGGTCCTTGATAAAGCGCAGAGGCACGTCGGTAACCTCACCATTACGGTGCTTGGCGATGATAATCTCGGCCATACCTGCCGTAGACATATTGTTTTCGTCAACCGTAAGTCCGTAATACTCTGGGCGGTGAATAAATGCCACCACGTCGGCATCCTGCTCGATAGCTCCCGACTCACGAAGGTCCGAGAGCTGTGGTCGCTTCGTGCCACCACGATTCTCGACGTTACGGCTCAGCTGCGACAGTGCTATGATAGGCACGTTAAGCTCCTTGGCTATGGCCTTGAGTGTGCGCGATATGAGCGACACCTCCTGCTCGCGGTTGCCGCGTGTCTCGGGCGTAGCGGCGGTCATAAGCTGTAGGTAGTCTATGATGATAAGCTTAATGTCGTGCTGAGTCTTTAGGCGGCGAGCCTTCGAGCGAAACTCGTATACCGAGAGTGCTGGTGTATCGTCGATATATAGTGGTGCGCGGCCGAGGTCTACGGTGTTAGCCTCAAGGTGTGCCCACTGTGCCGATGTCAGATTTCCCGTGCGCAGGTCCTTAGAGTTGAGCTGCGTCTCGGCAACGATAAGTCGGTTCATGAGCTGCACCGACGACATCTCAAGCGAGAAGAAGGCTACGGGGGTCTTGAACTCTACGGCCATATTTCGCGCCATAGTAAGCACAAAGGCCGTCTTACCCATCGAAGGACGTGCTGCGATGATGATAAGGTCCGAGGGTTGCCAGCCGAGCGTTACGCTATCGATATCGGTAAATCCCGAGCGCACACCGTTGTACTCACCCGCTGTCTTCGAGGCCTCCTCGATTTGTGCCAACGCCTTGCGGAGGATATCCGAGGCCGACTGTACGGAGCGTTTCACGTTACCCTCCGATACGCGGAATATCTCCTGTTCGGCAAAGCCTATAAGCTCCGTTACATCTATCTCCTCGTCGTATGAGCGACGCTGTATCTCGGTTGCTGAGCGTATAAGCTCGCGCTGCACGAACTTCTGTGCGATAATCTTGGCATGGAACTCTATGTGCGCTGCCGAGGCCACCTTCTGTGTCAGCTCGGCAAGGTAGGCTGCACCGCCAACCTTTTGTAGCTCCTTCTGTGCCTTAAGACGCTCGCTGACGGTGTAGAGGTCTATGGCCTTCATCTCGAAGGATAGGTCCTGTATAGCCTTGAATATGATGCGGTGCTCTTCGAGGTAGAAGGTCTCGACCTTGACATACTCCTGCACGTCGATGATGGCATCCTTTTCGAGCATCAGGGCTCCGAGTACCGCCTGCTCAAGCTCTATGGCCTGAGGGGGTACGGTGCCATCTACGCCTATGAGCTGGTTGTATGCCTCGCTGTTATTGTCGGATGATTTCTTATATTGCTTTGCCATAATTATCTTGTCGATGATGTAAAACCAACCACAAATTTAGGTATTTTTTCGGGAATAACAACCACTTCGAGCCTATAAGTTGTTACAAGTTGATGTGTAGTTATCAACAGCGAGTTGTTGATAATGGTGAGTGTGTGCGTTTGCCTGCGCTTAAAATTTTATCTTGGTGCTACGAGGATAACCACTTATTTCTGGGAAGAGGCGTAAGCAGAGCTTGCTAAAGGGTTATAGAAATAGAAAAGGAAAAGAGTAAAAAGGGTAGTGACAACGAAAAACACTTTAGCAGCGTTAGCTGCGAACTACTCTTAAACTACTCTTTAGCTCGCTACAGCGAGCACACTACCCTTTCAGCTTTAGCTGTCACCAAAGGTGAAACAATTGCTAATTACCAATTTTTTGCTACCTTTGCCATCATAATGAAGGATCTACTACAATAAGGTTGTATTAAACCAACCGCCTCAAGTGGTTGAGATAACAAACACTTGGGCAAGTGATAGTAGTCATAATGATAGACCTACCACATCGAGGTAACTGTGAGAACGGAGTTTTACATAGCCAAGCGTCTATCGAGTCGCAAGGAGGGAGCCAAGGCTGGCATCATGGAGCGCATAGCCACCATAGCCACAGCCCTGAGTCTTGCCGTGGTCATCATCACGCTCTCGGTGGTGGTGGGGTTCAAGCGCGACCTCGAAAGGCTGATATCGCAAGCTGTTGCCGATGTTGTGGTCACAGCACCCCAGAGTCGTGGCGTAGTCTCGGGTGTGGGCCTTGAGCGTTACGAGCCGTTAGAGGCCCTGTTTCGTGGCAACGAGGTCGGCCACTTCTCGCCCTTTACGACCAAGGAGGGAGTGCTTAAGAACGATGATAACATCGTAGGTGTGCTTCTCAAGGGTGTCGATACGCTCTATAATAGAGATTTCTACGAGCGTAACATGGTCGAGGGTAGCTTCCCGCGCTTAGGCCTTGAGCCACGTAGCAAGGATATACTCCTCTCGGAGCGTGTGGCTCGGAGGATGGATGTCGAGGTAGGCGACCGCATAGAGATGCTCTTTGTCGACAATGAAGGTGGCGTGCTGCGCGACAGGTTTCAAATATCGGGAATATACAAGACGGGTGTCGACTTTCTCGACGAGAGTTACGCCTTTACCGATATGCGCAATGTGGCACGTCTATACGATGGTGATAACAACGTAGTTACGGGTTATGAGCTATGGCTTGGCGAGGGTGTTGACAAGATAGCCTTTAGGGATGCAATAAATGTCGAGCTGTTGGAGTTATACTTTGACGCAGGCTTCGAGGCCGAGGCATACAATATCGAGGATATCTTCTCACATATCTTCGGCTGGCTTGCCACGCACGACGTTACGGCGGCGGCTATCGTGGTGATAATGCTTGTTGTGGCACTGCTGAATATGGCTACTGCGCTACTTATCATCGTCTTGGAGCGCGAGCGTATGATTGGTCAGCTCAGGGCGATGGGTATGCGCCGCAGAGGTGTTGTCGAGGTGTTCCTCTTCCGCGCTCTCTTTATCATTGCGCGTGGCGTTGCCTGGGGTGCGGCTATAGGTGTGGTGCTGGCAGCTATACAGCATACGTGGCGCATCCTGCCGCTACCTGCGGAGGGGTATCTCCTCGATGCTGTGCCTACGGCGATGTGTTGGGGGTGGTGGTTAGTGGCCGTTGTGGGCAGCGTGGTGTCGATACTACTCTTTATGCTGTTGCCTGCGGCTGCAACGGCGCGTATATCGCCTGCCGAGACTATGCGCTATGAGTAGTGGAGTGAAAAATGTGAAAAGTGTTAGATTATGAAACCATATAACGAGGAGCAGAGTAAGAAGGAGCAGGTCGAGGAGATGTTTGATAATATAGCTCCCACCTACGATAGGTTAAACCACATTATGTCGTTTAACATAGACCGCGTATGGCGGCGACGTGTGATGCGTATTGTTCGTCGCAGCAAGGCGCGTCGTATTATGGACCTTGCGACGGGTACGGGCGACTTAGCTATAGCGATGGCTAAGCGTGTAGACCGCACGCAGATACTCGGCATAGACCTCTCGGAGGAGATGCTTTCGGTGGCGCGCGCCAAGGTTCAGAAGCAGGGCCTTGAGGAGCGCATCATGCTTGAAAAGGGCGATGCCGAGAACCTTATGATGGTAGCAGATGGCAGTATAGATGCTGTCACTGTGGCCTTTGGTGTCCGCAACTTCGAGAATATGGAGCGTGGTCTGAGCGAGATATATCGCACGTTACGTGCCGAGGGTAAGCTTGTGGTTTTGGAGTTCTCGATGCCAAAGAACAGGTTTGTGCGTTGGGTATATAGCTATTATGCCCATAGGCTATTGCCACGCATCGGAGCTATGATATCGAAGGATAGGAGGGCATATACCTACCTTCCTGAGTCGGTCGAGGAGTTTCCTGCGCCCGAGCGTTTTGCCGAGATACTTAAGTCGGTGGGATTTAGCAGTGTTAAGCTGCGCTCGCAGAGCTGCGGTATAGCCTATATTTACGAAGCTACGAAGTAGTCACAGCTTCAATAAAATTTAAAACAGCATCTTAGTATGCTCTATAGATTAAGATATTTTCTCCTTGTGGTTACGCTCCTGTTAGGCGTGTCGGAGGTGTCGGCCCTATCGTGTGGTCGGGGCTTAGGTGAGCGTCTGCGCGAGGGTGTTGCTATAGAGGCTATATCGCGCGTTACGCACCTTTCGACCTCGGGAATGAATCTATGGGTCGACGTGCGCAACGACACCTCTTCGCGCCTGGTGCTCAAGCGTGCCGAGGTGGATATCCTGGTGAACGGCACTGTGCGAGCTACAATATCGCTACGCGACAGGGTTGTCGTCGGCAGGCGCAGTAGTGGCGAGGTGCTCATACCCCTGCGCTTTAGGTCGCGAAGTAGTTTTGCTCTCGGCTCTCTGTTTCGGGCCCTTTTCGATGGACGTAGCGAGGGTGTAGCCATATCCTATCGTCTGCGTGGGGGCACGATGCTCTTTAGGCGCACTGTTGAGCGTGAGTCGCTGAGCCTTGGCGAGCTACGCGACAGGGTGGCCATACCGCGAGATATAGTGTCACAGCTGGAGAGTGTGTTAAGGTGATATAATATTAAGGTATCTACTATAGATTTCGACCTAATTTATAGATGCTACCATAAGTAGGGATAATAATTTTAAGGTGTATGAATTTACAGAGATTTATGGTTATGGTTGTCGCGCTGTTTACCAGTGCTACGGCTATGGCCCAGAGCGTAGAGGGGGTTGTTGACGGCCTATCGATGCGCACGGAGAGGGGTAATAGGGTCTTTGTCTTGGAGGATGAGGATACGCGCGATGCTGTGCGTGTTGTCGAGATGCAGCGTCGTCAGAGGCTTGTCAGCGGCTTTCGCATAGTTATCTTCTCGGACAATGGGCAGTATGCTGGTGATAATGCCGAGAAGGTGTTGAACAGCTTCCGCGAAGCCTTTCCACATATCAACGCCTACCTGGTCTACGAGAGTCCCTATTTTAAGGTCTCGGTGGGCGACTGTCTATCAATGGAGGAGGCTCAGATACTTATGGCCGAGCTTACGCCAAGCTATCCAAAGGCCTTTCCTAAGCGCGAGAGTATAGCGTATGACGAGCTTGGAAATGCTCGACGTAGGGGTGTTTTAGTGCCCGATAGTGTTGCAATATCGGCCGATAGTGCAATTATAGTGTCAAAAATGTAAAAAATATTTGTAAAAGTTTCTCTTTTTAAAATAGGTTTTCTATTTTTGTAATGACAAAAGTTTAATTAATTAAAATACTTTATAACTATGAAGAAGATTTTTGCATTGGCAGTGTTGTTTGCTGCTATATCATTGGTTGCTTGTGGTGGTGAGCAGAAGAAGGCTGCTGACGCACAGGAGGAGGCTGCTACAGAGTGCTGCGCAGAGTGTACTGATTGCCAGAAGGCAGAGGCTTGCGCTACAGAGTGCTGTGGCGAGTGTGAGAAGGCCGAGGGCGAGTGCTGCGGCGACTGCCAGAAGGGCGAGTGCAAGGATGGCGAGTGCAAGGGTGACTGCCAGAAGGGCGAGTGCAAGGATGGTGAGTGCAAGAAGGAGTGTGAGAAGCAGTGCTGTGGTGACGAGAAATAGTCACATAGACCATCTTAAATAGCAAGGGCCGACTAATTTGTTTTAGTCGGTCCTGTTTTTTTGTAATGCTCAACTTAAACGAACAAGAGAGGGCTAAAATACTTTTTAGTCCCCCTCTCATTATAGGCTATAGCCTATTAAGCCTTGTTGTCTGAGCCAAGAACCTCCTTAATCTTGTGGATATAGAGCTTCTTCATGTTGTCGCGAGCAGGGCCCAAGTACTTACGTGGGTCGAACTCAGCAGGCTTCTGAGCAAATACCTCGCGTACTGCGGCGGTCATAGCCAGACGAGAGTCCGAGTCGATATTAATCTTACATACCGCGCTCTTAGATGCCTTGCGAAGCTGCTCCTCGGGAATACCTACAGCAGCCTTAAGTGCGCCGCCATACTTGTTGATAGTGTCTACCTCGTCCTGTGGCACTGATGATGAGCCGTGAAGAACGATAGGGAAGCCAGGAAGCTGCTCCTCGATAGCTGCCAACACACCAAATGCGAGAGGTGGAGGTACAAGACGACCTGTATTTGGATCGAGAGTACACTGCTCGGGGGTAAACTTATATGCGCCGTGTGATGTACCAATCGAGATAGCCAACGAGTCGCAACCAGTCTTGGTAACGAAGTCTACAACCTCCTCAGGCTTAGTGTAGTGGCTCTCCTCGGCCGATACCTCATCCTCGACACCTGCCAATACGCCAAGCTCGCCCTCTACGGTAACGTCGAACTGGTGAGCATACTCTACTACTCTCTTTGTAAGTGCTACGTTCTCCTCGTATGGAAGGTGCGAACCATCGATCATAACCGACGAGAAGCCCATGTCGATACAGCTCTTGCATGTCTCGAATGAGTCGCCATGGTCGAGGTGAAGGACAATCTGTGGGTTCTCCCAGCCAAGCTCCTTAGCATACTCTACAGCACCCTCGGCCATATAGCGGAGAAGTGTCTGGTTGGCATACTGACGAGCACCCTTCGACACCTGTAGGATTACAGGCGACTTAGTCTCAGCTGCGGCCATGACGATAGCCTGAAGCTGCTCCATATTGTTGAAGTTGAACGCTGGTATTGCGTAGCCGCCAGCTACGGCCTTCTTGAACATCTCGCGGGTGTTGACAAGACCCAAATCCTTGTAATTAATCATATTACAATATATGTTTAGTTGTTAGAAAATATTGCAATGCTTCTCTATTATGCAAATACCTCCGCAAAGATACAAAAAAGTATGTAATTCACACCACGTGTGACACCATATTCTGTAATGCGATGCTGTAGTAGATGCATCATTATGATGCCAAAGATACAAAAAAATATTATGAAATAATAAAAAAATTAAAAATTATTAACTCTCTACTATAATTTACGTTAGTCGCGTGTAGTGCTAATTTTAGTGTGGAAAAATAGAGCTCGTCACCCCGAGGAGAGGTGACTGAGATGCAACTTTCGCTGGTGATGTATTGATATTAGAATCTGTTTTGAATTTTATTAAATAAGTTAATTCGTTATTGCTAAGACTAATTTCGGCTTCTTTGAGACTCTTTTCGGCATCTATCCATTTTGGGAATTTGAAAATAGCTCGCTATTCCCTGCATCCCCAAAATGAATATCTGCTCAAAAATAGTCCTCAAATAATCTCGAAATAAAATTAAAACAGATTCTTATTTATTGCTCTATCATATTTTCGGACTAATCCCTTTTTTATTGGTGTTGTGTTGAATGTTTGATATATTTTTATTACCTTTGTTACGTATTATGCGCTGGGGCGTAGCATAGCGTCCGCTTACTGCCCAAGCATCAACGGTTTAGATAGTTTTGATTTAAGAGTAATATATATTGTAAATGAGTAAAGAGTATAAGCGTTATCTTATTACCTCGGCACTACCCTATGCCAATGGCCCTGTCCATATCGGCCACCTGGCAGGTGTTTATGTGCCTTCGGACATATATACACGTTACCTTCGCCTTAAGGGTTATGACGTAATATCTGTATGCGGTAGCGATGAGCATGGCGTGCCCATCACCATAAAGGCGCGTAAGGAGGGTATAACACCTCAGCAGGTGGTAGACCGCTATCACGAGATTATCGAGAAGTCGTTCCGCCGCCTCGGAATGTCCTTCGATATCTATTCGCGTACATCGTCACCTACGCACCGCGTTACAGCCTCGGAGTTCTTCCGTAAGCTGTACGACGAGGGTAAGTTCATTGAGCAGACAACAGAGCAGTTTTACGACGAGGAGGCACAGACCTTCCTTGCCGACAGATATATCATCGGAACATGTCCACACTGCCAGAACGACAGAGCCTATGGTGACCAGTGCGAGAAGTGTGGCTCGACACTATCGTCAAACGAGCTTATAAACCCTCGCAGTGCTGTGTCGGGTGCTGTGCCCGTAAAGCGCGAGACAAAACACTGGTATCTCCCCTTGGATAAGTATGAGCCATTCCTACGCGAGTGGATATTGGAGGGTCACAAGGAGTGGAAGTCAAACGTTTATGGCCAGTGTAAGAGCTGGCTCGACCTTGGCCTACAGCCCCGCGCCGTAAGTCGCGATTTGGACTGGGGTATCCCCGTGCCTGTAGAGGGTGCTGAGGGCAAGGTGCTCTACGTATGGTTTGATGCCCCTATAGGCTATATCTCGGCAACCAAGGACCTAACACCCGACTGGGAGAAGTATTGGAAGAGTGACGACACCAAGATGGTACACTTTATCGGTAAGGACAACATTGTCTTCCACTGTATAGTCTTCCCATCGATGCTCAAGGCTCACGGCGACTATATCCTGCCAGAGAATGTGCCTGCTAACGAGTTCCTTAACCTTGAGGGTGATAAGATTTCGACATCGCAGAACTGGGCAGTATGGCTCCACGAATATCTCGATGAGTTCCCAGGTAAGGAGGATGTGTTGCGCTACGTCTTGTGTGCCAATGCCCCCGAGACTAAGGATAACGACTTTACGTGGAAGGATTTCCAGTCGCGTAACAACTCGGAGCTTGTCGCTGTGCTCGGTAACTTTGTTAACCGCGCCTTGGTGCTCACCAAGAAGTACTACAACGGTGTGGTGCCCGAGCGTGGCGCGTTGACCGAGTATGACGAGGCTACTATCGAGGAGCTACAGAAGATTAAGTCCTCTTTGGAGCGTAATATCGAGCACTATCACTTCCGTGAGGCCCTTAAGGATGCTATGGCATACTCGCGCATAGGTAATAAGTACTTGGCCGATACAGAGCCTTGGAAGGTCGTTAAGACTGACCCCGAGCGAGTTAAGACCATACTAAATGTGGCGTTGCAGATAACGGCTAATACAGCTATCGCCATTGAGCCCTTTATGCCATTTACGGCAGAGAAGATGCTTAAGATGCTCGCTGTAGATAAGCTCTGCTGGGAGCAGCTTGGCTCTATGGAGCTTGTTGCCGCAGGCCATACCATTGGCGAGGCGGAGCTGCTATTCGAGAAGATTGAGGATGATGTGATACAGAAGCAGCTCGATAAGCTTGAGGCCTCGCGTCAGGCTAAGCTTATGGCCGAGGCGGCACAGAGTGTTGCCGAGCAGAAGGCCGAGGTCTCTTTCGACGACTTCCAGAAGATGGATATCAGAGTCTCTACTATCCTTGCGGCCGAGAAGGTGGCAAAGACAAAGAAGCTCCTTAAGCTCACCATCGACACAGGCATAGACAAGCGCACCATAGTGTCGGGAATTGCCGAGTACTACTCGCCAGAGTCGTTGGTAGGTCGTCAAGTGTTGGTGTTGGCCAACCTTGCACCACGTGAGATAAAGGGTATCGAGTCGCGCGGTATGATACTTATGGCCGAGGATGCTTTGGGCCGTCTGGTGTTGGTTCAGCCCGAGGATAAGGTGATGTCGGGAGCTATGATAGGATAGTATAAATAATTAAATATTAATGGGTTAGCCTTAAAAGACAACCTAATATAAAAAATACAACCAATTAAAACTTTAACTTTTACTATGGAAAACATTAAATGGGGAGAGCTTGGTTTTGCGTACTACAAGACAGCTTTCAATGTTCGCTACCACTACGCTAATGGTCAGTGGAGCCAGATGCAGGTGACTGATGATGAGTACATCAAGATGCACATGTCGGCAGCTTGCTTGCACTATGGCTTGGAGATTTTTGAGGGTCTTAAGGCTTTTCGCGGTGTTGATGGTAAGGTACGTTTGTTCCGTCCCGACGAGAACGCTAAGCGTATGATTAACTCTGCTAAGCGTCTATGCTTGCCAGCTCCTACTGTTGAGCAGTTTGTTGAGGGTTGTATGGAGTGTGTACGTCGCAACCTTGACTTTGTACCTCCTTACGAGACTGGTGCATCGCTCTACTTGCGTCCTACGCTTCTCGGTACAAAGACCTGTCTTGGTGTTCGCGCTGTTGACGAGGCTGACCTTATCATCTTCTGCGCCCCTGTAGGCCCATACTTCAAGGGTGGTGTGACCGCTATCAAGGCCCTCATTATGCGTGATCAGGACCGTGCTGCTCCACGTGGAACAGGTGATGTTAAGGTGGGTGGTAACTACGCTTCATCTATTTGGTCACTTGAGGAGGCTCACCAGAAGGGCTTCTCTAATGTTCTCTATCTCGATGCTGCTACTCACTCTAAGGTTGAGGAGTTTGGTGCTGCTAACTTCTTCGGTATCAAGGATGGTAAGTATGTTACTCCTAAGTCAACATCTATTCTCCCATCTATCACCAACAAGAGCCTTCGTCAGATTGCTGTAGACCTTGGTCTTGTTGTTGAGGAGCGTGACATCCCAGTTGAGGAGCTTGCTACATTCGAGGAGGCTGGTGCTTGCGGTACTGCAGCTGTAATCTCGCCTATCGGTGCTCTTTATGACCTCGATAACAATGTAACTTATGACTACGGTATGAAGGTTGGTGAGACTTGTAGAAAGATGTATGACCACCTTCAGGGTATCCAGTATGGCCGTGTTGAGGATATTCACAACTGGAATGTTGAGGTGCTATAATTTCTTGTGATAAGGGGCAACATCTTTGTCCCATCCCAAAAAGTAAGACCCCACGGGCTGTGCTTCTTGTACTATTCCGTGGGGTTTTCCTTTGTGGTTGTTGGTGGGTCAAAAACTATACCCCCCCCCAAAAAAAAGAACGTTCCACGTGGAACGTTCTACTCTCTTTGGTGTGGATATACCCTATCGGCCGAATTTAATTAGTAGTACATTTATATCCGCAGGTGATACACCGGGGATACGTGAGGCGTGGCCTATAGTCTTTGGTCGCATCTTTGTTAGCTTCTGTCGCGCCTCGATAGTGAGTGACTGCATGCTTGTATAGTCAAAACCCTCGGGAATAACTATCTCTTCGAGTCGGTGCATCTTATCCGCAAAATATCGCTCCCTCTCGATATATCCGCGATACTTAATCTGTATCTCGGCCTGCTCAACAACTTCGCGACTAATGCCACCCCTCTCCAAGTAGTCGGCAAGAGGTTTGACAACCTTGCTAACCCCATATATGGTGACATTGCTACGAAGAATGATATCTGCAATACGCTTACCCTGACTTAGAGGCTCCTCGCCAACAGAAATTAAATAGTCGTCAATTTGTCCTTTTTTGACCGAGAGTGTGCGAAGCTTCGAAATAAGCGATTCTACAGCAGAATTTTTTTTGAGCAAATTTTCATATTTCTCCTCACCTACAAGCCCTATTTCGTGGCCCAGAGGCGTAAGTCGTGCATCGGCATTATCCTGTCTTAGCAGTATCCTATACTCGGCACGCGAGGTAAACATCCTATAAGGTTCATCGACACCCTTAGTGACAAGGTCATCTATGAGCACTCCGATATATGCCTCATCTCGGGCAAGGACAACCTCGCTCAGACCTTTGAGTGACCTATGGGCATTGATGCCTGCCATAAGACCCTGTGCTGCCGCCTCCTCATAGCCTGTAGTGCCGTTAACCTGTCCGGCGAAGTAGAGACCCTCGACAAGCTTTGTCTCAAGCGTATGGTGTAGCTGTGTGGGTGGAAAGTAGTCGTACTCGATGGCATATCCAGGGCGAAAGACGTGAACATCCTCTAAGCCTACAATGTTGTGTAGTGCTTCGAGTTGCACCTCGTAGGGCAGCGACGATGAGAAGCCATTCAGGTAGTACTCGTTTGTCGAGCGTCCCTCGGGCTCTAAGAATAGCTGGTGCTGCTCCTTATCTGCAAAGGTGCGCAGCTTATCCTCGATGCTTGGGCAGTAGCGAGGCCCTATGCCCGATATCGTGCCATTGAATAGTGGCGAGCGGTCAAAGCCAGTGCGTAGTATGTCGTGTACACGCTTCGAAGTGTAGACCATAAAGCAGGGTAATTGGTGCTTAACACACTCTGTATCAGGGTCATATGAGAATTTGCCAGGCTCAGCATCGCCCTCTTGGAGTTCCAACGCATCGAAGTTAATGGTACGTGCATCTAATCGCGCGGGTGTTCCTGTCTTCATCCTACCCTGCTCGAAGCCTAAGCTACGCAGCTGTGCCGATATGCCGTGTGATGCTTGGTCGCCAGCTCTGCCGCCCTCGGCCTGCGCCTCGCCGCAGTGCATAACGCCTTCGAGGAATGTTCCAGCTGTGAGCACTACCCTACTACACTCTATAACCACGCCCATTCGCGTTTTTACGCCCTTTACACGCGGTTTCTCGCCGTTATGGTCTATGAGTATCTCCGTCACGGAGTCTTGCCACAGATAGAGGTTTTTGGTGTTTTCAAGCTCGCGTCGCCAGAGGCGCGAGAACTCATGCTTGTCGCACTGTGCGCGTGGGCTCCACATGGCAGCACCCTTAGAGCGATTGAGCATACGGAATTGTATGGCCGAGCGGTCGGTGATGCGTGCCATAACGCCACCAAGGGCATCTATCTCTCTGACTATCTGACCCTTGGCGATACCTCCAATGGCAGGATTACACGACATAGAGGCTATCTTCTCAAGGTCTATGGTTATAAGTAGTGTGCGTGAGCCGAGACGCGCGGCAGCCGAGGCGGCCTCGCAACCTGCGTGTCCTGCACCTATTACAACAACGTCGTACTTTGTCATAACATCTCGTTGCGTAGCAGTTTAAGGTATCTATTCTCCAGCCTACGCATCTGCTTCTCGGCCCAAGGGCTCTTATCCTTATGTCCGCAGAGGTGTAGTGCCCCATGGACGATTACGCGGCGCATCTCGTTTACGGGCAGTGAGTGGTATATCTCGGCATTATCCGTAACCGTAGCCACGTCGATATATACCTCGCCAGCAACTACCCCATCTTCGACCCTGCTTTCGCGCTCCTCGAAGGTTATGACATCCGTAAAGTAGTCGTGGCCCAGAAAGTCGCGGTTGAGCTGTCGGTGGTACTCCGACGAACAGAATATATAGTTTATCTCACCTGCGGTGTATCCCTCCTGCTTAATGACCTTAGCAATCCATCGCCTTATGGCTAATCGCTTGGTAGGCAGGTAGTTGCACCCTTGGTTGTAGAAGTGTATCATATCTCGTGATATGTCTATAAATTAGTAAATTAGTCTGCTTTGTCTGTAGTGTCCATACGTTTGTCTGAACTACCCTACAACTTCTTAAAGAAGGACGACACCTGCAAAGGTTTCTTCGTCTCGCAGTCGTATATTGCTATGCGCACGTAGGGTTTATCCGTACTCTCAATGCCGCTACCTATGACACCAATCTTTTGGTCCTTCTTGACTACCTCGCCCTTCTTGACGCTCACCGAGCTAAGGTTCGTATAGGTCACAAGGTACTCGTTGTAGCCAAGGAATATGGTGTAGCGATTGGTTAGCTTCTTGTACTGTATATCCTGTACTATACCCTCGTGTATGGTCCTTACAGCATCGCCCTTATTACCCGTTACGGTGCCACCAAAGCCCTGCTCCGTAAGTACGCCACCTGCTACAGGTAGATTTAGGCCACGTGTATCGCGCGAGAAGCCTGCACCCACCTTGTTGCCCTTAAGCATCTTTTGCAGCTCCTTAACGGCTTCGTCGTGGAGTCTCTGCTGCTTGCGCTGCTCGTTTATGGCGGCCTTTTCGCGCTTGGTGAGCTGGTTGTAGGCTCGCTGTGCCGCCACGCGGTTATTCTCAAGTGTGCGACGCTCACCCTCAAGGACCTCGGTTATTGAGTCAAGCTCCATAATGCGCGAGGCTAAGGTTGTGCGCTCGATGTTTAGCATCTCTGTCTGTGCTAATATCGTGTCTGCCAAGGCTTTGCGGCTGGTGGTGATATGCTCTATCTGGGCCTTGCGGCGTGCTGCATCGGCGATACTCTCCGAGGCAAGGAGATAGTTGGCATTGGTATTTTGCTTATAGTTGCGGTGTGCCACGCGCACAGCCTCGGCATATATTGCGCGGTTACGCTCCAGCTCCTCGGCAAGAGAGTCTATCCTCTGCGTATGGCTCTCAATGTCGCTGCGTACCGTGCTACGCTCCTCCTCAACCTCGCCGATATATCCATTGCGCAGACGCATCTCGCGCTCTATGGCTGCCACCTCCTTCGAGGCACTGCGCTTCTCGCGCTTTAGGCTCTCGACCTCGGCCTTAGCCTTGTTAAGCTCCCTCTTATACTGCTCAAGACGTGCGCGTTGCTGCTCGGTCCTCTTATCCTGTGCGTAGGCCGAGAGTGGGGTAGTGACAAGGAGTATTACTATTATCGCCTCTATAATGTGTCGTAACATATCGCTCGCTATTGTTCTCTATTCTTAATCTCTAAAATGTGTTGCTCCATCTTAGTGCTGTCGTAGCCACGCTCTACGGCCTTCTGCCAATATGTCTCGGCCATAAACTTCTCGCCCAAGGCCCAGAGGATATCGCCATAGTGGGCCAGCAGCGAGGCATCGCGCTGTGAGCTTAGCGTGAGGGCCTGGCGCATATAACGCTTAGCCTCCTCGTTACGCCCTAAGCAGTGCAGTATCCAGGCGTAGGTATCCACATACGAGGCGTTGTTTGGCTCTTGCGTAATGGCGCGGTGCGACATCGCGAGAGCATGCTCCAAATCCCTGTTTTTAAGGCTTAGGAAGTAGGCGTAGTTGTTGAGTACCAGAATATTGTTGTCATCGAAGCTGAGGGCCTTGCGGTACGCCTTAAACGCTCTGTTGTCCTCGCCCATCTCGTGGTATACATCGCCTATATATCCCCATAATTTGCTTAGCTCACCTTTGTCTTTAGTGAGCTCGATGCCCTCCTTGAAGGTATCTATAGCCTGCTTATAGTCGCCCCTCTCGCTGTGGACAAAGCCCGAGAACGAGAGCAGCTCGATATTATCGCCATAACGCTCTAAGGCCGCCCTAAGGTCTATATCTATGAGGTCGTTGCGCTGCAAGAAGTGCTCAAACTGAAGAACTACGATGTAGCTCTCGGCTGTCGCTGTGTCGTCATCGAGGTGGCGACGTAGGTAGTCCAATGCGTAGTCATATTCGCCACACGCTATCATGTGCGTAGCGTATGCATCGATAACCTTGGGGTTATTCGGATAGTCGAAGGCCAACTGCTGTATTATGCCGCCTATTTGTAGATAGTTTCTACGGTAGAACTCCGTGTCGGAGGTGTAGACCTCAAGTCGGCGTAGCTTCTCATCTACCGCGATAGCGTTGCTCTTAAATAGTCGCTCTTCGTAGTTGAGCATCCTCCTTTCGTTGCCCTTCGAGTAGTAATATTCGCTAATTGCACCTATAGTCTCTAAGTTGGTGGTGTCTAAGCGGAAGGCCTCCTCGTAGCTACGTATGGCTAAGGAGTCGTTGCCCGAGGCATCGTAGGCCGTAGCCAAGGCTCTGCGTGCCTCGACATCGTAGGGGTGCTCACGCACGCGCCTCTTGCCCTCCTCTATGGCGCGGTCAAACTGACGTGTCTCGATGAGCAGGTGCTGCTTTATCTGGCCCAAGTAGCTGTTGTAGCCTATGCGTAGCTCTGCGCTGTCGAGTATCGATATGGCCGAGTAGGGCATCTCTTTAGCACCATATATGAGTGCTAAGGTGTGGTATGATTGCAGATGCTTGCCATCGAGGCGTATAAGCCTGCGAAATACTGGTACGGCGGCATCATAGTCGCGAGCATATATCAGCCTATTGGCATAATTCTCCGTATACCATTTATTGCTACTGTCGGCAAGATAGGCACGACGTGCATAGTCAAGCATCCTCTCGCGACTGCCATCCACAAGGCTTAGGTAGTATAGCGCAGGGGCATAGGTCGAGTCCTGGGCCACTATATCCTGCCATATATGCATTGCTGTTGTCGTGTCGCGCCTTATGCTTAGCTGCTTAAGGGCATCGATATGTCGATATGTGCGGTTAGTCGAGTCGGGTAGTGTCGAGCAAGTATCGCTCTGTGCCGAGGCGTAGCCACAGCATAATAGCGATACGACGAAGATAATCGCGCAGAGTATATATCTATCCCATCTAATACCCATCTTGTTTAGTTTGAGGCCTATGCTTGATGAAAATTTAAGGGCCTTAAGATAACCTTAAAAGCCCTTAAGGGATGTTCTATTTAGTAAATTGCTATTCGTTGTTAGCACCTCGGTGCTACAATGCGCTCTCGAACTGGTTCAGGAAGCGCACGTCGTTCTCGAAGTATAGGCGCAGGTCACCGACACCATACTTAAGCATTGCGATACGCTCAATACCCATACCAAAGGCGAAACCTGAGAACTCCTTAGGGTCGATATTATTCGCCTCAAGGACATTGGGGTCAACCATACCGCAACCCATAATTTCGAGCCAGCCAGTACCCTTGCATACACCGCAACCCTTACCTCCGCATATCGAGCACGACACATCTACCTCGGCAGATGGCTCGGTGAAGGGGAAGTACGAAGGACGCATACGAATCTGTGCCTGCTCGCCGAAGAGCTCCTTGGCAAAGTAGAGTAGTGACTGCTTCATATCTGCAAACGAGACGTTGCGGTCGATGTATAGACCCTCAATCTGGTGGAAGATGCAGTGTGCGCGGTACGATATCGCCTCGTTACGGAATACGCGGCCTGGGCAGATAACGCGAATAGGTGGCTTCTGACGCTCCATAGTTCTCACCTGTATAGACGAGGTGTGTGTTCTAAGCACTACATCGGGGTTACTCTCGATAAAGAAGGTATCCTGCATATCGCGTGCTGGGTGCTCTGGGGGGAAGTTAAGGGCAGAGAATACATGCCAGTCATCCTCAATCTCAGGGCCATCGGCGACGGTGTATCCGAGACGTGAGAAGATGCCTACAATCTCATTCTTAACCAAAGATATCGGGTGGCGAGAGCCCACCGTTTCAGCAGAGCCTGGGCGGGTCATATCGTCAATCTTCGACGCGCTCATAGCTGCGGCGTTGCCAATCTCCTCCTTAAGGCTGTTTATACGCTCCGTAGCGACACTCTTCAGGTGGTTAAGTCGCTGTCCGAGCTCGCGCTTCTCTGCCGCAGGGACACTCTTAAACTCCTCCATCAGTGCGCCAAGTGCGCCCTTTTTGCCGAGAATCTTGATGCGAAAAGCCTCGACATCGGCGGCACTCTGTGGTACAAAAGCCGCAATTTCGGCCAAAAGTTCTTCGATTTTGTTTATCATATACTCAATCGTGTTGTTTAAAACGAAATATAGTACTACCTTTGTATTGGTAATGTTGTGTTGAACATATTTTTTAGTTCAACGTACAAAGTTACTAATATTTTTGCAAATGAAAAGAATTTCAAGCATAATAATAGCTATTTTGATGCTATTACCTCTCGGTGTTAGGGCTCAGAGTGTGGGTGTTGTGATGAGTGGTGGCGGTGCCAAGGGTCTCTACCATATAGGTGTGTTGCGAGCTTTGGAGGAGAATGGGATACCCATTGACTACATCTCGGGAACATCTATGGGTTCTATTATCGGAGGCCTTTATGCCGCAGGATATACCATCGAGGAGATGGAGCAGATAGCACTCTCGGGCGACTTGGAACGATGGGTTAGTGGCGGTATAGATGATAAGTATAGCTACTATTATGCTGAGCGCGACCATATTAGCAGTATGATACGCATACCCATAGGTAAACCCGACGGGGAGGATGTTACAAGCCGTCGTCGCGTGATACTCCCTGGCTCGGTGATGAACACCTCCGAGATAGACCTCGCGCTAAACTCCTTCTTTGCTCAGGCCTCGACAGGCGCGAAGGGTAATTTCGACAGCTTGATGATTCCATACAGGTGTATCGCAACAGATATGTCGCGACACCGTGCCGTAGAGCTGCGCAGTGGCGACTTAGCTCGCGCCATACGCGCCTCGATGGCTCTGCCCGTAGCCTTCCCCCCTGTGGTGATAGACTCGGTACTGATGTGCGATGGCGGCTGCTACGATAACTTCCCATGGAGGAGTCTCGACGAGAGCTTTAAGCCCGATATAATTATTGGCGCGTGCTGTACGAATATGGACTCCGAACTTAGCAAGAGTGCCTCGGTGGTCGAGCAGCTCATGTCGCTGATAACGATGCCTTCGGACTTCGACCTCCCCGAGGGCCGCTCGGTATTTATCCAGCGTGCTGTAGATGTCTCGGTGCTCGACTTTGGCAGTGCCGCAGAGATTATGGCCGATGGCTACAACGATGCGTTGGAGGCCATGCCCGAGATTAAGCGTCTTGTGACACGTAGGATGAGTGACGAGGAGTATGCCTCGCGTCGAGATATCTTCCGTAGCCGCTGCCCTAAGGCTATGATTGGTAAGGTCGAGATTGAGGGTCTTGACGCTGGACAGCAGCAGATGGCCGAGCGTATGATGAGCATAGGACATGCTCGCGCGACAGATACCCAGCCTATGCATGCCGAGGAGTTTAGTAACAACTACCTCTCGATGTTGGCTCGCGGCATGGCACGTAGCGAATTTCCGACATTTAGCTATAACGAGGATACGGAGCGTTACGATGTGAGCCTTGCGCTAAGTGCGCGTCCAAATTTCGATATCGCTATAGGCGGTAACATATCCTCGACAGCCTTTAACCAGGCATACATAGGTCTGCAATATGGATGGTGGGGTAGTGTAGAGCAGTCGTTTAACCTCGATGTGTTGCTTGGCCCTGTGTACACGATGGCACGACTCAAGGGGCGCACAACACTCATATACGACGCTCCGTTGTACTTCGACTACTCCTTTAACTTCAACATACACAACACCCTCAAGGGTAACTTTGGTAACCTTACCAAGGTAGACAATGCCGAGCAGATGCGTATGATGGAGACCTTCGGTTCGCTCACCGTAGGCTCGGCAATGAGCCGTAAGAGTGTCGCCGAATTGAGCGTCAACGGTGGACGGAATAGCTACAGCTATGTTATGGAGGGCTACGACGACAGGCAGTATACCCACTTTGCATATATATCGCCCGAGATATCTATCGAGCGTGTGACCTTGGATAAGAGCCTCTTCCCCACACGCGGCTCGCATCTTGTAGCCTCGGCGATATATGTCTATGGCCGCGATAAGCGTGACTCGGAGCGCGATAATATGGTCACAGCACCTAACGACCACGTCGATATGATACGCCAGTGGTGGGGTGTTAAGGTGCGGTGGGAGCACTATATAAACTTCTCGCCACGTGGCTCGTTCAGCCTCGGTTACGCCCTTGAGGGTGTATATACGAACCACCCCAAGTTCGACTCCTACGAGGCCACGATGCTCTCGGCACCGCAATATGCTCCGTTGCTGCACTCGCGTATGATATATATGCCCGAGTTTCGCGCAAATAGGTATGTGGGCGTAGGTCTGATGCCTACGGTGCGCCTCTACGACAACCTCTATATGCGCCTTAGTGCCTACGCTATGCTTAGGGATAGATTTCGAGGTGAGGTTATGCACTATATGTCCGACCTATCGCTTATATACCACACGCCTATAGGCCCTGTGAGCCTTGCGCTGACGAAGTACGACTTTAAGAGTAACAAGAACCTATACCTGACCTTCAACTTCGGATACGCCATCTTCGGGGGCAAGGGACTACACTACTAATAGATGGTTGGCAATGAGAACGCCGCTCTTTATCACCTTATAGCTGTGATGTACTCCGACACGGCGAGCGTGGCGATAGAGAGGCGACTCTCGGGAAGTGTATCGTTAAGAGTGCTGAGGCAGGAGTAGAGCGTAGCCCCCGAGGTGAGGACATCGTCGACAACAAGGATATGCCTACCACGAAGTCGCTCGGGGTGTGTCACCGCAAAGAGGTTGTCTATATTGTTCCAACGCTCATCAGCCTTGCGCTTAGTCTGCGAGGGGTTGTTTCTTACGCGCACAACACTGCGTGCCTCGACAGCGATGCCCATAGCCTTGGCCATGCCGTCGGCAAGGTAGCGCGACTGGTTATATCCGCGCTTGAAGAGCTTGATAGGGTGCAGTGGGATGGGGACAATAACATCTACATCGCTATATAGCCCCGAGTTCTTAAGCTCCGAGCCATACCAGTAGCCAAGTGTATAGGCTATCCTCCACTTGCCACCATATTTGAATCGGTTGATAATCTGTGCCCAGCGCGAGTGTCCCTTGTATGTGAAGAATGAGGAGCCGTGCGCGATAGGCACAAGGCCATCGAAGCGACTCTTTACAGGGTTATCCTCCCGAAGCCAGTAGTACGACAGTGGGATGTCGCAGCGGCAGCGTGGACATATACTCCCCATTTGTCGTGTCACACTCTCGCCACACGCGATGCAACGCGAGGGCATAAGTTTTGAGAGTAGCGCGTAGAGCATATCACTGAGCATCGACATCGACATCTATACGTACAGCTTTTATATCCTTAACCTTCGCCACATCGGCTATGACGCTGCGTATATGTTGGCGTGCGCGGCTCATAGAGTTGCCCCTATCTACCTTTATGAGTATCTCGGCGCGGTACTCGCCGCGAAGCATCTCAAGGGCCGAGGCCACAGGACCCATCACCCCATCCGAGAACTTAGCACGTAGTAGCTCGGCAGTGTAGTGTGCCGCGCGGCGCAGAAGCTCATACTCCGTGTGGCGCAGCAGCAGGCGCACAAGGCGCGAGTAGGGGGGATAACCAAAGGCTCTGCGCTCCTCCAGCTCCGCAAGTGCCATAGCGCGGTAGTCGGCCGTGGCGACATAACGAATAATCGGGTGTTTGGGCTGCGAGGTCTGTATTACCACACGCCCGCGATTGTTGTGTCTGCCAGCGCGACCTGCAACCTGCATCATAAGCTGAAAGGCGCGCTCCGAGGCTCGAAAGTCGGGTAGCGAGAGTAGATTATCGGCATTGAGGATACCTACGGTGCTGACACCCTTGAAGTCGAAGCCCTTAGTGATTATCTGTGTGCCTACCAAGATGTCGGTTTCGTGTGCCTCAAAGCGGCTCACGATGCGTTTAAAGGCACTCTCCGAGGTCGAGGTGTCGCCATCAAGACGCTCGACACGTGCTTGAGGATATAGGCGCGAAATCTCCTCTACGACCTTCTCGGTGCCAAAGCCCATAAGTGACATATCCTGAGTCTCGCAGTTTGGGCATACCGTAGTTACCGCCTCGCTATAGCCGCAGTAGTGGCACTCCATGCGTGCCGAGGCTTTATGTTTTGTCAGGGTGACGTTGCAGCGTGGGCAGCGTGGCGAGAAGCCACACGTGCGGCACTGCACATAGGGCGAGTATCCGCGTCTATTTTGGAAGAGTATAGCCTGGTCGCCGCACTCCAACGAGCGCGTGATGAAGCGTAGTAGTTCGAGGTTGAAGTGTGCCTTGCGCTCGCCACGTTTTACCGCGCGTATAGTGTCAGATACCACAATCTCGGGGAGTACACCCTCGCCCCAACGCTCGCTCAGCGCGATATAGGCATACTTACCCGTCAGGGCATTCATATAGCTCTCCAGCGATGGCGTGGCACTGCCCAACACCACATTGGCATTGTTGCTGTGGGCCATATATACGGCCGTATCACGCGCGTTATAGCGTGGCGACATATCGCTCTGCTTATAGTTGGCATCGTGCTCCTCGTCGACGATTATAAGGCCTAAGTTGTGTGTCGGCAGGAAGATTGTCGAGCGCACGCCAACGATAAGTTCACCCCCTGTTGAGGTGCTTAGGCGCAGGAACGTTTCGCCACGACGCAGGGCCGTAAGGCGTGAGTGATAGGTGGTGGTGCGACCCTCGAATATGCGCTCAAGACGCTCGATGAGCTGTGAGGTGATGACTATCTCGGGCACGAGCATCATAACATCGCGTCCCGCTGCTAAGGTCTCGGCAATGAGGTGTATGTATATCTCGGTCTTTCCCGAGCCTGTCACGCCATGTAGCAGGGCGACGCGGTTGTCGTTGTGTGCGGCGTGTATAAGCTCCAAGGCGCGCCCCTGAGCCTCGGAGAGGGTAGGCAGCAGCAGGTCCTGAGTGGTGCGTATAGGTTCGGTAGGGCGGTGCTCGCAGCTTATGAGTCCTTGTTTTTCGAGCGCGGCGATATGCTCGCTCTCGGCATCTATGAGGCGACGGGGTACCCAGCTATCAAGAGCTCCGCGAGCTATGGCCACAGCCCCAATCTTGTCGAGTGTATCGCAGCGGCGCGGTGCGCGGCGCGAGTGTTTTGCGTGGTACTCGGCTAAGGCCTTCTCCGTCTGCAATGAGCTGTCCAGACGGAGGTAACGCTCCGTAGGTGGTGCTATGCTACGCTCCTCAAGCTCCTCAAGCGATGTAGCTGACGGCTTGGCCAGCGAGGGCAGCGCAACGCGCATAACCTCGCCTAACGAGCAGATGTAGTAGTCGGCCATCCACTCCCATAGTCGCTGCATTGTGGCTGTGATGAGTGGCTTAGAGTAGAGCCGTCGTAGGATGGGCTTAAGGTGTGCGAAGGTGGGTCTTTCATCCGAGATGCTCCACACTATACCCGTATAATAACGGCTGCTGCCAAACTGTACGACCACAGCATCGCCTACTCTTACAGCCAACCCCTCGTCGAGCGAGAATGTGTAGGGTGGCTGCGCTAATGGTAGGACTACCTGGGCATATAGCATAGCAGCAGCAGTATATCTTAGCCTAATGAGCTATTAGGCCTTGTTGAGGGCATCGAAGCCCTGGCCATAGACACCCATAACAGAGCCTACGGTGAGGAAGGCGTTAGGGTCCTCCTCCTTAACGAGCTTAAGGATTGTCGAGGTGTCGCGCTTGCGGCATACCACCATAACGGCCTTAGATTGTGTCTTGGTGTACCAACCCATAGCGTCGATGAGCGTAGCACCACGATGTGCCTTGGTATTTATCATCTCGGCCATAGACTCATAATCCTTGCAGAAGATGAGTATCTGGTTCGACTGCTGGTTACCCGACTGTACGAGGTCGACAGTGTAGCCGATAACGGCAATCATTATAAAACCGTAGACCATACGTGCAAAGGCTGCCGCAGAGAGTGGCTCGATGACGGTATCTACGCCACCATAGCTTACCGTAGTGGTGAGGAAGAGTGACGAGATAAGGATACCGCAGTCGGTGCCGAGCAGTACCTTGCCGTAGCTTACGGTGCGGAACTTATTGATAATCATCGCTACGATATCGGTACCACCTGTTGAGCCGCCCTGCATAAATGATACAGCGATACCCACGCCACACGATGCTGCACCCATACATACAAGGAGCAGGTCGCCAGCCGCAACCTCCTCGAACATTCTAACCATGATGCCCTGAGGGAAGTAGTCTGACTCAACGATGTTGAACATCACCGACATCATAAGGATGCAGAACAGGGTCTTGATACCGAACTTCCAACCCACAATCATAACGCCGAGGGCGAGCAGAATAACGTTGATGATGAATACCAACGTACCGATAGTGAGGAACGAGGCGATGTTGGCAGGGATAACAGCATTGATAAGCGTAGCCAAACCTGCTGCGCCACCACCCATACCTCCTGCGGGAAGAACGCACTGCAACCAGCCAAAGGCGTAGCAGAACATACCGAAGGTCATCAAGATATACTCCTTGATGCCGATAAGAATCGAACGAGAAGAGATTTTTACACCCATATCAATTCAAAAATTAATTAAGTTGAGCTTTTGTTCTATTTACATTTATGTAAAATCCAATTTTGCGGCGCAAATGTACAAACTTTAGCTCGAAAAGTGCAATATTTTTCAAATATTTTATTTCCCAACACGCAACACGTTGTGTGGTAGTGTGTTACGTGTTGGGCGATAATACTAAGAAGCTGTTTGAATTTTATTGAAAGAGTTTGTCAGTTGCTGCAAAAGATAGTTTCGGCTTCTAATACCAGCAACTCTTCTCGCTGCCCATAGTGAAGACAAGCTCGCCACCTGCGACAATCTCCTCGTGCGTAAGGTAGTTGCGCTCCAGAGTCTTGCCGTTGAGCTTAACTCGCTGAATGTAGCGGTTCTCGTTGCTATAGCCCTCGCGCAGGATGGTAAACACGCCACCCTCGACATCTATCTCGGCCTTGTCAACCATAGGAACACCGATAACGTAGCGGCCCGAGGCTGGCTCTACGGGGTAGAAGCCAAGCGTGGTCATAATGTACCATGCCGACATCTGTCCCACATCCTCGTTGCCCGACAGACCGTCAACCTCCGTAGAGTACATCGTGTCGCACACCTCGTAGAGGCGGTCCGCAGCCTTCCAAGGCTGGCCGAGCATCGTGTAGAAGTAGATGATGTGGTGGCTTGGCTCGTTGCCGTGAACGTACTGGCCGATAAGTCCCGAGATATCGGGTGTTACATCCTCGCCCTCCATCTTCGAGTCGGCAGTAAAGAGGCCATCGAGCCTCTCGATGGTATTCTCTACGCTGCCGAAGCACTCAACCAGTAGGTCGAGGTCCTGAGGCACAAGCCATGTATACTGCCATGCATTACCCTCGCAGTACTCGTTGGCGATGCGCGAGGCGTTATAAGGGTTGAAGTCTTCGCGCCACTGGCCTGTAGATGACTTACCACGCACAAAGCCGCTCTCCGAGTCGAAGTAGTTGAGCCACGAGTGGCTGCGGTTATCAAGATAGGCGAAGGCCTCCTCCTTGCCGAGCATCTTGGCCACCTCGGCTGCCGCAGCATCGGCAATGGCAAACTCCATGTCGTGAGCTATAGACTCGGCCTGAAGGTCGCGAGGCATATAGCCATACTGCTTGCGGTACCTGCCACCGCGCATATCGTGCATATATGATGTTTCGAGAGCTCTCCATGCGCGCTCTGGGTCGATACCCTCGATACCCTTGGCTACGGCATCCGATACGGCGATGATGCCCGGAGAACCGACCATACATCCATTATCCCAGCCCCACAAGTGCCAGATAGGCAGGAAGCCCTGCTCGTCGCAGAGGTTTATCATCGTGTTGATAACGTCATCCATACGCTCTGGATGGGTGATGGTCATAAGTGGCAGCTTGGCGCGGTAGGTATCCCACAACGAGAAGGTGGTGTAGGTGTCGTGGCCGGGGTTAGGGTGTATCTGCTGGTCGGCACCGCGATACGTGCCATCGACATCCGAGAAGAGCGAGGGGGCTACGTACATGTGGTACATACCTGTGTAGAATATCTCCTCCTGCTCCTCTGTTGCGCCATAGATGCGAATCTTTGAAATCTCATCGTTCCACCTCTTGGCTGCCAGCTCGGCTGTAGCGTCAAACTCGGCATTTGCCACCTCGGTGTCGAAGTTGAGGCGTGCGCCCTCGATGCTTGTAGACGAGAGTGCTACCTTAACGCCAATCTGCTCGCCCTCGGTAGTCTTAAAGTGTAGGCGGTAGTAGAAGTTGTCCTCGCCGATAGGCTCGAACTTATCGAAAGGCTTCGAGAACTCTATCACGAAGTATACCTTCTGGTGGTTTGCCCAGCCGTAGGTGTGGCGGCGACCCTCGATGCGGTTGTTACCTATAGCCTCGGCATAGAGCTCCTCGGGGCGGTCCCAGCAACCTCCGTGTACAAGGTCGAGGATGATGGCCGCCTCGTCACTGGCTGGGAAGGTGTAGCGGTGAAGGCCACCACGCTCCGTAGCTGTCATCTCGGCGGTGATGTTGTAGCGTGTCAAGGGTACAGAGTAGTAGCCTGGGCGTACCACCTCTTTCGAGCGGTCTGCCTCGGACCAGAAGCCTGTAGAGTAGTCACCAAGACGGCCACGACCATACTCTACCTCGCCGATAACGGGCATAAGCGTTACGTCGAAGAGGTCGCCACAGCCTGTGCCCGAGAGGTGGGTGTGCGAAAAGCCTATAACGCTACTCTCCGAGTCGTGATATCCCGAGCACCAGTCCCACTCCTGCGAGATGCTGGTAGGGCCTACCTGTGTCATGCCGAAGGGCACGTTTGCGCCCACAAATACGTGGCCATGGCCACCCGAGCCAATCTTAGGGTTAACCTTGGCGGTGTAGTCCGTAGCTCTCTCTACAGGAGTCCCCGCTGTGCAACCCATAAGCATTGCCGCAATCGTAATAATAGTAAATAACTTCTTCATTTTAAATTTATTTAATTAGTTTGTGTTCACACGATAATAATTTAACAATAAACGAGTAGTCTTATCCAAGTCCTCAAATCTCTTATTACTCAGCATTGATATCCAATCGACCTCCCTGGATAAGTTCGTCGTGCGATATACGATACTTCGTAAGTCGCTTGCCCCCGAGGCGCATATTGTCGATTTTATGGGCATTGTCATCGTGGTTGCTGATAATGATAGTGCCATGCATCGTGTCGAGCTCCACGCGCTCGAAGCGTGGCGTGGTGATGGTGTAGTATGGCTCGCCTGGGCAGTCGGGATAGAGACCAATCATAGAGAATACGGCCCACGCCGACATAGTGCCTGTATCGTCATTTCCTGGTAGGCCATCGGGCGCGGTGGTGTAGTTCTCGTCGAGCAGACGCTTAACATACTCCTGCGTAAGATGCTCATAGCCCTTTACGCGGCTGAAGAGGTAGGGGTAGGCGATGTCTGGCTCGTTGGTGGGGTCGTAGTGGCCACTCTCGAAGACCCTCTGTAGACGCTCTACAAAGCTCTTCTCGCCACCCATAGCCTTGATAAGGCCCTCGATATCGTGGGGCACGAAGAAGGTGTAGTTCCACGAGCTGCCCTCGTGAAAACCTATCGTATTGGAGAAGTTAGCACCTGCCGAGGGGTCAAATTCGGCGATAAATCTACCATCTGGACCTATAGGGCGCATCGCACCGTCTGTGGGTGAGTAGTAGTTACGCCATCCCGAGGCACGACGCTCCATCTCTTTGGCTGTAGCCTTGTCGCCTAATGCTCGTGCGAAGCTCGCCAGGGCGTTGTCGGCAACGTAGTACTCCAAGGCGTGCGAGACGGAGTTGTCGCCCGACATATCCTGTGCAAAGAGCCCCACAGGGATGTAGCCGTGCTCGATATATGGGTCTATGTCGGGGCGCAGGGCGTTGTGCCTACCCTCGGTTGTTGCCGAGCGCAGCATAGCCTCGTAGGCGGCCTCGACATCGAAGTCGCGCAACCCCTTGAGGTAGCTATCCACGATGACAGGTATCGCCGGGTCGCCCTCCATAGTGAATGTCTCGCGGCCGTAGAGCTCCCAGCGTGGTAGCCAGCCACTCTCCTTTGACATCTCGACCATCGAGCGAACCATATCGCTCTGCACCTCGGGGTAGCAGAGGGTGAGTAGTTGGTGTACGTTGCGGTAGGTATCCCACAACGAGAATACCGTATAACGCTCATAATCGGCAGCTACACCTATCTTCGCGCTCTCCATCGTGGGGTACTCGCCATTGACATCACTAAGCAGGTTGGGGTGGAGGAGTGCATGGTATAGCGCGGTGTAGAATATCGTGCGGTCATCCTCCGAGCCACCCTCTACGCGGATGCGACCGAGGCTCTTGTTCCACTTGTCGTGGGCCTCGCTACGCACCTCGTCGAAGCCTTTACTACCCACCTCGGCATCGAGGTTGCGACGTGCATTCTCGATAGATACATACGAGATGCCCACCTTGACCTCCACCTCGCTATTTGGAGCTATGTCGCCCAACGAGAAGTAGAAGCCTATGTCATTGCCCATCATCTCGCGCGAGTAGCTCCTATATAGCTTATATTGGCCACTATCGCCCGACCACTGCGCCTCGATGCCCGTCATCTCGGGCTGTAGCTTCCAGTAGCCTGTAGCCTCGGCCTTGTGCGATATGCGAGCTACGAAGTAGACAGGAAATACGGCCTGATTGGTGTAGCAGAAGGTGCCTAAAAGACGTATGCCCTCAACCTCGGTGTCGCTCACGCGGCGTAGCATGGCTCCCGACTCATTCGAGAGAGCTGTGCCCAAGTTTACAAGGATGTTGGCCCTGCCACCCTCGCGGAAGGTATATCGCTCTACCGAGGCGCGCTCGGTGGCCGTAGCCTCGGCGCGTATGGCGTAGTTGTCGTAGGTGGTGGCGTAGTATCCAGGCATGGCCACCTCGTCGCTATATGTCGAGCCGTGCTCGCGGCAGTCGGGCATAACATCTCCAACCGTCGCCATAGTGATAATAGCACCCATCTCGGGGCAGCCCACGCCACTAAGTGCTCCGTGAGCAAAGCCTACACTATATTTATTACGCACATCGTAGGGCGTTGACCACCAGCGGTTATCCTTGTCGTAGCGGTTAAGCTCCGAGCCTGTGACGTTGAATGGCACTGCGGCCATCATACCGTGTGGCACGACGGCACCTGGGTGCGTTGCTGAGTAGTCGGCCGTACCGATAAATGGGTCGACATATTTTGTATAGTCAGCCTCCTGTGCCGAGAGTGTAGCGCAGAGTGTAAGAAGTGCTATTATCGTAAGTCGTAGTTTCATCATCTGCTTAGTGTTTTATCGAGCCATGGGGGATGAAGTGTCCTGTAAGTCTTATCACAAAGCCACCTCCGGGGGCCATCTTAACCTTTATAACGCCCTTATTTTTGTTGTACTCCTCTTCGGAAATGGTGTAGCGCTTGTAGTCTGAGCCATCACGCTTTGCATTGTCGCCATCTACATAGACTTCAACGCTTTTGACCCTATACTCGGGTGACAGTTGAATGGTTGCTTTGCGTGCCTTATGGCCATTAAGACCTGCGATATACCACTCGCGACTTGCCTCGTCGGTGTCGATGTGATTATCTGCCATAACCTGCACATATTCACCTATCTTGCTCTCCTTCGAGAATTGCTTGCCAAGGTTCCATTTGGTGGGTATCTCGGCGAGGAACTTGGTGAACTCGGGCTCCTTCTCGTAGTTTGTGGGCGAGTCGCAGAGCATCGTTAGTGGTGAATAGTAGGCGATATACATCGCAAGCTGGTGGCAGCGTGTGCCCTGGCTCATGGGACGTGAGTAGTCGGGGTAGTAGTGACCCTTTGCGGCATTGCGCATAGCTCCTGGCGTATAGTCCATGGGACCTGCTGCACCACGAATAAATGGGAGCGTAACGTCGTAAGTTATCTGGTCGTGCTCCGCACCGAGCCACTTCATCGTCTCAAGGCCGTGTACACCTTCAAAGTTGATGGCGTTGGGGTAGGTTCTGTTTAGTCCTGTGGGTTTGTAAACACCGTGATAATCAACGAGCATATGGTATTTCGCTGCTACTTCGGCAAGGTCGTAGACAAACTCCACCATCTCCTGGTCGTCGCGGTCGAGGAAGTCAACCTTCCAGCCCTTAACGCCCATCTCGGAGTAGTGCTTACATAAGCCCTCAATATCTCTGTTTAGTGCCCAGTAGCCCGCCCAAAGTATAATGCCAACATTGCGCTCGGCAGCGTAGTCAACCAACTCCTTAATATCTATTTCGGGCACAACTTGCATAAGGTCGGCAGTGAGATTTACCGCCCAACCTTCGTCAAGAATAACGTACTCGATGCCGTAGCGTGATGCGAAATCTATATAATATTTATATGTCTCATTGTTGATGCCAGGTGTGAAGTCTACGCCCTCCAAGCCCCAGTCGTTCCACCACTCCCAGGCTACCTTGCCAGGCTTAATCCACGAGGTATCCTCCAAGCGGCACTCGTCGGCAAGCTCCCACACGAGGGCGTTACTTATCAAATCTCTGTCCTCCTTGCCCATAGCTACAACTCGCCAAGGGAAGGTGCGAGAGCCGTGGCAATCGGCGATATAGTCGTGGCGCGACTTTACCATGCCCTGCAACATGTTGTGACCGCCCTGCTCCACCTCCTTGGGGCGTGGTGCAAACTCGGTGTCGAGGATGCCATCGCCATCTCTATTTGATAGGAACATGCCTGGATAATCTTCGAGATTAGACTCTGATATCCATAATTTTAAGTCGTTGCGTTCAACAACTATTGGCGCGAATATCAAGCGTCGCCAGTCTATATCCTTGAGGGCTGTGTAGGTGTAGGTATTCTCGAACGAAGTCTCAAACTGCGTTGCGTAGTCCGATGTCGCATCGGGGCGGAAGTTGACATATGGAATCCATGCTTTATCATCCTCACTGAACGAGAACTCCGCCAACTCATCTATAACTTTATAGTCGCCATCAATGTTTGAGATAAAACGGTAGGCAACACCATTGTGATATGCACGAAGTTCTACGCTATAATCGCCAAAGTCAACAACGGTACAGCTATAATTTATGTAGTCGGTATGTTGTTGAATGCTCGCTTGGGTGATATTCTCGCCCCACACACCTCGGTCGGTTACCATAGCAAGGCGTGAGGGTGCAACGACCTCCTTGTGGTCGTGATATGCCGACCATTGTAGTGTGCCATCGCTCCAGTCGAGGATGATGCTCTGTTCACGTCCAATACCAATATATCTATTGAATTTGAGCTGCACACACTTCGCTTGGCCAAAGGCAAAACCTACGGAAAATAGTAATAGTGTAAATATGACAAAAAGTTTTCTCATAACCGATTGTGCCTTAGGTAGTTACTTTTTCTCGGCAGTCGAGAGTAGTCCGCATGCTGCCTCGATATCCTCACCTCGCGAGGCTCGCAGCGTTGTCTGTATGCCACGCTTGGTCAGCGTGTCGCGAAACTCGATAATCTTCTCTAACGGTGGCGAGAAGAATGGCGAGTCGGGAATCTTGTGAAAGCGGATAAGGTTGATGCGGCACTTGATGCCATCGAGAAGTCGCGATAGCTCCTTTATATGGCGCGGTGAGCAGTTCATGCCCTCCAATACTATATACTCGAAAGATACACGCCTCTGATGTGTAAAGTCGTAGCGACGCAGGATGTCGCACACCTCCCAGATAGAGTAGGCATTCTCGATAGGCATAATCTCCCTACGCTCCTCGGGGAAGGGGTTATGCAGCGATACGGCAAGGTGTACCTTCGACTCGTCGAGGAGTCGTGGCAGAGTCTTGGCAACGCCCGAGGTCGATACCGTTATGCGCGTCGGTGACCACGCCATGCCCCACTCCGAGGTGAGGATGCTAAGCGTAGCCATCACGTTATCTATATTGTCTAACGGCTCGCCCATACCCATAAATACGAGGTTGGTGAGCTTGTCGCACTCGGGAATGGAGATAATCTGGTTGATAATTTCTGTTGAGGAGAGGCTGTGACGCAGACCCATGCGCCCTGTGGCGCAGAACTTACACCCCATGCGGCAGCCTGCCTGCGACGACACGCAGAGCGTCACGCGCTCGCCATCGGGGATTAGGGCCGACTCGATATACTCGCCCTCGGAGGTGGCAAAGAGGTACTTCTTGGTGCCATCCGTCGATGTCGAGACCTTGAGTGGCTGCGACAGGCCCAACTCGCAGTGCTCCATAAGACGCTCGCGAGCCACCTTCGACAGGTCGGTCATAGCCTCAATATCTGTGACACGGCGCGTATATAGCCATTTGGCTATCTGCTTATGAGCAAAGCGTGGCAGGTCAAGTTGCTCGCATAGAGTCCTTAGCCCCTCAAGAGTGCTACCGTAGAGTTGTGGTTTTTTAGTCATTATCATATTCTCATAGCTATATCTCGACTACAAAATTAATAAAATTTAAACATTTTTCAGCCTAAAGTGATATTTATTTCAAATTTTATATATATCTTTGCATAGTGTAGTGTGTATGTACTGCGTAAAGCGGTGTATATCTACGTTCTGCCATCGCGGTAAGTAATTAAAAACTAAAAAATTAGATATAAATGGAGATTAAGAAATCACCTAAAGCAGACTTGCAGAACAGAAGAATCATATTTCTTCTTGCTGGTCTTGTAATTGCCTTAGGCATTACAGGCCTCGCATTTTCTATTAACTCAAAGCCAGTAGCTGGCGAGTACAAGCCACCTAAGCGCGAGACTACCGAGATGGAGCAGATTGACAACACTCGTCAGGACCAGCCCGAGACTCCTCCAGAGCAGCAGAAGGCTCAGGCACAGGTGGTGACCGATGTGCTCAACATCGTATCTAACGACCAGAAGATTGAGACAAACATCGTCTTCGTAGATGAGGCTGACGACTTTAGCGATTTCGAGATGGTTATCGAGGATAAGGAGGAGGAGATTGTCGAGGACGAAATCTTCATCACTGTAGAGGATATGCCTACATTCCGAGGTGGTGGTCTTCCAGAGTTCCGTAATTGGGTACAGCAGAATGTTAAGTATCCTCAGATTGCCCTTGAGAATGGTATTCAGGGTAATGTGGTTATCCAGTTTGTTGTAGGTCCCGATGGTAAGATGACAAACTTCAAGGTTCTTCAGTCTCCAGATAAGACCCTCTCGGATGCAACTATCGACGTGCTCAAGAAGGCTAACGAGATGAAGAATGGTTGGAAGCCTGGTAAGCAGCGTGGTAAGCCTGTAAAGGTGTCGTTCACACTGCCCGTAGCATTCAAGATTCAGAACTAACAACCATCGCTATGAGTTTCAGGGGTTCCGCTTTTTTGGTGGTGCCCCTTTATTTGTTAGATGGTGACCCTTTATTTATTAGGTGGTGCCCCTTTATTTATTGGGTGGTGACCCTTGGTTTATTGGGTGAAGTGAATAGATTATAGATATTATCGTACATAGTAAATGAGAGAGGAAAACGAGAAGCCTAAAGGCAAGAGCAAGGTGCCGATACCGACTGTCGAGGAGCGCGAGACACGCGCTGTGCTCGTCGCTGTAGTGCGCGACAGCCAAAACCCTGCTACGGCAGAGGAGTACCTCGACGAGTTGGAGTTCTTGGCCGAGACGGCAAATATAAAGACGGTGAAACGCTTCACACAGCGTCTGCCACAGCCACTATCGAAGATATACATTGGCCCTGGTAAGCTCGAGGAGATAGCCGCGTGGTGCAAGGAGCAGGAGATAGATGTGGCCATCTTCGACGATGAGCTATCTCCGGCACAGACACGTAACATCGAGCAGGCGATGCCCTGTCGCGTAATGGATAGAACACGCCTTATCCTCGATATATTTATGTCGCGTGCGCAGACTGCCTACGCCAAGACACAGGTGGAGTTGGCCCAGAACGAGTATATGTTGCCACGCTTAGCAGGCCTCTGGACACACCTTGAGCGTCAGCGTGGTGGTACGGGTACACGTGGTGGTGCTGGTGAGCGCGAGATTGAGACCGATAGGCGTATCGTGCGCAACCGCATAGCCAAGCTTAAGGAGGACCTTAAGAAGATTGACCGCCAGATGGCTGTGCAGCGTTCCAATCGCGGAAATATGGTGCGCGTAGCGTTGGTAGGGTATACCAATGTGGGAAAGTCTACGCTGATGAATCTGCTCTCGAAGAGCGAGGTATTTGCCGAGAATAAGCTCTTTGCTACGCTCGACACTACGGTGCGCAAGGTTGTTTTCGACAACCTCCCCTTCCTGATGTCCGACACTGTAGGTTTTATCCGCAAGCTCCCCACCGAGCTTATCGAGTCGTTTAAGTCGACGCTCGACGAGGTGCGCGAGGCCGACCTGCTGCTTCACGTCGTAGATATCTCGCATCCAGGCTTCGAGGACCAGATTGCTGTGGTCAAGCAGACACTCTCGGATATCGGTGCTGGCGATAAGCCCGTATTCTTGATATTTAACAAGATAGATGCCTACACCTACACCCCGAAGGAGGAGGATGACCTGACACCTGCAACGAAGGAGAATATGTCGCTTGACGACCTCAAGAAGAGCTGGATAGCCAAGGCTAATACTCCGTGTATCTTCATCTCGGCACGCGACAGGACGGGGGTGGAGAAGCTGCGCTCGGACCTCTATGGCATGGTGCGCGAGATACACGCTGGACGCTACCCCTTCAACAACTTCCTATACTAAGAAGCTGTTTGAATTTTATTAAATGAGTTAAATCATTGCTGCGAGAAGAGTTTCGGAGTCTTTGAGGCTCTTATAGACTTCTTTCTAATTGCAAAATTTGGAAATAGCCCGCTATTACCTGCATTTTACAATATAAAATTAGTTCTATAATAGCTCTCAAATACTCTCGAAATACAATTCAAACAGCTTCTAAAAACCTTAAGACTATGGTAAAGATACTCAACAAGGAGAATACTATTCTCAACAAGTTTCTGGCACAGATGCGCGACAAGAGTGTGCAGCGCGACTCTATGCGTTTTCGTAGAAATATGGAGCGCGTAGCCGAGATTATGGCTTATGAGATATCTAAGAAGCTAAACTATAGAACTCAGCACGTCGAGACACCCTTGGGCATCGCTGCCGTAGAGTGCATCAGCGATAAGATTGTCATTGCAACGATATTGCGTGCTGGTCTGCCGTTCCATCAGGGCTTTTTGAACTACTTCGACGATGCCGATAATGGCTTTGTGTCGGCCTACCGCAAGAGCCGTCCCGATGGTAGCTTTATCGTCGATGTGGAGTATGTCTCTACCTCGTCGCTCTCGGGCAAGACGCTCATCCTTGTCGACCCTATGCTCGCTACGGGCACATCGTTGATGTTGGTATATGATGCGTTGGTGCGCCGTGCTGGCGAGCCTGAGCATACGCACTTTGCTGCGGCCTTTGCTTCGGAGCAGGGTGTAGAGTATGTGCTTAAGCATACCGACCCTCGTAAGTGTACGCTGTGGTGCGCTGCGGTGGACGAGGAGCTGACCTCGAAGTCCTATATCGTTCCAGGCATTGGCGATGCTGGCGACTTGGCCTATGGCGTGAAGCTGTAGCGACAATCCTCCGCTTTAGCTGTCACCACAGTTAAAACAGCTTCTCAAAAGTTAGGGCTGGCCCCGAAGAGAGGTCAGCCCTTGCTGTGAGCTCTTGTTATGCTCTGAAGAGCTCTACATCCGAAGTCTCCGACTCGTTGATATATGATGTAGCCTCATAAATCTTCTTTGTCGCATACTTGACAAATACCTTGGTAGGTGCAAGATAGTCGGCCTCGCACTCGGCAGCCTGGCGCAACATAATGTGCGACATGATGATGTAGCCGGCAATCTCGACTAAGCGGCGAGCGTGGAAGTCCTTATATCCCGAGCACTCCTTGTCGAGGCTCTCAACACGCTCCACGGCGGCCTCGTAGAGCTTGCGTAGCTCGACGAGCTTAGCACCAATAGCTGCGGTAGCCTCGGTGCGCTCAAGGGCCTCGTAGCGGCCTATCTGCTCAAGGTAGGTGCCCTTGGTCACGTGGTTGATGGCGGCTACGACCTGCAACTGCGTAGTACCCTCGTAGATATTCATAATACGCGCATCGCGATAAAGACGCTCGCAGGCGTAGTCCTTCATATATCCCGAACCTCCGTGAATCTGGATAGCGTCGTAGGCAACCTCGTTGGCATACTCCGATGCGAACATCTTGGCGATAGGCGTGAAGCCGTCGGCAAGACGGTTGTAGAACTTCATCTCCTGACGCTCCTCGCCCTCAAGAGAACGCTCGTGCGAGATATGGCTCAGTTGCTTGTATATATCTACGAAGCGTGCCGTCTCGTAGAGCAGAGCACGTGAAGCTAAGGTCTTGGCCTCCATATTCTTAAGCATCTCCGATACGGCAGCAAATCCTATGATAGGCTTACCGAACTGCTCGCGCTCGCCAGCATACTTCAGTGCCTCGCGGTAGGCAGCCTCGCAGAGACCTGTCGACTGAGCGGCTATACCCAGACGCGCAGCATTCATAAGCGACATAACGTACTTGATAAGACCCATCTTACGGTCGCCGACCAACACCGCAGGCGCGTTGTTAAATACCAATTCGCAGGTTGGCGAGCCCTTGATGCCGAGCTTATTCTCTATACGGCGCACCTTGACACCGCCATCGCGCTTATCGTAGATGAGCATCGACAGACCACGTGCATCCTTAGTGCCCTCCTCGGTACGTGCCAAGACCAACGAGATGTCGCCATCGCCATTGGTGATAAATCGCTTACAGCCGTTTAGTCGCCACAGGCCCGACTCCTCGTCCCACGTAGCCTTGAGCATCACAGCACCGAGGTCCGAGCCTGCATCTGGCTCCGTGAGGTCCATAGCGCAGGTCTCGCCTGCCGAGACGCGAGGCAGGAACTTAGCCTTAATCTCCTCGGTGGCGAACTCGTTGATGGTCTCGGCGCAATCCTGCAAGCCCCAGATATTCTCGAAGCCTGCATCGGCACGTGCTACCATCTCGTTGGCCATAGCGAAGCAGGTGACAGGCATATTAAGGCCATCGTAGCGGCGGGGTAGGGTCATACCACCCAAGCCTGCCTCGTTGAGTGCCTCGATATTGCGTACCGTACCCGAGGCATACTCTACGTGGTCGTTGACAACACGTGGACCCTCGTGGTCTACACCCTCGGCATTGGGGGCGATAACCTCGCCACACACATCGCCGACAATCTCCAATACGCGCTTATATGAGTCGAGAGCATCCTCCGTATCCTGAGGTGCATAGTCGTAGAGCTTAGCATCGGCAAAACCACGCTCCTTAAGCTCGATAATCCTCTTCATCAACGGATGTGAGAGGTGATACTGTAAATCCTTATTATCTAAATAAAAGTTTGCCATTGCTTCTCTTATTTTGAGTTCTGTTTGTAATACTTTATCATCTTGGGGATTACCTCCTCGACGCTACCTGTGATGGCGTAGTCGGCAATCTTGTTTATGGGGGCCTGAGGGTCGGTATTGATAGATACTATCATCGCCGAGCCGTCCATACCTGCTGTGTGCTGTATCTGTCCCGAGATACCGCAGGCAATATAGAGCTTAGGGCGTACCGTAACACCCGTCTGACCTATCTGACGCTCGTGCTCGGTAAAGCCTGCATCCACCGCAGCGCGCGAAGCACCCACCTCGCCACCAAGCACCTCGGCGAGCTCGTGTACGAGCTTAAAGCCCTCCTTTGAGCCTACGCCATAGCCGCCAGCAACGATTATTGAGGCTCCCTTGATGTTTATCTTACGCTCCTCGATATGACGCTCGACGATGCGCACCGCAAGGTCGGTATCCTTGACCATCTTCTGCCACTCTATCTGTCGCAGCTCGCCTAACGCAGGTGTAGCGAGTGCCTCCTTGCGCATCACGCCCTCGCGCACCGTAGCCATCTGTGGGCGGCACTCGGGGTTGACGATGGTGGCGATAATGTTACCGCCAAAGGCTGGACGTATCTGGTATAGCAGCGAGTCATACTCCTTGCCACTCTTGGGGTCCTTATGCTCGCCGATGACCAGCTCCGTGCAGTCTGCCGTAAGGCCACTGTGGAGGGCCGACGATACACGTGGTGCGAAGTCACGACCTACGGGGGTAGCTCCGAAGAGGGCTATCTGTGGTTGCTCCTGCTCGATAAGGCCCACCATAACTGAGGTGTGTGGCAGGGTGCGGAAGGGTGCGAATATCTCGTCGTCGGCAACCCATACGGTGTCGGCACCATACTTGGCAAGCTCCGTAGCTACGCCCTGGACGTTGTGGCCGATGACTACAGCTTCGAGCTTTACGCCCAACGTGTTGGCAAGCTCGCGGCCCTTGGTAAGAAGCTCCAACGATACGTCGGCAATCTCCTTATCCTCAATCTCGATATATACAAATATGTTGTTCATACGCTTACTCTTTTATTAACCGAGCGTGTGGCTCGCGATAAGTTCCTGCATAAGTGCCTCGATGTCGGCATCTGCCGCGCTTAGCGTCTTAGACTCCTTGGCCGAGAGCACGACGTTCTCAATCTTCTTAACCTTGGTAGGTGAGCCTGCAAGGCCGAGCTGTGCGGGGTCGGGGTCTACATCCGCAGCACCAAACTCGACAATATGGAGGTATGCGCGCTCCGAGATAAAGCTCTTGGTGCGCTCCTCTGCCGCTGCCAGCTCCGAGGTGGCCAAGGCATACTTATACTTCATCACGCGCTTGGCGTTACGGGGGCGACACTCCTTGGCCGACGAGTTTACGGTGATTACCGCAGGCAGGGGTGCTACTACGACCTCCGAGCCACGCTCCAAGCGTCGTTTTATGGTTACCTCGCTCGCGGTAACGTCGATAAGCTCCTCGGCATATGTCACCTGTGGTAGTCCAAGCTTCTCGGCCACCTGGGGACCCACCTGTGCTGTGTCGCCATCGATAGCCTGGCGGCCAGCAACGATGATGTCGGGGTTTATCTTGCGTAGTGCGCACGCAAGGGCGTATGAGGTTGCTAAGGTATCCGAGCCTGCGAACTCCTTACCCGAGAGTAGGTAGCCGCCATCGGCACCGCGAAACATCGCCTCGCGGATGATGTCGGCAGCGCGCTGCGGACCCATTGTTAGTACTTCGACAGTTGCCGTGCCTATGCGGTCCTTAAGCTGTAGGGCCATCTCCAAGGCGTTCAAATCCTCTGGGTTGAAGATTGCGGCGAGAGCGGCACGGTTTACCGTACCCTCCGGAGTCATGGCATCCTTGCCCACGTTGCGCGTGTCGGGCACCTGCTTGGCCATAACTACGATTTTTGTAACTTTCTCCATAACGATATTAATTATGTAATCTCTTTTGCTCTATTGTGCATATCTCGCAGCTTGCGAGCCGTCAAAGATATCTATTTTTTGCCTAAAAGTAATATTTTTTTTGTATAATTTTACCTCTCGGTATGCTAATAGCGTGATTTATAGTGTTTTGCTATTTATTGTTATTTGACGGTTTTACGAATCTATCTCTATGCCTATGCGGCGGTAGCAGTTTAGCAGGTTGTAGGCTATCACCTCGGGGCGGAAGCGCGAGGCGTAGGCTCTGCCCTCCTCAATCATATGCTCTCGTAGGTCGCTATCTGTAGCTACGCGGAGCATCGCCCGAGCTAAGGCCTCGCGGTCCTCGCTGTCGACGTATATCGAGCTTGGTCCCCCCGCCTCCTCAAGGCTTGAGCCCTTGGCAGCTATCACAGGAGTACCTACGGTGATGGCCTCGACAATCGTCGTCGAGAAGCCCTCGTAGAGTGAGGGTACAACGTGTGCTAAGGCGAGGTGATAGAGCACAGGCATATCCTCGTCGGCCACACCGTGTAGCATGGTGACCCTGTCGCCGAGGCCTAAGGACTTTATGCGGTGGAGGATATGCTCGGTATATGTCGTTGCGCGTCCTACGAAGAGCAGCGAGAAGTCGCTCTCGACCTTGCTGAGTGTCTCGATGAGGTGTCCTATGTTCTTGCGCGGCTGGTGCGTGCCCACGATGAGCATATAACGCTCGGGCAGGTGGTAACGCTCCTTGACTTTTGCTATGGTTTGGCTGTCGAGGGGTTGCGTAAAGCGGCGGTGACACCCACGATAGATGACATCAATCTTGTCGGCATCGATGTGTAGGTATCGTATAAGGTCGTGCTTAAGGCTCTCGCTAAGGGCTATTATGCGGTCTGCGCGGTGTAGCGACGAGAGCATCGTCAGGCGACGATATAAGTTGTGTATCGGACTAAAGAAGCCTCTAAGGCGTAGAAATTCGAGGTTGTGTACGGTGACTATCGAGCGTATGCCTCTGTGCTCTAAGCCGTAGGGCAGGAAGCTGGTGAGGCTGTGGTATAGGCTCACATCGCCGCGCTTCATGTCGCTGCCTATGCGATATATTCGCCATAGTTCGGGGAGCTTGCGCCATAGCGAGCCATCGGGCTCCATAGACTCGACATTGGGTCTGTCGGCCAATAGCTCATACTCCTCGTGCTCGTTGCGACGAGGTATATACATACGCAGGTAGCTGTGGCGTGGGCAAGCCTCGGCTATGGCCTCGATGATAAATCGGGCATAGCTGCTCAGGGTGCTGTTTCCCACGTTGGCATACTTAGCATCGAAGCCGATTGTCGTGTTACGTCTCATCGTTAAGCATCTATTTTCGTCTTTCGTCGTGCGCATGTATGCGTACACACGTGTACACACAACTGACAAAGGTAGTAAATTATTTTCAAAAACACACTTAGTGGCGAGCAATAATTTTTCTATGAGTTTCTATTTACTGCGTTCGCTACGTTCGGCGCGTTCGCTACGTTCGGTGCGTTCGGTGCGTTCGGTGCGTTCGGCGCGTTCGGTGCGTTCGGTGCGTTCGCTGCGTTCGGTGCGTTCGCTGCGTTCGGTGCGTTCGGGCGTTCGGCACGTTCGCCCCGCTTGGCTATCTATGCAAACCGTAGCTCATACTCAACTCGTCAGCAACCACTACAGCTATTAGCAACTACACATAATATACTATTTAATATAATATATAATTATATGTATAATTATATATTATATTATCTATATAATAACTACTGCGCCAAGGGGTAATAATTAAAACAATTTCAAAAATTATTGAAATTTTTTAATAAAATATTTGGCTAATTAAAACTTTGTATTTACCTTTGCAGCGAAGTTTTAAGGTTCATTTAGGTTAGTAGTTTTAGGTTGGAAGGCCTATCGAAAGGTTGTAGCAAAAGTTGTATGCTCTATGGAGGTGCAAGTTTTGTTACTAAGACAGGGGCGGATGCGCTTCGTAGTCGAACACCTTTCGGTAGACCTAATTTTTTTATATATACGTATACGGTCAAGCAACACTATATATAGTCAAACAGTCACGTAGTCACATGGTTATATAGTTATATGGGCTCAGTCGTAAATTCCGTTGGGGATTGAAAAAAGTTTTACCTTGCGGTGACAGCTAAAGCTGAAAGGGTAGGTCGCAAACAAAGCTTGCTAAAGGGTTGTTTAAGAGTAGTTCGCAGCTAACGCTGCTAAAGTGTAGCAAAAGTGAAAATGCTTGTCCGCAACCATCTTATCGTCCTATCGTCTTATCGTCTTATCTTAGGATATATATGGTTGTGTGGCTAACAGTTATGTAGTTATATTGTTATATAGCTGGTAGGTGTTGTGGTCACTGGTAAGTGCTAAGTGATAGCCAAGCGGGGCGAACGTGCCGAACGCCCGAACGCCCGAACGCACCGAACGAGCCGAACGCACCGAACGCACCGAACGCATCGAACGCGCCGAACGCGCCGAACGCACCGAACGCCCGAACGCACCGAACGCACCGAACGCACCGAACGCACCGAACGCACCGAACGCGCCGAACGCATCGAACGCACCGAACGCATCGAACGCAGGCGAACGCAGTAGATAGAACCCCAACGAAAAAATTATTACTCAATAAAATTCAAACAGCTTCTAATTAGGTTTTTGAAAAAATTTTATTATCTTTGTGCCATTGTGTATATATATAAGAGGTAAAGAGTATTTAAATATAAAAACTATTACACTATGGGAAGAGCATTTGAGTATCGCAAAGCGAGAAAAATGAAGCGTTGGGGACACATGGCGCGAGTGTTTACCAAGATTGGTAAGGAGATAGAGATGGCTGTAAAGGCCTCAGGTCCAGATCCAGCATCAAACCTTCGCCTACGTCTGCTGATGCAGAACGCCAAGGCTGAGAATATGCCTAAGGAGAATGTCGAGCGTGCCATAAAGCGTGCTACAGATAAGGACTCGGCAGACTACAAGGAGATGATATACGAGGGTTATGGCCCTCATGGTATCGCCGTATTGGTCGAGACAGCTACAGATAACACAAACCGCACAGTAGCCTCGGTACGTATGTACTTCAACAAGTATGGCGGTGCTCTCGGCACATCGGGCTCTGTAGGCTTTATGTTCGAGCATAAGTGCGTATTTAAGTTCAAGCCTACCGAGGGTGCCGACCTCGAAGAGATGGAGCTTGAGATGATTGACTTCGGTGTCGATGAGTTCTACGCCGAGGAGGGCGAGGTAACGGTATATGCCGCCTATGAGTCGTTTGGACAGATACAGACATGGATTGAGGACAAGGGCTTCGAGCTTGTATCGGGTGAGGCGGTGCGCATACCTACCGACACTAAGGAGCTTACTGCCGAGCAGCGTGAGGCGGTAAATAAGCTCATCGAGCACCTTGAGGAGGATGACGACGTGACAAACGTATATACCACAATGGCTGAGTCTGACGAGGACGAGGTTGAGGAGTAGTAAGTAACGATAATTTCGAAATAAGTTAGTTATGAGCAAGTTTAATGAGTATAAGGGTCTTGACCTTGCCCGTGTTGCCGACGAGGTGTTGGCACGCTGGACCGAGGATGACACCTTTCACAAGAGCATAACAACACGCGAGGGACACCCCACGTTTGTATTCTATGAGGGACCACCCTCGGCAAATGGTACCCCAGGCATCCACCACGTCATGGCGCGTACCATCAAGGATGTATTCTGTCGTTTCAAGACCCAGCAGGGATATTTGGTACACCGCAAGGCGGGTTGGGATACGCATGGTCTGCCCGTAGAGCTGGGTGTGGAGAAGAAGCTCGGCATCACCAAGGAGGATATCGGCAAGAAGATAACCATCGAGCAGTACAACAAGGAGTGTCGCGAGGCGGTGATGGAGTTTACCGACATCTGGGAGGACCTGACACGCCGTATGGGTTACTGGGTAAATATGGACGACCCATATATCACCTACGACAATAAGTTTATCGAGACCTTGTGGTGGCTACTCAAGCAGCTCTACGAGAAGAATCTCCTTTATAAGGGCTATACCATCCAGCCATACTCGCCAGCGGCAGGCACAGGACTCTCGACACACGAGCTTAACCAGCCTGGTTGCTACCGCGATGTTAAGGATACGACTTGTACGGCGCAGTTCCGCATCCTTGAGCCTAAGGCCGAGATGGAGGGGTGGGGTACTCCTGTATTCCTTGCCTGGACGACAACACCTTGGACCCTGCCATCAAATACGGCACTCTGCGTAGGCCCTAAGTATGACTATGTTGCTGTGCGCACCTATAACCCATACGATGGAGCTAAGATTACGGCTGTCGTTGCCGAGCCACTGCTCTACGCCATCTTCAACAAGAAGGCCGAGGGCATAGCTCTTGAGGATTACAAGGCTGGCGACAAGCTCATACCCTTCGAGGTGGTTGGTAAGTGGCGTGGTACCGAGCTTGAGGGTATGCGCTACGAGCAGCTAATCCCTTGGGTTAAGCCTGTAGAGTGCGACAACGAGGGTAACTGGCACGAGGCCTCGGCTAAGGGCTTCCGCGTAATACTTGGCGACTATGTCACCGTTGAGGATGGTACGGGTATCGTACACATAGCACCTACGTTTGGTGCCGATGATGCCTTTGTAGCGCGTCAGGCAGGCATTCCATCACTCTTTATGATTAACAAGCGCGGTGAGACACGTCCTATGGTAGACTTTACGGGTAAGTTCTACCTTATCGACGAGTTGGATGCTCGCTTTGTCGAGGAGTGCGTAGCCGAGTCGTATAAGGAGTATGAGGGCCGCTGGGTCAAGAACGCCTACGACCCACAGTATACCGTCGATGGTCGCTACGACGAGAAGGCTGCTGCGGCGGCCGAGAGCCTCGATGTATATATCGCCATCAAGCTCAAGGAGAGTGGCAAGGTCTTCAAAATCGAGAAGCACACCCACAACTATCCACACTGCTGGCGTACCGATAAGCCTGTGTTGTACTACCCTCTCGACTCGTGGTTTATCCGCACCACAGCACTGCGCGAGCGTATGATGGAGCTTAACACGACCATCTACTGGAAGCCCGAGTCTACGGGTACAGGACGCTTCGGCAAGTGGTTGGAGAATATCAACGACTGGAACTTGTCGCGCTCACGCTTCTGGGGCACACCGCTGCCTATCTGGGCCACTGAGGACCGCACCGAGCTTAAGTGTATAGGCTCTATCGAGGAGCTCATCGCCGAGATTGAGAAGGCTGTGGCTGCTGGCGTGATGAAGGAGAACCCTTATAAGAACTTCAAGGTGGGCGATATGTCTAAGGAGAACTACTCGACAGAGAATATCGACCTTCACCGCCCCTATGTCGACAATATCGTATTGGTGTCGTCGAAGGGTGAGCCTATGCATCGCGAGCCCGACCTTATCGATGTATGGTTCGACTCGGGTGCTATGCCTTATGCCCAGGTACACTACCCCTTCGAGGCTAAGGAGGGCTTCGAGGAGGTATATCCTGCCGACTTTATCGCCGAGGGTGTTGACCAGACACGTGGCTGGTTCTACACGCTGCACGCCATAGCTACCATGTTGTTCGACTCTGTAGCCTTCAAGAATATCATCTCGAATGGTTTGGTGCTCGACAAGAATGGTAACAAGATGTCTAAGCGTCTTGGCAATGCTGTAGACCCCTTCGAGGTGTTGAGAAAGTATGGTGCCGACGCTACACGTTGGTATATGATATCTAACTCGCAGCCTTGGGACAACCTTAAGTTCGACGTTGATGGTGTCGACGAGTGTCGCCGTAAGTTCTTCGGCACGCTCTACAATACCTACTCGTTCTTTGCTCTCTATGCCAATATCGACGGCTTCACAGGTCGCGAGGCTGAGGTTCCTGTTGCCGAGCGTCCCGAGATTGACCGCTGGATACTCTCGGAGCTTAACTCTTTGGTACGCGACGTTACGGCATTGCTTGAGGACTACGACCCTACGCCTGCGGCACGTCGCATAGACCAGTTTGTTGACGAGAACCTCTCGAACTGGTATGTGCGCCTTAACCGTAAGCGTTTCTGGGGTGGCGAGCTGACGACAGATAAGCTCGCGGCATATCAGACGCTCTACACCTGCTTGGAGACAGTGGTAATGTTGGCAGCACCTATCGCACCATTTATCACCGACCGCATCTTTACGGACCTTAACGCCGTAAGTGGTCGCCACGCGGAGTCTTCGGTACACCTTGCCGAGTATCCTAAGTGCAACACCGAGCTTATCGATGGCGAGCTTGAGGCTATGATGTCGTTGGCACAGCGCACCTCATCAATGGTGTTGGCACTGCGTCGTAAGGTCAATATCAAGGTTCGTCAGCCACTACAGAAGATTATCATCCCTGTGCTTGATAGGGATATGGCTAAGCATATCGAGGCTGTTCGAGGCCTTATTACCAGTGAGGTGAACGTTAAGGATATCGAGCTTATCACCGATACTACGGGCATCATCACGAAGCGTATAAAGCTCAACTTCAAGACCTTCTGTCAGCGTTATGCTCAGCTTGCGAAGCCTATGTCGGCACTCTTGGCGACATTTACTCAGGAGCAGATTGCCGCGCTTGAGGCTAATGCCGAGAGCGAGCTTGAGGTTGCAGGCCAGCTTATCAAGGTTACGCCTGCCGACTTCGATATTACGTCGGAGGATATGCCAGGCTGGTTGGTAGCTTCGGAGGGTAAGCTCACTGTGGCTCTCGACATCACCATTACGGAGGAGCTACGTCGTGAGGGTGTTGCTCGCGAGCTTGTAAACCGCATCCAGAACATCCGTAAGGAGTCGGGCTTCGAGGTTACCGATAAGATATGTGTCGAGATAGAGTCTACCGAGCTTACGGCTACGGCTATTGAGAGCTTCGGTGGCTATATCGCCCAGCAGACACTTGCGGTAGATGTCAAGGCTGTTGCTGCGCCTGCAGGCACCTTCGTCATCGACTCGGATATTGACGAGAACCCTGTTAAGATAGCTGTTACGAAGGCTTAAGTTAGAGTCTACTGTTTGATAGTGCGGCTGACCGAGTACCGATATGGTAGTTCGTCAGCCGCGCTCTTTTATGGATATATATAGCCAATAAGAATAAAAATAGCAATGGGCCGTACTTTCGAAGTACAGCCCATCACTATGATATTTGCCGAGCGTTGTTTCACCTCGCGGTGACAGCTAAAGCTGAAAGGGTAGGTCGCAGGCTTTCAGCCTGCTAAAGGGTAGCGCGCTCGCCTTGGGCGAGCTAAAGAGTAGTTAAAGAGTTTTCGTTGTTGCGGAGTGTTGTGATACTCGACCTCTTAATGTCTTATGGTCTTAACGTCTTAATGTCCTAAAAAAATTTCGCACCCTTGCAGGCCTGACACAGCATCTTTTGTAAAATGGGGGCACCCTGCGATTTACTTACGTGCGGTCTTGGCCTCAATACACTCCGTTGCGTGAGGTACACGCAATAGACGCTCGCGTGGTATCAGCTTGCCTGTGGTCTTGCAGATACCATATGTCTTATTCTTGATACGGACGAGGGCCATCTCAAGGTTACGAATAAACTTCGCCTGACGCTGTGCCAACGAGCCATACTCCTCGCGCGAGAGCGTCGTAGCACCCTCCTCCATAACCTTGAAGGTGGGTGAGGAGTCCTCGGTGTCGTTCTCGTTGCTCGTAGCCGAGCGTAACATATCGTAGTCGGCACGTGCCGAGGCTAACTTCTGCTCTATCAACAAGCGGAACTCTTCGAGCTCAGCATCGTTGTAACGGGTCTTCTCTTCTGCCATAATCGTAGCGTTTTAGTACGGTTATACACTTATAATAAGCGAAGATATACAAAAATTATGAAATACGCAAATTTAATCAAAAAAAATGTGGTTAGCCACGTAGTGTAGCTAACGTAATCTGTGGTAAGTGGGCGGCAAAATATGCATTATCATACCAAAAAGAGAGGGCCAAGATACTCTTTAGCCCCCCCCTTAACATTTAGTCGCCCTAAGTGACTAAGCCCTTAGGAAGCCGATGCCGAAACGCTCAACGGCAGCACGCTCCAAATCCTCGCGGACAGAGGGGTCTGCAATAGAGATAAGTAGCTTAGCACGCTGTGCCAAAGACTTGTTACGCAGGTAGACGATACCGTGCTCCGTAGCGATATACTGCGCCTGGAAACGTGTGGTGACAACACCTGCACCCTTAGTCAGCGTAGGCACAATCTTCGACTGTCCCTTGTTGGTAATCGAGGGCAACGCGATAAAGCACTTACCACCCTCGGAGAGTGCTCCGCCATACATGAAGTCGTGCTGGCCACCTACGCCCGAGAAGATGCGCTCACCAATACTATCGGCACATATCTGGCCCGTAAGGTCAATCTCGATAGCCGAGTTTACGGCCATAACACGTGGATTCTGGCGTATGTTCTGTGGGTCGTTGGTCCACGCTACATCGCGGATAACAACATCGCGGTTACCATCCAAATAGTCGTAGAGACGCTGGCTGCCAAGACATAGACACGCCACCGACTGTCCAGGGTATATCTTCTTAAGCGAGTTGTCGATAATGCCCTTCTGGATGAGGGGCACCACACCATCAGTCATAGCCTCGGTATGTAGTCCGAGGTGCTTGTGGTCGTGCAGCGCATCGAGCACAGCGTTAGGTATGCCGCCCACGCCAATCTGCAACGTCGCACCATCGGGAATCTCCTGTGCGATATAGTTACCTATGGCACGCTCTACGGCATTAGGGATGACCGTAGGGACCTCGACAAGTGGCTCGTCACCGCGCACCATAGCGTCAATCTTCGATACGTGGATGACAGGGTCGCCAAACGTGCGTGGCATATACTTGTTCACCTGTGCGATGATTGTCTTTGAGCACTCGGCAGCCGAGAAGGCTAAGTCTGCCGAGATACCATACGAGCAGTATCCCTCCTCGTCGGGCTCCGAGACGTTGAGCAGTGTGACATCCAAGGGTACCTGGCCCGAGCGGAAGAGGAAGGGTATCTCGCCCAAGAAGGCTGGTATGGTCTGTGCCACGCCCTCCTTGATAGCATTGCGCAGGTTGTTGGCAACGAAGAAGCTCAGCGGCTCAAACGAGTCGCGTAGCTCCGCCTTAGCATAGGGGGCATCGAAGCGACCAATGGCGAAGGCCGAATATACCTTAACGTCGCGAAGCTCCGAGGCGCGGTCGGTCATCGCCTGCACCAATACCTCGGGGATAGATGTCGAACCCTGGATAAATACCGAGTCGCCCGACTTTATAAGTTTTACGGCCTCTGCCGCACTAACTAATTTCATAAGCGTATTGAGTTTTTAATAGGGCTGTCCAAATGCCTCGGGCAGCCCTATACTGTTATAGGTGATAGCTATTAATAATCGAGCGAGAAGAGGTGTAGACGCTTGTCAAGCTCGTCGTACTGATAGTCCGAAATCATCGATACGCAGCCACGCAGACCCTCGCGAGTACTTCCCGTTGGGGCCAACGTGATGGCCGAGATGCCGTAGTAGATAAGCTTGTTGATAAGCTGCTCGCCCGTCATATCCTTATATCCGAAGGTGAAGAAGAAGCCGTCACTAACATCCTGCTCGCAATCCTTGTCGTAGACGATGTGGAAGCCATTCTTAACCATAATCTCCTTAACGCGCTGCGCACGACGTGCATACTCGCGCGTGTGGCCTACGAAGTCGAGACGACCATCCGAGGCTGCACGGAACATCGCGGCAAGGGCATACTGTGCCGAGTGGGGCACGCCCGACGATAACACGTAGAGGATGTTGAAGATAAAGTTGCGACGGAACTGACCATCGTTGCCATAACGCTTAGCAAAGCCCTCGTAGCAACGCTCCGCAAGCGCAGGGTTGAAGGCTACAACAGCGATACGCTGGCCCGCGTACGAGAACATCTTTGAGCCTGACAACAGGTGCAGGCAGTTGTCCGTATAGCGAGCTACAGTTGGCTGATATGGTGCCTCGAAGGGCTTCGAGCGGTCCTCGCGGAAGTCCATATTGAGGTAGGCGAGGTCCTCGATAACGATAACGTCGTACTTGGTGGCCATGCGTCCGATAATCTCAAGCTCCTCCTCGTTGAGGCACATCCACGTAGGGTTGTTCGGGTTCGAGTATATCATACCGCTGATACGGCCCGACGATAGTATCTCTTCGAGCTTAGCCTCAAGGGCTTTGCCACGATAGTCGATAACGTCGAATGACTCGTAGCGCACACCCTGCACCCTACACTGTGACTTCTGCACGGGGAAGCCTGGGTCGATAAAGAGGATGGTATCGCGGTCCTCGCGCATCTGTGTCAGGGCCATAAATGACGCAAAGGCTCCCTGCATAGAGCCTACCGTAGGCACAAAGCACATAGGCGGAATGTCGAGGTTGATGAAGGCCTTGACGAAGCGCGATGCCTCCTTGGTGAGGGGCTCGATACCTGTGATAAGGGGGTACTTCGAGCCTACACCTGCAAGCAGTGCCTCGTGCTCGGCCTCGATACCTATCATCTCGGCAGGAAGACCTGGCTCACCAATCTCCATACGGATATACTCGACACCCGTCTTAGCCTCGATATCCTTAACGACGCTTACAAACTGGCGGATAGAGGCAGCACCAAGCTCCTTGGCGTTGCGCAGACCGTTGGCGATACATATATTATCTACCGTCTGCTTATCTAATGGTCTATCCATACGCTACTTCTTAATTGAGTTGTCGTAACCAGCACGTACTGCGGCGAGGTTCTTCTCGATGACCTCCTCGCCCTTGCGAGCGAAGATACGACGGATACCTGCCTCAATCTTCTCGAACTCGATGTCGAGCATAGGGATAGCGGCACCGAGGAGTACCATATTTGCGGCCTGAAGAGGCGCGCCAGCCTCCTTGGCGAGCTGCTCAACGTTGAGCGATACGCAGTTGGGCAGTGCAGCAAGGTGCTTGCTAAGCTCCTCCTCGGCAGGATAGTTAGGAATGTTGATAAATGGCACGTTAGAGGTCACCACCCAGCCATCCTTCTTAAGGTACGAGAGGTAGCGCAATGCCTCCATAGGCTCAAGCGAGATGATGATGTCGGCACCACCCTTAGCGATAAGGTCCGAGGCGATAGGCTCGGTCGAGAGGCGCAGGTTACTCTGCACATCGCCACCACGCTGGCTCATGCCGTGTACCTCGGCCTGCTTGATGTTCCAACCCTCGGCCATAGCTGCCTCGCCGATGACCGTAGCAATCGACAGAATACCCTGTCCGCCGACGCCTGCCAAAATAATATCTTTCTTCATAGTTGTTTCTCTTGTTACTTGTTAGCTCTTCGGGGACTACTTGTTCTGTGCGGCACGTGCCTTAGCATGACGCTTAGCGGTCTGGATGCACTCGCGGCGTGGGATAACCACAGATACGCCGTTGTAGGCTATCTCCTCGCGAAGGATGTTCTTAATCTCCTCCATATTCTTTGGCAGAGGCACCACTACGCGCACGTGGTCGTGCTCTACGCCCAAGCCTCGGCATATATCCTCAATCTTGCCTGTACCTGCCGAATCCTGACCACCAGTCATACCTGTTGTGAGGTTATCAGAGATGACGATAACAACATTGGCGCGTGAGTTTATGCAGTCTAAGAGACCTGTCATACCCGAGTGTGTAAATGTCGAGTCGCCGATAACAGCGAATGATGGGAACTGACCAGCATCCGCAGCACCCTTAGCCATGGTGATTGAGGCACCCATCTCAACACAGGCGTGCAGAGCCTGGAATGGAGGTAGTGCGCCGAGGGTGTAGCAACCGATATCGCCGAAGATACGAGGGTTCTCATACTCGGCAGCCACCTCGTTGAGTGCCTTGTACATATCGCGGTGACCGCAACCCTGGCACAAGGCTGGTGGGCGTGCTACTACGATATCATCGGCATCGAGGTTCTCCAGTGCTGCCATGCCCAAGGACTTGCGTACCGCGTCGGGAGTAAGCTCGCCGACACGTGGCAGGTCGCCCGTAAGGCGGCCCTTAACCTCCACCGTCGAGGGCACGATGGCGCGTACCATCTCCTCGACAACGGGCTGGCCCTCCTCCATAACGAGAATCTCCTTAGCACCATCCTCGACCATCTTAAGGATAAGCTCTGTGGGGAGTGGATACTGCGACACCTTGAGCACGCTGCGCTCCTTGCAGTCTGCGACATTCTCTCTGTAGTAGTTGTATGCGATACCTGTGCAGATAACGCCACGCTCGGGGTTGGTGCCCTTGGTGTACCAGTTGTACTTAGACTCCAAAGATGCCTTCATAAGGTCGTTCTGCTGCTCCAAAAGCTGGACATAACGCTTCTTGGCAAATGCTGGAAGCAGAATCCATGTGCGCACATCCTCTGGGCGGTTGATGTCGTTCTGCTTGCGTGGTGTCTCGGTAATCTCGACTACGGCGCGTGAGTGAGCCATGCGTGTAGTTACGCGCATAAGCACTGGGAGCTTAACAGCCTCCGAGAGCTCGAATGCTGCGCGTGTCATCTCGTAAGCCTCCTGCTGTGATGATGGCTCGAAGATAGGCATCATTGCGAACTTACCATAGAAGCGCGAATCCTGCTCGTTCTGCGATGAGTGCATAGATGGGTCGTCGGCAGCAACAACTACCAAACCACCATTTACGCCCGTCATTGCCGAGTTAACAAATGGGTCGGCTGCGACGTTCATACCCACGTGCTTCATACATACCAAGGCACGCTTGCCCATATACGACATACCGAGAGCACCCTCCATAGCGGTCTTCTCGTTAGTCGCCCAGCGGCAGAAAATCTTGTTGTCTGCATCGCCGCGCTTCTCCTCGCGCAGCTGAATAAACTCTGTAATTTCGGTTGACGGAGTACCTGGATAGGCGTAAACACCCGACAGACCTGAGTCGATAGCGGCCTGTGCAATAGCCTCGTCACCGAGAAGTAGTTTTCTCATATCGTTATTGTTTTAGGTTTAAAATTTAGTTACTATTTGCGTTATCTTGTCAAAGTTAAGAATAATTTTTTATTCTAAAAAATATTTTTGCCATTTTCTTAAGGATTGTTCCATAAATTAGTAAATATGTTATTCGCTTTCGGCAGACTCTTTTTCGGTCGCTTTTGAATTTATTGTAGTATATTTCTCATTTTTCCTTAGTTACAATGCTTGCGTTGCGCCATCATAATAAATAGGAGATATCCTCACAATAATCCTCAAAATCAACTTGAAATTTATAGAACAGGCCTAAAAAATAGCTCTCACAGCGGGTGGTGTTGCTCCTTTGCAAATTGTTTTGTACCTTCGCCTGCGGAATGTAAAACTAATGAGATGAGATATATGAATATTTTACGATTTACGCTACTTGGTCTTCTTGCGTTTGTTGCGTATGGTTGTACCAGCGAGAAAGATGATATTGTGGGTGGCGATAAGCCCTCCGAAAAGAGCGATTTTGTTGTCGATATTACGGCCGTTACGCGCTCTACGGTGACCCTCGATGTGACACCTGCGGAGGGTATAGGTGACTACCTGTGCATTGTCGAGGAGAGTGCTAAGGTAGAGGAGTTTACCCAGGATAGTTTCGTTATCGAGACTATCTTCCAGGAGTTTAGCGAGGAGGCCTTAAGTGTCGGCAAGACCTTCGAGGAGTATATGCCCGAGGTGGTCGATAATGGAGCTATAAGTGGTGCTAAGTTCTCGGGACTTAAAATCGATACCGACTACTACGTCTTGCTCTTTGGCGTAGATGCCGAGCGCGGATATGTCGCCTCGACAGAGCTTACAAAGGTGGCATTTAGGACCGAGGCGGTGGCCGAGTCGGAGGCTACCTTTGATGTCGCTACCGAGGTCAAGGATAACAGCGTTACCATCAGCGTAGTGCCCTCTGACAAGGATATTTACTGGTATCTATGTACTATGCCTAAGGCGCAGTATGACTACTATGTGACCACAGAGGATGGGTATCAGATGACCGAGAGCTACTTCTACGAGTACTACTTCCAGCAGGATATAAACGCTATGCTTCAGGGAGGCTATTCCGAGCAGGAGGTGGTCGAGGCATTGATACATCAGGGCGATGTTGAGCTTGAGGCAAAGGGCCTTCAGGAGCATACCGACTACTACATCCTCGTTGCGGGCCTTCTGCTCGATGGCGAGGGTATTGTGGTGACGACGGATGTTGTGCGCAAGGAGTATAGAACCGAGGGTGCTGCGCAGTCGGCGATGACCTTCGAGATAGAGGTGTGGGATGTCGGACAGATGGAGGTGTCGTTTCGCATAACGCCCTCGGATAGCAACGACAAGTATTGCGCCCTTGTGGCCCCCTGGGATGGCACCACGTCGGCAGATGAGCAGATGCACCGACTCGTGGAGCAGTGGGGTGGCTTGATGGACCTTATGTCCAACGATAGGGGTGTGGTGGAGCACTCGGCACCAAACAGCTTTAAGCTCCCTGCCGCCGATACCGACTACTATATCATCGCCTTTGGATACGATGGAGGTATCACCACCGAGGCTACTATGGCGACCTTCCGCACGCTCCCTGGAGGTAGCCTTGAAGAGGTGGAGTTTTCGGTCACAACATCTAATATCTCGCCCTACGGCTTTACGATGAATGTAACGTCGTCTGACCCGACAATATACTATGTTCCAGGTGCTTGTGTCGCTGGCGAGTATAACGAGGCGGAGTTTATCGCTGGCGAGGAGGAGATTTTCGACTACTACTATACGGGTTCTAAGGATTTTAACCCGAGCATCATCGTTTGTGAGGTGTTGGACCAGTACTACTACAACGGTAACTGCTCGGTGCAGGTTAGCGGCCTACAGCCCGATACCGAGATTATGGCCTATATCTTCGCTTTGGATATCCATACGGGCAAGGTGGTAAAGACATACACCTTCGATAGCGTCGCGCGTACCGATACTTTGGGTGTTGCCAACCCTACGGTAGAGCTTGTTGGCTACTTCTCGGGTGACGAGGAGGCTGGAGCGATATTTGGCGATGCTGCGGCAACCAAGGGTAAGGCCATTACAGTGGTGAAATATAGCAACTTAGATGATGTGCGCACCCTATTCACTACAATGGTTGAGGGTGATTGCAGCAACACGCTCAACTACTCGGATAGCGAGCTGTGGAGACTTGCCGAGGGTTACTGGACGACGTGCAAGACCTCATCGCCCTACACCTTCTACCTCGCCGACTGGAATGTCGAGCAGACGGCCTTGGTATATGCGGCAGATAATAGTGGCAAGGTGGGAGCTATTGCGCGCCTATATACTATGCCTACGGCAGATAACAGGGGCGATATAGAGGTGTTACGGGAGCTTGTCGAAAGGCTTAATAGCAATGAGTAATGATTTCACCTTGCGGTGACAGCTAAAGCCGAAAAAAGGGTAGTTCGCCGAACGAGTAACTACCCTTTATCAATCTTTAGTTTAAGACTCTTAAGTCACCACTAAGCGTTGCCCTTACCGCCGAAGGGGTTTATTGTAGGCTGCTTGGTGCGTAGGTTGATAGGTCCCAAGGTGCTCTCGTAGCGTGTGATGTTCTCCTGCAACGACAGCAGCAGACGCTTAGCATGCTCGGGGGTCATAACCACGCGGCTGCGCACACGAGCCTTTGGCAGGCCTGGCAGCATTGTGGCAAAGTCGATGATAAACTCCGAGGGTGAGTGCGCTATGATGGCGATATTGCTGTAGTGACCCTGTCCTACCTGCTCGTCTAACTGTATCTCAATACCCTGCTTCTTCTCTTCGCTCATACTCTTAATAGATATTAGGTTATTACTCGTTTATGGTATGCGACAAGTGTCGCCACCGCTAAAATTTCCGTAAAGGTAGTAAAAAAGTAGTAAATAACAATTAGTAATGGGTAATTAGTAGTAATTTCACCTTGTCCTATCGTCCTATCGTCTTATTGTCCTATCGTCCCAATTTTTTTTAAGACTTTAAGACTTTAAGACGATAAGACATTAAGAGGTCGAGTATCACAACAATCCTCAATAACGAAACCCCACAAACTACCCTCCAATCAAAGAATATACCGTCACACGTGATGTAAATTCCGTACTTTTTTTGTATCTTTGCCACGATATATGCGCCTATACCGAAAAAAGAGCCTTTTGTGGTGTTGGGCATAGGCATTGATATATATTTTGGGTGTATGATAGTCGATGTTATCAAGATACTTTTCGGTGGTCTCTGTGTGGGCTTGGCCTCGTCGGTGACGGTGGGCCCTGTGGCGGTATTGTGTATACAGCGCACACTGAGCAAGGGACATCTCTCGGGCCTTCTCTCGGGCTTAGGTGTCGCCTTGGCAGACACTATAATGGCGATACTCGCATTCTCGGTATATGCCCTGCTGAAGAGCTATATCGACGAGTATAACACCATAATACAGCTCTGTGGCGGTATCTTTGTAGTCATCGTAGGAGTGATGATATTCTTTAAAAACCCCGTGCCACAGATTCGCAAGAACCGAGCAGGCGAGAGTGCCCTATGGCAAGATTTTGTCTCGATGTTCGGATTTACGATGGCCAACTTCGTAGTGGTGATACCCTACATCTTAGCCTTCTTTACGATGTTTAATATCGACTTAGCGATGCAGGCCGAGGTGTCGGCCGATGTCGCCGCGATGTCGCACACCATAAGCCCGATGCTAAACAACGTATTGGTGCTCGGAGGATTCCTCTTGGGTGCTATGTTGTGGTGGCTCGCGCTAACATCGATAATCAACCTCTTCCGCAAGGGCTTCCGCCCACGACATATGCTGACGATAAATCGTATCGCGGGAGTGGTGATATGCGCATTGGGGCTTATAACCCTTATCTCTGTAATAATTGGTTAACTATGGATAACAAGAGGATTATTATCGCCATCGACGGACACTCGTCATGCGGTAAGAGTACATTTGCCAAGGCTATAGCTGCACGTCTTGGATATATATTTATCGACACAGGTGCGATGTATCGTGCCGTTACGCACTACGCCCTTGAACATGGTGCCATAAATATGGGCATCGTTGACGAGGAGCGTGTGGAGGCGATGCTTCAGAGCATCGAGATATCGTTCCGCTTTAACCCCGAGCGCGGAGCAAGCGACATATATGTCAATGGCGACTTGGTCGAGGGTAAGATACGCACTATCGAGGTGAGCAACTGCGTAAGTGCCGTAAGCTCTATAGCTGCGGTGCGCAGTAAGTTGGTGGCCATGCAGCAGCAGATGGGTCGCTATGGTGGTGTGGTGATGGATGGCCGCGATATCGGCACGGTGGTATTCCCCAATGCCGAGCTTAAGATATATATGACTGCCGACCCTATGGTGCGTGCCGAGCGACGCTTTAAGGAGCTTACGGCAAAGGGCGATAGCGTCACGCTACAGGAGGTATACGACAATGTTGTGTCGCGCGACAAGGCCGATATGAGCCGCGCCATATCGCCATTACGCAAGGCCGACGACGCTATAGTCCTCGACAACTCGGCAATGAGCGTCGAGGAGCAGATGGCCTGGTTCGATGAGCAGTATAGGCGCGTAGTGGAGGCGTAATAAAGGGATAGGAGTATGCGTATCGTTATAGATGATAACTCGGGCTTCTGCTTCGGTGTGGTGAGAGCCATCAGCGAGGCTGAGGCATCGCTGAAACGTTGTGGCGAGGTCTACTCGTTGGGCGATATAGTACATAACCGCGTCGAGGTGCAGCGTCTTGAGACCTTGGGACTAAGCTCGGTGACTCACGCCGATATGGAGTCGTTGGCAGGCCGCACACTGCTTGTTCGTGCTCATGGCGAGCCGCCACATACCTATCGTCGTGCCAAGGAGCTGGGTATAGAGATTATCGATGCCACCTGCCCTGTTGTGGCACGCCTGCAACGACGTGTGCGCGAGGCATACGCCTATATGAGTAGTGTGGGGGGTAGGGTTGTCCTGCTCGGAAAGCGTGGCCATGCCGAGGTTATAGGCCTTACGGGTCAGGTCTACGATGATGTTACGGTGGTCGAGGGGTTAGAGGATATCGACTCGCTCGACTTCAGCCATCCTATACATCTGCTCTCGCAGACGACGCAGAGCATCGAGCTCTTCAATACGTTGGCAAATACCATACGTGAGCGTATGGACGAGGGGGTGGAGTTTATCGTTACCGACACTATCTGTCGGCGTGTTGCAGGGCGTGAGCCTCTGTTGGCCGACTTCTCCAAGAGTGTCGACTTGGTGCTCTTCGTCTGTGGTAAGAAGTCGTCGAATGGCAAGGTGCTCTCGGAGGTGTGTCGCAAGGCCAATCCACGTTGCTACAACATCGAGGAGCCCTCGGAGATTGAGCCCGAGTGGCTTGCAGGGGTGGAGAGCATAGGTATATGTGGTGCTACATCCACGCCGCGCTGGCTGATGGAGCAGGTGGCCGAGAGGGTCGCCGCACTATGTCAGTGTTGCATAGAGTGATAGTAGCTCGCAGCGATACATTTAGCCCGCGAGAGTCTGGTAGAGTCTTTTAACCAAGAAACGTTTATTTACTAATTTTAGAGAACATACTATCGTAGTTATGAGATATTTCATTCGTTCAGTTAAGTATCTGCTCTTTATCTGCATATTATATATCCTCCTTGTGTGGATTATAGCCCTTACCTCATATACCGAGGTTGTGGATGGTTGGATGCTCCTTGAGGCGCAGCTACGCTCCGAGCAGGGTGTGTGGCTCGTTGCGGCCTTTATCCTTCTGGCCATCTTCTACCCACGCTTTGGCTTTATGCGTGGTGTGGCGCAGCGTGGCAGCGTGGCTGGCGACAGGGTGCGCATCGACAATGCTATGCGTCTATATGGCTTCGAGTATGTAGGTGCCGAGGGCGATACGTTGATATACCGCGCAAAGGGGGTGCTCAAGCGTGCCACCTTCCTCTTCGAGGATAGGCTAGAGGTGCGCAACGTCGAGGATGGCATCGAGATTGTGGGCATACGACGTGCTGTGGCAAGGGTGGTGTACCAGCTTCAGGCATATATCGATAACAGCCGCTACGAGGAGAAGTAGGGGCACAAAAAGGTTGGCGAGATGACACTCATGGATATACTTAACAGATATAGAGGCGTTGTGGTGCGCTGGGTGCTTGTTGTCGCTGCGGTGGCGATAAGCCCTGTGGTGCGTGGTCAGGGTGCTGAGCGCATATGCCGCGACTTTGAGCTTGGCCGAGCAAGCGAGATATTGGTAAACATTATGCGCGAGTTGGAGAGTGGCTTCGTAGATGAGGTTGCTGCCGAGGAGCTTCTTGAAGCTGCGGCTGGGGGTATGATATCGGCTACGGACCCCTACTCGGAGTATCTGTCCGAGAGCGATATGGCGGGCTTTGAGATTATGACTACGGGACGCTATGGCGGTGTAGGCTCGCTGATACGCAAGCGTGGCGACTATGTCATCTTTGCACAGCCCTACAAGGGCTCGCCCTCGGATGTGGCTGGCGTGAAGATTGGCGACAAGATATTGGCTATCGATGGCGTGGATATGCGCGGTGCGACAACCGAGAGCATAAGTTCGCGCCTGAAGGGTGAGCCTCAGACAGATGTCGAGGTGGTCATCGAGCGTAATATCGGTGGTACAGTCGATACGCTTATGCTGCGCCGCGAGAGGATATCTATTCCGAGTGTCGACTACGCAGGTATTATTCGCGATGGCATAGGATATATCTCGCACGATGACTTTATCGAGGGTAGCTATGAAGAGATGCGTCGCGCGGTTGAGGCTCTTGTGGCTACGGACTCGCTTCGAGGTCTTATCCTCGACTATCGCGCCAATGGCGGAGGTGTCATGCAGGAGGCGGTGGATATAGCCTCGCTCTTTGTGCCACGTGGCGAGCGTATAGTGTCGATTATGGGGCGCGACTCATCGTCGCTTGAGCACTACAATACGCGCTATACGCCTATTGCCGAGAGTATACCTATCGTGGTGCTGGTGAGTGGCTCTTCGGCTTCGGCCTCGGAGATATTGGCTGGAGCGTTGCAGGATATCGATAGGGCTGTGGTTATGGGCTCGCGCACCTACGGCAAGGGCTTAGTGCAGGGCACTCGCTACTTGGGATATAACAGCTACCTTAAATATACCACCGCCAAGTACTACATACCCTCGGGCCGCTGTATTCAGTCGCGCAACTATACGACAGGGAGTGTCACCGAGGTGGCCGACTCGCTCATTACGGAGTTTAGGACACGCGGTGGCCGTAAGGTCTACGATGGCGGAGGTATAACCCCCGATGTTAAGATTGAGCCTCAGTATATCAGCCGCTTCGCCCTCACGCTCTACGCTATGGGCTTTACGGAGGATTGGGCCGATGAGTATATGCGTAGAAACCACGATAAGAGTATCGATATTCGCACCTTCAGCATCACCGATGAGGATTATGCCGACTTTTGTCGCTTTATTGCCGACAAAGATGTGCCCTACGAGTCCGAGACGCGCGTAGCGTTGGGTAAGTTGGAGAAGGCGGCAAAGAACGACCTCTACGACGAGCGTCTGGACGAGGCGATAGAGAGGCTTAAGGCCCTTGTCAAGGATGACAAGATGTCGAATATGGAGACCTATCGCAGCGATATTGTCGATGCTCTCAATGCCGATATCATCCTGCGCTACGCCTATCGCAGTGGTGCTAAGGAGCACGCTGCGGCGAATGACGAGGTGGTTGACAGAGCTGTAGAGCTGCTTTTAGATAGCGAGGAGTATGAGCGGATATTGCGCGAGCAGAGTATCTCGAAAAATTGATAACGTGAGGGCTTAGGTTATGAAGCTGCGCCGTATAACACTCTCGGGCGAGGTATTCTCGCTGCATCGCAATACGATAGTCATCGTCGTAGGCCTTGCGCTTGCGGCGTTGTCGATATTCTACACGTGGCGCGTGTCGGCAGATATGAAGCACGAGGATGAGATGGCCATAGAGCAGCTTCGGGAGGATGAGCGCAACGCTGTGGAGATGTGGGAGGATATACTCCGCAATACCAACATCGGTGGCCAGATGGTCTACAACCCCGAGCTGCTCAATAAGCTCGCCGAGCATACCAACGTGCCGCTGATTATTGCCGATGAGCGTCTTAATGTCTTAGTGACAAACCTGTCGTCCGAGATTGTCGATAACCCGAAGCGTCTGCGCGAGGAGATAATGCTTATGAGCGATAAGAACCGCCCTATCTCGGTATCCTATGGCGTAATACCTCAGGTGACGTTTACCATCTACTTCGGTACTACGGACTACCAGAATCTTGTGTCGAGTGCCCATAGCCGCGCCTTGGCCTTCTTTCCATACGTCCAGCTGATAATAATTGCGGTGTTTGCCATCTTTGCCTACATCGCCTTCTCGTCGACCAAGCAGAATGAGCAGAATCGTGTGTGGGTAGGCTTGGCCAAGGAGACGGCACACCAGCTCGGCACGCCCACATCGTCGCTGCTGGGATGGATAGAGTATCTGCGTAGCCAGCCTGTCGATAAGATGGCCGTAGATGAGATGGCTAAGGACTTAGCACACCTGATGAAGATTGTCGACAGGTTCTCGAAGATTGGCTCCGAGACACAGCTTACCTCGATGAATATAAACGAGGTCGTAGGCGATACGGTTATGTACTTCCGTCGCCGCATACCGCGCAACGTTACGCTCACATATAATGGCTTGGCGATGTCGCCCATCAAGGTGTCGATAAACGCGGCACTCTTTGAGTGGGTTGTTGAGAACCTTATGAAGAACTCGCTCGATGCTCTTCAGGGCCAGGGCTCGATAGATGTCGAGGTGGGCGAGAGTGGTGATATGGTCTACGTCGATGTCAGCGATAGCGGCAAGGGTATTCCCAAGGGTAACTGGACACGCATCTTCGAGCCAGGCTTTACGACCAAGACACGTGGCTGGGGCCTCGGACTATCGCTCTCGCGCCGTATCATCGAGGAGTACCATAAGGGTAAGATTGCTGTGGTGCGCTCCGAGCCTGGGCGTGGAACTACGATACGTGTTACGCTAAAGCGTCGTGAGGGGGATGTATAACATGGTCATAGATATCGAAGCAGTGGCTTAAGTTACAGAGCTCTCCTAAGGAGTTATAGAGTTATGAGTTTAAGTATGCAATACCAGGAGGCTGGATATAGAGTCGCACGAACAGAGGATATCTTCGGGCGTGGGTCGTTGTTGTCTGACGGCGAGCCATACTACGATGGGGGCTTCCGCGAGGCCAGCGTTGCGGAGCAGTTTGGCTACGCCTCGGAGCTCGGTGATGGCGGAGTGTTTGAACCTCTACGCCTAAGCTTTAGCGATGCGCCACTATTCCATATCTTCCTCGTTGTCACACTTGTCGTATACCTCTTTATGCTATTTCGCTCGCGCAAGTTTATCAGCGTGATATATGCCGACGTGTGGGTTAATCGTAGCGAGGAGCGTATGGTGGCTCAGGGTGGTGAGCTGCCGTTGCAACGCTTCAAGCAGGTGGCGGCGGTTATAGGACTCCTTGTGGTGTCGTTGGTGGGTGTGCGTCTTGCCGATGGCAGCCTCTCTACCGAGTCCCAACTATTTGGCCACAGCGTGGTGCATAGTGCCCCGATTATCTCGCTACTCTTTGTGATAGTATTTGTTGCGTGGAACTATGCTCTGCATAAGGTTATCGAGTGGGTGGTTAATGCCCCATCGGTGCAGGTGCTCTCGTCGGTGGCCTATATGGATTTTGTGCGTGGCGTGGTGCTGCTCTACCCCCTTGTGGCTATGTGGCTACTATCGGATGGCGATATTAGTCAGCACGTTTCCGTTGTGCTGATAATCTTAGTGGCGTTGGTACTACTTTTATATTTAAAAGATACTTTTTTGTTCTTTGTTTCGAAAAAAATTTCGATTTTCTATTGGATTTTGTACCTTTGCACCGCAATTTTGCTGCCATTAAGCTTTTTACTGCACCTGTTGCCCGAGCAATTTGCATAGGTGGTATGGTGATAATAGGTTGATAAATAGCTTGTTATTGCTGTGAAGTGTTGTTATTTGGTGGCGAACATATGAAGATAGAACAAGTATTGTTGACAATAAAAAAATATACGTAAGTTGAAAGTAAATAAGATTTTGGTCTCTCAGCCACGTCCGGCTGTAGTCGAGAAGTCCCCCTTTTATGAATTTTCCCAGAAACACGAACTAAACATCGATTATAAGCCTCTGATACGTGTTGTGGGAGTTACGCTCAAGGAGTTTCGCGCACAGCGCACCGAGATTTTGGAGCATACGACGATGATATTCTCATCGCGCACGACCATAGATAGCTTCTTCCGCATCTGCGAGGAGGCGCGTATCACGGTGCCAGAGACTATGAAGTATATCTGCAATACGGAGGCTGTAGCACTCTATCTTCAGAAGTATATAGTCTACCGCAAGCGTAAGATATCGTTTGCCGATGGTACGTTTAACTCGCTGCTCGAACTTATCGTTAAGCATAAGGATGAGAAGTTTATCTTGGCCCTTACCGAGCCCTTCAAGCCCGAGCTCCCCGATACGCTTACCAAGCTTAAGCTCAAGGTGTCGCCCGTAGTCTTTGCGCGTACTGTGTCGGCCGACCTCTCGGATGTCAATCCCGAGGAGTACGATATCATCGCCCTCTACTCGCCCAACGATGTTAAGGCCCTGGTCGATAGCTTTGGCACTGAGAAGCTACCTGTGGTTGCCACGTTTGGCGATGCTACGCTCAGGGCAGCTAAGGAGGCAGGTCTTAAGGTTAAGGCCTCGGCACCCTCGCCCGAGGCACCCTCGATGGTCAAGGCCCTCGATATCTACTGCCGTAAGCTTGAGGAGGGTCAGGAGATAGACGATGCCGAGGTTAAGGAGGACCTTGAGAAGGAGGAGTTTATCCGCGCACAGCAGACCAAGTTGCAGAAGAAGACGCGCACACGCACCCCTAAGAAGAGCGTGCAGTAGTGCTATAACGCTTTGGTATAGTATGGGTAACACCTTTTCGGCCCTTGAGCGCGTCAAGTTGCGCAGCGTGGTGGCACAGCTCTTCGGTGACTGCGCCTCGGGATTTGTGTTCCCTATCAAATATAAGTATATCGTCGAGGAGAGTACTGCACCAGGTGTTGCGGTGCTCTTCTCTGTCCCTAAGAGGCTGCATAAGAGGGCCAATAGGCGTAATCTGCTACGCCGCCGTATGCGCGAGAGCTACCGTCTGTCTAAGGAGGCATTAAGAGATGTCGCCGAGTCGCGCGGACTGGCCATAAAAATCGCCTTTATCTACGTCAGCAAGGAGGAGCTAACATATAAAGCTATCGATGATGCCATCGTCAACATCTTGGCAGAGATTCAAGCAGGGTGCTAAGCGTGTGCTGGCCTCTCCGTTAATCTTGTTGGTGCGCTTCTACCAGGTGTGCATCTCGCCGCTGAAGCCACCCTCGTGCCGCTTTACGCCCACCTGCTCGCAGTATGCCATCGAGGCACTGCGCAAGTATGGCCCTATCAAGGGTCTCTACCTTACGGTGCGTCGTCTGCTGCGCTGCCACCCCTGGGGAGGCTCGGGTTACGACCCTGTGCCGTAATAACATAAATAGGCTGGACAATATTTCGCATTGTCCAGCCTATTTGTTATTGGCCTATTTTATTCCAGCCTACTGCCAATCACCAATATTGCCACCTACCTCAACCTCTATCTGGTCTGGGTTGGAGTTAATGGTGAGTTCTAAAGTGTGGAGTTTACCCGCCTTAAAGATAAATGTGCCTTCGTATAGATACGACACACCATTGGCGATATACTCTAAGAATGGGCGACGTGTCTCCATTCGCTGTGGGACGATGACAGCTTCAAAGGTCTCATCATCTACTCTTCGTGCCTTGATTGTCTCCATTTCGCCATAGATATGCTTCGTTACAGCACCATTTACAAAGTCGATAGTTGCTGTGGGCACTGTGTTATGGATGTAGAGCTCCGATTCGGTTGGTAGTACACCCGAATAGTCTGCACCCTTAACAAGTTTTACCACCAACTTTGAACAGCGATGCTTAAACTGCAGCTGCACATTGCCATCTGTTTGCGACACACTTGTCGCCTTGCCCCACAAAAAGTCCGATGCCTCATATCCAGACAAAGCATCTGCTGTTTCTGGGGTTGATTGGTCGAGTTGTACGGACCACAAATGTTCGTCAATAGATGTAGGTGTCATATATGGATAGTATCCATATACATCCATCTTATTCTCACTCCAAAATATCTTTTTAGCAGGTGTCCAAGATGCACCATCAAATGTTGTTGCCACATTGTTTGCCCAGTTGCCTGAAATCTGCAATGGTGCAGCAAAATCACCACTATATTCTGTAGCATACAAACCTATTACATCCCCATTTTCAAATGATGTTTCTGTTGCTCTTGTTGCCGATGGGTGCAACACCTCTATCTGCATTACACCATCCTCCACAATAGGAATATTATCACTATTCTCGCAACCAGCAATGACAAATGCCAATGTTGCTAATGCTATATATTTTTTCATATTCATACTCTAATTAGAAGTTTAACACAGGTTTCTCTCCCATAAATTTAGGAGTTTGTTGTTGCTTGAACGACTTGTATGGCACTCTGTTCTCTGGGACAGATAAAGTGCGAGTTGCAGCCCCCTCTGTTGCCAAACCCTTATCTTTTGCCTTCCACTCCTCAAATGAGAACTCCTCTCCGGCATACTCCATTATTCGCTCCACAATTGCTTGACGAGATATAGCAGAGAAGTATGGAATATTGTTGTTCATACAAGAGTTAGGCTCACTACGGAAACAACCCCTTGTGTGCATATATCCACCCTCGTATATATCAACTGTATTCTGATACTTCTCATCGAAGATTAGGTGCGACCAAGGTACATCGTATATATTGCCTGTAAGGGATAGGTTCTTATACCAACCCAAACTATGGGCATGACGCACTGGAATACTTGCATCACCACAAACTCCACAACTTGTGATAAACTGATTATGGTAGATATACTCATCACCAAGTTTGCCAAAGGCATGACCTCCTGCCTCGTGTTGCACCACACCTCGATAATCATAAGGATACTCATCAATACTCATTGGACACATTGCAATAGCTGAGCCATCGTCCCACATTTGCGTTACAGCGGCATACTCATAAGAGTTCTCAATCAGCACGATAGGTGTTTGACATATATTTTCGGGAGTTACTGTAGGAGTCTTGCAGGCATACTCAAAACATACAGAACCGTCTGTCTGCACTCCTTCATTCAACATATACTGCGAACCAAACTTCGCCTCACGAATGGTATTTACTGTTCCCATTCCACTATCGGGGGATAGACCAAATACGGTATATACATTAAAGTAATCTTTGTATGTGGCGTATGGTTCTACTGCAAAGAAGTGCTCTATTGCCTCGTTCATACCATTGAGATATTTACCAGTGGCAATATCCTGTGCATCGAAACAATCACCCATAAAGACAATATTTACACCTTTACCTACGGTTGCTGTTTGATTAGTAATCACATCGCCATCTCCATAGGTATAGTCATACTGTTCAACCTTTGTGCGTGTGCGATAATCCTTACCATCGAGTAGGAATACCACCTCACCCGCACGACCATTGTATGTAGTGGTTGTTGTGCTGCCCCAACCATCATAAACCTCTACATCAAAAGTCCCGACATAGCCTGCCGTCATCTCGTTAACAGTAACCGTAACCTCTGTTTTACCCACGCCACTTGATGGAGTAACGGTTACCCAATCTGGACAACTCTCCACGCTCCAAGCAGCACCACTCTCGGCACGCATAAGGAGTGTTTTGCTATCCTCAGCATTTAGTGTTCTAAATAGATTTCGATTAATAGAAAACTCTCTATGTGCAGCAATTCGCTTAAACTCACTCCAGTTTGGTGCAAGAGTGTAATCAGCAACCGATGATTCAGGGACCTCCAATACAAAGTTGTCTTTTGCCACACCACTAAATGCCGAGGCATCAATAGTTGGAGGAACAATAGACTTACAAACAATAGAGTTTAACTGATAACAGCCAGAAAATGCACTTTCATTAATTCTATCCGTGTTCTTATGGAAAACTATACCTTCAAGTTGGGAACAACCTTCAAATAATCCCCTTGATATAGTTGTTACATCTTGAGGTATCTCTATCGTGCCCGATAACCTCACATTAGAGGAAAACGCATAATCCCCAATAACCGCTAATGATTCAGGAAGTTTTAACTCTCCACTGAATAGATTGTCTCCAAAAGCGTTGTTACCAAGTGTTATAAGATTATCAGGTAAAATTAAATTTCCTCTAAACCCACATCCATAGAAAGCTTCATGATGAATATTTGTAATGCCATTATGTAATTTTAACATACCTCCAAAATTACAAGATCTAAAACAACCTTCTGGAATAATTGTTATGTTGTGAGGAATAGTTAAAGAGCCACTAAGATTATGACAGTAATCAAAAGCTTCAGGACCAAGCTCTTTTAACCCGTCTGGTAGGATAAGATTGCCCGTAAACCCCGTTGACTTAAATGCCGAATCCTCAATCACTTCTACCGAAGATGGAATCACCAGTTCTCCTACAAATTTAGAAGCATAAAAAGCATATGCTCTAATTATTTTCAATGTATTTGGTAATGTCAATGTTCCGTAAATAGGAAGACCCTCATGTCCAGTACCTTGCCATACTGAGCCCAAGGCATTTGTTCCTATCTCAATTACTCCATTAGGAATTGTGATATTACCAGTAAGATTACTTCCCGCAAAGGCCCAATTGCCGATTTTTGTCAAGTGGTCAGGAAAAACAAATCTCACCAATGTGGTTTTTCCATTAAATGCCTCTTCTGGAATCTCATTTGCACTGTTGCCAAATCGGTTTGCTACGATTGTCACCTCCTTCATATTTACAGCCTGTAACACACTCATTTCATCTCTCATAAAGTAGAAATCATTGGAATTGACCTCTCCCGTAACTTTGAGATTCTTAATCTTGGTGTAGTCCTTGCCCGATGCCTCAATAGCAGCTTTTAGTGCGCTACTATCATCAGTAGATGCTGCAGGGACATCTATCACAACATACTCGCGTGCTGTGCCATCGTGGGTGATAGTTTCACTCTCCCAAGGGACAATCTCCTCGCCAACGAGTTCGAACACAACGCCCGAGAGCTCCTTCTTTGAGACCTTGACAACAAACTTGTGGAGCTTGCCTGCCTGATACTCGAAAGCCTCGCTCTTGCGGAAGATATAGGGTGTGCCATCGACAGTGATATTAAGCAATGCTATAGATGCCCCCACTGTTTGAGGAACAACAACTGCTCGCCAGCCATCACCATTCACCGCAGGTACGGTCCCCGTTGTGGGCACCTCTCCAATAGGCGTTACTTCACCCGTAGCGAGGTCGATTGAGGCTTTGCGGACTGTATTCGTAATAAGCACATGCTTGTCTAAACCGCTCCACTCATTCTCGCCCCAGCCTGTACCTTCGGTCAGCTCTACCTGCACACCCGACATTGTGTGGTTGAAGGAGATATTTACTCGCTCAGCAGTAGGAGAGATATTCTCTGCCTTGCCCCACAAGAAATCACTTGCCTCATATCCACCCATAAGACCATTGGCAGCATCTGTTGATTGGTCTTTTGCTAACTCAAAAGAGTAGGCATTGACATTATCCATATTTGAAACATAGGGGTAATAGCCTATAATATCAACAGGTGTCACTTTGTCATAATAGTAGATTGGATAGTCGGGAGTCCACCTGTTCTCCGATTCATTAAAGAGATAACGAACATTATCTGCCTGGTTGCCCTCGTCGAGCATAGTGCCAGGCACGCCATTTTGATAATTTACAACATAGATACCCACGCCGTCGCCATCGCAGAAGCCGTTGTCGTTAACTCGTGTGGTGTTCTCTTGATTGATAGTGCCATCAATCTTAATCTCCATAATCTTAGGTGCCGTTGCCTCGGGGACAATGACATCGACATCCTGCCTACAGCCAACAAGAGCCGTAACGGCGATGCCCAAAGTTAATAGTAGTTTGTGTTTCATAGTGTTATTTGATTATTGTTTGGTTCTCTATATATAGTGTTGTTGCGAGCAACGAAAAAGAGTAATACGGCAGTCTGCTTAGTGCCGTTTCATCGTCACTCTACTCTGCCTCACCATTCTCGGTGCCGCCATCGCCCCACTCGCCTACCGAGAAGCTATTGTCAAAGCCACATTCAACCATGACCTCGACAATGTCAGCCTCAGGAGCTGTGTACTCTATTATATCTCTCTTCATACTCTTAATGGGTGTTATATAGATTAGTAAATAGGTTTTTCGTTGTCAGGAGTCTATATCTCGGTCGCTTTTGAAGCTATTCTGGTATAATCGTCAAAATCACCTCGACAAAATTTATAACCTCCCTAAAAATAGAGATGCAGCATAGACCCTATAAACGAGTCTACGCTGCATCGCGCATCATGGCTTAGGAAGAGGATTTACCCCCCCCCTGATGTTGTTAAAACGTTGATAACGAGTATATTATAGCTCTTAAACATCGCCTCTTTACTATTTTCTGCTATCGGTAAGGGCTATATTTACCGTTACTGGCTCCTCGCCCAGCTCTACGGCGACTCTCTTTAGCTCGCCCGCAGCATCGTAGTAGCGCAATTCGTAGCTGCGGTTCTTCTCAACCAAAACCGAGAAGAGGTCGTTCATATCGCGCAGAGGTCCTGCCGTAAGGCCGCCCCCCATCTGCTCCGTACCCCAGAAGATATCTACACCCATAGCCACGCGGTCGTCCGAGTGCTCCGTATGCGCCGCATCCTTATATCCTGCGATGCGGATAAAGGTGTGCGTACCAGCCTCCATATGGCGAGTGTACTGCTCATAGGCGAGCTTCTGGTAGTGTGTGGTGACATTCTCGGCACCCACAGTGCGTGGTAGTGCCTCGATGTCGGTATCCTCACTCTCGTCGGCCCACACCATAGGGAACCAGTCATCTGCCTCGCCAAAGCGCGTAGCGTAGATGGCGTATCTCCTATCATCCTTATTGGCCTTAGAGGCATCTGGCATAAACCATAGGTGGTCGAGCTTCGAGGGGAAGTAGTACTCCGTAACGCGCCACTGGCCATCTAACCACACCTCGGTCCAGCTGTGGTTGCCTCGGTTGTCGTGCCACGAGGCGGTGCCAGCAAAGCGTGCAGGGATGCCCACAGCGCGGTAGGCATCGACAAGGAGTATCGCTAGGCCTGTACACGAGGCCATGCCCTGGCGCATAGATTCGCGTGGACTCTGGTTGGTCTTCTCGCGCTTGGTGTTGTAGTCTACGCCCGTTAGGCGTGGGATATTGCGATTAACGGCGCACACAGCATCGTACATCGTTGCGCAGGTGTCTACCGCAGGCGCAAAGAGCTCATATAGCTCCTTACGCCACGCATCGCGCACCTCGTCAACAACGTGATAGGGGAGCACGTCGCGTAGATATATATCCTCGGGGAGTGCCTCTGCCCAGCTATACTGCTCACGAACCTTATGTGCATAGGATACATTCTCCTTGAGAAGTTCAAGGTCCATACCGTCGCGGTCCGAGGCTGGCATATTGCCAATAAGGAAGCACATATCGCGTAGCTCGGCATCTGGCGTTGCGGCTATAAGCTCTCGCAGCGCATCAGCGCGTGGCGATGACTCGATAGCCTCCCAAAGCTGCTTATCGTTCTCGGGGTTATACGACTCTGAGCCTTTGTTGTCACCTGGCCAGAAGATTATGGCAAGGGCCGTAGCAACACCTGCCAGAAAGCATAGTAGTACTCTTAGTTTCATACATTTATAAGTTTTAGTATCTCATTAACTTCCTCCTCATCGACGCTGCGTAGTGCATACTCGTCTACGGCACTGCTGCCACCCATCGATATGCGTGGGTTGCGGTACTTCATGCCGCCTGGCACCATACGCTTAGCACTGAAGTGCAGCGCATCGACACCCGTAGCCGCCAGCGTCGCAGCGTTTGATGCCAGCACACCGCTGCCAGCCATAATCTCGATACGGCCACCGCTAATCTCTACGGCGCGTCTAATATTCTCGACACCATCTATAGCCTTGTCGTAGCCCCCCGAGGTCAGTATGCGGCAGCAGCCAGCCTCGATGACGGCCTCTACGGCACGCTCATAATCGCACGTCATATCTACCGCGCGGTGGAAGGTACACTCCATGCCCTCTGCCGCCTCGACAAGCATGCGTGTACGCTCTACATCTACCTCACCCTCGGCCGTGAGGATGCCAAAGACTACGCCCGTAGCCCCTGCATTGCGTGCATAGGCTATGTCGCGGAGCATCGTTTGAAACTCCTCCTCGGAGTAGAGAAAGTCGCCACCACGTGGGCGTATCATAACACTTACGTCGAGGCCCTTGATGGCTGCAACGCGCTCGATGGTGGCCACTGATGGCGTAACGCCACCCTCGGCAGGCGAGGCGCACAGCTCCACACGATTAACACCCAAGCGCGCAGCACACATACACGCTTCAACCGAGTAGGCACATAACTCTGTCTTCATATCGAAATTTCTATTATAGTTGTTCGCTGTCGATAAGTTTGTTAAGCACTGCATATACGGTAAGGCCCGCTACCGAGCGTATACCTGTCTTGTGGACAATATTTTTGCGGTGCGACATTACTGTGTGGGGCGAGATGTTTAGCTCTACGGCAATCTCCTTGTTTGTCATGCCGCGAGCTACGAGTATAAGCACGTCGCGCTCACGCTCCGAGAGCTCGTGGCTATCGTTATAGTTGTGCTCCTGGGGCTGCTCGCACGCATCGCACACCGCCTTGATAATCTCCTCGCCAGAGTTATATATCGACACTATGCTGCTAAATCGGCGTAGCAGGCTCTCCTCGGTTGCGCACCACTGAAGTGCGACAATGGGGAGCGCGCCCACAAGGCTACTCGTCTCAAGCTGATGCCCTAACGTCGATGACATGACGATAGCATCGACACTATCGCTCTGCACCAACGCTTCGACATCGCCTAAGTTGTCGTATCTGCCTATAATAGATATCGAGGCAGAGTATTCTAATATGGCCCTTATGCCCTCGGCGATGAGTTCGGAACGCTCGACTATCGCAACCCTATATCGTTTCATTACTTCCTGTTTATATACTTTTCAACCAGTGGCTTTAGTAGATACGCCTCGACATTGCTATGGCGACGTAGGTCATCGCGCAGAGCGTATATATGTTCAAGCATCGCACATCGTAGCGATGTGGGAGCCCCCTCGGGCAGATTCTTAAATATCAGCGACGCTATATCATTCGAGCGGTCGTCGATGTCTGCATGAGGCATATCGAAGAGGCTGCAATCTGCTCGGCCAGCACCGCAGTCGTGATTCTCGATAGGCGTAAATATTGCATTCTCCTCCTCGCTGAAGTGCTTGACGATGTAGTGTGTATAGTCGTCGTAGAAGCGACGTAGCACGCTGCTCGACAGCTCGTCGCAGTGCGCGAGTATTCGCTCCAAGTGCGCCGAGGTGTGGGGAAGCATATGTTCAGCGTAGTAGCGGTGTGAGGCGCGTAGGTAGCCGATGACACCACCGAGCATATCGCTCTTAAGCTTTGTGGTGTCGGGGCGGTAGTTTGTGTCTACGTGCATCGCACAGAGGGTGATAAACAGCTCTACATCGAGATGTTCACGTTGGCACATCTCGCGTATCGAGATGTCGCCAAAGGGCAGCCGAATATCGAGGCGCGTCAGTATCGATAGTAGTGATGGTGAGGCCTCGACTAACTCAAAAAGTTTCATCTCGCGAGACAACATTGCGAAATATGATGGTTTTATGATGTTATTCATTGTATATCAATCGTTTACAGATTTATTCTCTTTGCTATATTATTATAATGCAAATATACACATAATTTCTAAATCAAGCAAATACCTAAATTAGGGGGTTATGACGGGGCTATTTTCACTAAATATAGTGATTGTATACTTTGATAAAATCTGCCATCTTTGCAATGTGAAAAACAGCTCCTTATTATAAGTTCGCTTAGAGAGTGTGAGGAGCGTGTAAATAGGATTCTTTTTAGTTTTTATTGGGTGCTCCGTATGGAGAGAGAGTCGGCCTCGCCAGGGCCGACTTCTTTTGTATATCGCTTTGGCTTTGTGTGCGGTCAATTTAGTACGCTACCTCTATATTGTTGCGTTTAAGGAAGTGGCTCCACCCTGTCGTCTGGTCAAACTTCGTATCCTCGTAGCCAGCCTCCGCGTAGCCCCTCTCCACCCACTTTTCGCCATTCGTGAGGGTGACCCCATAGTATACCTCGTCGACCCCGTCGAGCGTCGTGGTATAGTTTAGCACCCTCGCGCGCGCTGCCTGTAGGGCCAATGCCGAGGCGATGCCGCTACTCTCGCTGTCGCCAATGGCCACAGCTGCGCGTCTGGCTATATCTACGATGTCGTAGGTGAAGGCCATGCGTAGATACTCCGTTTGGGCCATCTCCTCTGCCGATGTGTGTGCTGCTATGTAGTAGTAGGCCTTGGCAAGCTCCTCCTCGCACTTAGCTATCGTGGCAGTATCGGCCTTGTCGTATAGCCTAAGCAGCATAGCGGTTAATCTCTTAATTTCGCCATTTAGTGCCGCCACCTCGCGCGTGTCGGTCAGCGAGAAGTCAAGCACCTCGTCGCTAAGCATCTTAAGTTCAATGTCGAGCTTTATATTGTCGAGATAACAGCCTATAGCATCGATGAAGGCCTCGTTGCTCTGCTTCTCAATCTCCCTCAGCGACATCTGTAGAAAGGCAAGCTCGGTACACAACATAACAGATATGTGGCTCGACGCAAGGATGTAGTCGCAGTAGTCGGCAAGCGGCGTGATGTACTCTACGGTGTTCATCAGGCACGATATCATCTGTATCATGCGGAAGTGGGTGTCGGATGCTGCGATGCCCTGGCATAGCTCTTCGAGGCTTATGTATCGGTCTAAATCGGTGTCGCGCAGTGTGCCGCGTGTCCCGAGAAGTCCTACCTCGGGGTGCCATCCATTGCCATGACCTGCCAGTACTAAGATGTAGTTGTCCGCAGGCGATGCCTCCTTGCTCCAGCGGATAAAGTCGGCTATGCTCTCGGGGTCGTGTAGCGCGTAGTTGTTGTCGCCCACCCTGTCGAGCTTAAGCGCACTACTACTATTGTCGAGTATGAAGCGATATACGCTCCCCTCGCCATCGCTTAGCTCCGATGTGTAGCCCTTGGTCCACTTTACGCACCCTGTGAAGCGAATATTTTGCTTTGCACCTCGCTCGGCAAGGTCTGTTATGGTTCTCTCTATCGCCTCGTCGAGCGTACCACCCCCTACGGCGTAGTACATAATCGTGAATGTGGGCCTTGGCCTATCTTCAGGTGTCACAACTATAGGTTTGTTCTCCGCCTTGCAGCCCACCAGAAGTAGTATGCCTGCGACAAGCGATGTTATGTAGAGTCCTATCTTCATAGCTTTTTACTTACTTGTTAACCATTCCATCTTTGTTAGGCAAGTAATGTGTTCCGTACGCAACTCACCAACCAATTGTGATGACACGTTGCATTTCGTGAACATATACTTAAAACCGCATTTTTCTTGCACACGTTTTGACTTCTCGTTGCCATCGAAGTAACCAGCCCACATTTTCTGCATT
>SUZV01000012.1 GCA_015059715.1 Rikenellaceae bacterium | reverse complement strand
TAACTCATTGAGCAACAACAAAAAAGCGAGAAACTTTCGTTTCTCGCTTCTGTACCCCCTCAGGGGCTCGAACCCTGGACCCCAACATTAAGAGTGTCGTGCTCTACCAACTGAGCTAAAGAGGCATTTGCTAACCTTTCGATTGCGAGTGCAAAGATAAAACACTTTTTCTAATTCACCAAACTTTTTGCAAAGTTTTTTTTCTAAAAATCTCTCTTTTTTGTGTCGGCAATTGCTAACTGTCTATCAATCACCACTAACCACAGATATAATTTTTACAAACTTTTTAGCGTGTGGTCGCTATTCCACTCCGCGCCACCATCAAAATAGAATACGGGTCGCTCGCCAGCAACGCGCTTAGCGGCCAAATAGCTCTCATACAAGCACACCCCATTGGCACTATCATCTGCCAAAAAGTAGGCGACAACTGACGGATGCCGTTTCGTAGTATGTATCATATTGACAACGCGAGCGATATACTCACCCCTCCACGAAGGCATATTCGAGGGATTGCCACCACGTCGGCGCGACATGCCCGACAGCGAGCTATTGATAGGGGCTGTGATGGCGACATAGATGCCCTGCGTGTCGCAGTAGTCGAGCACCTCCTCGCATACCCATCCCGCTGTGAAGCGCACAGCTCGTACTCCCGACATATAGGCCTCAGCAAGCTCCTCAACACCGCAGTAGGGTGCCATTTCGTACCACGCTATCTCCTCTGGGGTGCCATTGATATAGAACGTGCCATCGTCATACTCAAGTTCTCGCAGTGCAACATCGAACTGGTAAAACTCTACATCGCGGCCTGCTATGCGGTTCTTAAGGCGCAAGATGATAGACTGTGGCTCGCCACCGCGCCACAACAGCGTATCGGACAGCGTAGCCCCAAAGCGCATAGTGTCGACACCATACATTCCGAGCGTCACATCTCTATGTCCTCCCGTAAGGCGCAGGGTATCGTTAATAAAGATTTCGTAGTCTATGCGCGAGCTCTTCTCACCGAGGGTCTCGTTCTGCATAACGACACTAAAGTCGGCATTTACTACCCCTCCGAATCCCATATTGGCACGCCACGCCACGTCGCGCATGCGCACACGTGGCTGCGATATTATATAGGCTACAGGCTTCGATTCGCCGCTCTCGAAGCACTCGATAGCTGCCATTCTATCGCCCCCATTAAGGCGAAGCTCTAAGCTATTCTTATCCTCGCGCGAGAGCTTGGTGATGTTATACTCCGAGGCGGCATAGCCGTTTGTTGAGCCTCCAGCATGCTTGCCATTGACATACAGCTCATAGCCACTCTTTACACCCTCTATGCGCACAAAGACTTGACGTTCCAGCCACGAGAATGGGAAGGTGTACTCACCAGCAAGCGTGTTACCCTCTACGCTCCACTCCTCTATTGGCTGCATATAACGCTGCTTTTCGAGGCTATGCTCCGCAGCTGCAACCTCCGTATGGTAAGGTATCAGGCGAGTGCGTGGCTCATCAAGAACTCTGTTACGTCCCTGTGCCACTGCCGACATAGTTGTTAGGAGTAGTGTAAGGAGTATGGTTATGTCTCTACAAAATATTCGCATCATCGTTTTTTGCTTGATTTAGGGTCACTGCTATAGGGTGGCGAGGATTTAATGTCATTGTTTGTAGGCTCTATTTCAGTTGCTTGACTACTTTGTAGAGCCTGCATTATATGATGTACGTGTATTACGCCACTCGATAACCTCGGGGGTTAGCTCATCCAGCCTATCCACCCACATGCCATTCTCAACTAAGCGACGACGATCGTAGTTAATGCGCTCGGTAATGCGGAAGCGAGGCTTCTGCTTCGTCAGTACCTCGTTTCGGCGCGAAGGACGTATCGTCCTGTCGCATACCGAATCGCGCAGCGGCCTACGGTCATAGTGCCACTCGAAATCCTTAAGGCGAAGCTCCTGTGTCTCGGGAATCATATCCATAGGGTAGAGGACATAGGCAGGGTTCTGCTTATAGGTAATCTTATCAATCTCGCCATCGAGTAGGTAGAAGGTGATGCTCGCGCTCTCGATATACATCAAGCCTGTAACCTCGGGGCTATCCTCATTCTGCATATAGTATATCGTCTGGGCGTTGCCCTCGACATCATTACGATATACCACGCCATCGGCAAAGTGGGCCGTCATATCCTTGCCCTTAACCTGGTTGTAGTATGTCGTATCTATCTCCATACCCATAATCGGGTCGCCCATAAAGTGTGCCTTGGATATCAGCTCGTTTGCGGTATATATCGCCATCGAGTCGGCAGTAATCTGGTTTGTTTCATTCCACATTACGGGCTCGATATATAGGCGTATTACCGAGTCGGTATTCATCAGCACCAACGAGTCGCACACAAGTTGCGAGTCGGAGCGATACATCTTGACGCGGCGGTAGGCCTTAATCATCTTATATACGCTATCCTCGGGGAATGGCTTCTCGGCGATGCTGTCGCGCATGAGGCTGTCGGCCATCAAGCTATCTGTGCCAAGGCTGTCGACAAGCATCGTGTCACGTGCTCCTGCGCTTAATGAGTCTACAGCGAGGGTGTCGGTCGCTGTGGTATCTGCGATATACTCTGGGCCAGTATATGGTTTTCCGCGTTTCAGGGCGCGTGCCTTGGCCCTGTCTACCTTACGGCGGAAACGCTCATCTGCCTTAGCCTTTACGCGAGCAAGGCGTGCTGCCTCCTCGTCGGCAAGCTGTGCGCTGCGAGCCCTACGCTTCTCGATTATTGAGTCGAGCTTAATATCGAGTAGCGAATCGCGTATATATTGTATCGAGTCCTTCTCGGCCTGCTTAATGGCCTTCAACGAGTCGCGCACAGCACGCTCAGCACTGCGTACCGAGTCGCGCACACGACGCTTTTCGAGCTTTGCACGGTAGCGTAGCTGCTTTGCTGTAAGAGTGCTAATGCTATCGACGGCTGTAGTGTCTGAGGCTAAGCTATCTACTGCCATAACCTCCTCGGTATCTGGCGTAGCATCTGCTTTGCTCTCTAAGTCTGCGATATCGTCACTACTTGGAACACCCTCCGCAAGAGTGTCGCGCTGCGAAGGGGCTACATCGTCCGTACTGCCTCGCGAGCGTCGCTTGTCGGGCGAGATATCTCCAGTTGCAAGACCTTTCTCGCCAACGCCACCCTTCGCAGGTATCTGCCCCTTTGACATCTCGATATCCTCGCCATGCAACTCATCAACGTGCTCGCTACTACGCTCTTTACCAATACTCTCGACACTATGCTGCTCGTTAGCCAAGCTATCTACGGCTATGTCGTCTGTAGTATCCGACAAGGTGTCCAACATCTGCTCTTGCACCATTGCCGAAGTGTCGCGCTCGGTCGTAGGGGGTGGCACAGCTATAGTATATAGCCAGAGCGTATCGGCCGAGAGGAATAGCGAATCGGGCTGCTCGGGGTCGTAGTTTATCATCGATGGGCGACGAGTAAAGAGTGCGTTGCCTGGCTCGTCCCACCACTCGGCATAGTCGGCAAAGCCGAGGACCTTTTGCGTGGTGTCATCCATCTGTATGTTTCGCCTGCCGATAATGTGACCCTCGGTGCGGAAGTACTCTATCGTATCGCTCCATATCTCGCGCTCGGGAGAGAGCAGGTAGGCATCGCGTGTTAGGTGGTGGCGGTCTTGCGACTTGGTATACGAACCCTCGTTAGCAAAGAGGTACTCATCCTTATCGTTCCAGATATTGGTATTCGTAAAGTACTTGGCATCCTCGGTCGCCGTATTAAATATCACCGAGTCGCCCGTCATTAGGTAGGTGTCATCCCTCATCTCCACATCCTCGACGGCTATAAGGTCATGGGTATTGGTATTATAGTAGCCACGCTCGGCCTCAAGGAGGTTATCACCCTTCTCCACGTAGCAGCCATCGTAGAAATAGCCCATATCCTCTGCGGTATTGAATACGCAGTTGTAGGCATACATCACCGCCTCGCCATCTACAACCTTTACAAGGTCCGAGTATAGCGTTGCTGTCGCTTTATCGCGGTTATACTCTGCGCGGTCGCCATATGCATAGGTGTCGTTCTGGTTGATAAGGACGTTGCCGAAGCACTCGAAGCTCTGATTCGAGTATCGCACAGCACTATCGGCGAGTATTACCGTGCCGTTGTGATGTGCTGCAAAGTTGCCGACTAAGATAAATATTGTTGAGTCACCCTTGTCTATAAGGTAGCTATCATCTGCCACCATATCGACCATACGTCTCTCCGAGCTACCCTCTGTTTTTGGCACGGCAAAGAGGCTCTCGCCATTGATGTTGTAGCGATAGTTACGACCACTGGCCGCATAGAATAGTGCGCCAAAAAGTAGCGCAACGACGACGATAGGGGTTATTATCTTACGGCGCATAGGCATCCGACTTACTTTATCCAATTCTTATTCTCAAAGCTATCGCTTCGATACTCCGGATCGATATATATGTACATCGACATTATCTTATCGTTGAGCCACTCGCGATATACCTTATCTTGCTTTTGTTGCAGGGCCATCTCTTCGAGGCGTATATAGTCCTCCTTGAGCGAGGCTACGTGGGCAGGGATTATATCTACGAGCTTGACAATCTTGCTCATCTGGTTGCCCATAAGGTCTGTCGTCTGGAACGAGTTCGATATCTCGCCCTCCTTGAGGCGCATAAGCGCGGCATAGTCATCGAGCGACTTACCTCCCTGAGCACTGAAGTCCTCCTTAAGGAATCGTGTTGCCGTCATGCGGGCACCCTCGTAGACACCCATGCGCTCCAGGACATCGGTATTTGAGACGATACCGCCATTATGCTTCGACTGAGCATCGTCCGAGAAGCGTAGAGCCGCCTCTTCGAAGCTCAGCGAGTCAAGACGCACCAAGCGTGCCACGCTATCTAACTGCGAGGCGGGCTCCAAAAGCTCGTCGCGTGTGAACGTCGGGCGTAGCAGGATATGGCGACAGTGGTATAGGTTATCTCTCTTATCTATAAGCTCGATGATGTGGAAGCCAAACTCTGTCTCTACAATCTCGGATATCTGGCCCGGCTTAAGCTTCTCCAACGCCTCGGCAAAGGGACGCACGAAATATGCGGCAGGCATAGGCTCCATCTCGCCACCATACATCGCCGAGCCATCGAGTGAGTACATACGCGCCAATACCGAGAACTTTGTCTTGCCTGTAATCACGCGCTCGCGCATATCGAGCAGACGCTCCTTGGTGCGCTGCTGAGCCTCCTTAAGCGACGTGGGGAACTTGGTGATGTGGGCATATACGTACTGCTCGCCAATCATGGGCAGGCTATCCTTGTCGATATGCTTGTAGAAACGCTCCACCTCGCCAGGTACTATCGTGACCTTGCTTATCACCTGTGCCCTCATTGCCTGGGCGTAAGATTGCTCTTCGTAACGCTGGCGGAGCATCTCGCGGTAGGTGAAGATAGGCATGTGCTCCTTAGCCTCCAACTCGGCGATACCTCCCTCCTCGGCAATGAGCGACTGAAGGTAGCTCTCGACACGTGTCGTGATGTCCGACGAGTTAATCTCTACCGAGTCGATAAGTGCCTGGTTGTGGAGCAGCTTCTGCTCAAGCAGTGCCTCCAACGCCTCATCCATAGGGTCGCGGTCCGAGGTGTAGCCCATCTGTCGTCGCTGTACAACGAGGGCATCGGCATACTCGCGAAGCTCGGAGTGTAGCACCGAGGAGCCGCCCACCACTGCAACGACCTTGTCGAGCATCACCTGACGACGCTGCTGTGCGACAGCCGAATAGGGTAGGAGCTGAAGAGCTGTGGCGAACATCGCCACGACCATAATCTTTCGTATCATAGTTGTATACTTCATTTTTTCAAAAAAATCATTTATTGAGGGACTACTCCATAATCTCCTCCTCGGGGATAATCTCATTTACAATCTCCTCGGGGGCGATGGTTCTACTCTGCTGCGTCACCTCATCGACACTGTAGCCCATCGTGTTGAGAAGTGTGCTGTCGGTCATCGTTATGCGTCCCAGCATCACAGCCTCGCGCTTAAGCTCCTCCTCGTAGCGACCTACGATGTCGGCGCGTCGCTCGGCATATATGCGGCGGCGGATATCATCCTCGACACACTCCATAGGGGCAGTCTCGCCCTTGCGTGCCACATCAACAATGATAAAGTAGAAGTGGGCATCGTCCGACGACATCTGCTGTACGCCACTATTTGCTAAGAGGTCGTTATATGAGCGTGAACGCTCCGTAGGCAGGCTGCTCAAGAAGTCGGAGTAGGATACCCACTGGCTTGTATGGTCCGTAAGGAGTAGGTTGTGCTTCTCGGCCAATGCCCTCACCTCCTCGGCACTGCCACTCTTTGCCACCCTCTTAAGCGCAGTGCTCAGCGTCGTGGTGTTGCGGAACGTGCGCGGTGTCTTAACCACCACGCCACGCACCTTATTGTGGTCGAGCCTGAAGGATGCTGCGTTTGCGCGATAGTAGGCCGCAAGCTGCTTATCTGTAATCTCAAGGTCGATGTTGTTGTCGACGTAGTACTGGTCGAGCTGACGCATCACAAGCGACTGGCGGTAGCCCTCCACAAGACGCTCTATATCCTCCTCGTATGAGGATAGCACCTCCTCGGCACGACGCATCTTGAGCCTGCTAAGCACCCAGTTCTCGATGTACATACGCGAGAATGTCGCGCTATCGACACCCACGAGTCCCGAGGGCATATCGCGAGCAATATCGGTGCGCAGCAGTCTATGTTCATCTACCTGAGCCACCACATCTACGCCATCATCCTCTCTCGTGAAGCTAACTCCCGAGGTGCAGGCGACAGCAAGTGAGGCAACGGCCAGAACTAATATTTGAGATAGTTTCTCCATAATCAACCTGCAAAGATACATTTTTTTTCGTAACAAACGTATACTTTTACTCCATTATTGCAAAGCAATAGGCAAAAAGATGAGAGTGACTAAAAAGTAAATTAGTCACTCTCGATTGTTTAAGTGGTTGAATAAAGATATCTATTTTTAGGTCTAAGTACCTTCTCGCCACTCTGGCTCGGCACACTCTGCAAGCAGCCTCTGCATTTGCTTAATCACGGCAAAAATGCCAAAATAGACTCTCTATTCAGCCACAGCGGTCTATAGCCTGAATGAACTCTACTCGACGAGAAGTATACGCTCGGGGCCCTCGTAGTCGGGTAGTGGCTTGGGCGTATAGTCGGCATAACCAATAGATATCACACACCAGACGCGGTAGTCGCTGGGAATCTCTGGGAAGAGAGCCTTAACAAAGTCCTCGCTACGCTGACTCTCGGGCTCATCCTTAAGCGTGAGGTAGTCGCCTACGTGTACCCAGCAGGTTGCCAACCCCTCATCGACTAAGGCCAACTGTAGCATAACACCCATAATCGAGGCATTGGCTTGCCACATAGGGCTCTCCTTCTCGTCGCCGAGGACGATGACAGCAGCACCAGCCTCCTCAAGCAGGCTTGAACCCCAGTCACGAAGTCTGCCCAATTCGTGTACACGCTTTAGGTCGGTAACGGCCATAAGACGTGTCGAGCGTGTATTCTTCGACGAGGGGGCCTTGATGGCCAACTCCATAGCCCTTAGAAGTTTCTCTTTCTCAACAGGTTGACCTGTATATCTGCGCGTCGAGCGACGCTTCTTAACTACATCTTTAAACTCCATAATATTATCGTTTTATACATTTTTAGGTTTCTTAGTTACAAAAATAGTGATTTTTTTTGTATATTTACGCCACCATCAATAAAAAAGATAGATGAAAGAGAATATTACCGTTGCACTGATATACGATTTCGATGGCACTCTTGCCCCAGGAAATATGCAGGAGTATGACTTTATCCCAGCCGTCGGAAAGAGCAACATCGAGTTTTGGCACGAGGCAAATACCTTAGCCGAGGAGCAGGATGCCGACCAAGTACTTACATATATGGCCCGTATGCTCCAGGCGGCACAATCCAAGGGGTTATCACTGCGACGCGAGGCATTCCGCGAGTCGGGACGCAACGTGCAGTTTTATGAGGGTGTTACCGAGTGGTTTAAGCGTATCAATGAGTATGGCCGCGAGCGAGGTGTCAATATCCTACACTACGTCAACTCCTCGGGCCTTAAGGAGATTATCGAGGGAACTGCCATAGCTCACGAGTTTAAGAATATCTACGCCTGTTCGTTCCTCTACAACGTCGACGGCATAGCCTATTGGCCCGCAGTGGCGGTAAACTATACTAACAAGACACAGTTTATCTTCAAAATAAACAAGGGCGTAGAGTCTGTTTTCGACACCAAGGATGTCAACCGATTTATGGAGGAGTCGAAGCGTCCTGTGCCATTTAGGCGTATGATATATTTCGGTGATGGAACGACAGATATTCCCTGTATGAAGTTGGTCAAGAACTTCGGAGGCCACTCCATCGCTGTGTATAATCCCAAGGAGGAGGGGCAGCGCACGGTGCTTAACGACCTTATCCGCGACAACCGCGTAAACCATGTATGCCCGGCCGACTACTCCGACGGCTCGGAGATAGATACCATAGTCAAGACCATAATCGATAAGATGGTTATGGACCAGCGACTTGCGGAGTTGGAGGTGGCCAAAGATTTAGCGTAAAGAGATAACCCATGAAGATTGTATTTGCAACAAATAACCTACATAAGCTCTCGGAGGTAAGAGCTGTGTTGGGCGATAGCTTCGAGATTGTAACCCTTAGAGAGGTGGGCATTACGGAGGATATCCCCGAGACGGGTGCTACGCTCGACGAGAATGCCTCGATTAAGGCTCGCTACGTATACGAGCGCACAGGCTTGGACTGCTTTGCCGACGACACAGGTCTTGAGGTGGAGGCCTTGGGTGGTGCGCCTGGTGTTCGCTCGGCACGTTATGCCACCGACGGACACGACTTTAAGGCCAATAACCGCAAGCTACTCCACGAATTAGAGGGCACGAAGTGTCGCAGAGCTCGTTTTCGTACTGTGATATCGCTTATTCGTGGCGGTGTCGAGCAACAGGTTGAAGGCGTTGTCAATGGCACTATCGCTACCGAGGAGTCGGGCTACGAAGGCTTCGGCTACGACCCTCTCTTTATCCCTGATGGTCGCAGTGTTACATTTGCCGAGATGTCGGCAGACGAGAAGAACGCCATCTCGCACCGAGGTCGCGCCGTAGCCGAGTTAGTCAAGCTACTCAAGGGGTAGTTCGCCTTTAGAGGGGTGAATAAAAGTCTATTTTGTCGTTCTTTATTGTTGGGCATCATCTACTGCCACTAACAAAAATTGCCGTCTATGTGACGTACACACAAGTACTACCCATAGACGGCATTTTCGTTGAGCGTTGTATCTAACGCCCCGCTCGTACTCAAGTTTTTATCTCAAGATGCTCTCCAACTCTGCAACGCACTCCTCTGTTGTCGCCCAGCTTGTAACAAATCTCACTACGCTATACTTCTGACCGCGTGGACCCCAGTAGTCAAACGATACGCGCTCACGAAGCCTATCGATGACCTCGTTAGGAAGGCGGAAGAACTGCTGATTTGTAGGTGACTCGATAACCACCTCATAGCCTGCGCTGCGGAAGGCCTCGCGCACGCGCAGAGCCATAGCCACAGCGTGACGACCTATGCGCTCATAGAGTCCATCCCGAAACATAGCCTCGAATTGCAGACCGAGCAGTCGCCCCTTAGCCAGCAGTGCCCCATGTTGCTTAACAAGAGGGAAGAGGTGTGTGAGAAGTTCGCTATTAGTGACCACAAGGGCCTCGCCAAAGAGCGTGCCTAACTTCGTGCCACCAATATAGAAGACATCGGCAAGGCGTGCAATATCGCGCAACGTGAAGTCTGCACCCTCGGCCGCAAGGGCATAGCCGAGGCGAGCACCATCAATATATAACGGAATATGGTTGTCGTGGCACACCTTTGAGAGCGACTCAAGCTCCTTAAGCGAGTATATCGTGCCATACTCCGTAGGCTGCGAGATATAGAGCATACCTGGAGCTACCATATGCTGATATGTCTGGTCGGCATAGAACTTATGGATATAGCTCGCCACATCCTCTGCCGCCACCTTACCATCGTGTTGTGGTAGGGTGAGCACCTTGTGCCCCGAGGCCTCGATGGCCCCCGACTCGTGGACCGCAATATGTCCACTATCGGCCGCAAGGACACCCTCGTGGCGACGCAGCAGGCCATCTATGGCCGTAGCATTTGTCTGAGTGCCCCCAACGAGAAACATAACCTGAGCATCCTCAACGCCCATAGCGTAGCGCAGAAGCTCACGCGCACACTCCGAGTATTGGTCATTGCCATAGCCTACGGTGTGTTCAAGGTTTGTATCCACAAGTGCCTTTAGCACCTCGGGGTGCGCACCTGCCATATAATCAGAATCGAAGTAGAGCATACCTAATAAATTTGCATTCACTAATTATCGGCGTATGCCTACAACGCCTATATTTAGTGTCGAAGGCTCGGCCTTAGCATCGCTATTGACATACTGGAAGAACTCCTCCGCAGGGTCGGTCATATCCTTCTTAATCTCGAAGCTATCGCCATAGTATATATCGCTTAGGTTGCCCTCCTCATCCTCGGCAATACCTGCAAAGAAGAAGAGGTCGTCGCGGCTCTTACTGTAGTACATATCCATAATCTCTGGATTGTTGGCGTAGGGATACATCAACAAATCCTCCAAGAAGGCCTCCTCGGAGTACTCCACCTTCATCCACTCCTCGTACCACCAGAAGTATAGCTTGTCGCACGGTACGTTTGTCGTCGCCTCGACAATGGCCACACACTCACAATCGCCGAGCTTGTTTTGATAGCTTGGGTCGAGCTCTATAATCTCGCTCGAATCGAATAGTTTGAGCAGTTTAAAATCGGTAATCTCGGTTGCACCCTCTGTTGCAGCTGCCGTTGTAAAGCGCACCTCGTAGAGGTCGGTTGTTGGTTGCTCGCTATCAATGCCAAAGGCATATACAACATACTCAGTATCGGGCATCAGAGGTGTGAGGTTTTCACCCTCGATAGGACCTTCGAATGTCGCAGGCATAAAGCCGCTGATAAGGCTCTTCATCAGCTGGTACTCCGTGTCGGCCAGAGGTGCTTGTGATGCTGCAAGGAGCAGACAGGCGTAGCTCTCGTTGTTGTTCGATGGGTAGACATTCAGCACCGCATTGTATGGCGTAATATCCACAACTTGAAGGTCGAGTGTTAGCTCGCTCTTGGCATACTCTTCCGTTGTGAAGTGTGCCACCGAGGGCATTGAGCATATCAGGGGTAGCTGCTCCTCGCTTAAGGCGAAGACTGCGATCATATAGTTTGTGCTTGGTTCTACTCTTAGGTTTAGACTCTCTGTGCCCTTCAAGCAGAATAGATTTGAGGGGATACCATCGACATTAATCCACTGATTGAATATATCGAAGGTCATATTGCTCAGCTTCTCTCTATATCTCTCGCTTACGGGCTCATCCTCCGAAAGGTATAGCCTTTCGCCTTCGGCTACCACGCAGTAGTAGTAGAAACCGTCATAGTCATTAGGATTGATGGTGATATCGACGACGTTGCCTTCTACTGTACACTCTATGTCGAACTCTACGCTCTGCATCGCAGGGCCAGTGGTCTTTATCGCCGTATAGTATAAATCGGTTGTTGCCACATAGTTGCTGTCGCTAAGCTCAATGCCATAGCAATATACTACATATTCCGTATCGGGATAGAGGCCTCCGCCACTATATCCTAGTCTATCTCCACTGACGAGCCACCCAGCGTTTGATGCAAAGTCGCGTATCGAGAGGTTTGCATCTGATGACATATCCGAGAGGTATTGATAGTCATCCTCGATTAGCTCCTCAACTGTGTCGATCTTATTTGTCTCGAAATACTCCCTCTTGGCAAACATCACGATATACTCCGACTCTTTATCCTGAGGGATGATGTCTACTGTAAAAGTGTTGCGCGAGGTCGCAATGTTTTTAAACTCAAAGAGATCGCTCTGCTCTGGCTCTGTTTGAGGCTCATTTCCCGTATTCTCAGTTTGACAACCCACAGCCACAAGAAGAGCTAGGAGTGATAGTAGATTAGTAAATCTTCGCAACATATAAATTCTCATTATATAATTAGGTTTATTACATTCGTATCGCGCAAATATACGAAAAAGGTGCTAATTGCGGATATAAATATCAACAAAATGCACATATTGGACGATTAATACCGCTCGCACTACAATTAGATATCTATTTTTTATCTGTTTTAGAACAACAATACGAAATTTTTATTAATTTTGTATCCGAGGAATTTGCCGCTATATCGAAATCAATAACTTCGACCTATATAATACCACCGATACTATATATGGAGAGTGCCTATATATAAATAGGTCGCGCAACGCCTCTGAAGAGTTAAGTGAAGATACTTTGAACATCCCGAAATATGAGCGACATCTACAAAACCCAAATAGACGATAGCATCAATAGGCTATTTAGCTATTTAGCTACACGTACCTCCGCAGAGCAGATGGAGAGCATAAAGCGTGGCTATGAGTTTGCCTTCGAGGCGCATAGCGCACAGCGACGACGTAGTGGCGAGCCATATATCATCCATCCGATTGCCGTAGCTACAATCCTTACTCAGGAGCTCGAGCTAAGCGACAATACGGTCATAGCAGCTTTCCTGCACGACGTTGTAGAGGATACGAAATACACCATAGAGGATATACAGGTGCGATTTGGTGACGATGTTGCCAAGCTTGTCGATGCCGTAACGAAACGTAAAAAGGAGAAGTATCGCCACTCGAAGCAGGTGGATAACTACCGCCAGATACTTGAGTCGGTACACTACGATGTCCGCGCACTGCTCATCAAGCTCGCCGACCGCCTGCACAATATGCGTACGCTCGATAGTATGAGTGCCGCCAAGCAGATGAAGATTGCTGGCGAGACCGACTACTTTTATGCACCCCTGGCAAACCGTCTGGGCCTCTACCATATCAAGACCGAGCTTGAGAATCTATCGTTCCACTATCGTTGTCCGAGCGACTACGCAAAGGTCGAGGAGCAGCTCAGCGAGGAGCACGATGAGGAGCGTCCAGCACTAAATAAGTTTATCGAGAAGATAGATACTATACTTAGGGATGCTGGCTACAACGTGCGTACCGAGGTGCGCTACCGCCAGCCATATAGTATATGGCGCAAGATGAAGGAAAAAAATAGCGACATATACCATATCGATGGCAAGCACTATATTCGCATAATATACTCAAGTCATCCAGGCATTAGCGATAAGGCCATGTGTCTAAATATCTACTCTGTGCTTACGGACCACCTACAGGAGAAGCCTTGCAGCGTATGTAACTATATCGATACGCCTAAGGAGAATGGTTACCAGAGCTTCCACGTGAAGCTTATCAACGAGCAGGGCGACTGGGAGGAGATACATATATCGTCGGAGAGCATGGTGCGTAACTCGCGCCTCGGCTGCGCGGCGGAACGCTCGGAGACAAGCCTTACGCTCTGGCTCAATAAGTTTAAGGAGATTCTCGAAAAGGTGGCGGCCAACGATAACCACGATGTTGACTTTATGGAGGGTGTGACCTCGGCATTCTATAACGATGATATTATGGTCTTTACGCCTAAGGGGCGTGGTGTGATACTACCCAAGGGTGCCACAGCCCTCGACTTTGCCTTCGAGATACATAGCAAGGTGGGCGAGAAGGCTGTCTATGCGCGTATCAATCGCAAGCTGATGTCGCTACGCACGGTGCTTCAGCGTGGCGACCGCGTGGAGATAGGCACTGCCGAGGATGCCAAACCCGATATCGAGTGGCTTGACCATGTGTCGACATTCCGCGCAAAGCGATACCTGCGTAGCTACTTTGCCAACCTGCCACGCCTTAAGTATAAGAGGTGTCCACTCTGTCACCCTCTGCCCGAGGATGAGGTTATAGGGTATATCGACGAGGGTAACGAGACGGTACTACATAAGCGCGACTGTCCGGAGATTATACGTCTTGCATCGGAGAATGGCGACTCTATAGTGTCGGCAACATTTAACGAGGACCCCAACTTCCTCTACCCAGTAAGGATACGTGTGCAGGGTATCGACCGCTATCACCTGATGAGCGACCTTATCGACTGCATAACCAACAAGCTGCAACTTACGATGTCGTCACTCAAGACCGAGAATATCGACCGCATAGCTATCTGTACTATTGACTTTGCGGTACACTCGGTTAGCGAGCTTAAGATGGTGATGAATAGCATCTCGCATATAGATGGTATAGACGAGGTTACCCATATAAATGTGTAGCCTACTTTAGCTGCAAGGAGCGGCATAAGATATATACTTACTACCTTAAGAGGGTGTCTAAAAACTTTTTGGACACCCTCTTAAGGTAGTAAGTAGATTTCATAGTTCTTGCCTCGAAGATAAATCCCGCCTCTCCCTGTTTTCCACTTTTTATATATTGTTTGCCCTTTTGACACTAATTGTCAAAGGGGTGCGATACCTTTGTGTCGTTAAATAATAAATAAGGAGTAAAACTATGGAATTGGACATCAAGCTATCGATTAACAAGCGGCACGACTACTCGCACAACACCTTCATCCTAAGGTGGAACCCTGCGATATCGTCGTACACTATGGCACGCCTTGATGGCGACATGGAGGAGTGGGCAAAAGGGTATTGGGACTGCGACTTCGACTGGAGCATAAATGAGCATCAGCGAGCACGTAAGGGCGATCGCTTCTTTATGCTGCGTGTAGGCGAGGGTAATACGGGACTATTTGCCGCTGGACGATTTCTGTCGAACCCCGAGAGGGGAGAGGATTGGTCGGGACAGGGACGCGAGGTATACTATATGCAGATGGATTTCGAGGCGGTATTTCATCCCGAGCGCAGCGAGATAATAACTACCGAGGAGCTTGAGCGCGAGATTGAAAGTATCGATTGGCGCGGGGGGCACACCTCGGAGATGGTAGATGCCGATACGGCCGATAGGTTAGAGCTTATGTGGCGCGACTTTATAGGGCGTAACAAGTCGCTATATCTGCACCGTGCGGCGAGAAACCTAAACTACGATGCGCGCTCCGATATTGACAAGGCGGTGGAGATAGCCTCCAAGGCTCACGCTGCCGATTATGACCTCGATGGCAACCCTACAATCCTCCACCCCCTGGCTGTAGGTATGATGGGTCGCACCGATGCGGAGCGTATAGTGGGCTTTCTGCACGATGTGGTCGAAGATACGCGCTACACCTTTGCAGATTTGGAGGACGAGGGCTTCTCCGAGGAGATAATCTCGGCGTTGCGCCTGCTAACTCACGATAAGGAGACTCCCTACATGGAGTATATCGAGAATATATGTAGGTCTGGGTGTCAGACGGCGATAAATGTCAAGCGAAATGACCTTAGACACAACCTCGCACGTGGCAAGGAGGGCGGTCATATGCGCTGTGTCGAGAAGCACACCGTAGCCTTAGCCTATATCGAGGCGTTTCTGAAAAATGGTCGCAAATAGCGGCTTGTAACAGAAAGGGGGTGACAAATTTACTTTTTTGTCATCCCCTTTATTATTAGGTGGCCAACGCGAGGTTAGTACATATAGTCGTACTGAGAGTAGCTCTTGTCGTACTTAAGGTCGGCAAGTGAGGCGGCCTTAACACCTATGTTAAATGCCCAGCTACGGTGGTTGCCGAAGGGTATCCACGTGAACGACATCTGCCAGCAGTGTAGGTCGCGAGCAATAGATATAGAGGTCATCGACATCTTACGCGCCATAAAGTCGTAACCCGACGTAGCGGTAATCATCGTCTTGGGCGTAAGCTTGATGCTGGCATTGAAGTTTATTGTCTGCTGTATATTCTTCTTATATCCCGTAGTACCATTATTGACATATTGTGCATTATAGCTGATGCTATAGTTAAAGCCGAAGTTCCACGGTATCGAGAAGTCATAGTATTGGCCAGCCATCCATTGTCGTCGCATAGCTGGGTTTAGCTGACCATAGGGGTCGGACCATGAGTTGAAGTACTCGGCAGGTAGCGAGGTGATATCGTTACCTGCAGGGCGCGACTTATCCTCGCGCGACTTAAAGGTATAACCGAAGCTCCAGCTCGCGCTCTGCACACGTCCTGGAAGGCCTCGCCTCCACATCAGCTTATTGTAGCGTACACCCTCGGGCGACACCTCATAAGGGTCGAGTGTGAGCGATAGGTTAAGGGCGATATTCTGATATACCGTTGTACGTAGCTGAATAGGTAGGTTCGAGAGGCCCAACGAGTCGGCCAAGAAGTTATACGAACCGTTTATCGATATCTGGTCAATAATCTTTACCTTCTTAACGGTATCCTTGGTGCGTATTTTTGCTTCGAGCGACTGCGAAAGACCAAAGGTCAGCGAGAGCTGCTCGCCGCTGCCAGGAACGCCATAGGCGTTATCCGTAAATGGTGAGTAGACCTTGAAGCGTCCCGTAGTATCGGTCTGCACCGTTTCGTAGAAGCCGTAACGCTGGCGACTGAAGTCTGGCGCGTAGCTAAAGCCTATATTTGGGGTGAGTGTGTGGCGCACAGCCTGTAGCTTGCGCTCCTTCTTCTTAGCCACGTATGTACCATATACCGTAGTGTTGGCCGATACCGAGGCGTTGTAGTTGTAGAGTCGCCAGAAGCCATACTCGGGGTCAAGAGTCTCGACCTGGCCAGTCTCGTTGTTCCACTGCTGGCTCACCTTCTTGAAGTACCATCGCTCGGTATAGTTAAACGAGGGGCTGACGTTGATGTAGTTAAACAGCGAGAGCGATGTCGAGATAGGTATCGTATGCTGGATACCATTCTTCATATTTTGCAGCGTCTCCTTTGTAAACATCTCCTCCTCGGTAGTGTTTACCGTATTGGTCATCTTCATCGAGTAGCTCATCTTAATCTTCTCGTACCAACGAGTCTTACCTATGGCCTCCTTGCGCTTGAAGGGGTTGAAGCTCGCGACGTTGAAGGTTATCGTAGGCAGTGTTACGGCGATAGTCTTGTTCTTAGAGTTCTGCGATACCGACATATTCAGTGCCAGCGAGAATGGCGTGCCCTCCCAGTTCTTCGAGTATGATATCGATGAGTTGGTCTGTGTGGCGAGGATGTCGCCCACGTTTGTCGCCGAGTAGCGGCTATAACCACTTGATGTGAGGTTTACCGATGCCGAGAATGTCGAGCCTGGGTTAGCCTTGGCATCCTGCGAGTGTGTCCACTGTATTTTGTAGTTATTCTGCTGTACGAAGTCGGCCTCGCCCTTCTCGCCTGTGCGGATGGCCGAGTACTGAAGGTTGAAGTTACCCTTAAACTTGTATCGCTTGACATATTGCGATACGGCCGACACCTCCCACGAGCCGAGGGTATAGATACCGCCACGAATGGCTAAGTCCATATGCTCGCCGAGGGTGAAGTAGTATCCAAGGTCGCGGATGAAGAAACCCTTAGCATCCTCGCCATAGGTAGGCATCAGGATACCCGACTTAGGACCAACGTGTATAGGGAAGAAGGCCTCGGGGATACCCGGGAAGTAGATAGGTACATCCTCCATTACGAGGTAGGCGTAGCCCGTAACAATCTTCTTGCCTGGGATGACCTTGGCCTGAGTCATAGCCAAGTAGAAGTGGGGGTGGTCCGTACAGTCGCAGGTGGTATACATACCATGGCCGATGTGTATAGACTCGTCGGGGTGCATCTTCACGCTGCTACCTATAAGCCAGCCATCGCCCTCTTGTGTCGCTATACCCTTAATCTTGGCCTTGCGCGAGTCGAGGTTGTAGGTTATGGTATCCATGGTGTATGGCGTGCCACCATCCGAGAACTCGGGGTGTGTGCTCTTGGGCTTGCCATCAACGGTATCGGAGGGGTAGCCGTGCGCAAAGATATCCTTCGTCTGCATATTTACACGCATATAGTCGGCCTTGAGGTTCATGCCCTGATACGTTACATCGCCACTTTTGTAGCTATATATCATCTTATTCGTAGCGTCAAAGACCACAGAGTCTACAGCCTTACCCTCGATGATATCGTCGAACATCGGGGCACTTGTGCTTCTTTTGCTCTGTTCTGCGCCCGTTGTGTCCCTTTTGGGCTGTTGCACCGATGCGCTATCGCGGGTCTGGAAGAGTCCAAAACCGCCTGCTCCAGCCCCTGTGAGGCCGAATGAGAGCAACAGAAAGGCTGCAACGAGCAGCACTGAGGTTAGATATTTTAAGAATAAATGTCTCAAAATTCAATAATTTTTTGTAACTTTGCCGACGAGTCGGCAAAACAACCCCGATATAGGGCTCTGGGCCACTTAGCTCGGTGGCTTGGGCCTCTAAAACTAAGCGGTTACAACCTGCAAAGATAATAATTATTTGCACAAAACTGATAAATTTATGAGAAATCTCATAATTCTATTTCTGCTATTTGCATTATCCCTACCGGGAGCTAACGCACACGCGGCGCGAAATGTTGTGTCCGATGCCCCAAAGAGGGTGGTGGTATTAGACCCCGGTCACGGTGGTCCGCGTCCAGGTAAGGTGCTTGGCGATGTGGTGGAGAAGGATTATGTTCTCGATGTTGCGAAGTTGGTGCGTAAGAAGCTGCGCACGAAGATGCCCGATTTGGCAGTATATATGACGCGCAGCTGCGACTCGGCATATCACGAGTCGCAATCTATGGATAATAAACTGCGTGCCGAGTTTAGCAATAAGAAGGGGGCGGACCTCTATGTGAGCATCCATGCCAATGCCTTGCAGGATAAGAGCAAGGGTGGATGCGAGGTCTGGGTGCTGACGCTCAACGAGAAGCTTATGAACCAGAATAAACTGGTGGGCTCGCGCTATGCCGATGAGGGCGATTTTATCGATCCGGATGATATTGACCGTAACTCTCAGGGCTTTATGATGGCACTCTCGCGACAACTTGAAAACGAGCCTTATAGCCGTTTTATCGCTGAGGAGTGTTGTAAAAATATGGCCAGCTATGGCCTTAAGAATCTTGGTGTCAAGGCTGGTACGGTATATACGGTGTTGTACTATAGCGAGTGCCCAAGCATCATTATCGAGATGGGCTATCTGACCAACGCAAAGGATTATGCCTACCTGACATCTAAGGGTGCTAAGGGTGAGATGGCCGAGGCTATAAGTGATGGTATAGTCACCTACTTTAAGGCTCTCGATGGGGGTGCTGAGGTGGCGACTGCAACAACGGAGGAGGTGCCGCGCGAGGAGAGTGCTAAGGAGGTTGTCGCAGAGGAGTCTGAGAGCCTAACCGAGGGATACGCCATACAGCTTATATCGAGCACCAAGGAGGTCGATAAGGCGGACTATCAGTTTCACGAGTACAAGGGGCGTGTATGGCTGGTTATGGGTAGCGGAAAGTATAAGTATAAATATTGCTACGGCAGATATAAGAGTAAGGCCGATGCACACCGCGACCTTGAGCAGGCACGCAAGCGTTTTAAGGATGCATACATCATTAAGTTTAAGGATGGTGCTGTAGTGGGTAAGTAGTCGATAAAATATCGAGATATTGAGATAGATGGTAATTATTATGTAGTATTGAAATATAAAAACTTGAAATATATGAAGTTAAAGAGAGAGCTTAAGGTTGGCGTTTTCGCCATTATTGTGATTGCAGTCGCTTGGTGGGGTATTAAGTGGCTTGGAGGTCAGAATGTGTTGCTTACAAGCGACATCTACTACGTTTACTATGACGATGTGTCGGGACTTCAGGAGTCGTCGCGTGTGACACTACGAGGTGTTGACGTAGGTAATGTAAGGGATATAACCTTAGAGCGCGACAGGGTGAAGGTCGAGATTGCTATCGAGAGTGAGTATGCCGATATGATTCCTTGCAACTCTATAGCGGAGATAGGTGCAGCAGGCCTTATGGGAGGCTTGGAGATATCCATCATTCAGGGCGATGCCGAGGAGCTTATCCAGAGTGGTGCTACTCTTGAGGGCCGCACCAAGACCGATATGATTGGTACCTTGGCGGATAAGGGCACAGAGCTTATCGATGGACTTAACGTTACCATCGATAGCGTTAACACGCTACTCGGTGAGAATGCCTCAAAGATTAACGAGCTTGTGTCGAACCTTGAGTCTATGACAGCCTCTATTGACGGTATCATTGCCGCCTCATCGGGAGATATTAAGGGTGCTATGGGCGATCTTAGCAGCTTTACCTCGACACTGGCCGAGAATACTGGTCGCATAGAGTCTATGCTTGCAAACCTCGATACGTTTACTGGCGATTTGGCCGAGGCACAACTTATCGAGCAGCTTGACACTACGGTTGAGGCACTTAACGGTGTACTTTCGGCTATCGAGGCTGGTGATGGCTCGGTAGGCAAGCTCCTTAACGATAACCAGCTATACGACTCGCTGACTACAGCCGGTGACAACCTCGGTCTATTGCTCGAAGACCTTAAGGCTAACCCTATGCGCTACGTTCACTTCTCGTTGTTCGGTGACTCGGAGGAGAAGATAGCAAAGAGAGAGGCCAAGAAGGCTGCCAAGGAGGCTAAGAGAGAGGCTAAGGCTGCTGCTAAGGCCGCAAAGGGTGGCGTGAGCCTCTTGGTTGAGGAGTAAGAGAGTGTGAGGTGTAGAATAACCGTTTATTAGTGCTATAGGCGTTGTGTAGGCTATGATATATCCGTCGAACTTTGAGCAGAGGGTGGGCTTTGACCGCATCAGGGAGCAGATAGTAGATATGTGCTCTACCTCATCGGCACGTGCCGTTATCGCTGCGGAGGGTTTCCTGCGCTCGCCAAGTAAGATTGAGGAGCGTTTGGAGCTTGCCGATGAGATGCGTCTGGTGATATCTATGGAGCCAGGTGCCGAGATTGGCGAGGGCGAGGAGCTGCGACCTATAGTCGAAAAGATAGCTGTCGAGGGTTCGTATCTTGTAGCCGAGGAGTGTGCTACGCTGCTTAAGGCTATACGCTCGGCAGCCGCCATAGTTAACTTTATCACCACGCGACGCGAGGGCAACTATCCACGACTTAAGGCCTTGACTCGTGGTGTTGAGATTTTTCCGGAGCTACAACGCGCCTTAGAGCGTGTCATAGACGATAAGGGCGAGGTGCGCTCGTCGGCCTCCGAGGAGCTCTCGGTATTGCGTCGTGCCATACGCGACCACGAGGGTCAGGTGGCTAAGCGTCTGCAACAGGTCTTGCAGCGAGCAAAAAGCTCGGGTATAGTCGATGCCGATGCTATGATATCGATACGCGATGGCCACGCTGTGATACCTGTCTCGGCAGCAAACAAACGTAAGATAGCGGGATTTATCCACGATGAGTCGGCTACGGGCCGCACATTCTATATCGAGCCTGTTGAGGTCGTCGAGCTAAATAACGAGCTCCGAGAGTTGGAGTACGAGGAGAAGCGCGAGGTGGTACGTATACTCACCGAGCTTACTGCGCTCCTGCGCTCCGAGGTGGCAGGCTTGGAGCGTATCGACACCTACCTTACGCATATCGATGTGCTGCGTGCCAAGGCTCGCTGGGCATTGGCTAATGGTGCTGTACGTCCGATAATATCTACCGAGGGCAGGCTTCTATTGCGTAAGGCGCGCCATCCGCTCCTGCAGCAGACGCTACGTAGCCAGCAGAAGGAGATTGTGCCGTTGGATATGGAGCTTAACAGTGAGCGTCGCATATTGGTAATCTCGGGACCTAATGCAGGTGGTAAGTCGGTATGTCTTAAGACTACGGGAATACTGCAATATATGGTGCAGTGTGGCTTCTTGGTTACGGCCTTGGAGAACTCGGAGTTCCCGATATTCGACTCGCTGATGATAGATATCGGCGACCAGCAATCCATAGAGAACGACCTGTCGACATACTCGTCGCACCTTGTAAATATGAAGACTATGCTCGAAGAGGTGTCGGAGCGTGTGATGATACTCATCGATGAGTTTGGCTCGGGTACCGAACCAACGATAGGTGGAGCTATCTCGGAGTCTATTCTTGAGCGTTTTGTAGAGCGTAGGTGCTATGGCGTTATCACCACGCACTATGCAAATATAAAGTATTTCGCCTCGCGTAACGATGGTGTCGCTAATGGAGCTATGACCTTCGATGTGCGCAATATAGTGCCTCTGTTTAGCCTTGAGATGGGCAAGCCTGGAAGCTCGTTTGCTATAGAGGTGGCGCGAAAGATAGGCCTTTCAGAGGATATCGTGCGCAGTGCTATGGATAAGGCGGGCGAGGACCATATAAACCTCGAAAAGCAGCTGCGCGAGATAGCGCGAGATAGACGTTACTGGGCCGAGAAGCGTGACCGTATACGTCTAACGGACCGCAAGGTTGAGCAGCTCGAACAGACGTATACAGACCGCTTGCAGAGTATCAAGGATGAGCGTCGCGAGATTATCGAGCGTGCGCGTCGTGAGGCCGAGGAGATGGTTGCCGAGGCGCGCCGTACTATAGAGAATACGATACGTACTATTCGCGAGTCGCAGGCCGATAAGGAGCTTACGCGCTTGGCGCGACGCGAGCTTGAGAGCTTCGTTGAGGGTGGCGCGGAGGCTAAGAGTAAGAGTAGCGATGAGCGCATCGAGCGCGAGATGGAGCGTTTGGCGCGTCGCAGAGAGCGCAGAGAGCGTCGTGCCGAGGAGCGCGAGAGGCAGGGGGGTGTAGTGGAGCAGAGAGCCGTAGAGGTTGCCCCACAGATTGTTGAGGTGGGCTCGAAGGTTAAGCTCGAAGGTCAGGATATCCCCGGCGTGGTAAAGATGATTAAGGGTAAGAAGGCGCAGGTGGCCTTTGGAGAGATGCTTATAATGGTAGATGTTGCACGTCTTAGGTGTGTATCGTCGGCCGAGTATCGCCAGGCTACACGTCCTGTTGCGGCACGTACAGTGGTGTCGGTGGATGTGCGCGAGCGCAAGCTAAACTTTAAGGACCATATCGATGTGCGCGGTATGCGAGCTGCGGAGGCCTTGGAGGCTGTTGAGGACCTTGTTGATGATGCCCTGATGGTCGGGGTGTCGACAGTGACGATACTTCACGGCAAGGGAACAGGAGCTCTCAAGGAGGAGATACGCCGCTATCTGCGTAGCGTCAAGGATGTCGCCTCGGTGGCCGATGACCACGCCGATAGAGGTGGCGCAGGTATCACCATTGTAACGTTTAAGATGTAATGAGAGCCTTGCATAAGGCTATGATAATAACCCAAGAGTATGAACTATCTACTATCCGACATCGCCCGTATTGTGGGTGGAGAGCTACGCGGTGAGGACCTTCGCGTTAGGGAGGTAGCCACCGACTCGCGCAGCGTTGTGGCTGCCGAGGGTGTGGTCTTTGCCGCCATAGATGGCAAGAATCACGATGGTCACCAATTTATCGAGCGTATGGTAGCTCGTGGTGTCGAGGCCTTTATTGTCGAGCGCGACGTGGAGCTGCCAAGCAAGCGGTGTGGTATGGTGCGCGTAGAGTCGACGATAGCGGCCCTGCAACGCCTTGCTGCGCACCATCGTGGCGCGTTCCAAGGTGTGGTAGTGGGTATTACAGGGTCGAATGGCAAGACCATAGTCAAGGAGTGGGCCTCGCGCTCTATGCCCGACAATGTGAGGTCGTTTGCCTCGCCTAAGAGCTACAATTCGCAGCTCGGTGTGGCCCTCTCGTTGCTTATGCTCGATGGATGCGAGCGTGTAGCCTTTATCGAGGCTGGTATCTCTGAGGCTGGCGAGATGATACGCCTTGAGGAGATGATAAAGCCAGATATTGTGGTCTTTACCTCAATAGGCGATGCTCACTCGGCAAATTTTAGCTCCGAGAGCGAGAAGATAGATGAGAAGCTGCGCTTGGCCAAGAGTGCTAAGACGATAATATTTAGTAGCGAGTATCCCGAGCTTGCCTCGCGCATAAAGACGCGCTATGGCGATAGGGAGCTGCTCGATAGTAGTCTTGAGAGTGTCGATTACGCCTTGGAGCTTAGCGATGCCCTCTCGGTAGATGCTCTCCACGTCTCGGCACTTATGCGTAAGCTCGGTTATGGCATCGACAGAGCGATATTCTCGGCAAACGTGGCTATGAGACTTGAACTTAAGGAGGGTATCGACAACTCGATGATTATAGACGATAGCTATAACTCGGATATAAACTCTGTGGTTGTGGCCCTCGATGCTCTGCACCTTCAGTCGATGAACCGTCGTAGAGTGGCCGTAATATCGGATATACGTCAGAGCGGTATCCCTCAGGAGCAGCTCTATAGCCGTATTGCAGAGGCTGTGCGCAGGGCTGGTGTCGACCACTTTATAGGCGTGGGTGAGAATATCTCGCTTTACGCTACGCTCTTTGCACGTGGCTCGTCGTTCTATCGCACCACAGACGAGCTTATTGAGAACTTTGCTAATGAGCGTTGGGCCGACTCGGTGATACTGCTCAAGGGCAGCCGCGATAGCAGGTTTGAGCGTCTTGCAAGGTTGTTGGAGCGTAGAACGCATACCACCACGTTGGAGGTGGACCTCGCGGCGATGAAGAAGAATCTAAACTACTTCCGTAGGGCGTTGCCACAGCATCATGCCCTTGTGGCTATGGTCAAGGCTGGTAGCTACGGCACGGGGGATATCGACGTGGCTCGAATGCTTCAGCACGAGGGTGTGCGCTACTTGGCTGTCGCCTTTGCCGATGAGGGTATAACGCTTAGGTCTAAGGGTATCACCATGCCTATAGTGGTGCTTAATGCCGATCAGGATAGCTTCGATGTTATGATAGCTCATGACCTTGAGCCAGAGATATATAGCTTCCACTCGCTCGATGCCTTCCGCAAAGCAGCCGTTAGGGCACATCGCCAGGCCTACCCGATACACATAAAGCTCGATACGGGTATGCACCGCCTCGGCTTCGTTGAGGATGATGTGGACCTTCTCGGTAGAGCCATACACCTCGACCCAACGCTGCACATCGCCTCGATATTCTCGCACCTTAGCTCGGCGGATATCCCCTCCGAGGATGACTTTACGCGCGAGCAGATAGCGAGTTTCGACTATATGAGTTCGCAACTTATCGAGTGGCTCGATTATGAGCCTTTGCGCCACTTGGCAAACTCGGCAGCCATATTGCGCTTCCCTGAGGCACACTTCGATATGTGTCGCTTGGGCTTAGGCCTTTACGGCTTTGGCTATGAGTATATCGAGGAGCTTATCCCCGTAGCTACGCTCACGACGCGCATCGTACAGATTAAGACCCTGCCACGCGGTGAGTCGATAGGCTATGGCCGCGCTACGCGCCTTGAGCGCGAGACAACCATAGCGACGATACCTGTAGGCTATGCCGATGGTCTGGATAGAGCCCTTGGCTGTGGTCGCTGGAGTGTGAGGGTTAAGGGGGCAAGTTCACCAATCATCGGCAGGGTCTGCATGGATAGTGCTATGATAGATATCAGCCACATCAAGGGCGTTGAGGTGGGCGATACGGTGACCATCTTCTCGGCCGAGAGAGGAAATACGCTCGATGATATGGCTCGGGTGTTGGATACTATAAGCTATGAGATTATGACCTCAATATCGCAGCGCGTAAAGCGTGTGTATACCGAGAGGTAGCAGATGCGCCAAGGGTCAGATTGTTCAATAGTAGGATTATGACAAAGGATAAGGGTACGATATATATGCTTCCGTGTCCCATCTCAGAGCAGAGGGATGTGTGGGATGTGTTACCGAAGAGTAACCTTGAGGTTATCAATAGCCTTGATTACTTCATTGTCGAAAATATTCGCTCGGCACGACGCTTTCTTAGTCGAGCAGGTATCGAGCGTAAGATTGACCAGTTGGAGTTTGTCGAGCTCAATGAGCACACCTCAAAGGTGGAGGATGTAGAGCGTATGTTGCGCCCTATACTTGAGGGCCGCTCGGCAGGTGTTATCTCGGAGGCTGGTGTGCCTGGTGTTGCCGACCCTGGAGCCGATATTGCGGCCTTGGCGCATCGTCATGGCGTTAGGGTGGTGCCGTTGGTGGGCCCCTCGTCGATACTGATGTCGGTTATGGCCTCGGGACTCAATGGTCAGTCGTTTGCCTTCGTCGGCTACCTTCCTATTAAGGATGGCGAGCGAGCACGACGACTTCGAGAGCTTGAGCGCAGGGTGCGCGAGGAGCGGCAGTCGCAGCTCTTTATCGAGGCCCCGTATCGCAATGTTAAGCTCTATGAAACGCTTGTCAGCACGCTCTCCCCAACGTTGAGGCTTACGGTGGCTACAGATATCACCTCGCCCGAGGAGTTTATCCTTACCCTCCCCATTGCAGAGTGGCGTAAGCGCGGTGTGCCAGAGATAGCTAAGCGACCGACAATATTTCTGCTCGGCATATAATTTGTTCAATATAAAGCGAAATAGTTAAATAAAATATAGATATGAAGAAGCAAATGTCTGACAACGAGAGAGATATCAAGACGGAGGAGGGCACAGAAAAGAGCCACGACGCAACTAATGAGGGTCTGTCGACTGACAATATGTCCGAGGATGATGCTACGCCTACTGACAATGTGTCAGATGAGCCATCACCCGAGGAGCAGATTGCCGTATGGCGCGATAAGTATATGCGCCTGCAGGCCGAGTTTGACAACTTCCGCAAGCGTACATTGCGCGAGAAGATGGAGCTTGTAGAGCGAGGCTGTGAGGGTGCTTGGAAGGCTATACTCCCCATTTTGGATGATATGGAGCGTGCCGTAGCAGCATCTAAGAAGAGCGAAGATGTTGAGGCGTTGCGTCAGGGCGAGGAGCTGGTGATGAAGAAGTTTGAGAGCGTCCTTGCAACGGCAGGTATAACAGCTATTGAGTGCGTGGGCAAGCCCTTCAACGAGGAGGAGCAGGAGGCCGTAGCGCGCTTTGCTGCTGGCGAGGAGAAGCGTGGTGAGGTTATCGACTGTGTGCAGCGTGGCTATAAGCTCGGTGAGCACGTGTTGCGCTATGCTAAGGTTGTCGTAGGCGAGTAATATATACTATTATGGCTGAAAAGAGAGATTATTATGAGGTGTTGGGTGTCGAGCGTAATGCCGATGCCGAGACCATAAAGAAGGCCTATCGTAAGGCCGCAATAAAGTATCACCCCGATAAGAATCCGGGTGATAAGGAGGCAGAGGAGAAGTTTAAGGAGGCTGCCGAGGCCTACGATGTGCTCTCGAATGAGGATAAGCGAGCACGTTATGACCGTTTCGGTCACGCAGGCATGAATGGTGCTGGCGGTGGCGGCGGCTTTGGCGGCTTTGGTGGTGCTGGAGGCTTCACTATGGAGGATATATTCGAGCAGTTTGGCGATATCTTCGGTGGAGCATTCGGCGGTGGCTTTGGTGGCTTTAGTGGTGGCTCACGTGGCCGTCAGCAGCGTGCAAATCGCGGTAGCGACATACGTGTAACCGTAAAGCTCACGCTTAAGGAGATATCCGAGGGTGTAACCAAGAAACTTAAGATAAACAAGACGGTAGCCTGCTCGAAGTGTGGTGGCTCGGGAGCTAAGGATGCATCGTCGTATGCGACGTGTACGAAGTGCGGCGGCTCGGGATATGTCATCACCGTGCAGAACTCCTTCTTTGGACGTATGCAGACACAGAGCGTATGTCCCGATTGTCAGGGCTCTGGTCGCGTAATAAAGGATAAGTGCGACAAGTGCGGTGGCGAGGGTACGGAGCGCGGTCAGGAGGTTGTCGAGATAAACATCCCAGCAGGTATTGCCGAGGGTCAGGCTATTACGGTGCGAGGTAGAGGAAATGCCGCTCGTCAGGGCGGTGTCAATGGCGACCTTATAGTCTTTATCGAGGAGGAGCACAACCCTCAGCTGGTAAGAGATGGTAACGACCTTGGCCACACGCTCAACATCACCGTAGCTACGGCGATACTCGGTGGCGAGGTAGAGATACCTACCGTAGATGGTAAGGTGCGCATCAAGATAGCACCTGGTACGCATGCAGGTAAGGTGTTGCGACTTAGAGGTAAGGGTCTTCCCGATGTTAATGGCTATGGTCGTGGCGATATCAAGGTTATTGTCGATGTCACGATACCGAGCGAGCTTAACAAGGAGGAGCGTGAACTTGTCGAGAAGCTCAGCCAGCAACCTCACTTTAAGCAGGCCGAGAAGGTCGAAAGACAGAATATCTTGGAGCGCATAAAGTCCTTCTTCCGTAATTGAAGAGAGCGCATTAGGCGTTTTTTCAGTAGATTAATAGACTAAACTTAAGCAATCATGTCTTTCTTTAGACCTCACAAGCGTCATCCGCGCCAGTTTAACTACATACCACGCTACTACGACCCTGTAAAGGAGGAGCGTGACCGCCGTCGTCGTGAGTTGCACGGCACATCGTCGGCTACCGACGATGAGGAGTATACGCCCGGTAAGTATGTGCGTACGCAGCGTGAGGCGCGTGAGGTGTCGCGTGGTGAGGGAGGCTCGATGTCGGGAATATGGCATATATTGGTATTGGCCATAGTCTTGGGCTTTGCAACGTTGGTGTTCTTGCCACGCTTTATGAAGTTCGCCGAGGCTGCCGAGCAGGAGAAGCGTATGAATCGCATAGCCGCAGGCACAGAGACCATCAAGGTGGGAGATATGCGCCACGATGGTAGCGATGGAGAGCTGAGCATCACGCTCTACGAGCAGCATGGCGATATAGACTTTACGGAGTTTGAGAGTCTTACGCCCGAGGTTATCAACGAGATTGAGGAGTGGAATAGAGAGAATCCTACGATTACGATATATGACGATGACGTGGTCATCGAAGATTATAAAAAGGTAGATAAATAGAGCCTATAAGGTCGCTATATATGAATCGCATAAAACTACTGCCCGAGATTGTCGCTAACCAGATAGCGGCAGGTGAGGTTGTCAACGCACCCTCAAACGTCGTCAAGGAGATGATGGAGAACTCCATTGACGCGGGGGCAAGGTGTGTGCGCGTCAATTTCCGCAATGGTGGTCGCGACCTGATACAGATTGTTGACGATGGCTGCGGTATGTCGGCTGTCGATGCACGCTTGGCCTTTGACCGTCACGCCACATCGAAGATAGCCTCTATAGATGATGTCTATAAGCTCCATACCTTCGGTTTTCGTGGCGAGGCCTTAGCCTCTATTGCCGCTGTTGCCGAGGTTGAGCTACGCACACGCCGCAGCGAGGATGAGCTCGGCACGCTAACCTCGATTGCTGGTGGCGAGTTTCGCTCGCAGGTGCCCACATCCTGCTCCGTAGGCTCGCAGTTTGTTGTTCGCAACCTCTTCTACAACGTGCCCTCGCGCAGGAAGTTTATCGATGGCGATAACTCGCGCCTTAGCTCGCAGATTAAGCAGGAGTTTGTGCGTGTGGCACTCTGTAACCACGATGTAGAGTTTGAGCTTAGGCAGAACGATGCGCTTATATACTCGCTGATGCCGACAAATAGGCGAGCAAGGATTGTAGACCTTGTGGGAAAGCATATTAAGAGCAACCTGCTCGATGTCGAGGTCAGCACCTCGGTTGCGCGTATCGAGGGCTTTGTGGGTCGCCCACAGGCTGCCAAACGCCGTAATAACGAGCAGTACCTCTTCGTTAATGGTCGCTACTTCCACTCTACGGCCTTGCAGCGAACAATCTTGCGTGCCTACGAGAAGCTTATCCCCGATGGGTGTATGCCATCCTACTTCCTTTATATCAATGTCGATGCCGATAGGGTAGATGTCAACGTCCATCCGCAGAAGACTACGGTTAAGTTTGCAGACCACGATGTTATCTTGGAGATTGTACAGGCTGCGGTGCGCGAGACGTTGGCAAAGACGGGTGCAGTGCCTATGATGGACTTCTCGGAGCATAAGGCCTTCAATATCCCGGTTATGGGTAGCGAGCAGAGGGTATACCGCGAGCCTAAGGCCTCGACAAATAGTTCGTACAACCCTTTCGCGTCGGAGTATATCGACCCCACTGCCCCGATGCCCGATGTGCCATTTACGGGCTTTGATGTGCCCTACGATGGTGCTATGTCGCGTGGTGGCGGTGGCGGAGGAGTATCCGTAGGCTCTGCCGACGAGGAGTATTACACGCTAAAATCCTCTATTGGTGGCTCGACAATAGAGTATATCGACGAAGAGGAGGATGAGCTCTGTGAGCCACGCTTAGAGTTCGATAATCAGGCAGGTGGTGTCCCCAAGCGGAGCTTTGGTGAGGCCATGCCGCTTATGGGAGGTCTTGTAGTTGCGCACTTTGGTGGGGGTATCGTGGTGGTAAATATGCAACGAGCCAAGGAGCGCGTATTGTATGAGGATATACTTAAATCGCTCCGCTCGGGTACGACACCCTCGCAGAGAATGTTCTTTGCCGAGGAGATGATACTGTCGCACGAGGAGTATGAGCTCTTAGAGGAGCACGCTACGGAGTTTGCGGCACTCGGTTTCGAGATAGAGTATCGCGGTAATGGAAGTATCTCGGTTGCGGGTCGTCCTGCGGTTGTCGATGTCGCTACGCCACTCGATGAGCTACTATATACGCTGCTGCGGGGCATCGACTCGGGACGTATGCCTATCGACGAGGAGCATCGTCGCCTTGCCGAGCTTATGGCCGAGCGTGGTAGTCGAGGTTATGGCCGAGGTATCACAAAGGCGGATGCAGAGGTTATGCTTAAACGTCTTGAGGAGTGCGAAAATATAAGCTTTACATCATCGGGCGCGCCGATTATGGCCGAGATAACGCTCGATGAGCTACGTCAGAAACTAACGAAAAATTAGTAACTATGTCTACATTTAAAAACTATATGGCGCAGAGTCCTGCGGTCTTTAACCTGCTAATAGCCAATGCTGTGGCCTACCTTGCTGTGATGTTGCTCAGCAACGAAACGCTATATGGACTGTTTGCCCTCTTTCCTATCGAGAGCCCCTTCTTTAAGATATGGCAGCCAGTGACATATATGTTCCTACATGGTGGCTTCTCGCACCTCTTCTTCAATATGTTCGCGCTGTGGATGTTCGGACGCGGCCTTGAGCAGGAGATGGGTACTAAGCGTTTTCTAATATACTACTTCGTGTGCGGTATAGGTGCTGCCTTGGTGCAGCTTGCAATGGCCGAGATAGATATCGCCACGATAGACTCTGCGCACGAGCTTATGATGTATCTCTGTACGCCTACTGTGGGAGCCTCGGGTGCGGTATTCGGTCTGCTCCTGGCCTTCGGAATGTTGCATCCAAACGATGTTATAATGTTGATGATACCACCTATACCCATGAAGGCTAAGTGGTTTGTGGTGCTCTATGGCGTTATAGAGTTGCTTCTAATCATCTTCTCGCCAAACGATGGCGTTGCGCACTTTGCCCACCTCGGAGGTATGTTCTTCGGCTGGTTGCTGATGCTATGGTGGCAGCGCAGAGATAGGCGTAGAGATTACTATTATTAGGATGTAGATAACCACACAACAGTTGCGGATACTAAGAAGTTGTTTAAAATTTATTTATCTCATAGTCTCAAACTACACAAACATATTAACCCGAGCTTGCGGAAGCTCACAACACTTGCTACTATGTCAAAGAAAGGCGATACCTACAACAACGAACCCTTCGGGCAACCTAAACGTCGTGCCAAGCGCACCTTTCTCGGGGCGTTGTTCGTTATTCTCCTCCTCGCTGTGACAATATCGCTCTCCGTAGCCCTTGTCATAGCCTATCTTACGCCCTATGTTCCCCCAGCAACATTTGGCTCGCTGACCATCGTCGGCATCTTCGCACCTATATTATATATGGGTGTGGCGGTGTGTATGTTGTTATGGCTTGTCACAGGACGCTGGAAGAGCGCAGGTATTGTAGCACTATTTCTCATCCCAGGCCTCTTCCGTGTCTCGGACTTCTACAACGTAGACTTTATCCGTAAGGTGGAGTCTAAGCCCGACAAGCGTACCATCACAATTTTGACCCACAACATCCGAGGCTTCCGTGATGATAGCAACAACAATGTTGTCGATGGTTATGTAGATTACTACGCGGCTCTTGAGGATGTCGACGTAGTATGTATTCAGGAGTATACTCGCAATATACGAGGTGTCGAGCGCATAGACTCGCTCTTCGATGCTCGCTTCGAGCGAGGCGGTATGCGCGAGGTTGTCGAGGGTGGCGAAGTGGTGCTGCGCACCTATAGTGTCTATCCAATCATCGCCTCGGGAGATATCTCGGGCAAGGGACGTGGCACGTCGCAGTGGGTAGATATCTTGGTCAACAAGAGCGATACGGTGAGAATCTTTAACAACCATCTGCACACCATGAGTATCTCGGCTGACGACAGCGAGGATATCGAGCAGGGTAGGATACTGCAAGATGGTGATCGTATGCTCAGCATCGTAAACCGCATAGCTAACAACTCCTCGATACGTGCCGATTATGTCGATACACTCCGTATGGTTATCGAGGCTACGCCCCACGAGAGGATTATATGTGGCGACTTTAACGATACCCCGATGTCGTATGTCTATGGCGAGCTTGTCAAGAACCATAAGGATGCCTTCGTCGAGTGTGGTAGTGGCTATGGTTACACCTTCCGTCCGATGTATAACACGTTGCGTATCGACTACATCCTTCACTCCGAGGGTATGACTTCGCAGGGCTATGCTGTAGATGTGGATATGACCCTCTCGGATCACCTGCCTGTGCGCGCCGATATCAAGCTGCCAACAAAATAATGGTGGTAGGATAGCGATTTATATCGATATTGATACTCGGTTTTGCGGATAAATGGTGCGAAATGTTTTGCAATATTGATTTTTATTTTTACCTTTGTACGCTATTATTAACTAAATTAACTTTTGTAACAATGCCAAAAATGAAAACAAATGCCGCTGCAAAGAAGCGTTTTTCTTTCACCGGCACAGGTAAGATCAAGCGTAAGCACGCTTATCACAGTCACATCCTGACCAAAAAGACTAACAAGCGTAAGCGTAACCTTTGCTACTCAGGTATCGTATCGCCAGCCGATGAGGCTAAGATTAAGCAGTTGCTCGTAAAGTAATTTCGGGCGAAGCATAAAGTAGCGTAAAACAGAAATTTTTAATAACAACAAGGAGCGCAGTAGCCCCAAAGAGTGGGAGAGAATCACACCGCTACCAGCTCTATCAAAAACTTTAAACTATGCCACGTTCAGTCAACGCTGTTGCGTCACGCGCAAGAAGAAAGAAGGTTTTGAAACTTGCCAAGGGTAACTTTGGTTCAAGGGGAAACGTATGGACAGTTGCGAAAAACACTGTCGAGAAGGGTTTGCAGTTTGCCTATGCACACCGTCGTGAGAAGAAGAGAAATTATCGTTCATTGTGGATTGTACGTATCAACGCCGCAGTTCGTATGTACGGTATGACTTATTCAGAGTTTATCGGTAAGATGAATGTAAAGGGTATCGCTCTTAACCGTAAGGTTTTGGCTGACCTTGCACTCAACGAGCCTAAGGCATTTGAGGCAATAGTTAACGCAGTTAAATAGTTTTTTTTGTGATAGTGGCGCATCTGCGGCACTTCCCATAAAGCAAGACCCCTCGGGCTGTACGTCAAGTACTATCCCGAGGGGCTCTTCTTTAGTGAAGTATCACATCTGCACCACTCTGACAAAAAAACTTCTTAAAAAAGAGGATGAATAAAAAGTAAATTAGCCATCCTCGCTATCTTCATAAAATTGTCGCTATGGTGTGCTTAGTTAACGACCTCTGCATTGACCTTAACATAGTTATAGCCCAAGCGGCGTAGCTCTACAGCGACACCCATATCGAACATAACCTTCGTGGTGCGAGCATATACGTGGAATGCCATAACGCTCTGAGCCTCTATCTGCTCCTTGCGGATAAGTGATAGGGCGCGTTCTGCCGTAGAGCGCACCAAGTCCTCAAGTTTATTAGCCTCGTCACTGCCCAAAGGTAGGCATATAAGCACCTCGGTAATATACTCATCCATACAGTCAAAGCCGCGAGGCTCGACAAGCATCTTGTGAAAATCCTCGACACCCTGGTAGCGTGACCACTCCTTGTCCCAAAGCACCGCAGCCGCCATACCCTCATACATGGCCCATGCTATGGCTACCAAGGGGTACTTAGCAATCTCGGGCACGGCATCGACCATATACGATGGTGCCGATGTGTGCCACTTTTCGCTTAGCTCCTCGACATCTAATAGGCGGCCTGAGAGGATGCCCTGGCTTGTGAGGTGCTCCGTAAGCGTCTTACGTAGCGACTCTTCGTATCTGTTAAGTAGATCGTGTTCCTGCTCTGTCATATACTATTATGTTTCTCTTCGTTAATACTATTTGCGATGTTTTGTCGGCTTGCCCTTAGTCGGCTTTCGCACCGACCACCCGAAGTGGCCGATAAGCTCCCCTAAGGTGTAGTACTCGCCGTGAGAGTATACTATAGGGTGTGCCTTGTCGAGCGAGAACTTGCCCGTTTTAGGGTCTATATAACGCTCGTCGGCCTCGATGCCCACAACATCGGCTATAAACATATCGTGTGAGCCAAGCTCCTTAACCTCTCTTACGCGACAGCATATCGACAGGGGCGACTCGGCGACGATAGGGGCGTTGATATGCTCTGTAAGCATAGGCATAAGGCCCATAGCCTCCCACTTATTACCGTCGCGTCCCGAGCGCACACCGCACCAATCTGTGGCACGTGCCATAGCCTCGGTAGTGATATTTATTGCAAACTCGCCACTGCGGCGTATAAGATCGTAGGAGTGTCGCTCCTTGCGCACCGAGATATAACACATTGGAGGGTTGGTACATATCGTCCCCGTCCACGCTATGGTCAGAAGGTTGTACTCCTCGGGCGTTGTGCCACAGCTTACCAATACCGCAGGGAGAGGGTATATCAGGGTGCCAGGCTTCCACGACTGCTTCTTAAATGTTGTAGCCTCGCCTTGTGTAGCTTTGGCCTCTACATCAATGCTATCATCTCTCTTTTTGCTCTCTCTCATACTATCAGCTCTATTGTTAGCCATCGTAGCCACAATCCTCTAAGAGGTTTGTGCTCAGTGCTGCGGCTACGGCAAGTTCATCGCAACGGTTGTTCTCTACGGTTGAGGCGTGACCCTTGACCCACACAAATCTGACGCTGTGGCGGCGGTAGACTCTCAAAAAGCGCATCCATAGGTCGGGATTCTTCTTTCCGGCAAAGCCCTTACGCTCCCAACCGAACACCCAACGTTGGTTTACAGCCTCGATGACATACTTCGAATCGGAGTATAGTGTCACGTTGCAGCCGTCGTACTTAAGTGCTTCGAGGGCTACACATACGGCCATAAGCTCCATACGGTTATTTGTCGTAAGGCGATAACCTGCCGACAGCTCCTTGCGATGGGGCCCTGAGAGGAGTACTATGCCGTAGCCTCCAGGGCCAGGGTTGCCACGTGCCGAGCCGTCGGTGTAAATGGTTATATCTGCCATAGTGTCACCTATTTTAGGGCCGCCATCTGCTCCTTAATAGCTGCAATCTTGGCCTCGGCATCGGCCTGCTTAGCGCGCTCGTTGGCAACAACCTTCTCGGGAGCAGACGATACGAAACGCTCGTTAGAGAGCTTCTTAAGTACCGAAGATAGGAATCCCTCAAGGTATTCGAGGTCGGCAGCAAGCTTCTTAAGCTCGGCCTCCTTATCGATGTTGCCCTCCAAAGGCACGAAGTACTGCGTTGTCTTGACGATAAATGCTGCTGCGGTAGCATCCTTCTCTTCGGTTATCTCGATAGATGAGATGTTAGCGAGCTTCTCGATAGTTGCCGAGAACTCCGCAGGGAAGTTGTCGTCGGCGATATAGCGAAGTGTCAAGGCCTCCTTCTGTGCTATGTTGCGCTGCTTGCGAATGTTACGGATGGCCGATACTACCTCCTTGGCGAGCTCGAAACGCGCCAAGACTCTCTCGTTGGCCTTGCGCTCAGCCTTAGGCTGCTGTGCAATGACGATAGAGCATACACCCTCCTCGGGCTTTAGGTCCTGCCATATCTCCTCGGTGATAAATGGCATAAATGGGTGCATAAGGCGTAGCAGCTGGTCGAAGAAGTGCTTCGTAGCCTCGATAGTAGCAGTGTCGGCAGGCGAGCCATAAGCTGGCTTGACAAGCTCAAGATACCAACCGCTAAAGTCGTCCCAGAAGAGGCGATATAGCTCGGTGAAGGCCTCCGAGATGCGGTACTGCTCCATATTGTGGTTTACGCGCTCGATGCGCTCCTCGATAACCTCACTAAACCACACTATAGCCTCGCGTGCCGCTACAGGCTGCTCGGCCTCGGCACTAACCTCCCACATATTGATAAGGCGGTAGGCGTTCCAAATCTTGTTGCAGAAGTTGCGGCCCTGCTCGCAGAGTGCCTCGTCGAACATCACGTCGTTACCTGCCGTTGCCGACATAAGCATAGCTATACGCATACCATCAGCACCATACTTGGCGATAAGGTCGAGTGGGTCGGGTGAGTTGCCGAGCTGCTTGGACATCTTACGTCCGAGCTTATCGCGCACGATACCCGTAAAGTAGACATTCGAGAATGGCTTCTCGTTGCGCCACTCGTAGCCGGCCATAATCATACGTGCAATCCAGAAGAAGATGATATCTGGACCTGTAACGAGGTCGTTGGTGGGGTAGTAGTACTCTATCTCGGGGTTGTTCGGATAGCGAATACCGTCAAATACAGAGATGGGCCACAACCACGATGAGAACCATGTATCGAGGACATCCTCATCCTGGCGTAAGTCGGCCATTGTGAGTGATGCATCCTTCTCGCGTGCCAAAGCCAATGCCTCGTCGGCACTCTCGGCAACTACATATCCACCCTTAGGGAGGTAGTAGGCAGGGATGCGGTGACCCCACCATAGCTGGCGCGAGATACACCAATCCTTGATGTTCTCCATCCAGTGGCGATAGGTGTTCTTGTATTTTGCAGGTACAAACTTGATGACATCCTCCAATACGGCCTTTGTCGCAGGCTTAGCAAGCTCCTCCATCGACAGGAACCACTGCATCGAGAGCTTAGGCTCGATGGCCACGCCTGTACGCTCCGAGTAGCCCACATTATTGGTATATGGCTCAACGCGCTCCATAAGGCCTGCGGCGTTAAGGTCGCCCTCTATAATCTTGCGGCACTCGAAGCGGTCAACGCCTACGTACATACCCACCTTGTCGTTGATGGTGCCATCATCGTTGAAGATGTCAATAGCCTCCAGGCCATACTTCTCGCCAAGCATGTAGTCATTTACATCGTGCGCAGGGGTAACCTTCAGGGCTCCGGTACCAAATTCAAGGTCTACGTACTCGTCGCGGATAACGGGTATTGAGCGACCTACCAATGGCACTATAACGCGAGCATCCGCAGGGAGACTCTTATAACGCTCGTCATTGGGGTTTACGCAGAGGGCTGTATCTCCAAGAATGGTCTCGGGACGTGTTGTAGCCACGACGATATAGTTGTCGCTGCCCTCAATCATATATCGCAGGTAGTATAGCTTACCGTTAGACTCCTTGTATATTACCTCCTCGTCCGATAGTGCGGTCTTTGCCGAGGGGTCCCAGTTTACCATGCGCACACCACGATAGATGCGGCCCTTGCGGTATAGGTCAACGAAAACCTTGAGTACGCTTGCTGAACGCTCCTCGTCCATGGTGAAGCAGGTGCGCTCCCAGTCGCACGATGCACCGAGCTTGCGCAGCTGCTCAAGGATGATGCCTCCGTGCTTCTCCTTCCACTCCCAGGCATGAGCCAAGAACTCCTCGCGCGAAAGTGTCGCCTTGTCTATACCCTCGGCCTTGAGCTTAGCCACCACCTTGGCCTCGGTAGCTATGGATGCGTGGTCCGTGCCAGGTACCCAGCAGGCGTTCTTGCCCTGCATACGAGCGCGACGTATCAGCACATCCTGAAGGGTGTTGTTAAGCATATGTCCCATGTGGAGCATACCCGTAACGTTGGGTGGTGGGATAACTATGGTGTATGGCTCGCGAGCATCGGGCTCTGAGTGAAATAGATTCTCTTTAATCCAGAAGTCGTACCACTTCTGCTCAATCTGTTCGGGTGAATACTTATCAGCTAACTGCATAATTATAGTGTTTTTGTTCTTATGTTTTTATCCAGCTTGTTGTGGTCAGTTTTGTGTCCGAAGGCGCACAACGCGCACAAATCGTCCAAAGGTACGATATTTTTCTCGAAAATACAAATTTTATAGGGATGTAATATCGCTATTTTTGAACATAAAAGATGAGGGTTGTCGTCGGGTAAAAAGTTTTTCATTGGTGGGTGAATGTGTGGTTGTAAAATTTTGTTTTTAGTAAAAAAAGTGCTACCTTTGGACGATTTATGCAAATATGTGTGTTGCGTGGCGATGCACAGAGTATTGTAGCCAAGCAGAGCGAAGATAATAACAATATAAAACTTAACTACTATGACAGAACAACAACCTAAAACCTCGCTGCCCGAAAATGCCTATCGCGAGCTGCGTGATGGCGAGCAGTACAACCCAATCATGGGGGCTAACGACACCCCTGTGGAGGTCACACCCTACTCGGTGACCATCGGTATCCTTATGGCGGTGCTCTTCTCGGCTGCCGCAGCATACCTCGGCCTTAAGGTGGGTCAGGTATTTGAGGCTGCTATCCCTATCGCTATTATCGCTGTAGGTCTTGGTCAGCTTCGTGGCAAGAAGAATATGCTCGGACAGAATGTCATCATTCAGTCTATCGGCGCATCATCGGGTGTTATCGTGGCAGGAGCTATCTTTACACTGCCTGCACTCTATATCCTCGGCCTTGATGCCCAGTTCTATCAGGTATTCCTATCATCGCTCTTGGGTGGTATCCTCGGTATAGTCCTATTGATACCTTTCCGCAAGTACTTCGTCAAGGAGATGCACGGCAAATATCCATTCCCCGAGGCTACGGCAACTACCGAGGTGCTTGTGTCGGGCGAGAAGGGTGGCTCGCAGGCTAAGATTTTGGTCATCGCGGGTCTTATCGGTGGTCTCTACGACTTTATCGTCTCGACCTTCGGTGCTTGGGTGTCGACAATATCTACACAGATGTGGGGATGGGGTAAGGCATTGGCTGCCAATGCTAAGCTGACCCTCGGACTAAACACCTCGGCTGCTGTGCTCGGTCTTGGATATATCATCGGCCTTAAGTATGCCCTTATTATCGCAGGCGGTTCGGCACTCGTGTGGTTTGTCGTTATTCCATTGGTTAACCCTCTGCTTGGTATGTTTGACCCAGCGACCATAGGCGACACGCTTGTAGGTATGGGTATCAACCCTGCTGAGCTTAACACTCCCGAGGGTATCTTCCGCGAGGTGGGCCGTCCACTCGGTATCGGCGGTATCGCTATGGCAGGTCTTATCGGCATTATCCGCCAGGCAGGCATCATCAAGAGTGCTCTGTCGTTGGCTAAGAATGAGCTCGGTGGTAAGAAGAGCTCGGTTCAGGAGCCTCGCACACAGCGCGATATATCGATGAAGGTGATTATGACGGTTATCATCGCTACGCTCGTTGCTACGCTCTTCTTCTTCCAGTTTGGTGTGCTTAACAACTGGTTCCAGACGATTATCGCTTTGCTCATAGTCTTTGTCATCGCCTTCTTGTTTACCACTGTAGCAGCTAACGCTATCGCTATCGTCGGCTCAAACCCAGTGTCGGGTATGACGCTTATGACCTTGATTCTATCGTCGTTGGTGCTTGTGTCAATAGGCCTTGAGGGCCAGAGTGGTATGATTGCCGCCTTGGTTATCGGTGGTGTCGTATGTACGGCTCTATCTATGGCTGGAGGCTTTATCACCGACTTAAAGATTGGCTACTGGCTCGGCACCTCGCCACGCAAGCAGGAGACTTGGAAGTTTGTAGGCACAGCAGTATCGGCAGCTACCGTCGCTGGTGTGATGATTATCATGAATAAAACATACGGCTTTGTGGGTGAGAACGCCTTAGTAGCACCTCAGGCTAACGCTATGGCTGCGGTAATTAAGCCACTGATGACGGGCGGTGCAACACCATGGTTGCTCTATGGCATCGGTGCGGTCATCGCGCTATTGCTCACCTTCATTAAACTTCCAGCACTGCCATTCGCGCTCGGTATGTTTATCCCTATGGAGCTGAATGCACCATTGGTTGTTGGTGGTCTTGTGTCGTGGGCTGTAAACCGTCATAAGGATGCTGAGCAGGCTAAGGCGAACAACAATCGTGGTACGCTTATCGCCTCGGGCTTCATCGCTGGTGGTGCTCTTATGGGTGTTGTAAGTGCTATCTTGGCATTCGCAGGCCTCGACCTTCAGCTTACGGGTTGGGCAGGTAGTACGGGTGCCGAGTACCTCGGTATTGTGATGTATGTGGCAATCATAGCCTACTTCATATGGCACTCGCGCCGTGCTAAGAAGGGTGAATAGAGATAGCTGGGAGATTAGGACGTTTAGGGGTATGGTGAGTGTAGCGACACAAACGTAACAGCACCGCCTCCCCCTACTTAAACTACCTAAACTACATAAACTCACAAAGACTCTTTCACGCGCAAGCTAACATTACTAATTGTAAATTGAACAAAACCAAATATAGTACTATGGATCTAAAAGATAGATTTTTGAAATATGTGTCTTTCGACACTCAGTCAGATGAGTCGAGCACATCATTCCCTTCGACCGATAAGCAGTTGGTGCTTCTCCGTCACCTCAAGGAGGAGCTTGAGACTATCGGCCTTAAGGAGGTTACTATGGATGAGTATGGCTACGTTATGGCTACGCTTCCAGCAACAAAGGGTATGGAGAATGCCCCTGTTATCGGTTTTATCTCGCACGTCGATACTGCTCCCGATATGAGTGGTGCAAATGTTAAACCACATATCGTTGAGAATTACGATGGTCGCGATATTATGCTTGGCGGCAATGTGTGGCTCAAGGTTGAGGACTTCCCCGAGCTCTCCTTCTTCAAGGGTCACACCCTTATCCACACCGATGGTACTACGCTGCTTGGTGCTGACGATAAGGCAGGAGTTGCCGAGATTGTCACAGCTATGGAGTGGCTTGTTGCCCACCCCGAGGTTGCTCACGGCAAGATACGTGTAGGCTTTACACCCGACGAGGAGATTGGTCGTGGCGTAGACTACTTCGATGTTAAGAGGTTTGCTGCCGACTTTGCCTACACTATGGATGGCGGCATGGAGGGCGAGCTTGAGTACGAGAACTTCAACGCTGCAGGTGCCAAGATTACCATTGCGGGACGTAACGTACACCCTGGCATGGCTAAGAACAAGATGATTAACGCTATCGATATCGCCTGCGAGCTTAACGCTCTCTTGCCAGCCTCGGAGCGTCCACAGTTTACCGAGCACTACGAGGGTTTCTTCCACTGCGTAGGCATCAAGGGTAGTGTCGAGGAGGCCGAGATAAACTATATCATCCGTGACCACGACAGCGATAAGTTCGAGCAGAAGAAGCAGCTTATGTGGGATGTTGTAAACTTCTTGCAGCGCAAGTATGGCGAGAAGGTGCTCACCCTCGCGCTTAAGGACCAGTACTATAATATGCGCAAGATGGTAGAGCCACATCCACAGGTTATTGACAAGGCTAAGCGTGCGATGATTGAGGCAGGTGTTAAGCCTTTGGTACGTCCTATACGTGGTGGTACTGATGGTTCACGCCTCTCATTTATGGGTCTTCCTTGCCCCAACCTCTTCACTGGAGGTATGAACTTTCATGGTAGGTATGAGTACGCCTCATTGACTACTATGCAGAAGGCGATGAATACTATCATAAATTTGGCGCGTATCTGGGCAGAGTAATTTGTTGTGATAAGGCATCATCTACTGCCGCTAACGAAATATGTTGTCAATGGGCAGTACGCCCAAGTACAGCCCATCGACACCAATTTCGCCGAGCGTTGTATCTAATGCCTTCTAACAACAAATTGGGGTCTTTGATGTGATAAGGCATCATCTGTGGCATCTGGCTTGAGTGCAAAATGCTCATTTACCTTGAGTAAACTCCGCTTTTGCCCTCTGCGACCAGCTACCACAGCTAATGCCTTCTGACAACAAAGTTTGCAGTGATAAGGTATCATCTGCGGCATCTGGCTTGAGTGTAAAATGCTCATTTACCTTAAGTAAACTCCGCAAATTATCTAAAACCCTTTCACGCGCAGACAAAATTACAAATTGCTAATTGCTAATTTGAAAAAGTATGAATAACCAATATGGATATGTAAGAGTCGCAGCGGCAGTGCCACGTGTGCATATTGCCGATGCAAGACGCAATGCCGAGGGCGCACTCAAGATTATGGAGGATGCCTTTAAGGAGGGCGTTGAGATTGTTGTGATGCCCGAGCTATCGCTTGTGGGATATACCTGCGGCGATATGGTGCTCCAGAATAAGCTGCTCAACGATGCCGAGCAGTCGTTGGCGTGGCTGATGAAGGAGACGGCCGATATCCCAACAATAGGTATCGTCGGACTACCCGTAGTATTTGCCGATAGACTGTATAACTGTGCAGCTATATTTGGTCAGGGACAGCTGTGGGGTATCGTGCCTAAGAGCTATATCCCGAACTATGGCGAGTTCTCGGAGCTACGTTGGTGGGTGTCGGGATACTCGATTAAGGATCGTATGATACGCTTCGCAGGTCAGGAGTGCTGCTTCGGTAGCGACCTGATGTTCGATATTCACGGCGTGGAGTTTGGTGTCGAGATATGTGAGGATATGTGGGTTCCTGTGCCACCATCATCTATGCAGGCGGTGCAAGGTGCCAAGCTTCTGTTTAACCTCTCGGCATCACCCGAGTCGGTATGTAAGCACGACTACCTTATCTCGCTTATCGCTGAGCAGTCGTCGCGCACAATGTCGGCATACGTCTACGCATCATCTGGACATGGTGAGTCGTCGAGCGACCTTGTCTTTGCAGGTAATGCCGTTATTGCCGAGCTCGGTAGAGTATTGGGCGTAAGTGAGCGTTTCGTGCGTAACGACCGCATGGTGATTGCAGATATCGACGTGGAGTATATCTCGACACGCCGCACAGCACGTAATACGTTCTACTATCCCGAGGCTCCCGAGATGCGCGTAGTCGAGATAGATGTTGACGATATATGCTATCAGGGCGATGTGCGCCGTCATATCGAACCTCTCTACTTCGTGCCCGAGGATGAGGCTGCGCGAGCAATACACTGTCGCGAGGTGTTTGCTATTCAGAGTGCAGGCCTTGCACAGCGTCTTGAGCATACCAACTGCAAGACGGTGGTTATGGGCATCTCTGGAGGCCTTGACTCTACGCTTGCACTGCTTGCCGTGTGCGACACATTCGACCTGCTCGGTATCGATAGAAAGGGTATCATCGGTGTGACGATGCCAGGCTTTGGCACTACGGGACGTACATATCAGAATGCGCTGACTATGATGCGTGAGCTGGGATGTACGCTGCGCGAGATACCCATCAAGGATGCCTGCGAGCAGCACTTTAAGGATATAGGCCTTAATGCCGAGGAGTGTTCCGTTGCCTACGAGAACTCGCAGGCACGTGAGCGTACACAGATACTTATGGACGTAGCCAATATGTGTGGCGGTATGGTTGTCGGTACGGGCGACATGAGCGAATTGGCTCTCGGCTGGGCAACATATAACGGTGATCAGATGTCGATGTATGGCATCAACTCATCCGTACCCAAGACATTGGTTAAGTATATGGTCGATTGGTATGCTAATAACCGCGCTGAGGGTGCTCTGCGCGAGGCTCTCTTGGATGTCGTAGCTACGCCTATCAGCCCAGAGCTTTTGCCACATGCCGACAATGACCAGATAGCGCAGAAGACCGAGGATGTCGTAGGTCCTTACGATTTGCACGACTTCTTCCTATATTGTGCTCTGCGTCGTCGCTATGCACCAGCTAAGATTGCCATGTTGGCATCTATAGCCTTCGAGGGGGTATACTCTAAGGCTACGATAATTAAGTGGCTCAAGGTATTCTTCCGTCGTTTCTTCTCGCAGCAGTTCAAGCGTTCAGCTATGCCTGATGGTCCAAAGGTGGGTGCTGTAGGTCTCTCGCCACGTGGCGACCTGCATATGCCTTCTGATGCTCAGGAGCGTGCTTGGCTACAGGAGGTTGAGGATATGGAGCGTGAGCTCGATAATATCGAATAGTCTTGCCGTATTACTCTCGTTAGCGCGAGGTTATGATTTAAAATTAACTATTTAGTACGTTATGAGACTACTCTTTTCAACTATTGCTATGGTCTGCGCGGTGCTATTGTTTGCACCTGCGCAGGCCTCGGCACAGTTTGACCTTGGCAAGGCGTTGGGGCAGTTGATGTCGCAGGGTACACACGTCGAGCAGGATGCTACGCCCTCGCCCTATGATAGACTTAGGGAGAATGCCCCGGCGAAGAGCAAGCTCCTTGGTACGTGGCAGTATAAGGGTGCTGCGATAGAGTATCTGGGCGATAACCCTCTGGCTGACGTGGCTCTGGAGCAGGTAGAGACCTTTGGTCTTGCCGAGCTAAAGAAATTGGGTGTTGTCGAGGGGTGCTGTTCCATCACGCTACGTCGTAATGGCTTGGCGGTGGTCGCTACGCTCGACACTATTCAGGAGGGTAGGTTTACCTATGACGAGAGCGATGCCAGCGTGGTCATAAGTAGCGAGTATGGTGGCAATAAGTATAGCTCGGATGGCTATGTTAAGATTATCAACGACCGTCTTATTGTCATGGTTGATGCTCGCGATGTTATGAGCGAGGTTTTGAGAACATCGCCCGAGCTGGCTACAAATCAGAGCGTTGCAACGATGAAAACGCTTCTCGATAGTTTCGGAGATGTATATGTAAGTGTAATGTTCGAGCGATAGGTGCTCACACGATAAAACGTATATTTTGGCGTTATCTTTTTATTCACTCTATGGGGCGGGCTAAACTAAATTTTAGTCTGCCCCTCTTTTATGTAAAGTCTACTCCTTGTGCGCAAGTAGCCACTCGGCCCACCCCATATCTTCGGGGGTGGTGAGTTTAATATTACTCCTCTCGCCCTCAATAAGTGTGATATGGCCGCTAATGGACTCAACAACCGAGGCATCGTCGGTAAAGCGTGTGTCGTACTCTTGTTGGTAGGCGCGACGTAGTAGCTGAGCCGAGAATATTTGAGGTGTCTGCACGATGCGTAGCTCGCTACGTGGAAATATCTCCGAGCCATAGTCGGTGATACGACGATACGAGTCTACAACATCTATAACGGGGATTACGGCATCGTTGCTCTCGGCTGCCAATGCCGCGCGCACGATAAGTCTCTTCGAGATTAGGGCTCTTACGCCATCGTGTACGGCGATATGCTCAACACCCTCGCTCAGTGCCTCAATGCCTCGCTGTACGGAGTGAAAACGCTCCTTGCCACCCGCTACGCACCTATGCGCAGCTATGTCGAAGCGCGAGGCGAGGTTGCGCCATAGTGGAATATGCTCTTCGGGAAGAACAACGACTAAATCTGCCCCCGGAAGGGCCTCGCTAAAGGTGTTTATGGTGTGTGCCAAGACAGGCATGCCGCCAAGCATCATAAACTGCTTGGGTAGTGCCGAGTGCATACGTCGTCCCGAGCCTCCAGCTACGATTATTACTCCTCGCTTTGCCATATCAGTTTCTTGCCAAATCCTAAGGTGTTATCCGTAAGTTTTATCATCTCGGGGCGCAGTATCCATAGCGATAGCGGTGCTACTGCGGCGTAGGGGAAACGCTTGATGTAGCAGCTACGCGCCTTGTCGTCACCCCTCTCGGCTGTGGCGCATATCTGCAAACCCTCGATGCGACCCACTATGCGTGTCTCAAGGACTATGCTTAGTGCTACACGTGGCCTGGCCTCCAAATCTCTGCCATGACGAGTGGTGGTGTCGGAGGTGACAACGAAGAGGTTGCGCTCCTTGTCGTATGCATAGAAGCAGTTGGCCACGTAGGGTGTACCGTGCTCGTCGGTAGTAGCTAAGGTGAGTACGTGGTGACGCTTGATAAACTTTACTATGCGCTCGTCCAACATATCTGTTCTACTCCTATTGGTTACTATCTTCGGGTTGAGCAGTTATGGTCGTAGTATCGGCTGCCACCCTGCCAAAGATGTCATCTTCGGTGATGCGGCCACCTGTAGGCTCTGTGCCGTTAAGCTCGGCGATTACTCTGTCGCGCAGAGCCTCGAAGGCACTCTTGTGTGACTCGGCTATAGGCTCGGCAGGCTCCTGTGGAACCTTAAGTGGGTCTATAGGTGTGCCATTCTTCCAGATGCGGTAGTCGAGGTGTGGACCTGTGGATGTTCCCGTAGAGCCAACATAGCCGATAAGCTGTCCCTGCGACACCTTACTGCCCTTTCTTATACCCTTAGCGAAGCTCTTAAGGTGTAGATATCCTGTCTGAAGGTTTCCTGCATGCTTAATCTTGATGGTGTTGCCGCCGCCACCGCCCCAGCCTGCAAATATCACTGTGCCGTCGGCTACAGAGTGTACGGGAGTGCCTGACGGAGCAGCATAGTCTACGCCGAGGTGTGGACGATACACCTTATGTACGGGGTGGAGACGCGAGCGCGAGAACTTTGAGCTTATGCGCGTATACTTAAGAGGGGCCTTGAGCAGCTGTTTGCGTAGTGACTCGCCGTTGGCCTCCCAATAGCGTAATTTACCCTCCTCCTGAGCATAGGGTATGGCGTAGTACTGTTTGCCCGAGTGGTTAAACTCTGCGCCATAGATGCGGCCAATGCCTACAGACTTACCATCAACATACTTCTCGTCGTATATCACTGTGAAGGAGTCGCCAGCCTGAATACCGAAGAAGTCTACGGTCCACTGGTATATATCCTCGAACTCGGCAGCTAAGGCGTAGGGTAGGTCGCGCTCCATAATTGTACCCCAGAGTGACGAGTTGATTGTGGCGCGGCAATATTTACGCTCTACGGTTATGGGGCGTGAGCCGCACTCTACGGTCACGCTGTCGCCCCTAAAGCCGAATACTACATAGTCTATGGCGTTACGGTGGTACACCACATAATCTACGATGTCGCGCTCACCGAGCGAGTCTGCCTCGTGACGTGTGAATACGGTGTAGGCGTTATCGGCACGTATCTGCCTTAGCGGAAAGATGTCACGTGCTACTTTGTCGAGGCGGTCTACGGTCACAGCCGAGATGCCGCGTCGTCCGAGTATTCCGCCTACGGTCTCGCCTGAGCGTATAGTATCATTAACTATGGTATATCCCTCAATGTCTATGCCGTATAGGAGTGTTGGTACACGCTCCTCGTGCTGTGTCTCTATGCTCTCGCTCGCGGTTTCGTCCGAGCTGCCGCCGCACGCTACCATGCCTAAAAGTAGCAGAAGTGCGGTTAGACGTGTCGTTATATTCATATCGTAGCAAAGGTAGTAATAATTTTATTTTTGTCTATATTATTTGCTCATAAATGTGCCTATATAGCCTAAAATTGTGTAAAATATTTGGCTAAACCAAAAAATAGTACTACCTTTGACCTGTATGTGACACTACGTGTCATAATATATATGCCGTTTTATGCCGTAGCTGCATCGCCTCGAATACCCAATTTAGGGTGCTCAGGGTGATAGCTGCGATAGTGCTATTTATGTAGTGATGAAAGTTTTAAGGTACATACTCTCTTGGATATATACAGCGGTGGTGGCTGTGCGTCATCGTCTCTATGACTGGGGTGTATGCAAGAGTGTATCTTTTGACATTCCCATCGTCTGCATAGGTAATATCACAGTGGGGGGTACGGGAAAGACCCCGACGGCAGAGTATCTGCTCAGAGTACTGAGCGATAGGTATAACATCGCGATTCTATCGCGTGGCTATGGCCGCGATACGAATGGCTATCGCGAGGTGCAGGTTAACGATTCGTTTGTCGATGTGGGTGACGAGCCACTTCTCCTTAAGCTTAAGTTCCCCGAGCGACCAGTCATCGTGTGCGAAGATAGGGTGGCGGGCATCGAGCGCATACGTAAGGAGCACCCCGAGGTCAACCTTATCGTTATGGATGATGGCTTTCAGCATCGCAGGGTCAAGGCCAAGGTCAATTTGCTGCTTATAGACTCTACGCGCCCCATAGAAGAGGATAAGATGTTGCCCTTGGGTAGGCTTAGAGATTTACCCTCGCGTCTTGCGGCTGGACATATATTCATCGTGACCAAGTGTGCAAAGGATATCTCGCCCTTGCAACGCCGTCTATGGACAAAGAAGCTTCGTACCATAGCCTACCAAAAGGTCTACTTCACGCGCTATCATAACCCTATGATTGAACCCGTCTTCGAGTTCGAGGATAGGGAGGAGGTGAACTATGGCTGTCGGGCAATCCTTATGTCGGGTATTGGCAACCCCCGTCCCTTTATCCACGAGGCCGAGTTGCGTTTTAGTGTGGTCGATAAGGTGGTATTTCCTGACCATCACGCCTTTACGGCTGGAGATATGAGGCGTATGCAGGAGCTGCTTAACAAGCATCCACGCGCAATCATCATTATGACAGAGAAGGATGCTATACGTCTGCGACGTGCTAAGCTCCCCGAGCGTCTTATGCGAGCGATGTACTATCAGCCTATATCAATGGACTTTATCGAAGGCCCCGATCAGGACTTTGAGGGTAGCCTCATAGCCGAGATTGAGTATGGCAAGGAGAGTAGTAAGGGTCCCAAGGGAGGTGATGCTGATAGGGTCGAGTTGTAGGGTGTTGGACTATAGAGAGTAAATAAGTATACGGATAAATAATAGAGTTAGGAGTATGATAAACAAAGTGATATTAGTCGGCAATGTAGGCCTTGACCCAGAGGTTCGCACCCTTGAGACGGGTGTTAAGGTTGCTCGTGTGCGTCTTGCTACCTCTGAGCGTATCTTCAATCGCCAGACCAATGAGACTACGGAGCATACCGAGTGGCATACCGTAACATTGTGGCGTGGTCTTGCCGAGGTGGTAGATAAATATGTGCGTAAGGGTTCGCAGGTCTATGTCGAGGGTAGTCTTCGCAGCCGCGAGTGGGAGCGTGATGGTGTTAAGCACTATGCTACAGAGATTGTGGCCGACGAGCTTAAGCTACTTGGCCGCCGTGCAGATAGCTCGCCACAGGGTGCTTACCAGCAGCCACAGCAGCCTGCATATCAGCAGCCACAGCAACCTGCATACCAGCAGCCACAGCAGCCTGCGTATCAGCAGCCTGCAGCACCTGTGATGCCTAATGATGGCCCAGATGACCTTCCGTTCTAAGGAGTGATTATAATTTAGATGCCACGCAAGTATACATGCTTGCGTGGCATTTTTTTATGTGTTTCTATGTGTTTCTATGTGTTCCGATGAGTTTCTATGATAGCGACAATGCACCCCATATGGACCCATATTAACTCATACTCCTCCATATTTTCCTACCCACATCACGAAGTGAATATATATGAGTAATATGCAAAAAAAATGACTAAAAAGCATCTATGGTAGTGGTAAATTTGTAATCTTTGAGAAATATTACTATATTTGTCCGATAATATCTACTATGGTTTTTAATTGTGACACAGCATAGTAGCGTAAAAAAGACGACATCAAACAACTATTTAATAACAACACTATGAAAAGAGTTTTTAAGAACATTAAGTCGATTGTCGCTGTGGTGGCAACAACGGCTGCTGTCGCTCTCTCGTCTGTATCGTGTCAGTATGACGATGCGGAACTTTGGAAGGAGATTGGCAACATTAAGCAGGAGCTTGCAGACTTGCGCGAGACTATTCAGGCCGAGCTAAGCAAGATTAACGAGCTTGTAAACGGCATGGTGACCATCACCGATGTGCAGCAGCAGGCAGACGGAAGCAAGCAGATTACACTGTCGGATGGCACGAAGATTTCGGTATATCCTAAGGCCGATAAGGTGCCTGCAAACCTCGTTACCGTATACACCGAGGAGGGCGTGCTCTACTGGGCAATGTATGATGGCTTGGGCAATGCTCAGCCTATCAAGGTAGATGGTAAGATGGTCCCAGTATCGGACGTAGCACCTCAGACTAAGCTTGTAGATGGAGCTATCGAGGTATCATTTGATGGTGGTAACACTTGGGTTAAGACTGGTTACGAGCAGTCGGTTGTCGACAGCATCATCAAGGATATCGAGGTTACATACTCTGACTGGCAGACCGACTCTGAGGGTAACCCTCTGCCACTGTTCTGCACAGTGACATTTGCCGATGGCTCGACGATGAAGCTCGGCATGCAGAATGGTAAGCTTGTTCTTCCTTTCGACTCGATGTTTGTGCCTTATGGCTCTCAGATGCCATTTACCATCGAGGTTGATGATGTAGCAGACTTTATGACCACCGTACCTAAGGGTTGGGAGTGCGATGTTGAGTTTGACGCAAAGGGTGGTCGTATGACCCTTAACTTTTTAGCTCCTAAGTATGAGGATATCGTAGCAGGTGCTGCTAAGCAGAGCGGTGTTGCTAAGCTTATGGTGGTATTCAACAACGGCTCATCGGCTATCGCAAGCATCAAGGTATCTACTAACCCTGCAAATACCTACTTCACACAGGATGGTGTATACGTAGAGGTTGGTTATGGTACAAGCTACTTGCTCTGTGGTATCATCCCATCGGAGAGCTTCAAGGCGGAGACTATGATTAAGAACTGCACCAATGTTCTTGGTGGCGGTGAGTCGCAGTATGTACATCAGATTGCATTTATGGAGTCGCTTACAGAGTTTATTCCATATAGCGAGATGCGCTCGCAGGCTATGGTGGCAGGTACGGAGTATACGTTCTGGTATATAGCACCACGCACCGATGAGAATGGCGACTTGTATGTCGATGCTAACGAGCTTACTACCGTTTTGTATACGCATAGCTCAGTCAAGTTTAGCACTACCGAGGTATCGTTCTTCGACGTAGACGTTAAGTTCGATGTTGTGGGCTCGGAGGGCTATATGCTTGGCTTGGTCGAGGCTGCGGAGTTTGATGCTGCAGAGCTTGCTGCATACTACACCGAGAACTACGACTACCTCAATGCAACGCGCGAGGATATCGGCTACGAGGGCTCTATCCTTGAGCTTATGGAGCGCACATCTCTACCTCTTGACTATGGTACGGAGTATGTCTTGTGGTATATTGCCAAGAGTGACTCTCACGTCATCCTTGAGGATAACGTTCTAAGCTGGACATTCTCGACCCAGAACTTCACCGAGGGTGGTGCTCTTGAGGTTGTTGCTGGCGAGGCTGTGGTTGACTACAAGTCTATCGACGTAGTGCTTAACTCTAATGGTGAGCATATCGTACTCTTCTACAACGCTATGCCTTCGTATATGGCTACGGCCTACCCTGATGATAGCTACATTATCGAGATGTTGCTTACCGAGGGTGTGCAGAACGTTACCGATGGTTCGGTGTTGGCTCAGTATAAGGGTTCGGAGCCTGGTGAGCAGGTTACGCTCTTTGCTGTAGCTGTAGATGCCGAGGGTAAGATTGGTAAGCCTCTAAAGAGAGAGTATACCACAAAGAGCTTCGAGTATAACGAACTTGCGGTATCTCTTGAGTTGGTAGACTATAAGGTTGATAATACGCTTATAGCTGTCACTTGCGAGGGTGCTACAAGCTTCCGTTATATCTACTGCTCGCTTAGCGACGACAGGTGGAAGGAGATTTATGGCGGTTCAGCTAAGAAGGCAGGTGAGTATATTATTATGAATCCTAACGCCTCGGATGTATACGATACAGCTACCGAGAAGTATGCTCTTGTTGATGGTAACATCTTCCTCCAGGGTCTGAGCACCGAGACTGAGTATGTTCTTGTATGTGTTGCTGTAGACGACAAGGGTGTTGTATCGCAGCCTGCGACATGCTACTTCGAGCCTATTGCTAACATTGGTAATATGGTTAAGCGTTCAGACGCTAACTGGGCCGAGGGTAAGCCAGAGATTATCATGGGCACAACTACCGAGGTGGAGTTCTTCAACTTCTCATGGTATACAACGCCACAGAAGGGTTATGTAGCATACTCTATGGTTGACCACCCCGAGAATCTTATCAGCGACTACTATGGCACAAATGTCAATACTCCCGAGAAGCTTATCGTACACATCATCGCAGGTTGTGATAATGGCAAGAGGGATTGTGGTCACAAGTGTGAGTACTCTGAGGATGGATACTCTCGTACCTGGAAGGAGATGGAGGACCTGAATGGTGATGGTCGTATCGAGTTCGATGAGTTAGTTGAATATAGCGAGGATAATCTTCCTGGCGTATACAACAGCTTCTTCTATGGCACTAAGGATGAGCACCTTATCTACGTTACGTGGGTAGGCGAGGATGGCAACTTCCACGAGCCATTTGCATGGGACCCAACAAATAATGTTGAGGTGGAGCTTAAGTGGGAGTAACAGAGAACTATTCAACTTAAACAAGCGAGAGGCTGAATAAAAAGTGTATTTTGTCGTTATGCTTGCCCTCAAAATCCTCATTTACGCTGGGTAAACTGCGGTTTTTCGGGCTTCGCAGGCCTAAAACTACATCTTTTTATTCAACCCCTTAAAAAACAAGCGAGGGTGACTAAAAACCAATTTAGTCACCCTCGCTGTTTGTTATATATCTACGGCACTACCTGACGATTATGCTGTTTACTATGCGGTGCTTGGCGAGCTCGTTTATGCGTACCATATATTCATCGCGGCGGAAGAATACCTCTTGGCGTGCCACGCCCGATGCCATACCTATGTATAATATACCTCGTTCAAGGCGGCACTCTCTGGTCAGTGCGGCTATGTGGTCACCTACAACCATGCGCCAATAGTGGGGTACACGTCCCTCGGCGACCTTGCGTGCCACATAAGGGCGTTCGAAGAACTCGCGTAGTATGTCGCCTATGAGCTTGGGTTCTGTGCGTTTCATAGTGCTGTTGCGGTGCCGTTGTCGATGTTGAATAGCTTATACTCCACGCCTGCCTCGCCGAGGGTGCGCTCTAAGCGGTGTTTGTTGCAGTCGGTGATGCATATCTGTCCGAAACCCTCGCCACCCACGAGTTTTAGCAGCTGTGCTACGCGACGCATATCGAGTTTATCGAAGAGGTCGTCGAGGAGGAGTATAGGCTTTTCGTTGCACTTTTCTGAAAGTAGGGTATACTCTGCGAGCTTCAGTGCCACGAGGAATGACTTCTGTTGCCCCTGTGAGCCATACTTACGTAGTGGGTATTCGCCTATGGTTAGAGCCATATCGTCGCGATGGGGGCCACACGTGGTGTGTTCGTTCACGAAGTCGCGCTGTCGTGCGCCGAGGAGCTGGGCTAATAGTGGAGTATGCTCCATTTCGGAGCGGTATTCGAGGCCTATCGCCTCGCGCTCTTCGGATAGTATGGCGTAGTACCTCTCTACGAGGGGTTGCATCTTTGCCACCATCTCTTTGCGTCGTGCGAATATTATGTCGGCAGCTACGGCGAGCATATTATCGTATATTAGCAGCATATCCTCTGTGGGCGATGTTTTGAGTAGCTTGTTACGCTCTTGGAGTGCTGCATTATATCGTATTAGGGCATTCAGATATGTGCGGTCTGTCTGCGATATAAATTTGTTGAGGTATCGTCTGCGCTCCTCTGCCGAGTCGCTTATTAGTGCCGAGTCGGCTGGCGACACCACGACTAAGGGGATGTTGCCTATATGTTCCGACAGCTTGTCATACTCTTTGCCGTTGCGCTTGAGAGTTTTTCCTCCTCGTTTTGAGTATGAGCATACTATCTGTTCTTTGCGTTTGTCGTCGCGCAGGAAGCGTCCATCAATAATGAAAGCATCCTGGTCGTGGCGTGTACACTGCGAGTCGGTGAGTGTGTGCATCGAGCGGGCGGTGGATAGGTAGTGTATTGCGTCGAGGATGTTTGTTTTACCTGCGCCATTGTCGCCCACGAAGCAGTTTATCCCCTGTGACAGAGGTATTTGCTCTTCGGCGAAGTTTTTAAAGTTTATTATTGCGATGTTGTCGAGTACCATATTCTATATGTTGTTGCGATGCCAAAGGTACGAAAAAATATCAGTAAATATTTTGTTATTACGGATAAAATGTTATATATTTGTAGAAGAATATGGTGTGTAACAGCATAATTGCTATTTTTATATATTATATAGGTTTATTATATAGGTTTTCTATATAGAGTCATTTGTTTTGTGATAATATTGTTTAACTTTTAATAACTTTTAGAACTATGAAGAAGATTTTTTATTCAGAGGAGTATGTTGCGCCAGCTTTAGATGTTGTCTCAGCAACTGTTGAGGCAGGTTTTGCACCATCGGGTGGGTATAATGGTATTATAGATGTGACACCTGAGTATGACTATGATGAGGATGGTGAGGATTTCTAAAAACTGTTGCACGTATGAAGAGTATATTTAAGAGTTTCGCGCTTGTTGCAGCAGCTGCAATGGCGTTTACGGCTTGTCAAAATGATATAGAGGTTACCACAGGTGGTGGTGATGTAGAGGCTACTACTACGGTGCATGTTGTTGCTAATCTCAACTCTACACGTTCAGCCTTTGGCGATAAGATAGATGCTGGTTACACATCACACTGGAATGGTGGCGAGGTTGCTAAGGCTTATGTTGTAAGTCCTGGTGATTACGATAATTACTATAATGTAAGTGCGAGTACACCTGCTACGGTTGTTGCGCAGGATGGTGCTGAGAGTGCAACTATAGACCTTGCCTTTAGTGGCACTTTGTCGTCGGGTGTGCTCTATATTGTTACAGCTGCTGATGGCAGTGTTGTAGATTGCGAGGGTACTAATTATAACTATGATGGAGGTCAGAAGCCTAAAATCACATTGCCCACAGAGCAGACTCCAGATAAAGATGGTAAGTCTGTAGACCCTAAGGCTCATATCCTTATCTATAAGGATGAGAATTTCCGTCCATCTAAGTTGAATAGCTTGGAGGTAAACTTTAGCCATTATGCTGCCTATGGCAAGCTAAACTTAAGAAATGCACCAGCGGGTGTTGAGTCTTATATTTTGGATATTAATGGTAACAAGTATATTATCAATAGCTCTCGCACCACCGATGTATGGTTTGCTTGCGAGCCTGCGGTAGTAGAAAATATGAGCGTCACAGTAAACGCTGCTGCTGGAGCATATACCAAGAAGATTGTAGATAATGGCAGCAGAGCACTTGAGTTTGTTAAGGGTGCGGTATCTAAGTTTACTGTAAATATGGAGGGTGTAACAACTGGTGAGGCTGTAGATACATTCAATCCTACATACCGTTTGGAGAGTCTTTCATGGAACGGATCTGGCTTCTTCGAGCTTATAACCAACTATGTCGTAAATGGTAGTACTAATACATCAATGAACCTGCGTATCTATATGCATGAGGATGATCGCCCTAATAACAACTCGCTTAAGTTGGGCAACTACTCTTGTGCAGGTAGTGGCGCAAGTACTCCTTCATCTGCAGGTACCGTTAATATGCGTTATGTTGCAGATACTTGGGCGGGGTGGCATGCCACTGCAAACGCGTCTTCGACATTGTCTGTTTCTGCCGAGAATGGTGTTTATGTGATTGTTGCGACCATTAACGGTCAGACTTGGGGTTACAAGGGTCTGCCCGAGGGTTGGCCTGCTCCTGTTGGCGGTGGTGACAACACTGGCGGTGGTGACAACACTGGCGGTGATGATAACACTGGTGATGATGATAACACTGGCGGTGACGACAACACTGGCGGTGATGATAACACTGGCGGTGATGATAACACTGGTGGCGATGATTGGACTGGTCGCGAGGTTAAGCTTCAGTTGCTTGGTTACCAGGATAACGCCATCTATGCTAATGTCAACAATGAGAGTATATACATGATGACCAGCTTCCGCAATGGCATTACAGCTGGCAAGTTTAATCTTGCGGGCAATAATAAGAGCGAGGAGATTCTGAATGCTGGTCATGCAACATCGCAGAATGGTCTGTTTGGTAGCACTACAGCATTTGTTGAGGGCGATACTCTTGAGGTTATCGACAATGGCGGTGGTCAGTACACAATCATCTATCGTGTAGACATTAATGGAGATAAGATTACTGCAACCTATACTGGTGGTTTGTCGTAAAAGCCCTATACTTTGATTTTTTCGGGGTCTTCGCAAGAAGACTCCGATTTTTTTGTTTTTGATAAGACGATAAGACGATAAGGCGATAAGACGATAAGACGGTAAGACAATAAGACAATAGGACAATAAGACAATAGGACAAAATCGGCCGCGTATATCTTAAAGTCCTAAAGTCCTAAAATCCTAAAATCCTAACGTCCTAACGTCCTAAAACCTCGCTCCTCTCCCGAGCGCAGTAGTCCACCTCCCCCGAGTGCAGTGCCCTCCTACGCCTTTCGCCTTGCTAAAATATCGTCGACTTACCTAAAAAAATGATTTTTTTTTGCAAAATTCTTTTGTGGTTAGAAATAAATTAATAACTTTGTATTACGTTGAGTGTGCGGTTACTGAAATATAGTGTGCTGAATGTGACAGGTGTAGTCGGTGAAGCTCTTGTGTTTGGGGGTAAGACTATGCCGATAGTGGCAGTAATCCTAAGGATAGGCCCTTGATATTGTAGTAACATTGCATTTGAACAACTTAATATTTAATAACTTACTAACAAATTAATGAACTATGAAAAAGACTTTTTTAGCAGAGGAGTATGTAACTCCAACACTTGAGGTTGTCTCAACAACTGTTGAGGCTGGTTTCCAGTATTCAACGGGTGAGTCATCTATCGTTGATGTTACGGAGACAAGTTATGATTTTTCTGATCTCTAAAAACTATTGCAACTATGAGAAATATTTTTAAGAGTTTGATGCTTGTTGCAGTAGCTGCAATGACATTCACAGCTTGCCAGAAGGATAATGGCGAGGTAAATGCTCTATCTAAGGGCACTACACTTACGGTTACGGCAAATCTTGCTGATAACGACACACGTGTAGCATTTGGTGACCTTGTGGATGGTGTTCGTAAGGTTACTTGGGAGGCTGGCGATATGGTATCCTTTATTGTTTACCGTAACGATGCTATCTACACCTTTGTAAATGACCTTGTGGTCGAGGCCGATGGGGCTACAGCAACATTTAGTGTTGAGTTTCCTAAGGCTCTTCGGGCAGGTGACCGTATCGAGGCTCTTGTAGGCCACTATGTACGTGAGTCTTTTGGCGATATATTCACACATGAGCAGCAGCAGCAGCCTACCGACGAGGGTTTGTCGACAGTATATGTAAAGGCCGTAGTTGACTACGATGGTAATAACGACCTCTCGCTTACGTTCAACCATATGTATCCTTATGGTAGGATGATAACAGATACAGATTTTGCTACTAAGTTTCAGGAGGTTAAGTTTGTGTTAGATGGTGTGCTTGAAAACGCAGATAGTGTTCAGGAGATTGTAACCATCTATCCTCAGAACATTACAGGTAATGACTATTGGTTCTACTGCGAGAATGAATTTGTCATCATGGATAGAATGTCTATTGAGGCACGTGGTGTCGATAATAGAAAGTATTTCAAGACTATTGATAATTTGTTATCTGCAGATTTCGTACTGTTGAAGGGCCAGATTGCTGCGTTTAAGGTAGGTAGCTTCCAGACACCTCTTGCTACTCCTGTAGCTAAGGCCACCCTTACAACAATGTCAAGCAAGCCTGCAATCGAGATTACATGGGATGTTGTAGAGAATGCTTACCAGTACATTGTAACTTGCGAGCAGACTGGGGAAATTCAAACGATTAATTATGAGAATCCAAAAGGTTGTTATGCGCTCTTCAATGAGTTGAAATACGATACAGAGTACTCATTTACTATCTTTGCTAACCCTGTGAGTGATAGCAAAGCGTATATTAAATCTGATGTATGTTATGTAAGTGCAAGGACTCCTAAGGATGTCAATGCAGCAGCCGACTACAATGTTACTTTGACAAAGGTTATATCGATCAGTGGTAACACCATTAACTTTGCGGGTGAGAATCCTCAGGATAGGATGCGTCTTGAGTTCAATAGCGGCTTGACATCTATCGAGGCGGGTACATATGCTGTAGTCGAGTCTTTCACATCTTCAACTGCTTTGGAGGTAAGTAATAAATCTCAGTTTAACATGGCTGAGGCGTATAATACAACGTATGACTATTATGTTAACCCTGGTGATCTTGTTAATGTTGCTAAGAGTGGCGATGAGTATACAATCACAGTTATAACAGATACTTGGATTAATAGTGTGAGCGCAAGCAAGTCTGTTAAGCTAACCTACACTGGTAAGTTGGAGGCAAACGCAGAGGATGATGGTGGTCTTGTATTTACAACCGCTGTGGCTGATCCAACTCAAGTAGGTGCAAATTGGCTACCAGTTGAATTTAGTGATGGTGGCTCAAACATATTGAAAATAACTTTTGGCGTAGCAGGAAATAAATATATTCAAACAGGTACTTGGAGTACAGATTACTGGTATAGTAGTGGATATGCTATGAATAATCCATGGGTTCTCAACGGAGAGGACCAGAAAGTACAGCAATATACAGCTGAAGTAAGCGTTGTAGATGGTGAGTATAACATCGCATTTAGGAGTCAAGATATGACAATAAATGCAACATTTAAGGGAACGATTGACAACATTAATCTTCCATAAGCCGTTGATAACATCTAAATACTCTTTTCGGAGCTTCCTTTTCGGGGGCTCCGAGTTTTTGTTAAGATAATAAGATGATAAGACGATAAGACAATAGGATAAAATCGGCAGCGAATATCTTAAAGTCCTAAAGTCTTAACCTCCTCTCGTCCTAAAGTCCTAAAATCCTACTGTTCTATCCAAAATAATCCTAAAAAATTAAAAAAAAAGCATTAATCGCTTGCTATTCCAAAAAAAAATGCATAACTTTGCACTCTGTAAGAGTGTATAGTTACTAAAACGATGTGTGCAGTCTGTATAGTATGTGTAGTTAGTATAGCTCTTGCATAGGGGTTTAAGAGTGTGCTGAAATCGATCTTTGCGACCTTGTTACGCGCCTTTTGAACTGTAGTGATTTGCTATTTTTTAACCAATTATTTTTTTTATAAATTATTAACTTACAATTAACTATGAAAAAAACTTTTTTTGCTGAGGAGTATGTAGCTCCAGCACTTGAGGTTGTCTCAACAACTGTTGAGGCTGGTTTTGGCCTTTCAAATGGCGTAGATGCATTCTCTGCTGGAATGGCAGATGCAGATGAGATTGATGGTGGTTCATTCTAAAAACTATTGCAACTATGAAGAATTTGTTTAAGAGTTTGATGCTCGTTGCAGTAGCTGCAATGACATTCACAGCATGTTCAGAGAAGAACAATGACGATGTAAAGGCAACACAGAAGAAGGTAGCTCTTGAGTTTACAGCAGGTTTTGCTGAGGACACACGTGTAGCTTTTGGTGAGAAGAATGAGAATGCATATCCTACATTGTGGGAGGCTGGTGATGTAGTAACTATCTCTTATGATAATAGAACTACTACGTATACCTTGGCTGCAGGTGATATCCTCGAAGGTGGCAAGTCTGCAAATATCGTAGCAGAGTTTACTCTTGAGGCTGATCAGGTGTTGGCTGCTTCTGGTAATGTCACTGCTACTGTCGGCACTGAGTTTGTGGCTGATAATGCAGTAACGCAGAATGGTGCTAAACCAGCTCACTACCTTAAGGCATCTGCTAACTACCCAACTGAGACAGTTCTTAATTTTGAGCATGAGGTAGCTTATGGTAAGATGACTATTGAGGGCCTTGATGATGTTGAGCTTGAGACAGTTGAGCTTACATTGACAGGTGCTTACGGTGCTTCTTACGCTTGTACAATAGATGCAACAGATGTTACTGACAATGTATTTTGGTTTGTAACAAAGCCATTTTCACAAGATTATAGTGGTTCTGGTGTCCTTAGCTTCACGGTTGTAGCTACTGATAAAGATGGTAATTCATACGGTAAGGAGGTAAAACTCGCTGATTTGGAGGGCGAGCGTAAGTTGTATTTTGAGACAGGATCTGTAACAGCATTCTCTGTTTCTGAACTTGGCTCGGATAATGTTCCAGAGGAAATAAATATCGTTTTCACGAAGGCTGAGTACAACTCGGACTCAAACAGGTGGAAGTTCAGCAATGATAAGGGTGAGTATTATGATGTAGAATTCTATCCTGATCTTAAGGTAGGAACATACACCTTTGGTTCTTGGATGAGAGAAGATTATACGTATGACCCCAATGCTGGCCTTTACGCTCCCGATTATGGTTTTGAAAATAGTGGTAGTCCATCTTGGTGTACAACAGGTAACGATATTGTTGTAACAGAGGATGGTGGTACTTATACAATCACTTTTGATTTAGTAGGTTGTGTTCCAGCTGAAGGATATTCAGGAAAGGCCTTTAAAGCTACCTATGAAGGTACTCTCTAATTGTATTAGAAGATATTAATATCTAATATTCTCTTTTCGGGGTCTTCGCAAGGAGGCTCCGAATTTTTTTTTGTTTGTTTTGGGACGATAGGACAATAAGACAATAGGACGATAAGACGATAGGACGATAAGATGATAAGACGATAAGATGATAAGACAATAGGATGATAAGATGATAAGACAATAGGACGATAGGACAATAAGACGATAGGACGGTAAGATGATAAGACGGTAAGACGATAAGACGATAGGATGATAAGACGATAAGACAATAGGATGATAGGACGATAAGACAATAGGACAATAAGACGATAAGACGATAAGACGGTAAGACGATAAGACAATAGGATAATAGGACAATAAGACAAAATCAGCAGCGTATATCTTATCGTCCCAAAGTCTTAAAGTCCTAACGTCCTAAATTCCTAAAGTCTTAATGTCCTAAAGTCTTAAGGTCCTAAAGTCTTAAAATCCTAAAGTCCCAAAGTCTTAACCTCTTACAGTCTTAAAAATAAAAAAATAAAAAAAAACTATCGATAATATTTGCATCTGTAGCCAATTATGGCTAACTTCGTAGAAAATTAGTCGTTATGCAACAATCTATGACACTTATCCTTAACTCAAACTATCACAAGCTATTGTGCTACCAAAAGAGTGTTGTAGTATATGACCTAACATACCTCTTCTGCACACGTTTCCTCGATAAGCGCGACCGTACATACGACCAGATGATACAAGCTGCACGCTCGGGTAAGCAGAACATTGTCGAGGGTTATGGCAATCTGGCTACATCGAAGGAGATGGGTATAAAGCTATTCAACGTCGCACGAGCCAGTCTTATGGAGCTGGCAGAAGATTATGCCGACTATCTGCGTGTGAGAGGCCTACAACGCTGGGAGAACACCTCGCAGGAGATGGCGACAATGACACAACTCGGAGCAGAGCATAACGACTCACAATACTTTACCGAGTTAGCATCGACACGCTCCGATGAGACGATAGCAAATATGACATTGGTGCTTATCAGGCAGGCACAAAGCCTAATAGGTAAGTATGTGGGCAAGGTTAGTGAGAACTTCGCTGAGGAGGGTGGCTTTCGCGAGCAGATGACAAAAATTAGATTAAAAAATCGCAATAAATAGAGTGTCGGGGTCTTCGCAAGGAGACCCCGATGTTTTTTTGGGGGACAATAGGACGATAAGACGATAGGACAATAGGACGGTAAGACAATAGGACGATAGGACAATAAGATGATAAGACGAAAAGACAATAGGACGGTAAGACAAAATCGGCAGCGTATTTCTTATCGTCCTAAAGTCCTAAAGTCTTAAAGTCTTAAAGTCCTAACGTCCTAACGTCCTAACCTCCCATACCCTAAAAAATCACTTTTTTATCGAGAAAACTATGATATTCGAATAATTTGCTTACCTTTGTAGGTTGATATTGATAAACTGGCAAGAACAATATAAAATTTTAAATACTTAACTAAATTATGGCAAACAAAGTTCAGAACCCAGAGAATGACCTTATGGTAGAGACTAAGGGTAAGTTGGAGACATTCTTCGACAATTATGGCAACAAGCTCCTCTGGGGCCTCGTAGCTGTAACCGTTATTGCAGTAGCTATTTACCTCGTTGTAAGCATCACCAAGAGCTCGACAGAGAAGCGCGAAAACACCGCACAGGCTGCACTGACCGTAGCACTCACAACAGAGGCGGGCGTTGAGGAGTATGTAGCCATCGTAGAGGAGTACAACGGCACAAAGGCCGCAAACACCGCAACATACATGGCTGGCGCAGAGTACCTCAAGGCTGGTGACTTGGCTAACGCAAAGAGCTACCTCGAAAAGTATGCCGATGCCGAGGGCGCAGCAGGCGAGGTGATAAACGGCTTGGTACGCACACTACGTGGCGACATCGCCGTAGAGGAGAATGACCTACAGACTGCCGCAGACCTCTACAACAAGGCTATCGAGGCAAGCGACGACATCTACACATACGAGAACAACGCTCGCAAGCTCGCCTTGGTATATGTAGCTATGGGCGACGTGGCAAAGGCTCAGCAGACATACAAGGCTATCGTAGAGAAGTATCCAGAGTTGAAGGGCAAGTACGCAAAGTATATTGCAGAGTAATATATAAGACTACTAAAACTATGGGGCTGGCTAAGATATATTTAGTCGGCCCCCTTTAAATTAACGCTTAAAGTAGAGCTATAATGTCGGAGGTAGCATCGAATATGAAGTTTGGAATCATCGTGGCTCGCGAGTTCGAGGAGTACAACATCGAGAACCTTACACCCACGATAGAGAACCTGAGAATGTTGGGCTGTAGACCCGAAAATATAGTAGTTAAGTATGTGCCTACTGCGCACGACTTAGTAATAGCTACGCAGTTTATAGCCGAGTACACCGATGCCGATGGCGTGATAATACTCGCACCGCGTAACCGAATTATGGGTACACTCTCGGCAATGAACGGCATAGTGCAGATACAGATACAGTGGAATATGGTCGTAGAGATTGGTGGCCCCGAGACCGCAGAAAATATCGTCGAGATGATAGTGCTGCAAAATGAAATGGAGCTCGACGCACCAGAAAATAACCGCATAACACGACATAACTTCTCGTAGCGGCCAAAATAAAACAAACAACTAAACGGGGATGGCTAATCTACTATTAGTCATCCCCATAGTTTATAGTAACTTTTCACGCGCTTTTTTTAGGAAAACACTATTGCGATTTCGGATTTGTTTCGTAACTTTGCATTTATGGACAAAGGTTATACATACAAGGGTGTTGAGTTGGGCTACTCTGTTGTAGGTCAGGGTGATACGATAATACTCCTGCACGGCTGGGGCTGCGACCGCACAATATGGGGCGACACCGTAGAGCTACTCAGTAGTTGCTATCGTGTCGTGGCTGTAGACTTTGCAGGCTTCGGCCTCAGCAGCGAGCCTCGCGAGGTGTGGGGCATAGAGGAGTACACCTGCTCAATAGAGGCCCTTGTCAAAGAGCTTGGCATAGAGCGTCCCACGCTTATAGGCCACTCCTTCGGGGGGCGTGTATCGCTGCTCTACGCCTCGCGCAACGACGTGGCAAGGGTGGTGCTCGCCGATGCCGCAGGGGTCAAGCCTCGACGCTCGTGGAGCTACTACCGCAAGGTATACACCTACAAAGCCATGAAACACCTGCTCCCCATACTCATAGGACCCACAAAGGCCGCCATGCTCCTTGAGCAGCGTCGTGTAAGTGCCGCATCGTCGGACTACAACCGCGCAACACCCATGATGCGAGCCATACTCTCGAAGTGCGTAAACGAGGACCTATGTCACGTGATGCCCGCGATAAAGGCCCCTGTATTGCTATTCTGGGGCGACAAGGACACCGCAACACCTTTAGCCGATGCCCACACTATGGAGCGTCTTATCCCCGATGCTGGCCTCGTAGTGGCTGTAGGTGCTGGACACTTCGCCATGATTGAGCAGCGCGAGCTCTGGCACTCAACACTAAGGTCGTTTCTTAAGATAGAATAACGAAGATGGATATCGCGATACATATATTCTCGGTCGTGTGGCTCCTATTCCTCTGGGCCACAACGCGCTACTCGGTGCAGATGTTTCAGCAGAACTCTTACCGCATAGAGCGTTACAACCGCTGGCTAAGCTCTACGGGAGAGTGGCATATGCGCTCAAACACGCTCTCGCTGGCGACAGCTATACTATTCATCTTTACCAACCACTGGGTCGTGCTCCTTATGCTGGGGGTGTGGATGACGGTGATTGCCATCTCGGAGCTCGCAATTCGATACAAGGTCCCCATAGTCTACACTATGCGCGTAAAGCGTCTTATAGCTACGCGACTGATAATCTCCGCGCTGCTGCTCGCCTCGGTACACATCTGCGCCGTAGAGTATACGCTCGTGGCTATGATGCTACTGTCGTTGGACTATTGGACGGTGGTGGCAGCAGTGGTGATAAGTCCCGTAGAGAGGGCCATAACGCGCTGGTACTACAACGATGCTAAGCGCAGGCTACGTGCCATGCCCCACCTGAAGATTATTGGCATAACGGGAAGCTTCGGCAAGACATCAACAAAGCACTTCCTATATCGCCTCCTATCGGAGAGGTACAACGTGCTTATGACCCCAGGAAACTTCAATACAACGCTCGGCGTGGTGCGCACAATAAGGGAGCATCTAAAGCCTCACCACGAGGTATTCATCGTCGAGATGGGTGCTAAGCAGCGAGGCGACATCAAGGAGATTTGTGACCTCGTATCGCCCGATATGGGCATAGTAACATCGGTGGGGGAGATGCACCTCGAAACATTTGGCTCGGTAGAGAGTGTGGCGCGTACCAAATTTGAGCTTATAGAGGCCCTGCCCGAGGGTGGCTTCGGCGTGGTGAACATAGACTCTGAGGCGGCTAAGCGATATATCGTCGAGAGCGGTATAAAGGTAAATACCTACGCTGTGGAGGCACAAAATGCCGACTATAGGGCTACAAACATCCAATATTGCGCCTCGGAGACGCGCTTCGATGTGGCTAAGTGTCAAGATTTAGATGAGGGGTATGCAACACGCATCCTTGGGCGCGGTAACATCCTAAATATCACCGCAGCACTCGCCATAGCCGAGAAGATGGGCATATCGCTCGACTCGCGCCGCCGCGCTGTGCGCCAAATCGAGCAGGTGGAGCACCGCCTAAGCCTACGTCGCGATGGCGGCGTAACAATCCTCGATGATGCCTACAACTCAAACCCTACAGGAGCGCGTATGGCCCTGGAGGTGTTATCTAAGTTCGATACCGAGGGCTGTAGGTATGTCGTCACCCCAGGATTTGTGGAGATGGGCGTTAAGCAGTATCAAAACAATAGGGCCTTTGGTCGCGATATCGCAGCCGCGAAGGTCGATAGGGTATATGTCGTTAACGAGGTTAACCGCGAGGCTATAACCGTAGGCCTTCGCGAGGGGCTATATCCCGAGGATAGGGTGGTGGCAGTGGCCTCATTTGCCGAGGCTATGGCCGACCTCGGACCACGCCTGCGCAGTGGCGATGTGGTGCTCTATGAGAACGACCTGCCCGACTCATTTAAGTAGTGGCTCAGGACTTTGAATATGGATATTAACATACAACAAACTATACAACGATGAAGATTAATGTAGGAGTAATTTTTGGTGGTCGCTCGGTGGAGAACGAGATATCGGTAATCACCGCAGCGCAGACTATGGCTGCTATGAATGCCGACAAGTATAATATCGTGCCAATATATATATCTAAGGATGGCCATTGGTATACGGGTGACAAGCTCCGAAATACGGATAATTATCGCGATATGAAGAGCCTGCTCGGCTCTGTCGAGGAGGTCTACCTTCGCCCTATATATGGCGATAACAACCTATATAAGGTGCGTAAGCCACTCTTCGGCAGCGATGTGGTGGCGACAATAGATGTTATCCTCCCCTGTCTACACGGCACCTCGGGCGAGGATGGCTCGTTTCAGGGTCTTGTCGAGATGACAGGAATACCTTATGCCTCGCCAAACCCCTTGGCCTCGGCAAATGGTATGGATAAGATAACGATGAAGATGATACTCAAGGAGAGCGGCATACCTGTAGTCGACTACGCCTGGTTCTCCGATAAGGAGTGGCTCTCGGAGCGCGATAAGGCTATCGCTAATGTCGAGGCGTTGAGCTATCCGCTTATCGTCAAGCCTGCGAACCTCGGTTCGAGTGTCGGCATTAAGGCTGTACACAACCGCGAGGAGCTTATCGAGGCTGTGGATAACGCCATAAAGTACTCTAAGCGTATCATCGTCGAGACTCTTATCGAGCAACTTAAGGAGATAAACTGCTCGGTATTGGGCGACTATTACGACTGCGAGGCTTCGGTGTGTGAGGCCCCTGTGCGCAGTGGCGAGATACTTAGCTACGAGGATAAATATCTCGGTGGTGGCAAGAATAAACCCTCTGAAGGTATGCACTCTACGGTACGAGAGATACCAGCGCGTTTGGCCGACGATGTCACGGCCTTTATACGCACTACGGCCTGCAAGACCTTCCGAGTGTTAGCCTGTGATGGCGTGTCGCGCATCGACTTTATGATTGACGAGGCTACGGGCAACATATACGTCAATGAGATAAATACAATCCCTGGCTCGCTATCGTTCTATCTCTGGGAGGCTACGGGTATAGGCTTCGAGCAACTTGTGGACCGTCTTATAGCTGTCGCCTTTAAGCGTAAGCGTGACTCGGAGTTTAAGACTACGAGCTATTCGGAGAATATCTTTGCCTACCAGGCTAAGCACGGAGCAAAGCTTGGAGGTGCCAAGGGCTCGAAGAGATAGGGGCATAGATATATAACAACCTATAACAACCTAAAACAACCTATAATAACCTAAAACATAAAGAGTATGACTTCACTATATGACAATATAATCTTTGGCCCTGTGCGCTCACGTCGCCTTGGCCTTTCGCTCGGTGTCAACCTGCTGCCTATCGAGTCTAAGCTGTGTAGCTTCGACTGCATATATTGCGAGTGTGGCTGGAATGACGAGCACCCTGGTAAGCGACGTTTCAATGCTCGCGAGGATGTACGCGCTATGCTTGATGCTACGCTCGAAAAGATGGTAGCGGCGGGTACACCTCCCGATGTTATCACCTTTGCAGGCAATGGCGAGCCTACGCTCCACCCCGACTTTGAGAGTATCATCGACGATACCATAGCTCTTAGGGATAAGCACTGCCCCGAGGCTAAGGTGTCGGTGCTCTCGAATGCCACGCAGATACACCGCGAGGATGTGTGCCGCGCTCTGCGTCGTGTAGATAACAATATCCTTAAGCTCGACTCGGCGTTCGACGCTACGGTGCAGCTTATGAACAAGCCGCAGGGTAGCTATACCGTAGCTCGCACCGTAGAGCTACTTAAGGCCTTTCAGGGAGAGCTTATCGTGCAGACTATGTTTCTTAGGGGTGAGTACCTTGGCCAGCGCGTAGATAATACCACCGAAGAGGAGGTGTCGGCATGGCTTAAGCTAGTTGCAGAGATAGCACCTAAGCAGGTTATGGTCTACTCGTTGGACCGTGATACTCCCTGCCAGACTATCGAGAAGGTCGAGAAGGAGGAGCTACGTAAAATTGCTGAGCGTGTCGAGGCCCTCGGTATCGCCTGCTCGGTAGCCTAAGTGGATAGTTTTTTGAAACTAATAAATTTATAGGATATGGAATTTGAAGGAAAAGTATTGGAGATTCTACAGCCTGTCAGTGGTCAATCGGCACGAGGCACGTGGGAGCGTCAGACGGTTGTCTTCGAGCAGCCTAATAAGCAGTATGGCAAGGAGATTGCCGTTACCTTTATGAATAAGAGCCAGGAGGTGGCTTCGTTGCGTGTTGGCGAGAGCTACATTGTCTCTTTCGACATCGAGTCGAGAAACTATCAGGGTCGCTGGTATACGGATGTGCGTGCTTGGCGTGTTCAGCCTGTGCAGTCTCAGGCGCAGCCCCCTATGGGCGATATGCCACCCTTTGTTGAGGAGCCTCAGCCAGCATACTCTACAGGTGCTGGCGTAGTGGATGATATCCCATTCTAAAGCTCGCGTAGGACCACATTACCAATATATTGACAAGCAGGGATGGCTAATTTTCGTTTTTAGCTATCCCTGCTTTGTCGTATACGCCAGTGCCATATACATCGCCAAGTGAGCTTAGCGACTCCTTGGAGCATCCATGTAGCAAGAGTCCGAGAGTTAAAATTAGTAGACGTTTTATATCATATTGTAATAACTATAAAGTTGTGGCTGACTAAGTGCTATGTTAGTCAGCCACCCTATAAAATTGTCAGAAGTACGCTATTTCATCTCAGCAAAATACTTGTAGAAGTATGGCAACGTCTCCATGCCCTTGTAGAACTGGTCAAGACCGTAGCTCTCGTTAGGCGAGTGGATGGCATCCTTCGAAAGACCGAAGCCAAGGAGTATCGACTTGATGCCGAGGATGTTCTCGAAGCCCGAAATGATAGGTATAGAGCCACCAGAGTAGAATGGTAGTGGTGTGATGCCGAAGGTTGTCTCTACGGCCTTCTCGGCAGCCTTGTATGCTGGCAGGTCGGTAGGCGATACGTATGGAGCACCACCATGTAGGAACTCAACCTTAACCTTCACACTCTTAGGAGCTATGCGGCGGAAGTGCTTCTCGAAGAGCTTGGCAATCTTCTTAAAGTCCTGATTAGGAACAAGACGCATCGATATCTTGGCGTAAGCCTTCGATGGGATGACCGTCTTGGTACCCTCACCCGTATAACCGCTCCAGATGCCATTTACATCGAGCGATGGGCGGATACCTGTACGCTCCATAGTGGTATAGTCCACCTCGCCAGCTACATCGCCAAGGTCCAGGGCTCTCTTATACTCGTCGAGCGAGAATGGAGCCTTGTTAAGAGCTCTACGCTCGGCATCTGTGAGGATGCGCACATCGTCATAGAATCCAGGTATTGTCACGCGACCAAACTCGTCGGTGAGCGAAGCAACGAGCTTTGCAAGCACATTAGCAGGGTTGGCAACAGCACCACCAAAGAGACCCGAGTGAAGGTCCTTATCTGGGCCAGTGACCTCGACCTGCATATATGTCAAACCGCGCAATCCTGCGGTGATGGTTGGTGTGTCTAAGCCAATCATCGAGGTGTCCGATACAAGGATGATGTCGGCCTTAAGGAGCTTCTTATAGTCGGCGCAGAACTTATAGAGGCTTGGTGAGCCAATCTCCTCCTCGCCCTCAAGCATAAACTTAACGTTGCAGGGTAGGGTGTTGGTTGCTACCATCGCCTCGAATGCCTTGGCGTGCATATAGAGCTGACCCTTGTCGTCATCAGCACCGCGACACCAGATGCGACCATCTCGAATCTCAGGCTCGAATGGGTTGCTCTTCCACTCGTCGATTGGGTCCTCGGGCATAACGTCGTAGTGGCCATATATGAGCACGGTCTTAGCCTTAGGGTCGATAATCTTCTCGGCATACACTACAGGGTTGCCCTCGGTAGGCATCACCTCGGCACGGTCGGCACCAGCCTTTACGAGTGATGCTGCGAGCCACTCGGCACAGCGCACCATATCCTGCTTGTGGAGCGAGGGCTGTGCGCTGATTGAGGGTATGCGGAGTAGGTCAAAAAGCTCCTCTAAGAAACGCTCTTTGTTTTTGTCGATGTATTCGGTTGCAAGTTTCATAATAGTTATAGTTTTAAGTTAAAAATTAGGCTATTTAATAATAGGTGTATGCCTCAAATTCGAGAGGACTTACGCCTTGTAAATTTGTTCTATTTCGGAAATGAAACGCTTTGCCAATGCATCGGCTTCGGCCATCGTTTTAGCCTCGGTATAGATGCGAATAATTGGTTCGGTATTAGACTTGCGAAGGTGTACCCAGTTATCTGCAAAGTCAATCTTTACACCATCAATATCGTTGACTCTTTCGTTTGAGTATCTGCTCTTTATCGTTGCAAGAATCTTGTCCACGTCAATCTCTGGTGTTAGCTCAATCTTGTTCTTCGATGCGAAGTACGCAGGGTAGCTTGCGCGTAGCTCCGTCATACTTACATCAAGGCCTGCAAAATAGGTCAAAAAGAGAGCAACGCCAACCAACGCATCGCGACCATAGTGTAGCTCTGGGAAGATTACGCCACCATTGCCCTCGCCACCTATAACGGCACCTGTCTCCTTCATCTTCTTAACCACGTTTACCTCGCCAACGGCTGCCGCAGCGTATGAGCAGCCCTCGTAGCGAGCTGTCACATCACTTAGGGCACGCGACGATGATAGATTCGATACGGTGTTACCCTTGCGGTGGCGCAAAACGTAGTCTGCTACAGCCACCAGCGTATACTCCTCAACAAACATCTCGCCATTCTCCATTACGAAGGCTAAGCGGTCAACATCGGGGTCTACAACGATACCTAAGTCGGCACCCTCTTTGCGTATGACCTCCGATATCTCGGTTAGGTTCTCGGGAAGCGGCTCGGGGTTGTGGGCAAACTCGCCTGTAGGCTCGCAGTTAAGCTCTACGACCTGGCAGCCAAGCCTGCGAAGAAGCTCTGGGATAACAACACCTCCGATAGAGTTTACGGCATCAACTACAACCTTAAACCTACGCTTGCGCACAGCCTCGACATCCACTAAGTCGAGTGCCAGCACCTGCTCGATATGTTTTGTGTTGAACTCCTCGCGCAGGATGACCTTGCCGATATTGTCGATATTGGGGTAGCAGTACTCCACATCCTCGGCCATTGCAAGCACCTCCTTACCCTCGGCATCGTCCAAGAACTCGCCGCGCTCGTTGAGCAGTTTGAGGGCGTTCCACTGGCGTGGGTTGTGTGAGGCGGTGATGATGATACCACCATCAGCCTTGTGTGTTATCACAGCCATCTCGGTACCAGGGGTGGTGCATAGGCCCACGTTTATCACGTCGCAGCCTGTGCCAAGGAGTGTGCCCTCGACAAGCGAGTCTACCATGCTGCCCGAGATGCGTGCATCGCGACCTACGACGATTGTTGCGCGACGCTCAGGGTGCTTGGCCTTGATAAAACGAGCGTAGGATGTTGTGAACTTAACTACGTCGATGGGGGTTAGGTTATCGGCTTGGTGGCCACCTATAGTACCACGTATGCCCGAGATAGATTTTATCAGTGTCATAGCTCAATATAAATGTCTCAAAAGTTCAAAAAATCGGTAAAAGATTTTGCTATTTCTGACAAAAATATTAATTTTACGCGAATATTAAAAATAATTTGAGCATAAATTGTTAAAACATATGAGAGTAATACCATCTTCTGAGCTGATAATCAATGGTGATGGCTCTATATTCCATCTGCACCTTAGGCCCGAGCAGCTGGCCGATATAGTGATACTTGTGGGCGATCCTGGTCGCGTGGCTATGATTGCAGAGTACTTCGATACCAAGGAGTGCGAGGTGGCGAATCGCGAGTTCCTAACGGTCACAGGAAGCTATAAGGGTAAGCGAATGACGGTAATGTCTACGGGTATCGGTATCGGTAATATCGACATCTGTGTTACCGAGCTCGATGCCTTGGCGAATATCGACTTTAACACTCGTCAGGTTAAGGAGCAATTCCGTCAGCTTACACTTGTGCGTCTTGGTACTTCGGGTGCTATACAGCGCGATATCGAGGTCGGCGAGGTGCTCTTCTCGCGCACATCCCTTGGCTTTGATGGCCTTCTCTCGTACTACGAGGGTCGCGACGAGGTGTGTGACCTAAAGCTTGAGGCTGCCTTTATGGAGCATACGGCATGGTGCTCAAAGCTCCCTGCTCCCTACTTCGTAAATGCCCATAACGACCTCTTTGAGCTCTTCAAGGACTCTACGCGCGAGGGTATCACTATCGCTGCGCCAGGTTTCTATGCTCCTCAGGGTCGCTGGGTGCGTCTTGCTCCACACGACAAGAGCCTGAACGAGAAGATAGAGTCATTTAACTTCGCCGGTCGTCGTATCACCAACTTCGAGATGGAGGGCTCGGCACTTGCAGGCCTTGCTGCGCTTATGGGACACCGCGCAGCAACCATCTGTACAATCATCGCTCAGCGCGTGGCAAAGGATGCCTGCACCGATTATAAACCCTTTGTGCGTCGTATGATAGAGATGGCTCTCGATAAGCTTGCTTTGTTGTGATAAGACCTCCTCTACTGCCGCATTGTAAGCTATAAAACTGAAAAATATAAGAGATAACAAAAAATAGATTAAGATTATGAAATTTACAGTATCAAGTTCAGCATTGCTGTCGTTGCTTGCGACAACAGGTAAGGTTATTAGCAACAAGAATACCCTCCCCATCCTCGACTACTTCCTTCTCGAACTTCGTGGTGATGTTCTTACCGTAACCACCTCGGACCTTGAGACGACGCTTGTAGGCCGTCTTACGGTGCAGAGCGTAGAGCGTGAGGGTGTCATCGCAGCACCTACAAAGCTTATGCTCGACTCGCTCAAGGAGTTTCCGGAGATGCCTCTTGAGTTCGATGTTAACGATACCACGTGGGAGATTAAGATTCGCTGGGCAAGTGGCTCGCTCTCTATCCCTGGTGCCAGTGCCGTAAGCTACCCTGCAATGCAGAGCATAGGTGCCGAGCATAAGGAGATTCTTTTGGATGTAGATATGCTCATTGCGGGCATTAACAAGACCATCTTTGCTACTGCCGATGATGAGCTTCGTCCCGTGATGAATGGCGTATATTTCAACTTCGAGGAGGGTAAGGTTACCTTCGTGGCTACGGATGCTCATAAGCTTGTGCGCTCGGTGTCGGAGTGTGCCGATGTTGACTTTAACGCCTCGTTTATCCTGCCTAAGAAGCCTGCAAACCTACTCAAGGGTGTACTGCTCAAGGAGGAGGAGCCTATCCGCGTGGTGTTCGATGCCAAGAATGTAATCTTCGAGCTTAAGAACCATAAGTTTGTCTGCCGACTTATCGAGGGTAACTATCCTAACTACAACGCTGTGATACCTACGGCGAACCCCAATAAGGTACTCGTAGACCGCGTAGAGCTTGTAAATGGTATCAAGCGTGTGGCGGTATGTTCTAACCCTACGACAAACCTTATCCGTATGGATATCGGAGCAAACAAGATTAGCCTTGCAGCTCAGGATATCGACTTTTCGGTATCTGCTAACGAGACAATCTCGTGCAGCTACGACGGCAACCCTGTAACCATAGGCTTTAAGTCGACATTCCTTGTCGAGATACTATCGAACATCGATACGCCTACGGTTATGATTGAGCTTGCCGACTCTACACGCGCAGGTGTCTTTAAGCCTGTATACGACGATAAGCATGCTGGCGAGGTGTTGATGTTGTTGATGCCGATGATGATTAACGCATAATATTATCCTGTAATTTTATCGTTGTATAGGCCTATCATGCCCCTTGCAACGGCAAAAGATAAGGCGGCGTGTGCCGCATAAGTGATATATGCTATGAACTTAAAATTAAAGCGACCAATAATATTCTTCGACCTCGAAACGACGGGCGTAGACACTGCTGTAGACCGCATTGTCGAGATATCGATGGTCAAAGTAGGTGTCGATGGAACAAAGCAGGTTAAGACGAGGCGCATAAACCCCGAGATGCACATCCCCGAGGCCGCAACAGCCATACATGGCATAACGGATGAGGATGTGGCAGGCGAGCCTACATTTAAGCAGATAGCCAAGTCGCTCGCTCAGTTTATCGAGGGTTGCGACTTTGGAGGCTTCAACTCCAACAGGTTCGACCTTCCTCTGCTTGTCGAGGAGTTTATGCGTGCAGGTGTCGATGTCGACTTCCGCAAGCGTAAGTATGTCGATGTGCAGACCATCTTTCATCGTAAGGAGCAGCGCACGCTTGTTGCGGCCTATAAGTTCTACTGTGACAAGGATCTTGAGAATGCCCACTCTGCCGAGGCCGACACTATGGCGACATACGAGGTCCTTGAGGCGCAGATAGAGCGTTATCCCGATATTGGCGACACCATAGATCAGCTTGCCGAGTTCTCATCGAATGGCGCGGTGGTGGACTTTGCAGGGCGCATAGCATTGGATGACAAGGGGCGTGAGATATTCACCTTTGGCAAGTACAAGGGGCGTAGTGTCGAGGAGGTATTTCGCGCTGAACCAAGCTACTATACTTGGATGATGGAGGGCAGCTTTCCGCAGTATACCAAGAAGATAATTACGGAGATTAGGTTGCGCATAAAATAATTTTGTTGTGATAAGGGTGCATCTTCGAAGCTTTGCTTGTCTGAAAAATGCTCACATACGTCAAGTATGCTCCGCTTTTTCAGCCTGCGACAAATCTCCAAATCTGCAACCCTTCTGACAACAAATTGGGGTCTTTGATGAGATAAGGCATCATCCACTGCCGCTGGCTTGCGCGAGAGTTTTATGAGGCATTGCAAGTAGCGCGGCTACATACTAAACTATGCTATAACTAACTTAGTTTAATGAAAAGAGTATTCATAATTGTTGCACTGATGTTTGTGTTTGTAGCAGCCGCGGTGGCTGTAGAACCATCAAACATCGTGGTCACGGTAAATGGCAAGAGCTACTTCAAACATAAGGTGGCAAGTGGTGATACGCTATATGCCATAGCCAAGGCCTATAACGTGACCGAGAAGCAGATTACCGATAGCAACATCGGCCTTTCGGCTGAGACGCTACGCGCAGATAGCTACATCCTCGTGCCTCGTAGCAAGAACTACAAACCTGCAAATAGTGACTCGGACAGCGAAAAGGATAAATACAAGGCTAAGAGTATAAATACTAAGAAGTTTATACGCTATGTAGTTAAAAGAGGAGATACGATATACTCGATAGCTCGTCGCTACAAGATATCGGTATCGACACTCGAAGATGATAACCCCGAGATAGAGATTGACCACATATCACCAGGAGATACCATTCTTGTGCGTCGCTCGGAGCGTGGCTATGCCTCGTCGGAGGATATAGAGCGTGAGCGTGAGCTACGTGAGAGCCTTAAGAGCGTGGAGCTATCCGAGGGTGAGCATCGTGTGGCTGTGGGCGAGACGGTATACTTCTTAGCGCAGAAGTACGGCCTTGCAGAGGAGGAGTTTATGGCAATAAATGGCCTTAAGAACCCCTCGGAACTTAAGGTCGGTATGGTAGTGCGCACCAAGAGATCCGACTCTACAGAGGCTAAGGTAGGTGAGGAGGAGAGCACGGCAGATGATACTGCGATAATTGCCGAGGGTGAGGGCATCGACCATTTTGGGGATGGGGCCCACGACATAGATGTAGATATCACCCCCGTAGAGGTCACCTTTCCACCGCTGAGTCTACACCATACGCTCAAGGTGGCGTTGATGCTTCCCTTCCACATGAATGGCAAGGTAAACCCCTACTTCGTCGATTTCTATCGCGGACTGTTGCTGGCCATGGAGGACCTTAGGGCTGAGGGTTACGACATTGAGCTTTCGGTATTCGATACGTGTGGCGATGGCAGCCGCATAAACGACATAGTATCCTATGAGGTGGGTCTGCAGGATGCTCAGCTAATCATAGGCCCTGTATACGAGGGTGAGCTGCGCTACGTGTTGGGTTTTGCCGAGGAGAACGAGGTGCCCCTTATCTCGCCTCTTGCCGATGTGGGGGCGTTGCAGAGTCCTGTGCTGTTCCAGATGCAGGCCAATAGTGGCCTTAAGGGCGAGAAGCTTAGCCAGCTCTTCGATGGTAGCCGCGAGATGGTGACCATATATAGCTCAAGCATGGACTACGACTACCTCGGTGAGATGCGCGCTCTGTCGAATGGAGCTACGGAGCGACAGCTAAACTACCTCTTCGATCGTGGCTCGTACTTCTATCTGCGCAATGCCGATGGCTCGAATGGTGCGGAGGTCGACATCGTAGAGTTTATGCGCGACAAGAGTCCCAAGGCCTTTGTCATAGCCTCGAACAATGAGACTGAGGTAGACCGCATCCTCACCACGTTGGCCTCGACCAAGGCTTCGGTAGTGGGGCGTGGTATGACCTATGGCGACTATATAGTTATCGGTAACCGTAAGTGGAAGCAGAGTCGCAACATAGAGAAGCAGTCGTTCTTCCGCAACAATACGATTTTTATCTCGCCCTACTATGCAAATCGTAGTGACGAGAATATCAGGATATTCGATGGTCGATATGTTGCGGCCTACGACTCGCTACCTACGATGTACTCCTACCGAGGCTACGATGCGGCGATGATATTTTGCCGTAAGATGTTTACGGGCATCGATAGCACTATCCACGACGAGAGCTTTACGCCGTTGGCTACGACATATAGGTTTGGCTTTGACGATGGTCACTATGTCAATAACAACTGGATTAGGGAGCACTACAAGAGTGACTTTACCATTGTTGTAGATTAGTCGTCGTAGCTCAAAAAACTGAAAACTACACCATATGGCAAATAATATATCATCACCTATTCCCGAGAAGACCATCGAGCGTCTTAGTGAGTATCGTCGCACGCTGCTTAAGTGTCATGCGCAGGGTATCACACATATCTTTTCGCACGTGCTGGCTGGCATGCATGGCATTACGGCTGTTCAGGTGCGCCGCGACCTTATGCTTATAGGTTTCTCGTCAGATACCAAGAAGGGCTACGATGTCAAGGTGCTTATCGACTTTATCAATAGCATACTCTATAGTGAGCACCCTATGAATATGGCGGTTATAGGTATGGGACACCTTGGTCAGGCTGTTACGCGCTACTTCAATGGCAAGGGTCTTAAGTTGCGCATCACCGCAGCCTTCGATATCGACGAGCGTAAGGTGGGTACTAATATCGACAATATCCCCTGCTACCATATCGACCAGTTTGAGGAGATGGTTGAGGAGCTCGATATAAGTATCGTTATAGTGTCGTCGCCCACCTCTGTTGCCTCGTCATTGGTGATACCTATCATCAATGCAGGTATCAAGGGCGTGCTTAACTTCACCTCTGCTCCTCTTAACTTTCCACAGGGCATCGTTGTCGAGAATTACGATATCACGACGTTGTTGGAGAAGGTGGCCTACTTTGTCAAGGTTGCCGAGGATAACTCGTAGTATAGCATGGGTGTGAGCGTAGTGAATAAAGAGTTTATAATCGAGGGTTTCGAGGGTGTGAATATTGGGCGGCCAGTGGTTGTTACCATTGGCTCGTTTGATGGTGTCCATTGTGGTCATCGTATCCTCATCCAGAGGGCCAAGGCTATGGCTTCGCGTCTGGGCTGTGCCACTGCTGTTGTCACGTTTGACCCTCATCCTCGTATCGCTATGGGCCGAGGTGAGGGTATGGGTCTGCTCACCACGCTTGGGGAGCGTGCTCTGCTACTTCGTCGCGAGGGTGTCGACTATATGGTTGTAGCTAAGTTTGATGAGGCCTTTAGGCAGCAGCACTACGCAGATTTTGTTGCCAACTCCTTGGTCTCGGGACTCGGTATGAGGGGTATGATTGTTGGGTATAACCACCGCTTGGGTCGAGGTAGCGAGGGTAGCTATGCTACGCTGTTGCCTTTGTCGGAGCGTTATGGTTTCGATATAGAGTGTGTTGACCAGCATACGCTTCAGGGGGCTAAGGTTAGCTCTACGGTTGTTCGCAATCTCATTTTAGAGGGTGATATGTCGCGTGTTTGCGAGCTTCTGGGTCGCGGCTATATCGTTATGGGCCACGCTCGACAGGGTGTTTTAGAGCTATCTTCAACGCATAAGCTGCTGCCTCCCTCGGGACGTTATAGTGTCGATGTCGATAGTCGGGGAGTCGTTACCGCAGCTGTTGCCACTATCGAGGACCGTAGTGTTGTGCTCGACGTGCCCCTTTCGGGTGATGTGGTGTTGAGCTTTAATGGGCGGTAGCCAATATTTCTGGATTTTTTGTAGATATGAAAAGGGCCAACTAACTTATGTAGTCGGCCCTCATTTTTTGGAAACAAGCAACTATTACTTGTTCTTCTTATCGTAGCGTTTTGCGTAGCGGCTCATAAACTTATCCACACGACCAGCGGTGTCAACCAACTTCATCTTACCTGTATAGAATGGGTGAGATGTGTTAGAGATTTCCATCTTATACACGGGATAGGTTTCGCCGTTCACCTCGATGGTCTCCTTTGTCGAAACGGCGGACCTGCACAAAAACACGTGGTCATTCGACATATCCTTGAATGCCACTAAACGATAATTCTCTGGATGAATACCCTTTTTCATTTTCGTCTTTTTGTTATAATTAATATTGCAATAATTAATTCGGCGGCAAAGATAAGCCTTTTTTTTGAACCTGCAACCCTTTTTAAGAAAAAAGTTTGATGATAGTGTCACTTTGGCTGCCAAGCCTGAGTTTTGGGGTGGGCCACAATAGATATATTGTTTAGGAGGGTATGTGGGGCGTAGCTTCGCAGAGGCAAAATTATTGAGGGCAATATCTGTGCATTTCTAAAAAAATATTAAATTTTGTACACAGTTTGGGAAATTTTTTTATATACTTGTAGTGTGATGTGTAGGTAATATCGGTAATAAACGCCATATTATTTTACATTGTGACTATTTTTTAGAGGGTGTTTTCGCTTTGCTGACTCTTTATATTTAATGTGCGAAAAGGACTCCACCCCTCTATGTATGTTGTGTTTTAGACTACGACCATATCTGGGAGCCAATGGCCGCTGTTGAACGGTATATTTTTTTGAATTATGATAGTTTTTAAACATGGTGACTACCTCGCCCCAGAGGTTGATATCCTCTACATATCTGTTGAGGAGGGTTTTTTGAATAGTACAGACCTTAGTACTGGCGTAGGTTTAGGTGTTGGCGAGTGGCTCGATGATGAGGAGGAGTATGGCGGCAGTGCTCATTAGCAGGGCTGAGTTAAAGTGGGGTAGTGCCTGATAAGGGCGGCTATGGTAGTTCTTTTGTGCTGTGATGGCTATTTTGGCACTCGTTGCAAGGTGCAAAGCGACAAATTTATAGAACATACCTTGTATAAAGTATAAACACAAACTAAAACATACACTACAATGACTAAGAAATCTATCTTTTCGTTAAGTGCTTTGGTGCTTTTGATGGTTGGCTGTACCGAGCCTATAACCGTTGAGACTATTGACCCTGTGGAGTCTGAGAAGATGCCAATATCTATCGCTATGGACTTCGCCACACGTGTTACCGATGATGGGTACGAATTTGGTGACAAGGTTGGCCTCTATGTAGTTAACGAGGGTTACTCGCTATGGGATAGTGGCAACCATGTCGACAATATGGGCTTTACCTACGACGGCTACAGCACGTGGACTCCCGATGAGCCTATCTACTGGGCAAACCAGTACACTCCTGCTACCTTCTACTGCTACTATCCATACATAGAGGGTACACTATCTACCTATAATGTTAACCACTACACTCAGGCCGACCAGTCGTCGCTTGATGGGTATAAGGCCTCGGAGTTCTTGTGGGGTAAGGCTGAGAGCGTATATCCTACCAGTGAGGCTGTATCTATCACCACTAACCACATGATGGCTAATATGGTTATTAACCTTAAGCCAGGTAAGGGTTTTACCGACGAGAGCCTTGCATCGGCCGATAAGGAGGTGCGTATTCACAATATGTTGAATGGTATGTGTATAGAGCTATCTTCGGGTACTGGCTATGCGTTTAATGATCGCCCAGAGATTGCACCATATAATGTAGAGGGCAATACCTACCGTGCGCTTGTTGTGCCACAGACTATTAATGCATCTACAAACCTTGTCACTATCAAGATTGCCGATGTAACCTACACCTTTACTACGGATAGATATATCTCGCTTCAGTCGAACAAGCGAGCTAAGTTTACCATCACCATCGATAAGATTAACAATGGTGTAAATGTTGGTATCGGCGAGTGGGAAGAGGACGATGAGGACTATGGTGGCATAGCAGACTAATCGTTTACCTAATATATAATAGGGTAGCTAATGGTTGTGCGATAGTGTGGCCAGCGGCTACTCTTGCAGCTTTGGCGGTTGCCGCATAGTTAATCGTACCCAATTAAACAAAATATACAATAATATCTGTTATTATGAAAGCTAAGTATTTATTCGGTCTTGCGCTGCTTGCTTTGGCGGGCTGTACGGCCGATGTCGAGGTCAATGCACCGCAGGTGTCTACCCCCGACGGAGTGTTTTCCATCAATCTTGCGGGTGATATCTCACAGGAGTATCTCACACGTGTTGATGATGGTGGTTTCTGCGATGGCGACCAGATAGGTCTCTATGGCGTTAACTACAATAATGACAATGCCGACAAGGGTACTCTCTACGACGAGGGTAACCAGGTAGACAATGCCAAGTACACCTATGACGAGGCCAATAATTCGTGGTCATCGTCTGGCTCGGTATATTATAAGGATGCAGAGACCAATATCGACCTCTATGGTTACTATCCATACGCTCATCCCGAGAGTGTCACGGCCTACGAGTTCGAGGTTAAGCAGGACCAGGCCAATAATCTCGGCTATGCTGCGTCGGACTTCCTGTGGGGTAAGGTCGAGAACGTAGCTCCGAGTGAGCAGCGTGTGAGGATGACCTTCTACCACCGTATGGCGTGTGCCAATGTTATCTTCAAGGAGGGTACGGGCTTTGCCGAGGGCGAGTTTGCGCTGCTTACGAAGTCGGCTATGGTGTCGAATACTACGCGCAAGGCCGCTATTGACCTTGCTACGGGTGAGGTTACGGCTGTTGGCGATGTCGAGCAGGAGGGTATCCTTATGATGTCATCGTCGGATGGCACTCTACGTGCTGTTGTTGTACCTCAGAGCGTTGCGGCACAGAATGTACTCTTTACGCTCACTGTCGATGGTATTGTCTATCGCTTTAAGTCTGACAAGGAGTTTACCTACGAGTCGGGTAAGTCGCATAAGTTCACCATCACTATCAACCACAAGGTGGCTACTGGCGAGTATGAGTTTGTGTTGACTAATACCGAGATTACCCCTTGGATTGCTGACCCCGATACACATGGTGGCGAGGCGCGCCAGTACTATGTCGCTCACCTCGACGAGCCTGGTACTCTGGAGGCAAAGATTAAGGCCGATGGCAAGAACCCTGCAAAGATTAAGAACCTCAAGGTTACGGGTAAGATTTGCGGTTTGGATTTCTACTTTATGCGCGATAAGATGGAGATACTGCAAGCTGTAAACCTTAAGGAGTCGGAGATAGTGGGAGTCTTTCATGTAGAATGTCATGTAGATGGTGAGTATTATGATTTATATAGTTTAGAGGACCAAAGTGACAGGGTGATGGAATTTATTCGTGAAACTTATCCTAACAGTAATGGTTGGGGAGGCGCACAATGGTATAATGCTAACGAGATCCCTAATGGTGCATTTAACGGCCGTACAACCCTTGTCTACTTCGCATTCCCCGAGGTAGTTACAAAGATTGGTGACGATGCCTTTAGAGGCACACTTCTATCGGGTGCTTTGATTATCCCTAACGATGTTGCTGAGATTGGCAGTTCAGCATTTTATGGCACCAATATCACCTCATTGCAGCTGCCTCATAATATAAAGGTGTTGGGTGATAGTGCGTTTAGTACTTGTTCATCTCTTACTGGTACACTCTCACTTCCAGAGAGTTTGGAGAGTATCGGTAGTAATTGTTTCTGGGGTTGTTCAATGTTATCTGGTAACTTGTCTTTGCCATCTAAGTTAAAGGAGATTTCATCCGGTTGTTTTAGAGGTTGCTCAGGTTTTACTGGAGATCTAATAATCCCAGAGAGTGTTGAAAAAATTGGAAATATAGCTTTTGATATTTGTGAAGGCCTAAGTGGAAGGTTGGTTTTGCCAAAATCTTTGAAAGAACTTGGTGAACAAGCGTTTGAGCGATGTAAGTTCCAAGGAGAGTTGGTTATCCCTAAATATATTCAGATTATACCAACTTCTTGTTTTCAAGGTTGTCAATTTTCATCATTGATTTTTGAAGAGGGTAGTGAATTGATAAAGATTGAAAATGCAGCATTCTATAATAATTCACGTCTGTGTGAACCAGTTGTATTTCCTGATGGTTTAATTACATTGTCTTCTGGTTGGAATTATGACAGTGGAGCTTTCCAAGGTTGCAGCACACTCCCAGAGGTTGTGTTGCCAAAGGGTTTGACTGTAATAGGTCAGAAAGCTTTTGTGAACTGCTACGGCCTATCGAAGATTACTTGCAATGCAACAACGCCTCCGATTGTGGGTACGGGAGCCTTCAACGGTGTGGCAAAGGATAACTTTACGCTTGAGGTGCCAGAGTCGGCAGTGGCGAAGTATCAGACGGCTAACGGCTGGAGCGACTTCCGTCGTATATCGGCGCACTACGACTTCTCGATATCGCGCCCCGAGATGCGCGTGCTAAATGCCGAGCACTCGATGACATACCTCCTCCGCACACCTAATGGCGAGTCGGCATGGAGCGTAGAGAGCTGCCCCGAGTGGGTAACGGTATCGCCAATGTCGGGCGTAGGCAAGACCGAGGTGACCATAACCGTATCGGCGATGGACAAGAGCGAGGCCGTTGAGTTCGAGCTATTGCGCGACGGCACAACATCGACATACGACAAGCACACAGGACGTATTGGCGACGTGGTATTCCTCCTCGATGGTAAGGACTACCGCTCGACAATATCGGTACAGCAGTACGACAGCGACGTGGCAGATGGCCAGGTGATTGTTAACCAGACTGCCTCGAAGGGCGCAGGTGTAAATATCGTCTTTATGGGCGACTGCTTCGACGCTCGCGACATAGCGATGGGCAACTACCTCGATGGCATAAACAAGGCTATAGCTTACTACTTCGCCGTAGAGCCATACACAACATACCGCGACTACTTCAACGTCTACACCGTAGTGGGTATGTCGGCAGACTCGGGTATGGGTACGGTAAATACCATTAAGGAGGCTAAGTTCGGCTCGCAGTACTCACTCGAAGGCATCACGCCCGACACAAAGGCTACATACGAGTATGCTATGAAGGCCGAGACCGTAAACGAGGATAACCTCAACGAAACACTCGTAGTTATGGTCGAGAATACGCAGGACTATGGCGGCATATGCTATATGTGGGGCGATGGCTCGGCAATAGCGATATGTCCTATGTCGGCAGATGCCTATCCTTACGACTTTAGAGGTATCGTACAGCACGAGGCTGGCGGTCACGGCTTCGGTAAGCTCGGCGACGAGTATATCTACCACAACGCCTTTATCCAGTCGTGCGACTGCAACTGTTGCAGCCACCTTCAGGCGTTCAACGAGGCCAAGGCACGTGGCTGGTATCGCAATATGTCAACCGATGCCGATATGCACACCGTAGAGTGGAGTCACCTAATATTCCACCCAACATACAGCGCACGCGTAGATATGTACGAGGGCGGTTACTTCCATACTCGCGGTATCTATCGCTCGGAGTCGGCATCGTGTATGAACAACAACATACCTTACTTCTCGGCTATCTCGCGCCAGGCAATGGTCGAGCGTATAAAGGCTATAGCTGGCGAGGAGTTCTCACTCGACGACTTCTACGCTAACGACAACCTCAACGCTGGCCCTGTAGCCCCCGAGGTGCAGAGCCTAATGGTAGATGCTCCAATGCTAAACGCTGCAAGTGCCTCGAAGCAGATGCATCCTAAGTATATGGGCCAGAAACCAGAGCTTAAGTAACCGTCGTAGATGTATCATCATTAAAAAACGAAACAGAATGAAACGACTAATATCTTTCGCTGCTGTGGCATTGGTGGCCACAGCATGCAACAAGGAGGCTCAGGAGATACCCTCTGCTGAGACCTACTCAAATGAGATTCGTGTCGAGGCATCGTTGCCAGGAGCTACGCGAGCTACGCTATCGGCCTTCGAGGAGGGCGACGTGATGGGCCTCTACGCCGTAGAGTACAATGGCGAGAGCGTAGCAGAGCTACAGCTCGGCGGCAACTACCTCAACAACGAGGCGATGACCTACAACGGCACTGAGTGGACATCGGCACGTCCACTATATTGGAGCGAGAGTGCCTGCGACTTCTACGCCATGTACCCTCGTCAGGAGCTTACGGGTGTCAAGGATGTACGCTTCGACCTGCCCCTTGACCAGAGCGTCGAGGGTGGCTACGAGGCTGCCGACCTGATGTGGGCAAAGGCTGAGCGCAAAACCAAAGAGGATGGCGCGGTATATCTCGCTTTCCAACATATGATGTCGCGCGTGGTGGTTAAGGTCGAGAAGGGCCCTAAGTTCGAGGGTGAGCTGCCCGAGAATATCAGCGTCAAGCTCTACAATACCGCTACTACAGCACAGGTAGATTGGACCATAGGTTCTCTGGAGCGTCATATCTACAGCGAGAATAAGACTATCAAGATGCGTCAGGTGGATGCTGTGACATTCGACGCTATCGTCGTGCCTCAGTTTATCGAGCGCGTGACTCCGCTTGTCGAGATTACAATCGAGGGTATCGCCTACCTACTCGAAGACTCTATCTCGCTGCGCCCAGGACACCAGCACACCTTTGTCGTTACACTCAACACCTCGCCCGACCAGGAGAAGATTGAGATTGGCTTCGAGGGTAATGTCGATGGGGGAGAGTGGTAGTATTCGCACCTCTGAAATAAAGACCGACAGAGATTATCTCCGTCGGTCTTTGTTTTTTTTCTGCACTCCAGTTAGAGCTAAGAAGTAGCTATCGTCGTTACAGATAATGACGATAAGATAACCCGAGAATAGAACGCTTGTTTGTTCTCTGGGTCATGCTTGCTATAAAGCCCCTTTTAAGTGGGTAAAATGGTCTGCTTCGAGAGCCTTTTTTTATAAAACTCTTGTATGGCTCGATTTTTTATACTACCTTTGCACTGATATAGTGGGGTAGTGTGGCGTTACCGCCGATGCCCCAATAGGTGAAACAGTAGACTAATAACACTATGGACGATGGCTACCATTCCAACAATAACAGCTGTGTCGTATCTAAATACGATACCCTTCGTCTATGGACTCAAGCACGCAGATAACCTGCGAGCAGACCTGCTATTAGCTCCCCCTTCAGAGTGTGCTAAAAACTACATCGAGGGTAAGGCCGATATCGCCTTGCTCCCCGCTGCCGTAGTGCCACAGCTTAAGCAGACTTCGATAATCACCGACTACTGCATAGGTGCTGTGGGCCCAGTCAGAACAGTGACCGTAATGTCTAACGTGCCCATAGGTCGTGTTAAGCGTATATGGCTCGATGCACACTCGCGTACCTCGGTGCAGCTGTGTGGCTACCTGGCGAAGTGCAAGTGGCACATAGAGCCCGAATGGCTGCACATGGCCGATTATAGCGTCGTCGAGACTCCTCAACTTGAGGATGCATTCCTGCTTATTGGCGACAAGGTGTTCGGTTACGAGGGTAAGTTCGCTTACGTATACGACCTTGCGGTAGAGTGGCGCGAGGTGACAAAGCTCCCCTTTGCCTTCGCCGTATGGGTGGCTCGCAAGGGCGTAGCTTACGATGTCGTAGACGAATTGCAGCATGCCCTAACATTTGGCGTTGAGCATATCTGGGAGTCGGTGACCGAGTCGCAATATATGGGCGCAGACAATGGTCTTACGGCCTATGAATATCTAACACGAAACATAGACTTCATCCTTGATGAAGAGAAACATAAGGCACTGAAAAAGTTCTGGGATGCTGGAATAAGAATAGTGCCGCGATCCTATTAAAGAGGCCGTACAGCAACAAGTTTAGGCTGTGCGACTTCTTACCTCCGATAACGGGGCGTTCATTGTATTCCGCCCCACAAGAACCCACAGGGTTAGAGTTGAATAGTAACCAGAGAGTGTGCCGTAGGTGGAGATATTCACAGCGTGAGGAGCCACAACGACATATCTCGCGAGAATAAAACTTTTGGAGGAGATATGATCACTATCTATCTAAAGCAATACAACAAGATTATCCGAAATGCTGATACCGACCTCTTCGATGAGCTCGGCTTCGACGACATTCTATGGATTGACCTGCTCGACCCCTCGATTAAGGAGCAGAAGGCTGTAGAAAACTTTATGGAGCTGAGCCTACAGACCAAACAACAGGTCGAAGAGATTGAGTCGACATCAAAATACTCGGAGACGGAGAATGCCATAATCTCAAACTCGAACTTCTTTGTCCCCCAGGGCGAGTCATTCACCGTAGAGCCTGTGTCGTTTATTATATCTAACGAGGGTGTGTTGGTGTCGATGCGCCAGGCCGAGTTTAGAACATTCCGCGAGGCCGAGAAACGCCTACAGATGAACTATAGAAGCTACTCGACGGGATACCACATCCTCATCTCGCTCCTTGAGGTGCGCATCGACTACGATGCCGACCTTGTCGAGATGGTGGGTAAGCAGGTAGCTGCCGTGAGTAAAGGTATAAGCAGTGGCTCGAAGATTGATAAGGAGGTGCTATATCGTATCAACGCCCTGCAGGAGAATACCATGTTGCTGCGAGAGAATATCTTCGACCGCCAGCGTGTGCTATCATCTATACTGCGCTCGGAGCGTTTCCCCAACGATATCTATCCGCGCCTACAGCTGATGCTCAAGGACGTGAACTCGCTTATCAGCCATGCCGACTTCAGCTTCCAGCGTCTTGACTATATTCAGGATGCCGCCCTCGGCCTTATCAACATCGAGCAGAACGAGATTGTTAAGATTTTCTCTGTGGCAGCGGTTATCTTTATGCCTGCGACCCTCGTGGCAAGTATGTATGGTATGAACTTTAAGTTTATGCCCGAGCTTGACTGGGAGTATGGCTACGTCTGGGCCTTGGCTCTGATGCTTATAGTCTCGGGCTTGACCTACTGGTTCTTCAAGTTTAAGAAGTGGCTGTAGAGTGCCGCCATAGTCCATTTTTTTCGCCTGAGCGTTAAGCTGGTTAAGGGATTTTTGAGATTTTCGAGATTTTAGCAAGGCATAAGGAGTATGCGCTTTTATGGCCTGCGAGCAGCATCAAGATGCTCCCTGTTATACCTCCTAACAGAACGGGGATGACAAATTTACCATTTCGTCATCCCCATTTCTATACCCTATATTATCTACTCTCCTACTCCAACGTTATATGCTCCGAGTAGCTCACCGTGTCATCTATCAGCACAAGGGTGTACTCTCCGCATCCGATATTTATATCTATCTTGCTGCCGAGTGCGTAGAGCAAGATACGCTCGCCAGTAGTGAGGTTTACAAGCTCAAAGTCGAAACCGTTAAACTCCTCGGCAAGGCGTATGCTCAGCGTCGAGCCATCATACCCCATACGCTCGATAACCCTTGGGCGTGGTAGCTTCGTGGTGGGGACTATCGGGCGACGCTTTATAGGCACGGTGGGCCTGTCGTAAGGCGGGTTGGTATCTCCTACGCCAGGAATGGTCACACCATCCTCTACAATAGATAAATCGCAACTATATGCAATAGCCGCGATGAGTGCTAAGCTCAGATATCTGAAAACTACTCTCATAAACTCTACTTTTTATCTGTTAGTGCCGCCATAAGTATCTCGCCATCGGCTATGTTGGCACTACGTATCTTCTGTTTAATATTATAGCGTATCTTCGATACCGACACAGGGTCGCTCTCGATAAATATGGCAATGGCACGATTCGAGAACCCAGCAAAGACGTATAGCGCAACACGCATGTCGCGCTCGCTGAGCTTGGGCATCTGCTCCCTCAGTCGCTGCATAATGCCACCTCGGTAGTTGTTTACCGTAGCCTCCAACTCGCTGAGTCGATGGTTGTCGCTCTTTATAGCCTCGATGGTCTCTGTCAGCTTGTTGAATACGAGGCTCTTGTTACGTGTGCTACCCTCGTGGTCGTAGTATATGTCGCATAGCTCGTTTAGCTCGCTGAAGCGGTCGCGATATAGCTCGCTTACTGACGAGGACATATCCTTAGGTATGCTGTCGAGTGTGTCGCGAAGCTCGCTTACCATCTCGATGTAGTGTGCCAACTCGCTCTCCTTGCGGCGTATACGGTAAATGGCATAGGCTACGATAGCGGTTATAATAAGTGCTATAATGATAAATATCACTGTATTGCGCTCTGCGGTAAGCTCCTTTTCGCGACGTTCCGAGTCAAGACTCTGGCGTAGCATATCTACCTGTAGGTTAAGTACTGGCTGCTCCAATACCGAAAGCATCAGCCTATCCTGGGCATGTTTACTCTTCTCGTTCCAATAGAGGGCCTCGGATGAGGCTCCGCCATTGCGATATATGATATATCGAGCATACTCTAAGTCGGCCCACTCGCTATCCTCCATCGTCATCGCCTCGTCGAGCATCGCAAGGGCTTTGTGCATATCGCCATAATAGGACTCGACCATGGCACACATGGCGTGGTAGTGCGACTCGCCATATAGCAGGCAGTCATGTTTGTCGAAGGCGTTGATATATTCGAGGCAGGCCTCGTAGTCACCCTGATATATAGATAGGTCTAAAAGCTCGTGTAGTACGGCACAGATAAAGGGACGGTTATCTTCGGTAATGCCATACGTTAAGGCCTCGTTTAACGCCTGCGCAGCACCCTCGAAGTCGCGTAGCTGTATCATCGTGCCTCCCATGTCGTAGGTGACGCTTGCGCTGTGGTAACTTAGGCCCAATGTGTCGAAACTGTCGCGTGCCAGCCTATACGACTCCAAGGCGTTGGCAAATAGGCAACCATCGCTGTATATGTCGCCCTTGGTGCGGTGTATAAGGCCCGTAAGCTTGGTGTTGTCGATATGTTGTAGCGATTGCTCAGCCTCAAGGAGCATAACCATCGCCTCGGCAAGCTGACCCTGTGTGTTCATCACCAAGGCGTGTTGGTATAGGGCACGTGCGCGCTCATCGTGCCTCTCGCTGTCGAGGTAGTACTCCATCATCGGACGTGTGGTGGCCTCGCTGAGTGTATCTATATAGTTGTGGTATAGCGTCTCGCTTAGGACTAAGGTGTAGCGAGCCTTGTTGTGTTTGCCGCATATATCGTCCGAGTCTATGCTTGCGATTATCGACAGTGCCTCAGCAGGGTTGTGCTCGGCAGTGGCCTCGGCCTTGTAGAGTTGCTCCATAGCCTTACGCTTCGAGCACCCCGATGCGCACAGCAGGGCTATGGCGATAGCCGAGAGTATGCATATATTTTTAAGACTCTGACGATACATATATACTATTATCTTTGCGACAAATTTACTATATTTTTTCTAACTATACAAATTTTAGTAGTGTAGCCGTGCCGTTTCGATTTGGAGTGTGGAGGGTAGAAAAAATAGAAATATTTAAAAAATTGTGAATATTTCGGAAAATTTTTATTATCTTTGTCTAATAAAATCAAACTTCTAACATAGGTATGACTTCATTAGCAAGGTTTTTCAATATAGATGCGACCGAGTCCTTGAAGGGTATAACGCATAAGAACAACATTATTAAGCGCAATATCATCGCATATATGGCACTTAATGGCGATAGTACGCTATCGGAGCTTACGCGAGAGTTGCATATAAGTGTGCCTACGATGACCAAGCTCGTGCAGGAGCTCGTAGATGACCATATTGTTATCGACTTGGGCAAGGTGGAGACACCTGGAGGTCGTCGCCCCAATGTCTTTGGCTTGGCAAATACGGCGATATACTTTGTTGGTATAAACGTCGGGCGCGACCATATGACATATGTGGTTACTGACCTGCAAAATAATGTGATAAGTGAGAGAACGGATAATAGCTTCGAGCTTGTGGATCGTCCTCAGTGCTTAGAGCGCATATGTCAGAATATCGAGAGCTTTGTGACGGGCTGTGGCATAGACCGCGAGAAGATACTCGGCGTGGGAGTCTCGATAGTGGGACGTGTCAACCCCGAAACGGGCCGCTCGTATAAGTACTTTACATCAAGCGAAGAGTCGCTAACCGATATAATATCCTCGCGCATAGGTATACGTGTCATGCTCGAAAACGATACGCGAGCACGCTGCTATGCGGAGTATACCACAGGAAAGTCGAAAAACGAGAGCAATGTTATCTATCTGCACATGGGTCGAGGCGTAGCTATCGGTATCGTTATTGATGGTAAGCTCTACTATGGTAAGAATGGCTTTGCTGGTGAGTTCGGTCATATACCATTCTTCGATAATGAGATTATATGCGCCTGCGGCAAGAAGGGGTGCTTGGAGACCGAGGTGTCGGGTATTGCCATCGAGGATAAGATTGTTCACCTTATAAAGAATGGTGTCAATACGCATCTGCGCGAGATGTACGATAGGGGCGAGAGCATCCACATAAACGATATTATTGCTGCGGCGCGTAACGATGACAACCTCGCCATAGAGCTTATCGAGGAGGCTGGCGAGAAGGTGGGCAAGGCTGTCGCCTTCCTTATCAATACGTTCAATCCCGAGACCGTTATCGTGGGAGGTAACCTTGCACAAGCAGGTGAGTATCTGATGCTGCCGCTTAAGTCATCGACAAATAAGTATTCGTTAAATCTCGTCTATAAGGATACTAAGTTTAGGGTGTCGAAGATGAACGATAGCGCAAATGCTTGGGGTGTGGCGATGCTTATACGTAACAAGATTATAGGTCTATAGCGTATGTCGTCGTCAAGCGAGGATATCTGTCTGCTTAGGGCTATTGAGCCTTACGATATAGAGTCGTTATACCTGTGGGAGAACGATGCAGAGGTGTGGCGCGTAAGTGGTAGCCTGGCTCCAGTATCGCGTGAGCGTCTTATGCGATTTATCGAGGAGCAGAGCTACGATATATATGCTACGCAGCAGATGCGCCTTATCATCGAGCGCGAGGGCGTGCCTATAGGTACGTTGGATATTGTCGATTTTGACCCTCAGAATATGCGCTTTGGCATCGGAATACTCATCTACGACACGTCGCATCGTCGACATGGCTATGCGCGTAGTGTCATAGAGAGTGTCAAACGCTATGGGCGCGATACGCTTGGGGTACATCAGATATGGGCAAACGTGGCTGCGGATAATGGTGCCAGCCGACAGCTCTTCGAGCAGTGCGGCTTTGAGCAGTGTGGTTGTCGGCGAGAGTGGATAAAGCGCGGAAGGGAGTTTGTCGATGAGCTTGAGTATCAGTGTATTTTATAGCGAGTGGGGTAGGTAATAAAGGCCTGTCTTGGCGTTTCATTCGCGTTTAAAATCCTCAATAGATTAACTACACTGCGGCTTTTTACGCTCGGCGTATCTAAAACTACACCTTTTTATTAGCTCTGTAAAGTGTCGGAGGTTAGCCAAATTACTTTTTAGCTATCCTCATTTTGTGTTTTGAGAAATTATGCCTAATTTTGCGCGAATTTAGAATAGTATTTAACAAGAGAGTTGCGATACTCTCACAATATTAAAAATGATGAAACACGCATACGTTTTTCCTGGTCAAGGCTCGCAGGCCGTAGGTATGGGTAAGGATATCTATGATAACGTACCCGAGGCGAAGGAACTTTTTGAGAAGGCTAATGAGATTCTTGGTTTCCGTATCACCGATATAATGTTTGCTGGTACTCCAGACGAGCTTAAGCAGACTAAGGTTACGCAGCCTGCGGTATTTCTCCACTCGGTAATCTTGGCCAAGGCTCTGGGTGTTAAGCCCGATGCTGTGGCGGGTCACTCGCTTGGTGAGTTCTCGGCGTTGGTCGTTGCAGGTGCTCTCTCGTTTGAGGATGGTCTTCGCTTGGTGTCGAAGCGCGCAATGGCTATGCAGAGGTGTTGTGAGCAGCAGCCTGGAGGTATGGCCGCTGTGCTTGGTCTTGACGATAAGACGGTAGAGGAGGTGTGTGCCTCGGTTGACGGTGTTGTCGTGGGTGCTAACTATAACTGCCCTGGACAGCTTGTAATATCGGGTGCCGATGCTGCCGTAGACGAGGCTTGTGTAAAGCTTAAGGAGGCTGGAGCACGTCGTGCTTTGCGTCTGCCTGTAGGTGGTGCGTTCCACTCTCCACTTATGGAGCCTGCGCGTCAGGAGCTTGAAGAGGCTATTGCTGAGGCTAAGTTCTCGGTGCCTATGTGTCCTGTATATCAGAATGTTGATGCACAACCTTATACCGATGCTGAGGCTATCAAGAAGAATCTTATCGCCCAGCTTACGGCACCTGTTCGTTGGACCCAGATAGTTGAGAATATGGTGTCTAATGGCTTTGATGAGTTTACCGAGGTAGGCCCAGGTACGGTGTTGCAAGGTTTGGTTACGAAGGTTAGCCGCGAGGTTAAGGCTGAGTCGAAATCGACACTATAATTTTACCATTTATCCATAAAGCTGTCACCTTTGGTGGCAGCTTTTTTTGTTCCAATATAGGCAAATTATTGCCATAAAAGTAAGTGGAAAATGGATGTTGTATTTGGGTCTATTGAAAATAAATTTGTTTTTATCGGAAAAATAGAGTAAAAAAAGTTTGTTTGTTGTAATATTTTACCTATCTTTGTAAATGAAAAGTGTACTACGTACTGGGCCGAGAGGTTGACGGGAGGAGTAACGTTATGGTCTATAGTCAGTTGATGGCTGATGTGGTTGAAAGTGGTGCGATTTTTGCAATGAGAGGGCCATGTTACGTTAGTCGCGTTTTTTTGAATTTTGTAATATTTGAAGAATCATCAGGCAAAGATGATTAAAAGGGATAAAATATCGACTCTTTTTGTAGCGTTGTTTGTCGCAATGTTGATGCCTGCTGTGGCTGTGGCTCAGGATTTTCGTCTTGATGCTGCGTGGCAGAGTGATACTCGTCACGGCTTGTGTATAGATTTCCGCGTAAATAGTGCTACGGTAGATCGCTCGTTCCACGACAATGAGGTGGTACTTGAACGTATCGACTCACTCTTTAGAGCTGTTCGTGCCGACTCCTTGGTCGAAATTGTCTCTATCGAGTTATGTGGTTCGGCATCTCCAGATGGTAACTCTGTGATTAATAGCCGCTTGAGCCGTGCTCGTATGCTTGCGCTTGAGGATGTTGTTCGCGACCATATCGATATACCAGATAGTCTTATCACATACAACGACCACTATATCGCTTGGCATCACTTCGTTGAGCTCGTTGAGGAGGATGTGAACTTCCCTCATCGCGACGAGGTGCTTGAGATTTTGAATACCGAGTATCCCGACGCTAAGGATATAGGAGGGGTGACCATAGATGGTCGTCTGCCAGAGTTGCAAAAGATTGATAACGGACGCGTGTGGAAGGAGCTTAATGATCGCTACTTCGTTCACATGCGTAACGCTTGGTTTATCATGATTATCCATCGCAACTTGCCACCTATGCCCGAGCCAGAGATTGAGCTTGTGGAGGAGGTGGTGTCGGAGTCGGCACAAAGACTTGAGACTGAGGCGGCGGTAGCTAAGCCAGAGGACCCAACCGAGCAGACGCTTACGGAGACGATACCCATCCCTCTTTTGAATATTAAGATGAACGCAGTGGAGGCTGCGGCACTCCTTCTAAACTTTAGTGGTGAGATTCGCATAACACGTCGCGCTTCAATCGATGTTATGGGTCACTACTCGCCTTATGACTACTTTACGTTTGCACGTAAGGTCCGTATATTCGCTATACAGCCCGAGTTGCGCTACTGGTGGGGCGAGTCGCTCTACAAGGGCCACTTCGTAGGTGTACATGTGCCTATTGCAGGATTCAATGTTCAGCTAAACGATAAATACCGATACCAGGACCCTAACCACGCATTGTGGGGTATAGGTCTTAGCTATGGTTACGCCATGCCTATAGGCAAGAACTCAAAGTGGGGCATAGAGTTTACCGTCGGTGTTGGTTATATGGATATAAAATACGATGTATACGAGGGTGTTAAGAATGGTAAGTACCTGCGTACAGAGACTCTCAAATATGTGGGTCCTACGCGCTTGGGTATTAACTTCTCGTATCGTATTGATGTAGGTAAGAGGAATAAGAGCGTAAAAACATTGGAGGAGTAAATGTTTGGTCGAGTGAAACATATCGCAATTGTGTTATTATCGCTGCTTGCGCTGTCGAGCTGCGATATGACCATTCACGAGTACCCTGGAGTTAACAAAATTAAACTCACGGTGGAGTGCTCTGTAGATATGGCTAACCCCGAGCACTTCGTTACCGTAACGTGCGATCCAGATAAGGGTACATCATACGTTGTACGTACCCAGAGTGTTGGAACACTCGGCACTCGATTTACTGAACCTGTATGTCTGCGCTATATTATCGACCTATATCGCGTTACGGCCTCTCACTCGGCCTTTGTTGAGCGTAAGGTATGTTTCGCAGATGTCGATGACCCAAATCCGCAGGCTATAGTATCTTACGAGGTTGAGGCTATGGAGTACAAGGTATTGGTATGGTGCGACTATGTGCAGGATGATGTGCGAGAGTCGTGGTACTACCAGACGGATGACCTTCGTAAGATTCTCTACTCGGATATAGAAGTTGTTGATAACAACGATAAGGATGTATTTACAAACGCTATAGATGTCGATCTTACGGAGTATTACTACCAGGCAGGCGAGTTCGAGGTAGTGCGTCATATAGACCTTGAGCGTCCTAAGGGTAGATATAAGTGTATAACCACCGATATCAATGACTATGTGATGAATAGTGAGGACCTTCAGGAGATAACCTCGGTAGTCACCTATACGCAGTATGTATCCGCAGGTTATAACGTCGAGGAGCAGAAGCCTAACTATTTCGAGCCAACACGTACATATATCACTACAACATCTATTGACCAGATTAAGGATGGTGAATTGGAGTTGTGCTACGACTATGTATTCGTGAATGGTAAGCAGACAAACGTTAAGATTAACTTCCACTTCTTTAAGGGTGCAGTTACCATAGATGAGCAGACTGGCGCAGTTATAGGCGAGGAGATTAGTAACTGGTCTGGTATCGTAGTGCCGCTGAAGCGTAATATGGAGACCGTTATCGAGGGTCGTCTGCTCACAGCATCTTTCGGTACAGGTGGTATCGGTATCGAGCCAGGATTTGAGGGCGAGATTGTTATCCCAGTAGGTGATTAATAGCCCTATGGCCCTTATGAGAACTGTATGACCCTCGCATTTAACGGCGAGGGTCGTCTATTATATACATATATGGCGTAGAGCGATAGAGTAATAGGAGAATTAAGATATTACCGTATGACAACATATATAGCAGATAATATGCATTATAGCGAGGTTGTAGCTCGCATATCAGAGGTTACTCACTCATTGGTGATAGGTACTGCCGATATCAAGGACCTGTATGTTAGGTGCGAGTCGCGTGGAGATAGCGAGCCCCTGCTTGCTGTGCTCGATAGGCTTGTTAGGCGAGGTGTTGAGGTCAGGCTGCTGCATGCAAAGGAGCCAGGACCAAATTTTCGTGACGACTTCGATAGATATCCACAGCTTATAAAGAGGCTGCAACGTAGATTATGCCCGAGGGTCCACTTTAAGGTTATCATCTTCGATTGCCAGTTGGCCTATATAGGCTCTGCCAACCTCACTGGCGCAGGCATAGGTCTTAAGTCCGATGGTAAGCGCAATTTCGAGGCTGGCATACTGACAGACGACTTGCGTTTGGTTGATGCAGCTGCTGACCACTTTAATGCAGTGTGGAGCGGAGATTATTGCCGCACATGCAGGCGCAAGAGCTACTGTGCCGACCGCATAAAGTAGTGGAGAACTGTTGTTGTGTCAATACACTCGCTCACTGTAACATTGCGGTGGAGAGCGTTGTTTCATCTTGCGGCGAATAAATCGTTATCGCGAAGAATTACATTCACCTGTTGGTCGTGATACCCTATAGGGTCTATATAATTCCGTGGCAATCTGCCATTGTTTATACCTCATTGCTGATACTATAGACACATTATAGCTGCCAATCACGCTCTGCACAGCCTAAAACCCTACGTCGGAGCATAGTGCCTTAATGACACTCCACCACATATTACTTGCGCCACCTCGGGGTGACGATTTTTTACACAACTATTTACTACTCCACTGGAACTTTAAAGTGAGCCAAAATATTTGCTCTTTTGTGTATAATTATAAACCCCTCACCGAAGCGAGGGGTGTAGGTACTATGACCTTCGGCATATAGCCTTATTGTGGTAAGATGTAGAATTTCTTACAGTGCAAATATAACTATTTAATTGCACAATACAAAATTATTGTGTAATTTTACGAAAGAAACTTCAATCCTTACTTATATATGGCAAAGATTTTAGGTTTAGACTTGGGAACCAACTCTATAGGTTGGGCTATAACCACACAGCAAGATAGTAGCTTTACGCTATTGGAACGAGGAGTATATATCTTCCAAGAGGGCGTTAATCGCACAAAGACGGGAGAAGAGCCTATGGTTAAAATCCGCACCGATGCACGAGCTATACGCAGGCACTATTATCGTCGCAGACTACGAAAAATCGAGCTACTAAAAGTATTGGTTGCGAACAATCTTTGTCCATATTTGAGCAATGAGCAGCTTGATGCGTGGCGATATGAGAAGCAATACCCATTAGTGGATGAGTTTATGCTATGGTTGCATAGCTGCAATAACAGCAACCCCTATGCTGACCGGTTTAGGTCTTTAACCGAAGTTCTTGACCTAAAAAAGATAGATGACCGTTACATCCTCGGTCGTGCGCTTTATCACTTATCGCAAAGAAGAGGCTTTTTGAGCAACCGCAAAGATAGCGAAAGCAGTGAAGATGGCGTAGTAACTGGCTGTATCAAGCGTCTTGATGAAGATATGGCAGCAGCAGGTTGTACTTATTTGGGCGAATTTTACTACAAACTCTTTCTTGCAGGCAAAAAGATACGCACTGGCGATGGATATGGTTATGCAGGTCGCATTGCTCACTACGAAAAAGAGTTTAATGCTATTTGCGAAACGCAACGCCTTTCTGATGATTTACGCAAAGCTCTTTATCGTGCGATTTTCTACAAACGACCTCTGAAATCGCAAAAGGGGTTAGTCGGTTCGTGTACATTCGAAAAGGATAAGGCGCGATGCCCTATCTCACACCCCCGATTCGAGGAGTTTAGGATGTGGTGTTTTCTCAATAATGTGAAGGTCAAAACCTATTTAGATGATGAGTATCGTCCACTTAATGAGGAGGAAATTGCCAAAGCGTTACCTATGTTCTATCGCAAAAGTAACTTTGACTTTGAGGATATTGCAAAGGCGATAGCTGGCAAAAAGAGGGGAAGTTATGCATACAAAGATGATCAGTGCGATGCTCCTTATCATTTCAATTTCCGTATGTCAACATCAGTATCTGGCTGTCCAGTTACTGCGCACTTAAGAGAGATTTTTGGTAATGAATGGGAACGCTCTATCTGCGAGGTCTATCTCAAAGGCGAAGGCAAAAGTCAAGAGCAGATTGTAAACGATGTATGGCATACACTCTACTTCTTTGATGACAACGACAAGCGTTTTGCTTGGGCAAAGACAAATCTACAACTCAATGACGAGGAGGCAGAGAAGTTTGTTAAAATCAGAATACAACAAGATTTTGCCTCGTTGAGTCTTTGTGCAATAGACAAAATATTGAAATGGCTACGCCTTGGTTATCGCTATGACGAAGCTGTTTTTCTTGCCAACCTACCATGGGTGGTAGCGGCAGACGCTTGGCGTAATGAGGTGAAACGAGAGAAAATCATTTCAGCGGTCGCAGGTGTTGTTGCCGAGGGTTACAACACAAGGGGAAATAGGAAGGAGAGTGCTATTTACAATGCATTGTTGGATTGTGGATTATGTGGGGATGAAATACGCATTGATAGACTCTATCACCCCTCGATGATTGAAACATATCAAGATGCGAAACCCGACGAACAAGGGCTTACTCTTTTGGGCTCACCTCGCACCTCGTCACTTCGTAATCCTATGGCTATGCGGGCTCTGTTCCGAATGCGCGACTTAATAAATCATCTTATTAAGGAGGGTAAGATTGATGACGAAACAAAGATAAACATAGAGTTTGCACGTGGCTTGAATAATGCTAACAAGCGTAAGGCTATTGAAGTCTATCAGCGTGAGCAAGAGAAGAGGCACAAAGAGTATGCTGAGAATATCCGCAAACTCTACAAAGAGGAGTGTGGAGTTGATATTGAGCCAACGGAGGATGATATTCTGAAGTATCAACTTTGGGAGGAGCAGAGCCATCTGTGCCTCTATACTGGACAGACCATAGGAATTAGTGACTTTATAGGTGCAAATCCACGATTCGATATCGAGCATACCGTACCTCGGTCACGTGGTGGTGACAATTCGCAGATGAATAAAACACTCTGTGAAAGCAATTTTAACCGTAATATCAAAAAGGGAAAGCTGCCTGCAGAGCTTGCTACTCATGCAGAGGTTTTGGCTCGTATCGAACAAATAGGTTGGGAGGCAAAATGCGAAGAGTTACACAAACAAATTGAACGTACCAAGGGCACTTTCTCTACGAAAGAGATAAAGGATGCTATGATTCAGAAGCGACACCGTCTAATGATGGAACTCGACTATTGGAAGGGTAAATTAATACGTTTTACGATGACAGAAGTGCCCGAAGGATTTAGCAATCGTCAAGGTGTTGATATTGGCATCATAGGTCGCTACGCAAGGCTCTATCTCAAAAGCCTATTTAAGAGGGTCTATGTTGTTAAGGGAGCTACCACAGCCGATTTTCGCAGAGCGTGGGGATTACAAGATGAGTATAGCAAGAAGGAGCGTGTAAACCATATCCATCACTGCATTGATGCTATCACTATTGCCTGCATAGATAGCAAGTCTTATCAAGCGTGGGCAGCATATCAAAAGGAGGTGGAATATACTGAAAGATATCGCACCTCTCGTCCTCAATTTCAGAAACCTTGGTCCACCTTTACCGAGGATGTTAAGGCGATAGCGGAAGATTTGCTTGTGTCGCACCATACGGCCGTTAACCTGCCTAAGCATACTCGCAAGAAGTTGCGTGTGCGAGGCAAAGTTCAGCTCAATTCCGATGGTCAGCCGATATATGTTCAGGGTGATACTGCACGTGCATCGTTGCATCAGCAGACCTTCTATGGTGCTATCAAGCGTGACGATGATATCAAATATGTTGTTCGCAAGTCATTAGACTCTCTTCAGCAGTCCGATGTTGATAAGATTGTTGATGATGCAGTGCGCGAATGTGTTAAGGCCGCTATTGAAAGAGATGGATTTAAGGCTCTCGCCAAACCTATCTGTTTTAACGAAGCAAAGGGAGTATATATAAAGAAGGTAAGAATATATACACCAAGTGTCACTTCGCCAATCAGACTGAAGAGACATCAAATGCTCTCTCGTTTCGACCATAAACAGGAGTACTATGTTGCAAACGACGGCAACTATTGTATGGCAATCTACGAAGGCACCGATGCAAGGGGTAAAACCAAGCGCACATTCCAAATAGTCAATAATCTGGAGGCAGCAAAGTTCTATAATGGCAAGACTAATCGCTACGACTTAGTCCCACAATCCGATAGTAACGACTATCCGCTAAAATATATTCTCCGCACCGGAACAATGGTATTATTCTATGAGAATAGCTCAGAGGAGTTGTACGAATGTTCTCGCTCGGAGCTGTCAAAGAGGTTGTATAAGGTTACGGGAATGGCGGCTGATGGAAGAATCAAATTTACCTACCACCAAGAAGCGCGTGATGATAAATCAATTAGCGCGGAGTGTGGAATGGGCATCTCTAGTGTGGATGTTCTTAATCCTGTTGCTCGATTACGATTAACTCTAGGTAGTCTTAACATGTATGTTGACGGTTACGACTTTGAGCTAACTGTTACGGGAGAAATAAAATTTAAGCATTAGTTGTCTATGTTAAAGCGCGCACTATTCTTCTCAACACCTTTCTGTTTGAGCCTTAAAGATAACCAAATGGTTATCAATACCAAGCAGATGCCAGATGTGAAAAGGACCGTCCCTATCGAGGATATCGGTTATGTTATCTTGGAGCATCAGCAGATATCTATTACGTTGCCGTTACTTAATGCTCTGTCGGACAACAATGTGGCTGTGATATTTTGTGGCGACAATTGTATGCCCAATGCAATGCTGATGAATCTCGATAGTAACAAGACGCAAGGCGAGAGTTTCCGAGCACAAATAGAGGCGAGCGAACCATTGAAAAAGGGTATTTGGAAACAGGTTGTGGAGGCTAAAATTCGCAATCAAGCAGCACTGCTTAATAAACTGGGCAAGGATGGAGATATGTTGAAACCATACTACTCAAATGTTAAAAGTGGAGATTCGGATAATCGTGAGGGCGTTGCAGCCAAAATATATTGGCACGAACTATTTGGCGAAGATTTTATTCGCCACCGCGAAGGTGTCGCCCCCAATAATTTGCTAAATTATGGTTATACTATACTTCGTGCAGCTGTTGCTCGTGCGTTGATGGGGTCGGGGTTGTTGCCAGCATTAGGCATTTTTCATCGTAACCGTTACAATGCTTTCCCATTGGCAGATGATATTATGGAACCTTATCGCCCCTATGTAGATGAGATAGTGTATAATATGTATACAAATGGTATCACCAAGTTGGATAAAGATGTAAAGAGCCAACTACTACACATCTTGTTTACCGATACAGTTTTTAGTAAGGTTACACGACCATTGGAGGTTGGTTTAACAATGACCTCGGCTTCGTTGGCTAAATGCTATATGGGTACAGGTAAAAAGATTGTCTATCCACTACTTGAATAGCTTATGTCGGAACTTCGCTTAAATGCTTATCATATTATGTGGCTTTTTGTCTTTTTTGATTTGCCTACCAATACTAAGAAAGAGCGCAAGGCAGCAGCTCAATTTCGAAAGGCCTTAGAAAAAGATGGCTTTTCGATGATGCAATACTCGGTCTATGTCCGCCATTGCCCATCGAAAGAGAATATGAATGTTCACATTGCAAGAGTTCGAGCCTCGATGCCCCCTTCAGGATTAACAAGTATTTTGAGTATTACGGATAAGCAATATAGCGAAATACAAAACTTTTGGGGGAAAGTTGAGCGAGCAAAACTCACAACGCCTCAACAATTGGAATTTTTTTAGTATATTTGTACTGGTAAGATTCAAAAAATAGCATCAAACGCACTTCGCAGGTAGTTCGGAGTCCATTTTGTTAATCGTTAAAACGATATAACTTCCTGGAAATAACCGCATAATATAGCCAGCGTTGTGGTTTGATGTAGAAATAGAATAAGACACAACGCAGGCGTTTAATACGCGCCTTGCGCTGTGGTTGTGGTTTGATGTAGAAATAGAATAAGACACAACCCACAATAATAATAATAAATAACTCTGCCGTTGTGGTTTGATGTAGAAATAGAATAAGACACAACATCGCTATCTGTAGCTATCTGATCCACATAGTTGTGGTTTGATGTAGAAATAGAATAAGACACAACAACCTCCTGAGGTTTGATATAGCATACATAGTTGTGGTTTGATGTAGAAATAGAATAAGACACAACGCGTACGAAAGAGTAAACGCAAACGGTAAGTTGTGGTTTGATGTAGAAATAGAATAAGACACAACGCGTACGAAAGAGTAAACGCAAACGGTAAGTTGTGGTTTGATGTAGAAATAGAATAAGACACAACAAGAACTATGCTGAGAACGAGCCTATCATCGTTGTGGTTTGATGTAGAAATAGAATAAGACACAACGCCAGAATGAGCAGCTTACCGATATTTCGGGTTGTGGTTTGATGTAGAAATAGAATAAGACACAACATAGTGATTTTGCACAAAACCTACATAATGTTGTGGTTTGATGTAGAAATAGAATAAGACACAACTTAACCATAATATAGAATTTTTTAGAGATAGTTGTGGTTTGATGTAGAAATAGAATAAGACACAACGCAGTCAAAACGGAATTGCAACTGGAAATGTTGTGGTTTGATGTAGAAATAGAATAAGACACAACTCGAATTTGCAGATAAGGAGATGGGTGCTGTTGTGGTTTGATGTAGAAATAGAATAAGACACAACGTGGGAATGTGATGAGGTCATAGTGTGGCCGTTGTGGTTTGATGTAGAAATAGAATAAGACACAACTACGAAGGTCTTAGCGTGAGAGGTTACACGGTTGTGGTTTGATGTAGAAATAGAATAAGACACAACTGACTATCAGGATATTGGTCTAATTGCTAAGTTGTGGTTTGATGTAGAAATAGAATAAGACACAACAGTGTGCCCGAGAAGGTGTTAGATTACGACGTTGTGGTTTGATGTAGAAATAGAATAAGACACAACGATGCTCTACCACTGAGCTACTATCGCAAGGTTGTGGTTTGATGTAGAAATAGAATAAGACACAACTATGCCATAGCGTAAAAGTCGCTAATAATGTTGTGGTTTGATGTAGAAATAGAATAAGACACAACAGAGTCTCAAGCAAGTGAGGCATATACTAAGTTGTGGTTTGATGTAGAAATAGAATAAGACACAACCATCGCGGTCTGTTGCTCAACCTTTGCGGAGTTGTGGTTTGATGTAGAAATAGAATAAGACACAACAATCCTCGTTACAAAAAAATAGCTCCTGATGTTGTGGTTTGATGTAGAAATAGAATAAGACACAACGTTGTTAATAGGGATAGTTTGGCTTATTGGTCAAAATAGTACATAAAATCGGGGCGGTTTTTGATTATTGGTCAAAAATAGTACATAAAATCGGGTGTTTGCCGCATTTTCTACTTGTATTTGAGCTTGAAATACTCGTCTATAAA